>CACDXE010000023.1:0-2082 GCA_902556735.1 uncultured Alphaproteobacteria bacterium | reverse complement strand
AACTATTTTGGATAGGATTCCAATGAAAAAACTTGGTGATTCTGGCGACATTGCAAAAGCAGTAGGTTTTTTATGCTCTGAAAATGCTAATTATATTACGGGTCAAACATTACATGTAAATGGGGGATTAGCATTAATTTAATAAAATATTTGAATATTAACCATAATGTGGTACGAACTTTTAGAATTATTACTTAAGAGGTTTAAAAATGAGCGAGATTGAAGATAGAGTTAAAAAAATTGTAGTTGAACATTTGGGTGTTGAAGAGTCTAAAATACAAAGTGACTCAAAATTTATAGATGATTTAGGCGCAGATAGTTTAGATACAGTTGAGTTAGTCATGGCATTTGAAGAAGAATTTGGATGTGAAATACCAGATGATGCTGCAGAAAAAATAGTAACTCTTAAAGATGCAGTAACTTACCTAACAGCAAATTCAAATTAATTTTTAGAAATAGCACCAATTGAGGAGAGTAGTAGTTACTGGTTTAGGTTCAATAAACCCCTTAGGTAATACAGTTGACTCAAGTTGGAATTCATTAATAAATTCAAAAAGTGGAATATCAAAAATTGATAAATTTGATGTTAGTAACTTACCATGTAAAATCGCTGGAATAATCAGTGACTCTGATATAAATGAACAAATAGTAAGTTTAAGAGATCAAAGAAAAATAGATAGGTTTATAACTTTAGGGTTGATTGCTGCTGAGGAAGCAATAAAAGACTCTGGATTTATTTCTGAAGGTGATAAATCTTTTAGATCTGGTGTTATGGTTGGTTCAGGAATAGGAGGTTTAGACACTATTTATAAAAATTCTTCAATTTTAGATAATCAGGGTGTTAGAAAGATTTCTCCTTTTTTTATACCATCATCTTTAATCAATTTATTATCTGGACAAATCTCGATTAAATACAACTTAAAAGGTCCTAATAGTTCTCCGGTTACGGCATGTGCCACTGGCACTCATGCAATTGGTGACTCGTTCACATTAATTAAAAATAATAAAGCTGATTTAATGATCTGTGGTGGTGCTGAAGCAGCAGTATGCCCTTTGGGAATATCTGGTTTTTCCGCTGCAAGAGCTTTATGCGACACCTTTAATGATCTTCCAGAAAAGGCTTCGAGACCTTGGGATAAAGATAGATCAGGATTTGTTATGGGAGAAGGGGCAGGTGTATTAGTAATTGAAGAATTGGAACATGCAAAAAAAAGAAATGCAAAAATTTATTGTGAGATAAAAGGATACGGAATGTCTGGAGACGCTCATCACATCACAAAACCATCTGAGGATGGAAATGGTGGTTTTAGAGCTATGGAGATGGCTTTAAATGAGTCTGCACTAAAACCCGAGGATATTGATTATGTTAATGCTCACGGAACCTCGACTCCTGTTGGAGACTTTATAGAGTTAGTTGCTGTTGAGAGACTATTCAGATCAAATAAGAATTTATGTATGAGTTCTAATAAATCTGCAATAGGTCATTTATTAGGAGCCGCAGGAGCTGTGGAAGCAATTTTTTCAATAAAGTCAATTCAAACTAAAACATTACCTCCTACTTTAAATTTAGATAATCCAGACTCAAATAGTTATGTAAATCTTATTCCTCATGAGTCAATCTCTATGCCAATTAAAAATATAATTTCTAACTCATTTGGTTTTGGCGGAACTAACGCCAGTATTGTAATTGGTCTTTAAAAGTAAAAAATTTTGTATTGTTTTGTCCTCACCTTCAGGTGCTGGTAAAACATCTATCTCTAAACAAATTATAAAAAAAGATAAATCAATAGCTTTATCAATATCATGTACCACTAGACCTAAAAGAAGAGGAGAAGTAAATAAGAGGGATTATATTTTTTTTGATGACAATCAATTTAATAAATATATTAACAAAAATGAGTTTTTAGAATTTGCGGAGGTTTTTGGTTATAGATACGGAACGTTAAGACACACAGTTAACAGTTTTTTTGTTAAAAATAAAGATGTTTTATTTGATATAGATTGGCAAGGCTATCAACAACTCAAACAAAGTAATCTAGAGGTTGTTGGAATTTTTATATTGCCACCTAGCAAAAAAGAATT
>CACDXE010000022.1:0-2243 GCA_902556735.1 uncultured Alphaproteobacteria bacterium | reverse complement strand
GAATATAGAAGCTTTTCACCTTTTTGATTACCTGGTACTACCATTAAATTCTCAATAACTGTCATATTTGAAAATTCGTGTGCAATTTGAAATGTTCTTAATACACCTAAATGAAATAAATCGTGCGACTCTTCATTTGTTATTTCGACACCATTATAGAAAACTTTGCCAGTATCCGGTTTAAGATTACCAGTAATTACATTAAATAAAGTAGTTTTACCAGACCCATTAGGTCCAATAATTCCTGTTATAGCTTTATCCTTTATTTCTAAGGAGCAATCATTTAGTGCAACTAATCCACCAAATGTCTTCACCAAATTTTCAACTTTTATTAAAATGTTGTTCATTTAAAAATTAATGCATATTAAAGTAGAAAATATAAAGTTGAAGTGGTAAATATTCCAATGAATGCGCTCTTAGCTCAGCTGGATAGAGCATCTGCCTTCTAAGCAGAGGGTCGCAGGTTCGAATCCTGCAGAGCGCGCCATTCAAAAGATAATTGCAAGTTTAAAAAACTAAATAGCTTCACACTAAATTGAGATCTTATCCCCAAAAGTAAGGGTCAACCAATTGACTGTTCTGTGTACCTTTTGTTAGCGTTTGTTTATGAGAATCAATCTAAATTTGTTTCGTAGGGTACACATAGGGTACACAGAGATGTTTACCCACCCCCATTGTGTCTTTGACTATTACAATGGAAGTAATTTCAACCCACGACAATTTTTCCTAAAGGCAAAAAAACATTCTCAAACAATCATAAACCTTTTGAAAGCGAGACAATAATCGAAAGGAAACATAAAATGCAAAAAATAATATTCAATAAAACCAATATAGAATCCCTAGAGACCCCACTTAAAAGATCTAGGGTATATTCTACTGAGATAGAAGGATTGTTCTGTGAGACCTTTAAATCTGGAATTAAAACCTTCCGAGTTCAGTATAAGTTAAACAACTTAAAATATACCTTCACGATAGGTCGATATCCTAGTATTCATCCAAGCTTTGCTATTTCAAAAGCAAAGGAAGTTAAAAGGTTAGTAGCGGAAGGTGAAAATCCACAACTAGCTAAATCAGAAAATAGAAAAGAACCTACATTTAGAGATTATTATCTAAGAGAATATATTCCTCTAAAGATTTCTACTTATGAGGATCATAAAGATGTTGAAGCTTATTTTGATAATGATACTTCACCACAGAATATTTATAGAATTAGATATTCCAACAAAGTAGGGAAGGGATTAGAAACTTTAGTACAGAATTATAATTCTACTCTCAGATCTCATAGTTTCTGCAATAAGAGGATGGTAGATATCTCACCTCTAGATATTCAAAAACTATTTTTAGATATTCCCAAAAAACAAACTGCTAATCAATTAATGAGACAGTTAAGAAATGTATTTGAATTCTATAATCCCTCTAATAACCCTGTCAAACTTGCCCTAAAGAAGTATATAAAACTCCATACAAGCAATGAGAGAACACGAAAAGCGACTGAGCAAGAGTTAATGAGATTGGGTAATGCACTCAATAAAATAGAAAGTGGGTTCTTAATGGATAATGGGTTCTATTATCAACCCCAAAAAACCCAAGCAATAATTATTCGTGTTTGTTTATACGAAGGTTTAAGACCTAATGAAATCTATTCAATGAAGTGGGAAGAGATTAAAGGTTCTAGATATCAAACTCTTTCTAAAATGGGCTTAATAGAAACTGAATTAACTTCACAAACTCTTAAAGAATTAGAGAAGTTAAATAGAAATACTGATTATGTGTTTGAAGGTAGAAAACAAAACACACATATCAAATCTATCAGAAAAACTTGGCATAAGGCTTGTGAGTTAGCAGATATAACTGACCTTGAACTTTATGACTTAAGAAAAACCTTTTCCTCTAAAGCAACACAAACCTTTGGAGTGTTCAATAGTTCTAAACTAACGAACCATAAATCATCAAAGGTTGTAGAGAAACATTATTCTCATTTAGATAGTGGAGAAACTAAAGAAAAAAAAGACCAGATAGCTGAGAGGTTTAATAACCTTCTCAATGGTGGTGGAAAGGTAATCAATATTGGCTAAAGTTTTACCATTTAAAGGGGGAGTTGTTGTTTCAGATAATTTGGGTAATTTATCGGAAGCATCTCCCCTTGGCTTAACACACCAAGGTAAGTAAGTAAAATTTTTTGATTTGTTTAGAATTTATAGACAACAAAGATTTGAATCAAAGCCTTTACTATATACAAGTTG
>CACDXE010000021.1:0-2544 GCA_902556735.1 uncultured Alphaproteobacteria bacterium | reverse complement strand
AATATCTCTTGGATGTAAATAACTCCAATCTAAACCCATACCTTGGGCTATGGCTTGAGTAATCCACCAATCTTGTCTCGCTGAACCAGGAGGTGGAACTGCTTGACGACCTAATTGAACTTGTCTGTTGGTATTTGTATAAGTTCCAGTTTTTTCAGCATGGGCTGATGAAGGTAAGATTACATCTGCATGCCAGGCAGTTTCAGTCATAAAAATGTCTTGAACAACTAAATGTTCTAATTTAGCTAATGCTGCTCTAGCATGATTTTGATCAGGATCTGACATTGCAGGGTTTTCGCCCATAATATACATACCTTTAATTTGATCTTCTAAAATTTTGTTAATAACTTCAACTACAGTTAAACCTTTTTTATCATCAAGACCTGTCTTCCAAAAATTTTCATATTTTTGATGGATACTCCCATCTTCAACTGACTGGTAATCAGGAAAGACCATTGGAATTAATCCGGCATCAGATGCACCTTGAACATTATTTTGTCCTCTTAGAGGATGTAACCCTGTACCCTCTCTTCCAATTTGTCCTGTAGTTAAAGCTAGGGCAATTAAACATCTAGCATTATCTGTTCCATGTACATGTTGAGATACTCCCATACCCCAAAAGATAATGGACCTCTCTGATTTAGCATAAAGTCTGGCAACTTCTCGTAACTCTTGAGCTTTGATCCCACAAATGGCTTCCATTTTTTCAGGAGAAAAATCTTTTATTTCCTCTTGTAATTTTTCAAAACCCTCAGTTTGTCCTTGAATATATTGTTCGTCATAAAGTTTCTCTTCAACAATGGTGAATAAAAGTGCGTTAAGCATTGCAACATCAGTACCCGCTTTAAATTGTAAGTTATAGGTAGCATGTTTTGTTAAACCTTGCTTTCTTGGATCCATAACAACTAATTTGGAACCTCTTTTTGCTGCGCGTTTAAGATAGGTTGCAGCAACAGGGTGGTTTTCTGTAGGCCTTGCACCAATTACAATTACACAGTCAGCATCAGATGCAGACATAAAAGGAGCTGACACAGCCCCAGAGTTTACACATTCCATCAGTGCTGCAACAGAAGATGCGTGACAAAGTCTAGTGCAGTGATCAACATTATTTGATCCAAAACCAACTCTAACCAATTTTTGAAATAAGTAAGCCTCCTCATTGGAACACTTTGCTGAACCAAAACCAGCTAAACTTTTTGGTCCATGATCTTCTTTTAAATTTAAAAAACCAGATGAAGCTCTTTCGATTGCGTCTTCCCAAGTAGTCTCTTCAAAATAATCATAGATATCAGCATCTTTAATTTCAAGATTTGGGTCTTTTTTAACACCAGCTTTTCTCACTAATGGTTTAGTGAGTCTTCCATCATGATTGATATAGTCAAAACCAAATCTACCTTTTACGCATAACCTATTTTCATTAGCGGGTCCATTTTTACCATCCACATACAAAATTTTATCATCTTTTACGTGTACTTCAGTTTGACATCCTACACCACAATAAGGACAAACACTCTCTACGACTTTATCTGAATAAGACTCTCTTTTTCCTTGATCATCAACTAATGAAGACTCCATTAATGCTCCTGTTGGGCAAGCTTGGACGCACTCTCCACAAGCAACACATGTGCTATTGCCCATTGGATCATCTAAATCAAATATTACCTTCGCTGTTGACCCTCTGTATGCCATTCCGATTACGTCGTTTACTTGTACTTCACGACAAGCGCGAACACATAAATTACAATTTATACATGCATCTAAATTAACACTCATAGCTTTATGAGATCTGTCTAACTCTATTTTGTCTTTACTAGGAAAACGACTATCACTAACACCTAATTTTTCAGACCAATTCCAAAACTTTGACTCAGGGTCAGGAGAATTATTTTTTTCTGGTTGGTCAGACACAAGAAGTTCAAATACCATAGATCGTGATTTTTCTGCTCTTGAAGAGTTAACTGTAACCTCCATGCCTTCAGTAGGTTTACGAATACACGATGCTGCAAGAGTTCTCTCCCCTTTAATTTCAACCATACATGCTCTACAATTTCCATCTGCTCGATAACCCGGCTCAGGTGAATAACAGAGATGAGGAATATCGATATTATTTTTTTTAGCGACATCCCAAATTGATTCGTCTTTATTGGCTACATATTCGTTGCCGTCAATTTTAAATTTAATATTATCAGTCATTAGTTGGTTACCTCCTCTGGGAAGTGTTTAATAACTGAAAGCATTGGGTTTGGAGCTGCTTGTCCTAAACCACATATAGAAGCATCCATCATTGCTGATGATAATTCTTTTAAAAGGTCTACATCCCAGGATGATTGGTTCATGAGTTTAAGAGCTTTTTCGGTTCCATTTCTACAAGGAGTACATTGACCACAACTTTCATCATGAAAAAAGAACATTAAATTTTTGGCAATATCTTTCATGTTATCTTTGTCAGATAAAACGACTACAGCAGCTGAACCTATAAAACATCCATGCTCTTGTAGAGTGTCGAAATCAAGTGGAATATTATCTAATTTTGCAGGAAGTATT
>CACDXE010000020.1:0-3524 GCA_902556735.1 uncultured Alphaproteobacteria bacterium | reverse complement strand
AATTGGGGGTATTGCTTTATATCATGGATTTATTGCGGAAATGAAAACAGGAGAAGGTAAAACACTTGCTGCAACAATTCCCATCATATTAAATTTTGTTTTGGATAAAAAAGTTCATTTAATTACCGTTAATGATTATTTAGCAAAAAGAGACTCTATTTGGATGGGGCCAATTTTTGAATACTTAAATATAAGTTGTTCATACATTCAAAACAGCCAAACCATTGAGGAAAAAGTAAATAGCTATAAATCTCATATAGTATATGGAAATAATAATGAATTTTGCTTTGACTATTTAAGAGATAATTTAAGAGGAATCAATCAAGCAAAAATGCAAAATGATCATCATATAGCTTTAATTGATGAGGCTGACTCTGTACTAATCGATGAGTCTAGGTCACCTTTAGGTATTTCAGGACCTGTTAAAACTCCCATTAAACTTTTTAAATTATGCTATGACATTACTCAAGACCTCTCAAAAAGTGATGTTGAAATAAATGAAGAAAGAAAAAATGTTTTACTTATAGATAGCGGTATAAAAAAAATAGAATTTAACTTAAAAAAAATTAATTTTTTAAAAGGTAATAGTTTATTCGATAATGAAAATTTAGAAGCTTATCAAATTATAAATCAATCACTTAAAGCACGTTTTTTATATGAAAGAGACAAAGATTATGTTGTCAAAGATGGTCAAATTATTGTCATAGATGAATTCTCAGGTAGATTAGCAGAAGGAAGAAGGTTTGGTGAAGGTCTTCATCAATCTTTGGAAGCCAAAGAGAATCTTAAAATACAAGAAGAGAGTATTACTTTAGCAAGTATAACTTTTCAAAATTATTTTAAAAAATATCAAAAGTTATCTGGAATGACTGGCACCGCTCTTACTGAGTCAGAGGAGTTATTGGAAATATATGGCTTGAGTGTAATAGAAATACCTACTCATAAACCTATGATCAGAATTGATCAAAATGATCAAATTTATAAAACTCCAGAAGAAAAATATAAAGCTGTTTTAGACTTAGTGAAAGAAAAATATGAAAAAGGTCAACCAATATTAGTTGGCACAACTTCAATTGAAAAATCAAATTTTATTTCAGATATATTAAAAACTAACAATATTCCTCACAATGTTTTAAATGCCAAAAATCATGAGAATGAGGCTGAAATTATTGCTTTAGCAGGCAAACCTTCACAAGTAACTGTTGCTACTAATATGGCAGGTAGAGGTACCGATATTAGATTAGGTGGTAATCCAGAAATAGATAAAAATTTTAATGAGAATGATTACCAAAAGGTAATTAATTTGGGTGGGTTATGTATTCTAGGTACTGAAAGGCACGAAAGTAGAAGAATAGATAACCAATTAAGAGGAAGGTCTGGAAGACAGGGAGATCCTGGACAAAGTATATTTTTTGTCTCTTTAGAAGATGACCTAATGAGAATTTTTGGATCAGAAAAACTTCAATCAATGCTTTCAACATTGGGTCTTAAAAAAGGAGAAGTTATTGAACATAAATGGTTAACTTCATCAATTGAACGAGCACAAAAAAGAGTTGAGGGTCATAATTTTGACATTAGAAAACAATTATTAGAGTTTGATAATATTATTGATAAACAAAGAAATATAATTTACTCCAAAAGAGAAACTATTATTAATGAAGATATAATAAATTTTATTCAAGAAACTGAGGATGAATTTATATCTAATTTGTTAGAAAGTGAAAAAGAAGAAATTAAGAATTTTTCAGACTTGTTGTCTTTTGTTAAACCAGAAGAGAATGATAATAAAGACCATTATCTATCTTCATTTAAAAAAATTAAAGATGAAAACTATGCAAAACACACAAATGCTTATATTTTTATACTAAGACAAGTAAGCCTTTCTATTTTAGATAAAAATTGGCATAACCATATTCAAGAGCTTACAAATATACGCATGTCTGTTAGTTTGAGCGGATATGGAGGGAAAGATCCAGTTAATGAATTTCGTAAGGCCTCTTTGAGTGCATTCAATCAATTAATATATGAAATACAAAAACAAATGGTATTAGTCTTAAACAATATTAGGGTTGAAAAAAAGAGTGAAAATCAAGATGACAAAAATATTGAACCCATTACTAAAAAAATTGGAAGGAATGATCCTTGTCCTTGTGGATCAGGAAAAAAATACAAACAATGTCATGGAAGTAATTAATCAAACAATATAATTTAAATATCGATTATTTCTTTTCTTTATCAATTCATCTTTTGATAATAATTTTAGATCCTCAATACTTTTTATCAATGCAACTTTAAGATCATTTGAGACCTTTTCAAAATGCCTATGAGCTCCTCCAACTGGTTCTTCGATAATTTGGTCGATAATTTTTAATTCTAAGCAATCTTTTGCAGTAATTTTGAGAGAATTTGATGCTGTCTCAGCAAAATCAGAGGATTTCCATAATATTGAGGAACAACCCTCAGGAGAAATAACAGAATAAATTGAATTACTAAGCATTATGACTATATCGCTTGTAGCAAGAGCAATTGCGCCACCTGATCCACCTTCACCTATGACTATTGAAATACATGGTGTTTCACAATTTAGTGATACTCTCATTGATTGGGCAATTGCCTCAGCTTGTCCCCTTTCCTCGGCGTCCTTACCAGGGTAAGCACCAGATGTATCCACAAAACAAATTAAAGGTAAATTTAATTTTGAGGCTAATTTCATAATTCTTTGGGATTTTCTATAACCTTCAGGTTTTGCCATGCCGAAATTATGTTTTAATCTCGTGTTCATATCATTACCCTTTTCTGTGCCCAGTATGATGACAGGTAAGTTATCTAAAAAAGCAAAACCTGAGATAATGGCATTATCTTCAGAATAAAGTCTATCACCATAAAGAGGTGTAAATTTTGTAAAAATATTATCTATATAGCCTTTTGTTTTAGGTCTATTTGGATGTCTTGCAAGTTTAACAATTTGCCAAGGAGATAAATTAGAGTAAATTCTTTTTAACTCTGTTTGTTTTTTTTTCTCAATATCTTTAATTTTTCCATCTACATCTATATCACTTTCTTTTGAAAGCTTGATTAAAGATTGTATCTCCAAATCAAATTTTTCCAATTTTTCTTCAAAATCTAAGTAAAACATTTTTAGGACTATAATTTATTTTTTAGTGGATGATAAGAGTCTAAAACTCTCTTTTTTAAAGACTTTGCAACTTTAGTATAAATTTCTGTTGTTGAAATACTTGAGTGACCTAAAAGTTTTTGTATGTGCCTAATATCAGCGTTATTTTCTAACATAGTGGTAGCAAATGAGTGTCTAAAAACATGAGAAGATAATTTATCTTTAATTATTGAGTCGTTATAACAATTTTCAAGAAATTTGTTTACCGATCTTGTAGAAATTTTTTTATTATTTAACGCAAATACAAATTGATTTTTTTTTCCTAAATTTTTCAAAAGCTCCAAAAAATCTTTAATTATATATACTTTTCTCTCTTTGGAACCTTTTCCATAGATGTAAATAGAATTAT
>CACDXE010000019.1:0-4975 GCA_902556735.1 uncultured Alphaproteobacteria bacterium | reverse complement strand
TAGACAACCTTCAGCCTAGAGCATTTGCTATTGCAAAATGGAAATTGCGAAATTGGTTGTTTGGATTGAGCCTTAGCCCTCCTGAGCATATGAGCCAACAACGCCAAAATTTAATTACTCTTTATGCCTGGTCGACTTGGATATACAGATTCTTCCTATTTATAGGAATAGCTTTACTGGTTTACTTTTTTGCATTCAAAATTTTAGGAATATTTCTTTTTGTAGTAGAAATTATTTGGTTTATAGCACTGCCTATTTTAAAAGAGTTAAGAGAATGGTGGAAACTACGCTCAAGTTTCTTTTTAAATATTCGTATAATTAGAACAATTTTAATTTTAGGAGCCCTATTATTTATTTTATTTTACCCTTGGAAAAATACACAGTCCATACCAGCAATTTATCAATCAGAAGAATACATTACAATTTACCCAACAATAAATTCACAAGTTTCAGATATATACGTTAAAGAAAATCAATTTGTTCAATTAGGAGCAGACTTAATAAAACTAAATTCTCCATCGCTTAATTCAGATATACAAAAACTTATTGAAGAAAAAAAATTAATTTCAATTCAAATAAACAATGCTTTAGAGGGTGATCAAAATAAATCAGATTTAATGATAATGAAAAGTGAAGAAAAAAAAATTATAACCAATATTAATAATTTAGAAAAAATTAAATCATCGTTAAATATCATCGCACCATTTAAAGGAGAGATTGTAAGTTTAATTGAATTAAAAAAAAATCAATGGCTAAATAAAGATGATCCAATTATGTCAATTGTAAATAAAGAGTCATTTCAAGTCATAGCTTTTTTATCTGAAAATGATATTTCAAAGGTTAAAGAATTTAAAAATAGTTTTTTTGTTCCTAATTCAATTGAAATGCCAAAGGTTGACTTAGAAGTAGTGTCCATAAGCAAATCACCAGTAGACGATTTTAGCCTCTATCCCTCGGTTACCTCTATTTTTAACGGCCCTATAGCCGCAAGAGAAAAACCTGGTGGAGGAATACAATCTGAGAAGTCCTACTATAAAGTAACCCTTAAATTGTTAGAAAATATAATCTTTTCCGATAAGAAAGTTTTAGGCGTTGCAAATGTAGGTATTCAGCCACAGTCCTATTTTGATAAAATATTAAATCTAATATCTGCGACCCTTATAAGAGAAATAAGTTTTTAATTCCAAGAATTATGATGTTTTCATTTGATAATTTTAATAGGATAAATTATGGCTAAATTTTTGAGTGTCGTGCGTTTCAAAGTTAAACCTGGTAATGAACAATCCTTTATTGACTCAATGAAGAAGTTTTCAAATCCAGATGGAGTTATTACCCGCAAAGTTATAAAGACAGGTGAAAGATCCTATTGTAGCATTGTGGAGTGGGTTGATGAAAATAGTCTTGCCAATGCTCGCCAACAAATGATCGCATATCTCGACACTATAAGAGATATTTTAGAGGAACTCAGTTCAGAATTGGGAGTAACTGATCCAGTCTCCGGTCCAATAATAGTAGATGAGCAAGGAAATGTCGTAACACCTGGATCAAGTATTTCAGGAAAAATAAAAACTTAATTTTTAATTTGATCTTGGGTCCTCCAGACCAGCATGTCGATAAGCTGATGTTACTGTATTTCTTAAAAGACATGCTATAGTCATTGGCCCAACACCACCTGGTACAGGAGTAATCTTTGAGGCTTTCGTGGAGGCACTTTCAAAGTCTACATCACCCACTATCTTACTTCCTTCACTTCCGTCCTCTTTTGTAATAGCTATTCTGTTTATACCAACATCAATAACAACCGCACCATCCTTTAGCCATTTTGAGTCAATCATCTCTGCCCTTCCTATAGCTGCAACAATAATATCTGCTTGTGAGCAAACTTTTTCAATTTCTTTGGTTTTAGAATGTACCACTGTAACAGTACATGATTCTTCAATTAAAAGTTGAGACATTGGCTTACCGACAATGTTTGATCTACCAATCACTACAGCACTTTTACCTTTTAAATCATCTATTTGGTCTTTTAATAGGAGTAAAGATCCTAATGGTGTGCAAGGGATAAATGCTCTCTTTAACATATCCCCACCTATTGAGAGTCTGCCAGCATTAATCGCATGAAAACCATCTACATCTTTCTCCACCACGATGGCATCTATCACTTTTCTCTCATCAATCTGCTTGGGTAAAGGTAATTGCACTAAAATACCATGAACAGATCCATCATTATTCAGGTCATCAATCAATTTTAATAATGTCTCTTGATCTGTACTTGCATCTAATTTGTAATCTTTAGTTTTTATATTACATTCTGCAGCCATTTTTGTTTTTTGTCCTACATAAACTTTACTTGCTGGATTTTCACCCACTAGCACCACTGCTAAACAGGGGTCAACTTGTTTTTGACTTATTAATTTGTCTGAGTCTTCTTTCACCTCAGCTCTGATTTTTGATGCAAAAGCTTTTCCATCAATTATATCTGCCATTTTTTTAATCTCCTTATCGTTATCCTCTAGGCCAATACTCAATCAGTAAATCTTTTAATAAGTAAATTATTAGTATTAAAAGCACTGGTGAAATATCTAAGCCGCCTAAGTTTGGTAAATATCTTCTTATATAATTTAATGGGGGGTCAGTTAGTTTTTTAAAACTTTCAAAAACTCGCCACAAAAAAATATTTTGACTATTTAATATGTTAAAGTGAAACAACCAAGATACGACTACATAAAAAAAAACAATAATTGTGTAAAAGTCTAGTAGTCTTACCAGGAACAGTAGTAATGAATTCACTTTGATAAATTATAAAAAATTATTATTCGCGTCTATTAAATAAGAAATTCCTGCAACGCTCTGATTGGGGATTTGTGAAAACTGTGTCAGGATGTCCTTCCTCCTCTACCAGACCATCATGAAGAAAAATTACATTATTTGAAACTTTTCGAGCAAACTCCATCTCATGAGTTACAACTAACATTGTTTTTCCCTGTTCAGCTAAATTACGTATAACAGATAAGACCTCATCTACCAATTCTGGATCAAGAGATGACGTCGGTTCATCAAATAATAATATTTCTGGAGAAATGGCGAGTGCTCTTGCTATTGCTGCTCTTTGTTGCTGTCCTCCTGACAGGTGAGAAGGATATTCTTTTGCTTTGTCCGCGATCCCAACTTTTTTTAATAGAGTCATTGCTTCTTCTTCTGCAACCTCTTTATCTATTCCTAAAACATTTACCGGGGCTTCTGTTATGTTATCTAAAACATTCATATGAGACCAAAGATTGAAACTTTGAAAAACCATGCCCAATTTTTTTCTAATTGAAGTAATTTTCAATTGCAAATTCTTATCGGGTTTTTTAAAATTTTCATCGCTACAATTGATGATTTCACCACAAACATTTACGGTTCCACTATCAGGTGTTTCAAGGAAATTTACACAGCGAAGCATAGTACTTTTTCCCGAACCAGAACTTCCAATAATACTTATAACGTCTCCTCTATTGGCTACAAGATTAATCCCTTTTAAAACTTTATTGTCACCAAATTTTTTCTCTAACTGATTTAGCTCAAGTATTTTCATCATTTAGTAATATTTCACTTTTTCGATTTCAAAGATATTGCTAAAAAATTAAATCTAAAAGTTAATTTGTTAATTTATATCAAATTTATAAAAATCAGTTTTATTAGTTATAAAAACCTAATTAATTCAATGTTTTTAGAGAATAATTTAGATTTTATGAATATTTAGATTGTGTTAGGATAAGTTGATGGATGAAAATAATACTGACATGGATGAAAATAGTACTGATTCAAAAGGTGATGAAATTCAATCTACTCCAATAGATAATGATGCTAAAGCAGTTAACATAGGTTCTGGCGTTAGAGTTGATGGACGAATAGAGGGAGCAGAAACTTCAGATATTTCTGGAAATCTTACAGGAACTCTTAAATCTTCAAATATAAATATTAACAGTAAAGGTGCTTTTAGTGGAGATATGTCAGGTCAAGAAATAACAATATCTGGGAGTGTTGATGGTGAGATAAATTCTGAGGATTATTTGATCGTTAATAACTCTGCAAACATTAAAGGAGTAATTGAATACGCTTCACTACAAGTAAGTTATGGTGCAAGAATTCAAGGCACACTAAGACATAGAGGTACTGTCCAATCATACTCACCAGCTTCTACCGATGAAATTAAAGAAGATGAGATTAATGAAAACCATGAGGGTGATCAATAATGGCATTATTTGGATCTAGTGAAAAAAAACCTGAAGTAAAAACTGAATTTATGTTTGACACCGATAATATTGTCAACCAATCAACTTTAGCTAAAGATGTAAAAATAAATGGCTCTCTTGAGTCCACAGACTATATAGATTTTTCTGGACAATTAACTGGTACCATAAAGTCATCAACCATTAATTTAAAACCAGGTTCTTATGTTAAGGGGACTATTACTGCTGATACCATAACAGTTGAGGGAGAAATTGATGGAGATATTCAAGCTAAAGATATCTATATTAAGTCAACAGCAAAAGTTAAGGGAAATATTCGTTATCAAAATATTGATATTCAAAACGGTAGTATAATCAACGCTGATTTGTTCTATTCATCATAATTAATCAAATATTCTAGGCGTTTTTATAAAAAGTTTATCTATTTACTCTATTTTAGTTTATATTTCAGTAAGTATTTATTCGAAGTAATAGAGGAAGAACAAGGAGAAAATTATGAAAAAAATAATACTATCAGTATTTGCTGCGCTCTTTTTAGTTGGTTCTGCTTTTGCTGAAACAGTAAGAATGGGCACAGAAGGTGCTTATCCTCCATATAATTTTATTAACGATAATGGCGAAGTTGATGGATTCGAAAAAGATGTTGGAGACATGCTTTGTATTCGTGCAAATCTAGATTGCGTTTGGGTTATAAACGAGTGGGACTCTATCATTCCTAATTTAGTGTCTGGTAACTACGA
>CACDXE010000018.1:0-5289 GCA_902556735.1 uncultured Alphaproteobacteria bacterium | reverse complement strand
AAATATAATTGATTATATTGTCAGAATTACTTACAGCATATGGGAAGAAAAAAATATTGGCTATATATACGATACTTATAGCCCAAAATGTCGTGTTTGGGATGAACTTGGATTGCAATTTGGATCTGAAAAAATTGTCTCTGATACAGTTCATACTAATAACGCCTTCCCGAATATTAGATTATATGCTGATGAGGTAATATGGGCAGGAGACGACAAAACTAGTTTTCATACTTCACACAGAACTATAATTACAGGCACTAATACGGGTTATAGTAATTTTTCCAAACCAACAGGTAAATCAGTTAGATTGTTCTGTATTGCAAACTGTGTAGCAAAAAATAATGAAATATATTACGAAAATGTTGTTTATGATACCGCAGGTTTAATAAAACAATTAGGCTTAGACTTAAATGAAGTAGCAAAACAAATTGCTAATAAAGGAAATATTGGTCCATTTGCTCCTGATTTTAGAAATTCAAAACCCAAAAGAAATATTAAAAAGTTAAAGCCTATAAGTTTCGCTATACCTGATAAAATAAAAAACATTAGAGAATTTGTGCATGCAGTTTTTGATACTATTTGGAATAGAAGAAATTTTTCTGCTATTGATAGCGTTTACACAAAAAATATTAAATTTGAAGGCTCAACTAGTCGAAAATTTATTGGAATACCTAAGCTTAAACATTTTATTATCTCATTAATTGCATCATTTCCTGATCTTGCACTTAGTGTTGAAGATCTATATTGGATGGGAAATAGTAAAGATGGTTATTTAGTTTCAATTCGTTGGGGTGCTGTGGGAACTCATAAAGGAAATGGAATTTATGGTAAACCATCTAATAAAGAATGTTATCTCTGGGGTATTACACAATGGGAAATTAAAAATAATAAAATTGTAAAAGAATGGACTGGTTTCAATGAATTGGCAATCTTAATACAAATTTTAGGGGAAAAAAAATGAATATAAATGAAAATAAAATACTGTTGCAAAATATGTACGATGCTTTGAATGCACAAGATTTAGAGGCACAGCATAAATATTGGAACGATGATATGATTTGGCATGGACCTCCAGGCTTTGGCGATATTCACGGTATTGAAAATTTTAAATATAAGGTTCTCAAACCTTTTTATGCAGCGTTTCCAGACTATCATGTAAAAAATGATATTGTTGTCGCAGAAGGTGAATGGATAAGTGCGACGGGTTATTTAACTGGAACTCATAGCGGTACTTATCTAGGAGTAAAACCAACTGGAAAGTCAATTAAAATGCAGTTTTCTGACTTTTGGACAATTAAAAATGGTAAATTTATGGATAATTATGTAATGGTCGATAACCATGGTGTTTTTGAACAAATGGGTCTTAATTTTAAATAAAAAAGAATATCATAATAATTTCCGCGACCATTTCTCTTACATTTTAATTTTGTTTTATTTAGTATAGTTTTAAAAATAACTTTTTATTAACAAAAAGAAGAGGAAATAAATGAAAAAACTAATAATAGCTCTATTGATCTCTTTTGCATCTACTAGTGTTTTTGCAGGTAGCCATTCACCTTGTGGTGTAACAAGCGGTTCAATAAATATTTTAGCTAACGAATTTACTACATACAGAATTTTTATGGATGAAGTAAAAAGTTGTGCTGGACCAGATGCGGATTTTAATGTCACGCACTCTGTTGACCATAATAAATTACAAGTAGCTGCTTTATCAGCAAACCCTGCTGAATTTTCTGCAAAATTAGTTACTAATGGTTCAATTACACCTTTAATGAATGACGGTTTAATTCGTCCACTAGATGATTTAGTTGCAAAATATGGGTCAAACTTAAATGATAACCAAAAGATTACAATTGATGGTAAGATTTATGCTGTAGCTTTTATGGCTAACGCACAACATCTTTGGTACAGAGAGAGTATTCTTAACGATTTAGGCATAGCTGTTCCTTCTACTTATGAAGAAGTAATTGCTGCTGCTGAAAAAATTAAAGCAGCTGGAGTAATGGAAAATCCATATGCAGGAGCTTTCAAATCTGGATGGAATCTTGGTCAAGAGTTTGTAAATATGTATCTTGGTCATGGTGGTGAGTTTTTTAAATCAGGTTCTGCACAACCTAACGTGAATAATGAAAAAGGTGTTGCAGCACTTAATGTTATTAAAAAATTAACTGAGCTAAGTAATCCTGACTTTTTAACACAAGATACTAATGCTGTTAAAGAAGAATGGGAGTCTGGTAATGTTGCATTAATGCATATTTGGAACTCAGGTGCAGCTTCTTTACTTGATGACGAAGGTGATCAAAATATCAAAGCTGATACACGATTAGCACCTTCACCAACTGTGGGCGGTGGAAACAAGCCAGCAACTACTCTGTGGTGGGATGGAATTGCAATTGCAACAAATACATCTGATGAAAACGCAGAGTCCTCATTTAGAGCTTTGGTTGGAGCTGCCTCATCAACTGATTTAGCCAATAACAACCCAAATGCAACTGTTTGGTTGATTAAAGGTTACACACCTGGTGATACAGCAGGTCCTGTTGTTGACGCAGCAAGTAGAGGCACAACACCTTACCCTAGTTTTCCACACATGAGCTTAATGCACGGTGCTTTAAGTACAGAACTTGTGGAATTTCTTCAAGGTAATGAGTCAGCCGAAAAAGCATTAGCTGACGTTGAAGCTGCTTACATAGCTAAGGCTACTGAGCAGGGTTTTTTATAAACCAAAGATAATTAATTCTATTAAGTGTGGATCTTAGTTAAGTTCCACACTTTCTTACAAAAAAAAACATAATGCCTCACAGAACTTTCTTTTGGTTTATTTTACCTACAGCTCTGGCCATGATTTTGTTTATAGGTTTACCAATTGTTTCTAGTTTCTTTCAATCCCTTCATATTGAAAATGAACAGGTTCTTATGGAGGTGGAAAATTGTGATCCATTTGGGTGTACTACAAATGTTAGAGTAGATGTAGAAGCTACAGAAAAAATAGAGGCTGAAAATCCTTTAGGCAGATTTAATGGCTTTGGCACTTATACTGATAGAAATCACTTAGCTTTTGATGAAATAAGAGAAGCATGGGATAACACGTCATCAATCGGTGAATTCAAAGATATTGTTTTAAATCTCCCTTTTTATAAAGCATTATTATTTACACTAACATTTTGTTTTGCTGTTACTCCACCAGTGATAGTATTAGGTTTTATAGTAGCTTTAAGTGTCAATACTTTAGCAAAGAGTCTAAAAGGTCTAATTGTATTTGGTACAATTTTACCAATGATTGTAACACCTTTAATTGGTTCTTTAGTGTTGTTTTGGATGATTGACTCTCAAGGAATAATTGGAGCCAGTATCCAAATTCTTTTTGATGACCCTAATCTGTCCTTAAAAGCCTCGAGTAATTTAACATGGATAACCCTGATTATTTATGGAATATGGCATAATACTCCCTTTGCATTTGTTGTTTTTTATGCAGCCTTGCAGACAGTCCCACAAGATCCTTTAGAAGCAGCATACATTGATGGTGCAACAAGATTTGAACGTGTTCGTTTTATTGTTATTCCCCATCTATACCCTGTGGCTACTTTCATAATGCTAATCTGTTTAATGGATAATTTTAGAGTTTTCGAACCTATTATTGGTTTTTCTGCTGAGGGTGTAGCTCAATCATTATCATGGATGATTTATCAAGACTTAAGAAATGAAAATAAGATGCTTTTTGGTTCTGCTGGAGCCACGTCAATGCTCACTATATTAGGAATAGCTTTTTTACTCACACCTGTGCTAATTAGAACTTGGAAAGAATTTAAAACTGAAAGATAAATGAACCAAACAATCAATAAATATTCAAAACAATTAATAATCGTAAATAGTATTTTTATATTATTTTGGCTTACTATATCAATTTTTCCTTTTATTTGGACACTTTGGGGTTCCTTTAAAGTAAAAGCAGATTTTTTCTCAAGAGCTGATTGGACATATGCTTTAAGTGGTTTTAATACTTTAATTGAAACAGGCGCCACGACAACATTTAAAGCATATTTAGAGTCATGGACAGAAGGTGAATTTGGAAGAGCTACAATGAATACAATGATTGTAACTGTATCAGTTGTATCAATTTCATTGTTTCTTGGAACTTTAGGTGCTTATGCTTTGTCTAGGTCAACATTCAAATATACTTTTTATATTCTAATTATTGCTTTGATATTTAGAGCTATGCCACACATTACTTTAGTATCAGGCTATTTATTTCCTTTTTTCCAATTAAACATATGGGGAATACTCCCAACTACGATTATTGTTTTGGTAGCTATAAACCAACCATTTACTCTTTGGTTGCTGTACTCTTTTTTTAAAACTGTACCAAAAGAATTAGATGAAAGTGCTTTGATTGATGGTTGCTCATATTTTCAGGCATTTAGGTATATAATTATGCCAGTGATGTGGCCTGGAGTGGTTACCGCAGGTTTATTTAGCATGATGTTGGCGTATAACGATTTTACTGTTACCGCATTGTTACTTAATCAACATAATTATACAATGGTTCCTAAAATTAATGCTTATCTCGGCACAGTAGAGTACGGTGGAAATTATATGTGGGCAGTATCAAGTGTTGTTTCTGCGACAGCTCCTCTATTTATGATTATATGGTTTTTTCAAAGACAATTAATCAGTGGTCTAACAGCTGGGGCTGTAAAAGGTTAATTTAAGTTATTTAAATTTTTTAAATCGAAATATCAAAGTATTTTTACTTTATCTGGAACATGTAATTTTAGTAAAATATCCTCTAAAATAATATTTATTATTAATGTCAGAAATTACAGCTAAACTAAAATTTACACAAGATACACTGAAAAGATTAACAGGTAAGAATGTTAGTCATAATGAAATAAAAGATAATTACCTTAAATTATTATCTCACTTAAAATTTAAGAAAACACTTATGATTGCAGGTTCCCAGGGTTCAGGCAAGTCTACTTTATCAGTTCTAATTAAAAAATTTTTTCTTAAATTTTACTCAAAGAATGTTGTTATATTAAGTATTGACGATTTTTATCTATCATCTTTTCAAAGAAAACGATTGGCAAGAAAATTTAACACAGATTTATTTGAAACTAGAGGTGTACCTGGTACTCACAATTTAAAATTACTCGATAAAGTAATAAATAATTTAATGAAAAAGAAATTTCCAGTCTATATTCCTGTCTTTGATAAAGTTACTGACAACAAAAAAAATTATAGAAGAAAAATTAGTAAAGTAGATTTGTTAATTTTAGAGGGTTGGTG
>CACDXE010000017.1:0-6814 GCA_902556735.1 uncultured Alphaproteobacteria bacterium | reverse complement strand
TGTAAGTTATTTTTCTTTATTTTACATCACTTATTAGCCAATCAACTACTCCCACTCAATAGTAGATGGAGGCTTACTAGTTATGTCATAGAGGACTTTGTTTACTCTAGGTACTTTATTAATTATATGAGTTGCTACTTCAGATAAAGTTTCAACATTAATCTGTGAAACATCTGCTGTCATTCCATCAACTGAATTAATACATCTTAAGACACAAGTCTCCTCATAAGTTCTCTCATCACCCATCACACCTACAGATTTAACAGGAAGTAAAACTGCAAAAGCTTGCCATGATTTGTTGTACAAATCTTTTTCAATGAGAAAATTAATAAAAATTTCATCTATTTCTCTTAAAGTGTCTAGTCTTTGTCTATTAACCTTTCCAATACAACGGATACCAAGTCCTGGCCCAGGAAAAGGATGGCGATTAACAAATCTCTGATCTAATTTGTAGAATAGACCTAATCTTCTAACTTCATCCTTAAAAAGCTCTTTAAAAGGCTCTATAACGTCAAATTTAAGGTCTTTTGGTAAACCACCAACATTATGATGTGATTTGATAGTCACACTCTTTCCACCATGGTAAGAGCGACTTTCTATAATATCTGTATATAGAGTTCCTTGTGCGAGATAGAAATCTTTTTGTGATAATTTTCTGATATATTTTGAGAATACCTCTATAAATAAACCCCCAATTATCTTTCTTTTTAGTTCTGGATCAGTAACATTTTTTAGTTTTTTTAAGAATATATGCTCTGCATTGATTATATTTAATTTTAAATTGAAGGATTTAAATACAGATTTTATATTTTTAATATCATATTTTCTAAGCAATCCATTATTTACAAATATAAAGTGAACGTTATCTAATTTAAGATATTTTGATATAGCAAATGCCAAAACTGTAGAGTCAACACCACCTGACACAGCACATACTATATTCGGTTTTTTTTCTTTAACATTAATTCTTAAATATCTACCAATAGTTTGGTGTAAATCATTATTTTTCCAATTTTCTTTTAGGTTACAAATATTAAATAAAAAATTCTTTAAAATCTGATTGCCAAATTCAGAGTGTGTAACTTCACAATGAAATTGTATTGCATAAATATTTTTTTTAAAAATAGCTGCTGGTATTTTATTTTTAGTTTTAGCAAGAATTTTAAAACCTTTTGGAATTTTTGTTAAACTATCTCCATGAGACATCCATACTTGTTGCTCAGAGTTAGTGTTCTTAAATAAATCACACTTTGATATCTTTATTATTGTTTTTCCGTATTCTCTTTGATTACTTTTTTCTATAACACCATCAAATTCTTTTGAGATATATTGAAAGCCATAACAAATACCTAAAACTGGAATAGGTATTTGATCTAAAGGAATATCAATTTTAGGTGCATTTTTATTTAAAACTGAGTCAGGACCCCCTGATAATATTAAAACTGAATGGTTTAAAATATTTGTTACATTGTTGAGATACTTTGGAGGATAAATCTCTGCATAAACTCCCAACTCACGAATTTTCCTTCCAATTAAATGTGTATATTGAGATCCAAAATCTATAATTAATACTGATTTACTCAATTTGAGCGATAATTTGGAGCTTCTTTTGTTACTTGGACACCATGAACATGACTTTCATTAATACCAGAATTGGTCAAACGGACGAATTTTGCATTTTTTTTGAGAATAGTAAGGTTCTTAGAGCCCGTATAACCCATTCCAGACCTCAAACCTCCTGTCAATTGAAATAAAACGTTAGATACTTGACCTTTATACGGAATTCTTCCTTCAATACCTTCAGGAACTAATTTGATGGCTTCATTAATTTCGTCTTGAAAATATCGATCTGCTGAACCTCTGGCCATAGCTCCCAGAGAGCCCATTCCACGATAGGACTTATAAGATCTTCCTTGAAATAGAAAAACTTCTCCAGGTGACTCATCTGTTCCAGCAAATAAAGAGCCTGCCATGATACAGTTGGCTCCAGCTGCAAGCGCTTTTACAATATCACCAGAATAACGTATCCCTCCATCAGAGATCATTGGAATTTTATTTTTATTGGTTATTGTAGCAATATCTTGAATGGCAGTAAATTGAGGTACTCCAACACCTGCAACAATTCTAGTAGTACAGATCGAACCTGGGCCTATGCCAACCTTAATTGCATCTGCACCTAATTTAATTAAATCTTTTGCAGCTTCAGGTGTAGCAATATTTCCTACAACAATAGGTAAATTTATTTTTTTTCTAATTTTTTTAAAAGACTCTAATACTGCTGATGAATGACCATGAGCTGTGTCAATGAATAAAATATCAACACCAGCTTTATCTAATTCTATAGCTCTTTGTAAGTCATTAGGCTTACTTCCTATTGCAGCACCAACTAATAATTGTCCATTTTTATCTTTAACAGAATAGGGAAACTTCTCTCCTCTTTGAATATCCTTAACAGTAATTAAACCAATACATTTATTGTTATTATCAGTTACAACTAGTTTCTCTATTCTATTTTCTTGTAATAATTTTTTAGCAAGACCAAAAGAGGACATTCCTTTTGATTGAGTTTGAGTAATAGAGATTACTTTTTTAGTCATTAAATCTTTAACTTTAGTTTTTTTATTAATTACAAATCGAACATCTCTATTAGTAATAATACCCTGAAGTTTATTAGCTTTATCGACCACTGGAAAACCAGATATATTTTGTTTTTCCATGACATTTAAAACATCTTCAATTGTATTGTTAGGACTCATAGTTATAGGATTATAAACAATCCCTGCCTCGTATCTTTTTACTTTTTTAACTTCATAACTTTGCGTCTCAATATCATAATTTTTGTGAATTACTCCTAAACCGCCATTTTGAGACATTGATATTGCCATTTTGGACTCTGTTACAGTGTCCATTGCTGCTGATATGATAGGAATATTTAGTTTTATATCTTTTGTTAGATTTGTTGAAATATCGACGTTATTCGGGAGAATAGTAGAAGCTTGGGGTTTCAATAAAACGTCATCAAACGTTAAATATTCTTTAACTTGGGCCATGGCCAATATTAGTTTTTTTTATATTAAAATCAAGATCTGACTAGGATAGTTTTCTTCCGTCATTGAGACCAGCTTCATAGTCTAGTGGATCTACATCATCTAAGCACCCTAGATTAATACCCATACCGTTTGGATCAGTTCTTCTATTGTGATGAGTGTATATCCCGCAATGCTTGCAAAAAAAATGTTCAGCTAAGTTTAGATTAAATTGATAAAGAGATAGATCTTCTTTTCCCTTTAAAAGTTTAAAATTAGATTTAGGAACCATTATCATTTTTGCATTTTTTCTAATACAAATGGAGCAATTGCATTGCATTATTTTTTCAAGATCAGAGTCAATCTCAAACTCAATAGCTTTACAGTGACACGATCCTTTATGAAGCACGACTATTTTCTTTAAAGAAATTTTTTAAAATATTTTTAGTTTCACTCGCCGTTTCTAAAATTGACATATGTCCAGACTCTTCTAGAACAACTGTTTTTGATCCCTCTATATTTGAAGCTAATTCTAGACCCACTTTTTTAGGAGTCATTTTATCATGTTTGCCTACGATACATAAAGTTGGGTGTTTAATACTTTTAGCAGCAGTTTCTCCATTAGTATATTTATCGCAAGCATTGAAGTCTGCACCAAGAGTTCCGTCATTATTTGAAGATACTAGCTGACCACCCATACCTAAATGGCTTAATCCTGGAACAGGATGGCCACCTTTATGGCCCAAAGGTCCATGCACCCAATCCATCATAAGATCAACTGCTTTTTGATCTTTTTTTAATGCTAAGTCTAAAAGTTCAGTGTTCATCTTCATTGACATAGATCCATTGATTAGTGCAAGTAAATCTAATTTCTCAGGATGTCTTTGTGCAAATTCTAATCCCACCAAACATCCCTGTGAATGACCGACGTACGATGCTTTATCAATTCCCAAAGCTGTTAATAGGTCTGCAACCCAATCAGCCATCTCCTCAATCGTTTTTAATGGTGGTCCTTCGGAGTCACCATGGCCGGGCAAATCTACTGCAATTGTATTGTAACCGTGAAATGCAAAGTATCTTGTTTGAAGCACCCATGTGACGTGGCTCAAACCACTACCGTGAACAAATACAATCGAGGGTTGATTTTTATCTATTTCTCTTCCACTGGATGTGTAATATGCCTCTTTTCCATTAACTTTAAGCTTCATTTAGAAGCTACAAGTCTAGGCTTTTGAGATGCTCTGAAACCATTTTCAAAGTCATTAATAATGTCATCCATATCTTCCAAGCCAACAGAAAAACGTATCATGTCTTCAGTTAAACCTGCCAACTCTAATGATTTTTTATCCATTTGAGAGTGAGTTGCAGATGCTGGGTGAATAACTAGTGATTTTGCGTCGCCAACGTTAGCTAAATGTGATGTTAGTTTTAGAGAGTTTATAAATGCGTGACCAGCTTCTTTGCCCCCCTTAATTCCAAACGCTATCATTGAGCCAGCGCCCTTGGGCATTAATTTTGCAGCAACTTTATGGTCAGGGTGATCCGGTAAGCTTGGATGATTTACCCAAGAAACACTTGGGTTGTTACTTAAATAATCAACCATTATTTTAGTATTGGATAAATGCTTTTCCATTCTCACTGAAAGAGTTTCTATTCCTATTAAAATATTAAATGCGTTTGTTGGACTCATACATGGACCAAAGTCTCTCATGCCCTCTGCCCTTGCTCTCATAGTAAATGCTGCTGGACCAAATTCTTCTGCAAAAGAAAGACCGTGATAACCATCATATGGTTCAGTCATTGTTGGAAACTTATCTCCCTTAGTCCAATCAAAGTCACCCTTTTCAACAATGATACCACCCATAGAAGTGCCATGACCTGCCATCCATTTTGTTAGAGAGTGTGTGATTATATCTGCACCTAATTCAAAAAGATTACACAAATATGGTGTATTAAATGTTCCATCGACCATTAAAGGAATACCAGCGTCTTTTGCTATTTTGGAAATTTCAGGTAAATCCATAATTTCTATTCCAGGATTACCAATCAACTCACCCCATATACATTTTGTATTTGGTTGAATTGCTTTTTTAAAACCCTCAGTGTCTCTGGGCTTAACAAAAGTTGTTTCAATGCCAAATCTTTTTAAAGTTAGTCTCAGTAAGTTAAAAGATCCGCCATACAACTGCGATGATGAAACAATATGATCCCCTGAGCTACAAATATTTAAAAGAGCTAGCATCATAGCACTCATACCAGAGGCAGTAGCTAAAGCAGCAGAGCCACCCTCTAAAGCTGCAACTCTTTCTTCAAGAACAGATATAGTTGGGTTAGATATTCTGCTGTAGATATGTCCACCCTCCTCTAGATTAAATAAAGCAGCTGCGTGATCTGCGTCTTGGAACAAGTATGATGTTGTTTGATAAATTGGAACGGCACGGGAGCCAAAATTTTTATCCGGCTGATGCCCACTATGTAAGGTTTTAGTGTTAAATTTGTATGTTTTTGGATCGGTCATATCAAAATATAACATAAATTTTTTAATGAAAGTAATAGAAAAAAAGTCTCAGTTTTAAGTTTTATGTCGAAAAAACATAATCTTTAATTAGTAATTTGTAATCCACATAGTTTGATAGGCCTTTAGAGTAATTGTTGATTTGATATCAATAATTATCTCATTAGAGATTAAATCCCACCATTCATTTGATGCTATTAGATTTAATTCTGACAAATCTAAATATTGGAACACATTAGTTACATTGCTTACACAAAATATTGATTGCCTTTTGTCATGACTCTGTCTCCAAAAACCAAAAAAGTTCTTACCTAAATTAAATGTAAATTGTGTAGCATTTGGATGAAATGCAGATTGGTTTTTTCTAATTTCAATTAATTTTGATAATTGATTATATATTTTTGAATTAAAAGTATCAGTATTTTCAAGTAACCCATCAATTTCATCATATTTCCAAGATCTTCTATTTATAGATCTATGGCTTTTTGTTTGCTCTAGCTTTTCATAGTCATTTGTAGAGCCCAAAATACTATGTATGTAAAATGCTGGTATGCCCTCAAGTCCTAGCATTATTGCATGGCAACAAATAAATCTTTCAATTTGCAAATGATCACTTCCTTGAAATGTTCCTTTCATAGCATCTATGAGTGAGATATTTATTTCATAAACAGTCTCGGTATTATCTGTTTTTCTTCTTTTGGTAGTTTTTGCTCCAAAATCGGTCATGATATCGACTAAGTTATTTCTCTCTTTTTCTGTTAAAATTCCCTCTGTCGGTCTCAAGCCAATACCATCATGAGAGGCTATGAAATTGAAATAAGATGTATGATCTTTTGCAGGAGGCATGCCCATAGACCATTTACGAAGAGCTGTGCTATCTCCCATCACAAGAGTCCATAGTAGTAAGGGTGGTAAGGCAAAGTTGTATACAGCATTTGCTTCATCGTTTTCGCCAAAATAACTAAGATTTTCTAAATTAGGTAAATTTGTTTCAGTTATAAGTAAAGTATTTTTACTAAAAGCATTGAGAAGTGTTCTCATTAATTTCACAACTTCATGAGTCTGCGGTAAATTTAGACAGTTGGTGTCATGTTCTTTCCAAAGGAATGCAATAGCATCTAACCTAAATACTCTAACACCATTTTTAAGATATAAATGAATTAACTTAATGAAGAAAAATAAAACCTCAGGATTTTTAAAATTAAAGTCAACTTGATCGTGGCTGAAAGTACACCATAAATAATAAATTTCTTTATTAATTTCAAATTCTCTA
>CACDXE010000016.1:0-8097 GCA_902556735.1 uncultured Alphaproteobacteria bacterium | reverse complement strand
AAGTGCATTGTATAATTGAGGAAAACATCCTGCCACTACACCATCAACCAAACCCTTAGCTTTTACATCACCACTTCCGCATTGTTCAAGTGTTCCTTCAGCTAAATTTCTTCTAACTGCACAGGCGTCGCAAACCATCAATAGCATATTTTTTTCAATAGCAATTTTTGACAGTTTTTCACCAATGGGATCGCCCTTTTTTATACAAAATATGTTGTCATCGAAGAAAAACATACCTGCAACATCAACACCATGAGAATTTCTCTCTAATTGTGGTAAAATCATTGTACCGAGTTGAAATGTGCTCGACATACTTGTTTTAAAAACATAAGCAATTTTCATAATATCTCCTTATTTTTATATTTTTAATTAGATGTAATATTATTACATATCGATGTAATATTATTACATTTATTAATAGTCAAGAGATTGTTTTTGAAAAACTGTACCTATACCCTCTTCTGTCTCTAATTCATTGAGAAGCGCATTTTTAATTTCACCGCTAATAATGTGGATTTTTTGAACACCCATATTTAAAGCTTTTAATGAGTTTTCTACCTTTACAATCATTCCATTAGATATAATTTTCTTATCAAAAAGTTTTCTTGCTACATTTTCATCAACTGTAGAAATTCTTTCTCCTTGAGTGTCTTTGATAAAAGGAACGTCGGAGATAAAAATTAGTTTACTAGCTGAGAGATTTATTGCTAATTCAGTAGCAATGGTGTCAGCATTAACATTTAATACCTCAGATGTATTTTTATCTAAAACTAAACTTGGCATAATTATCATATCATGTTCTTTAAATAAGTTTTTAATTTGTAAAGTATCAACAGACACAACATCTCCGACTTGACCATAATCAATATCATCAACTACATCTCTTCTTTTTGCTGCAATAAAGTCTTTCTTTGAAATAGGAATTGGAAAATTTCTAATATTATATCGTGAACTCAAGCTAAAAATATCTATTAAAATTTGGCCAGATATTTTTTTGGCAGCCTCTATGTCTGTAGGAGATGTTACTCTTCTACCATTTATTTTTTTTGGCTCAATACCATGCACATTGATCATATAGTTATCTAGCTGTCGTCCAAATCCAAAGACTAAAACAACTTTTAACTTCGAAATAGAGTTTAATAATTCTTTTATGTCGCTTATAACATTATCTATACTACCTTCATTATCGCAAATTTTACCACTAACTTTAATAACAAGTATGGAATTTTGTAATATTGATTGGTAAAAACTTTGATTTTTCATTATAGATATAACGGTATCATTTGTTTCAATCCCAAAGTTTGATCAAGATCAAAGATTATATTCATACACTCAATAGCGTTACCTGAAGCACCTTTTACTAAATTATCTAAACAAGTCTCTACAACAAAGTGCCTCTGATCTTTGAAAGACAATGAAATATCACAATAATTTGAACCTACTACATTAGAGAGCTTAGTATTATTTTGTATTCTTATAAAAGGAGATGATTTAAAACAATCAACTAAACTTAAATTTAAAGACTCATGAGTTACATCTTCAAATGTTTCTATGTGACTTGTTAGATATATACCTCTGGAGAAAGGTCCCGACAATGGAACAAATGATAGAGTCTCCTTTAAATTAGGAAAAGATTGATAAATTTCTCCTAAATGTCGATGTGAATTTATATTGTATGAAAAAATATCTTTAGATCTTGTCGAATGATGGTTTTTATTTGAGGGATTTTTACCACCACCACTTGATCCAGTTATAGCAGTAATAGATACTTTTTTAATTATAGATTGAAATGGTAATAAAGATAGTTGAGCTGTTAGTGCAAAACAGCCAGGGTTGGATATGTTAGAAGATTTTTTTATGTCATCAATTGAATTTTCAATAAATCCATATTGAAACTTGCTTTGAATGTCAGCATCAAAATTTGATTTGTAATATTTGTTATAATCCTCTTGATTAGAAATTCTAAAATCAGAACTTAGGTCTATAATTTTAACTTTTGATAATAATTCTTTGACATATTCATAGGCTGAACCATGAGGTAATGATAAAAAAACACAATCGAGATTTTTAAAATCATCAAGATTAGCTGTCTGTAGATCTTTCATGTTTAATGCCTGTAAATGTGGAAATTCCTCATCTATTTCCATTTCTCTTTGAAAGATTTTTGATAGTTTTACTTCAGGATGAATAGAGAGAATACGAATTAACTCAACGCCTAAATAACCATTTGCTCCAATTATGCCTACTTTAATCATTATTAATCCTATTAATTATCTTAGCAAAAACATTGACATGGTTAGTTGAATTATAAATATTTAAAAAATCTGAATTAGGTATAGAAAACCTATCAATTGATTGCTTATAAGCAGATACATTATTAGTTACAGGGCCACTAATTATCAGTAATTTGTTATCTAAATTATTGGATTTTAAATTTTCTATAATATTTACTGCTCCTGATACGTCATAAGCGCAAATTACAATAACTTCAATTGACTCTGTAATATCAGTATTTTGAATTATTTCTTTAGTTCCATAATCGCCATGATAACCATCACCTAATTCTATTAGAATTATTTCAGCGTCCTCAGACATACTGCTAATAATTGATGTTGAACAACTTTGTATGGTTTTTTTATCGTTCATACAGGTACTAGGCAGACCGTAATCCACAAAATCTGATGTTTTATAAGCACCATTATCTTCATAAGAATATAAATCTTTTTGTGAAGCGGTGCCTGCTAATTTACATGCATTAATTTTCTTAAAATAATTACTTAGAGTTTTGATTATAAAGGATGTGACAGTAGTTTTACCAGAGTCAATACCTGTTCCAATAACTGCAATAGATGGTACTTTATTTTTAATTTTTATTTCTTTGATTTTTGAATAATCAACTAAATTCAATTGTTTGTTACTATTATTTACAATCGATCCTAAGACTTCACATTCCGTAGCTGGCCCCAAAAGAATATTAAAATCTTTACAATTACCAATTACTCCTCCTAAGTTTAAAATGTGAATTTTATCATGTTTATTTAATTCAGTTGGAACAGAGCCTGTCATTCCCGAAGAAGCAATTCTATTACCTAAGGCTCCAACGATAATATCTCCTTCTGTTAATTCAGTAATTCTACCAGAGACTAACTCCAATTTATTATAATTTGGATTGACTGAAATTACTTTAACAGCAACTAATTGACCTTGATTACAATCAATTACATCTGAAATACTCAATTCATCAATATTATTGATGTTTTTGAGAACAGAGCCTATTTTTTTTGTGTTAATCATCTTAAGGTTGGTTTTATATAATTATCAAAAATATAAGCAATATTTTATTTGATTTAAAAATATGAGTAAAAATTAGACTAAAGCTTTAGATTACGAATATTTTTAGCTGCTTGACGAATTCTTTGCTCGTTTTCAACCAATCCTATGCGAACAAAACCTTCGCCATATTCCCCAAATGCAATGCCAGGAGAAACAGCTACATCTGCTTTAACCATTAAATCTTTAGCAAATTTTAAAGATCCTTTATTTTGGTACTTTTTAGGGATTGGCGCCCATGCAAACATGCTAGCCGCAGGACTAGGTATATCCCAGCCAGATCTTGACATAGACTCTACTAAAACATCTCTTCTACTCTCGTAAGTTGCTCGAATATTAGCGACACAGGTTTGAGGACCATTAAGTGCTGTTGCTGCTGCTACTTGCACCGGCGTGTAAGCACCATAGTCTAGGTAAGATTTAATTTTTGTAAGAGCTTCAATTAGTTTTTTATTTCCAACAGCAAAACCTATTCTCCAACCAGCCATAGCATAAGTTTTTGACATTGAGGTAAATTCAACTGCAATTTCTTTAGCTCTATTTATTTGAAGAATTGATGGGGGTGGTTTTTTATCAAAATATATCTCTGCATAAGCAAGGTCTGATAAAACATAAACATTATACTTCAAGGCCATCTTAACTATTTCTTTATAAAAATTTAAGTCAACTACTTGAGCTGTTGGATTAGATGGAAAGGATACAATCAGAGCTACTGGAGATGGAGTACTATTTCTTATAGATCGATCTAATCTTTCAAGGTAAGTTTCAGGATCAAAAACTCCATCTTTCATTGTCTGTAAATGTCTCAAAGAGGCTCCTGCTATAATAAATCCATAAGGATGTATAGGATATGAGGGGTTTGGTGAAATTATAATGTCTCCAGGTGTTGAAATTGCTTGAGCTAAGTTAGCTAATCCCTCTTTTGACCCCAATGTTACAATAACTTCACTATCAGGATTTAGTTTTACTCCAAATCTCTTTTGATAATACTTAGCTTGAGCCTTTCTTAATCCTGGTATACCTTTACTAACTGAATATCTTCCTGTTCCTGGCTTATCTGTAACCTCTTTTAATTTTTCTCTAATATGTTTAGGTGTTGGCATATCAGGGTTACCCATACCAAAATCAATAATATCTTTTCCATTTTTTCTAAGTTTAGCTTTAAGTTTATTAATCTCTCCAAATATATATGGAGGTAAACGCTCTATTCTGTTAAAATTATCTTTCACAATTATAAAATAGATTTTTTTCTAAATATCTGAAGTATAAAATTCAAAGAAATAATATTTACCAATTAACTCTGTATTTCTTAAAATTCATCAAATAAATTAAATTTACCATTAAGAAATGATTTATAGTTTTTCCATTGGTCAGAACTACCTTGATAAATTTTTTCTCTAATTTGTACATTAGAAGCAGTAGAAACAATTCTTTTATTTACCTCTGGTGATAAAAATTTTTCATCCCATTTTAAGCCTATATAATCAATCATCTGCTTTATCTCAGATTCTTGATCAATAGTTAATTTATCATAATCTATATTATAAATTTTTTGACTTAGATGCTTTGACCAATAATCCATTAAATTATCGTAAAGTTTATAATAAGAAACTATATCTTCTAGTGAGTGACTATACCCAATATCTTTTTTAAAATATTGTTTATAATTTGCCCAACATATCGCAGATGGATTTCTTTTTACATGTATGATTTTAGCTTCAGGAATTACACTCGTGATTAATCCTAAAAATAGAAAATTTTGTGGCATTTTATCTGTAACAAAAAAATGATCTTCAGCAATATTATGAATTTTATCTAGGTAACTATTTCTAAATTTTAAAAGAGATTGATGATCTATATTAGACAATCCCCTAGCTATTGAACCACCTAAATCATTAATGTACGGTAACTCACCAGCACCTTTAACACTCGGATGTAATGATATAATTTGTTCAATTAATGTAGTTCCTGAGCGAGGCATTCCCACAATAAATATTGGTAAATGATTATTTAATACTTTATTAAATTTTTCTGACTCAATTGATATCTTTTCATAATTAGTCTTTATTTGATTAAAAATTTCTATATCTATATTTATATTATATTTCGATTGTTTTTTTCGTAATGTATTTCCCTCACTGTAATGTTTAAATGAATGCTCATAATTTTCTAAATCTTCATGTACTTTAGCTAATGCAAAATTTATATGGCATAGGTCCTCATCTGAGATTTCTTTTTTTAAATAAAGTTCATTCATTTTTAAATATTGATTATCTTGTGAATTAAATTTTTTGATTAAAGTTAAGTTTCTATAAGCCTCAGCATAATCAGATTTTAATTCTATTGCTTTTGTGAGATATTTTGTTGCTTTTTCTATTTTGCCAAATTCAATATATGTAATACCTAAATTAAAGTGTGCTTCGGCAAAATTTGGTTCAAGTTCAGTAGCTTTTTTATAACTATTTTTTGCCTCTTTGAACTTTCCTAGTTTTTTTAAAACATTTCCAAAGTTACTATGCGCTTTTGCGAAATTAGGATTTAATTCTATAGCTTTTGTATAACTATGAAGTGCTTTATCTATTTCTTCTAATTCGTAAAAAACATTACCTAAATTATAATGTGCTTCAGCAAAATTTGGGTTAAAATAAATAGCTTTTTCATAACTTTTTCTTGCATCTATAAGTTTTCCAAGTGATTTAAGAGTAATACCTAAATTATAATATGCCTCAACATAATTATTTTTAAGTTTAATTGCATTTTTATAACTTTCTGCTGCATCAGTTAATTTACCTAATTGTGTAAAAATAACACCCAAATGAAAATGCGCAGGAGTATATTTAGAGTTTAATTTTATTGCTTCTTTATAACTTAATTCAGATTCTTCATATCTTCTAAGTAATTTAAGTGTGTTGCCTAAATTTGTATGGACCTCAACATCCTTAGGGAATAGTTTCACAGTTTTTTTAAAAATAATTAATGAGTCTTCTATTCTTCCAGTTTGTCCAAGGACTGCACCAAGTACTTTCCATCCAAGGGAATGTTTAGGAAAATTTACAGTTAATGATTTAGATAAATTTTCAGATTCAATATATCTTCCAGCATTAAAGTGATCTAAAAGGACCTTTAATAGTTGTTTGGGAGGAATTTCCCTATCATTAATTGAATCTTCTAAGTTCATCTATTCTCACTCAACAGTAGAAAGAGCTTTGCTGGAGATAACATATAGGGTTTTATTTTTTCTAGGTACTATATTAATTAAATTACAACTAAAATAACTTAGCATATTCCATCAATTCTTTATTGCCTATTTTGGTAAATGATCCTTGTCCGTTGTTAATGTACACATCGTTGTTACCTTTAACAAAATGATGTCCATTTACCATAAAATCAATATGCCCATCAAAATTAACATCTAGTGGATGTAATGAGAGATACCAACCATTTTCATCATGTCCAACTTCAGACTTTGGCCAATTTTCTCTATTAAATTTTGTTACACTATGAATTGAATGTTGCCAAAATATAGAAAAATTACCATTACCATCATTTAGATAAGTAATTAAATAACCACCAACATAATTTAGACCAATAGTGGAACCAACAATGTCCATATCTCCGTCGTTATCAACATCTGCAATCATAGTACCGACTGGATTACAAAGTGGAATTTTATCTTTAGTCTTAGTGTGATACCCCACATTCTTTATTTCTTTTGAGTTTTTAGTGTTCCATTTGTTGGAACCATCACCCCATAGAATTCTGATATTATGTCTTTCTTTATTTTTAGTGTTATGACCTGCCCAATTGTTGTGATAATTGAAGCAATCAGAGCTATGTCCCCCAGACAGTATATCTATATGGCCGTCTCCATTGAAGTCAGCATGCCTAGCTAAGAAACCGAACTGATTTGCACAAATGTTACTTTTCATTATGCCTTTACCGTCATTAACTAGACATAGCATTTCACCGTTGCTTCCTTTCCAATCAACACTGGCAAGAATGATATCCATGTCACCGTCTTTATCAAAATCACCCGCATCAGCTCGGTGTGAAAAATTACAAAATCTTTTGAACTTTTTATTATAGTCTGCTCCATTAATATGTGTAGCACTTGACTCTTTTAAAAAACCTTCAGGTTGTGATAAAAAATATGAGTGATACCCTCCACAACCTGTTCCAAAATCATTTACTGCTGCTGCCAAATATATGTCATCCCACCCATCACCATTAAAATCCGCGACAAGGGGTTGAGCTGTTCCACTTTGAATAAAAGGTAAATTGTCTTGTATGAGGCCTGTACCCCAAAAAGATTCATTACCTTTAGCTCTACCTGTTTTTGATTGACCAAGAATAATTTGATAATTGTGTTGAGTTACTCCGGCTTCTGCTAAACAAGCACCAGCGTTTTCATCAGCTTTACAAACATATATCCCAAGATTTGGATCTAACTTTTGTTTAAAATTCTTATCAAGATTAAGAACTGTTACTACATAATCCTGCACACCGTCTCTATTAAAATCACCAGTCGCTATAAAATCATGCAGAGTAAACCAAGGTTGTGATTTATCATAGGCTAATAATTTAGCAAGAAATTGATCTTTGAGAATTTTTTTAGGGATGAGCCATTTTTTTTTATCACTATTAGCCTCTCCCCATAAATATTTCTCATCAAATCCCTGACCTGCCTGAAATGGTAAAATATTATCAGCTTTAGCAAAACTAAAAATAAACAAAAAAACTACAATAAAATATTTCATTTCTTTATTC
>CACDXE010000015.1:0-8487 GCA_902556735.1 uncultured Alphaproteobacteria bacterium | reverse complement strand
GGCAAAGAAAGAGCTGATCAATTATCTAAAGTAAAATTTCAATTGAGTCCTATTTATCTTTTTTATGATGATGAAAATATAGATTTGAACCTCGATATTCATCATGATAAAAAACCACTAATAAAGTTTAATTCTGGCAAGTACACTCACTCAATATACAAAACTAAAACCGATTTCACTGGTATTAATTTTAAAGAACTTTTTGTTGCAGATGGTCATCATAGAATAGAGGGCTTTGCTCAATTGGACATTAATAAAGATACTAAATTTCTTTCTATTGTTTTTCCAAAATCTAAATGCTTAAATCTAGCATACAATAGAACTGTTAAATTTCCAGATGCCTACAATAAAGATTCGTTCATATCTGACTTAAAATCATATTTCCATGTTGAAGAGCTAAAATATCATGAGAAGATAGATCGTTTTTTTGTTATCTACTATCAAGGTAAGTATTTTAAAATAGATTTGAAAAATGATTTCTCTACAAATGGCGCGGATTGTATTGATTTTGGTGAGTTTGTCTTGAAGGAAATATTAAATATTCAAGACGAAACTAGTGATCAAAGGGTCGAATTCGTCCCACCCTCATTAGGTACTGATTATTTGATTAATCAAGTTGATACCGGTATAACAGATTTATCAACATTAATGAGACCAGTTAGTATGGATTTAGTAATAGAATACTCTAAAAATTTAAAATATATGCCACCTAAAGCTACTTGGTTCGAACCTAAACCATTAGACGGTTTATTTTTTTATAAAATTATTGAATAGTTCATAAACGCAGAGGAGAAATATCAATTATGCAAAAACCTACCATTAAACCAAATCATCCATTCTTTTCCTCGGGACCTTGTTCCAAAAGACCAGGATGGAAATTAGAGGCTTTAAATGATGCCGTTTTAGGTAGATCGCATAGAGCAAAAAGCGGTAAGGCAAAACTAAATGAAGTTATTGTTAAATCAAAGCAAGTTTTAGAGTTACCAGATGATTATTTAGTAGGTATCGTCCCTGCATCTGATACTGGAGCAATTGAAATGGCTATGTGGAGCCTTTTAGGTTTAAAAGATGTAGAAGTATGTGGTTGGGAAACTTTTGGATTAACTTGGGTAAAGGATATTACAAAACAATTAAAATTAGAGAATGTGACAGTTCATAAAACTGATAAATATGGTGAACTACCTGATTTGTCAAAAGTAAATTTTGATAATGATGTTGTTTTTACATGGAATGGTACTACCTCAGGTGTATGCATTCCCAATGCAGATTGGATACCAGACAATAGATCAGGATTATCTATTTGTGATGCCACTTCAGCAGTTTTTGCTATGGATATGGATTTTCAAAAATTAGATGTTGTGACCTGGTCTTGGCAAAAAGTTTTAGGAGGAGAAGCTGCACATGGTATGATTGCTCTATCACCAAGAGCAGTTGAAAGACTTGAGACTTACGAGCCATCTTGGCCAATGCCTAAAATTTTTCAATTAGCTAAAAATAAGAAGTTTTCCCGAGAAATTTTTGAGGGAGCTACTATAAATACTCCCTCCTTACTCGCTGCTGAGGATGCATTAGATGCATTGAATTGGTGTATTGAAATAGGTGGGCAAAAAGAATTAATATCTAGATCAAAAAAAAATCTTCAAGTCATTAAAGAATGGATTGATCAGAGAGATTGGGTAGAATTTTTAGCTGTAGACCCAAATACATATTCTTCAACAAGTATATGTTTTAAGTTTACACATCCTGACTTTGTGGCTTTAGATAGTGATAATCAAAAAAAACTTGTAAAAGAAATATGCTCTACATTAGAGAAAGAGGACGCTGGGTACGATATTAATGCATATAAAGATGCTCCTGCAGGTATAAGAATTTGGGGAGGTGCAACTGTTGAAGCCTCTGACATTGAAAAAGTATTACCATGGATTGAATGGTCTTTTTTTGAAACAATGGGAAGGTATAAATAATGAAGATTTTAATTTCTGATAAGATGAGTGGCAAGGTAGAAGATGTCTTAAAGTCAAAACAAATTGATTATGATATCAAAACCGGGATGTCTCCTGAGGAACTTAAAGGTGTGATTGATCAATATGATGGCATTTTAATCAGATCTGCAACTAAACTAACCTCAGATATACTCGCTGATTGTAAGAACCTTAAAGTTATTGGTAGAGCGGGAGTTGGTGTCGATAATGTTGACCTAGATCAAGCAACAAAAAATCGAATTCTAGTGATGAATACACCCCTAGGAAATCTAGAGGCAACAGCTGAGTTAAGTGTCGGTTTAATGTTTTCAATTATGAGAAATATTCATCTAGCTAATGACTCAACTCATCAAGGAAAATGGGAAAAACCTAAGTTTCTTGGTACTGAGCTAAAAGGAAAAGTACTTGGAATAGTGGGCTATGGCAACATAGGTCAAAGAGTTGCTGAAATATGCTCAACAATTGGAATGAAAATTATTACTAATTCTAAATCAGCAAGTGATGATGATTTATCAAAATTTAATGTTAAAAAGGTCTCGACAGAAGATTTAATTAAGGAAGCTGATATCGTTACTCTGCATACAAAATTAAATGATGAAACAAAATATATGATTAACAAAGAAACATTATCAACAATGAAACCCACATCAGTGATTATTAATTGTGCTAGGGGCGGTCTGATTAATGAAACTGATTTAAAAGAGGCACTCAATAATGAAATTATCGCAGGTGCTGCAATTGATGTTTATGAAAATGAACCTGCAACAGACAATGTAATGTTTGGAACAAAAAATTTACTTCTAACACCTCACTTAGGAGCTTCCTCAAAAGAGGCGCAATCTAATGTGGCAATTGATGTAGCAAATCAAGTTGCTGATTTCTTAAAAGAAAACAAGATTATAAATAACGTTAACTCTTTTTAAATTTTTTAAAATATTCATAAATAGAAATTTTTGTTAAGACGTTTTGTATAGATCTACTCTCATTTATTTTTTTTAATTCAGCAAGACTCAACTTAAAAATTTTAATTTCCTCATTTTCATTTCTATTATAGAAATTTTTTAACTTTATTTTTTCTACCTCTGCATAATAAACATGCACTATTTCATCAGAGTATCCTGGAACTGGGCAGTAGGTAGTTAATTTTACAATTTTTTTTGTATTGACTCCTATTTCTTCTTTGATTTCTCTTCTTAAAGCGGTAATTAGTGATTCACCTTTATCTACTAATCCTCCTACAATTTCATATTTTAATGTTTTATTTCTGACAAAGTAAAATGGTCTGAATTGCTTTATCAAATAAAACTTTTTCTCCTCAGGACTAAAACAAAGAGCAAAAACGACATCTCCAACATTTAAAATTTCTCTAAAAATCTTATAAGGTTTTATTTTCTTGTTATAACTACGAACTAAAAATTGATATTTCCAAAACTTAAAGAAGCTGTTTGATATAAGTAATTTTTTTATTTTAGTAACTTTTTGCATGAGATTTAACTGTTTGACTATTTATATGACAAAAGTATATATATTCAATACTCGGGGAGTAGCTCAGTCTGGTAGAGTGTCTGCTTTGGGAGCAGAAAGTCGCAGGTTCGAATCCTGTCTCCCCGACCAAATTAAAATAATGAAAAAAGTAACAATTAAGCGTCCGTCAAAAACTAATATGCAATCAGGCTTAAAAAAAACAAAGATGTGGATTATCGAGTTTGAGTTTGATCCTAGTCTTCAAAAGGATATATTAATGGGCTGGAATAGCTCAAAAAACACAACTAAACAACTAAAATTAAACTTTGATAGCTTAGATGATGCTATCTTGTGGTGTCAAAAGAACTCATATCAATACAGAGTTATTGATCAAACCTATAAGCCAGTAAAACCAAAGAGTTATGCCAGTAATTTTTCAAATAATAGAAAAACTTCCTGGACACATTAGTAATTAAATATTCATTTTTTTTAAATATAATACTATTATCACTACATAATTATTAATTAATAAGGGGGAAAGAAATGATTAAGTTCATTACTACTCTGCTTGCTTTATTTATGTTTAGCACGTCATACGCTAAAGAAGTTAAAGTTGGCATTATTTTAGGTTTTACAGGACCTATTGAATCATTAACGCCGGGTATGGCTGCAGGCGCTGAGTTAGCTTTTAATGAAGCTTCAGACTCAGGCGCATTATTAGGTGGTTCAACTGTTAGCTCTATTAGAGCTGACTCAACATGTATCGATTCAGCAGCGGCAGCATCTGCAGCTGAATTTTTAATTTCACAAGGTGTTACAGCAATTATGGGAGCGGACTGTTCTGGCGTCACAGGTGCAGTTCTTTCAAATGTAGCTGTTCCAAATGGAGTACCAATGATTTCACCATCTGCAACATCACCTGCATTGACTACTGCCGAAGATAATGGTTTGTTTTTTAGAACAGCTCCTTCAGATGCAAGAGGTGGAGAGGTTTTAGCAGACATTACTAGCGACAGAGGTATTTCAAGTGTTGCAATTACATATGTTAACACTGATTATGGTGTTGGCTTAGCAGATGTCTATGAAGCTGCAGCAATTGCTAGAGGTATTGAAGTTACAGCTAAAACTGCTCATGAAGGCGATAAGGCAGACTATAGTGCTGAAGTAGGTGTACTTTCATCAGCTGGTGGAGATGCATTAGTCGTTATTGGTTACTTAGATCAAGGTGGTAATCAAATTATCCAAGGATCATTAGATAGTGGAGCTTTTGATACATTTGTACTGTCTGATGGTATGATTGGTGAGTCATTGACTGATACTTTTGGAACTGATCTTGATGGTTCCTTTGGTTCAATGCCAGGTTCTCTTGGTGCTGGTGCAATGAAATTTAAGGCTTATGCAGAAGCTAACGGTGTTGATCCATCAGTTTATGTTGGAGAGTCATATGACGCTGCTGCATTAATCATGCTTGCAATGTGTAAGGGTAAGTCTGATGACAGCGCATCAATTGCAGCAAACATTATGAGCGTAGCGAATGGTCCTGGTACAAAAATTTATGCTGGAGAACTCAAAAAGGGTCTTGAACTAGCTTGTGCTGGATTTGCAGTTGATTACGACGGGGCGACAGATGTTAACTTTACAGAAGTAGGAGAGGCATTTGGAGCATTCCTTGAAAAAGGAATCGAAGGCGGTAAATTTACCGACGTAGCTCAAAGATAATTATTATTTCTTAGCCCCATCTTTTAGGTGGGGCTAAGATGATATCAATTTTTTATAATTTTCTCCGGAAGTAACCCTTTAGGTCTATATCGCATAACTAAGAGAAGTCCAAGACCCATCATTAAATATCTAAAGTATGGAACACTATTTACTAGATGTTCTTTAATGTAATTAGTTTCATCTAAATGATTAGTGAATATGTTGATGACAAGCAGTGCAAAAGGAGCTGATTGTATCCAAATAAACCAAACAACAAATCCTCCCAATATAGCTCCATAATTATTTCCTGTGCCTCCCAATAAGACCATGACCCATATTAAGAAAGTATATCGTAAAGGTTGATAGCTTGATGGAGTGAAAAGACCGTCATAGGTAACTAGCATTGCACCTGCAAATCCAATAATCGCAGAACCTAACATAAAAATAAAAAGGTGTTGCTTTACAACATTTTTTCCCATGGCTTTAGCAGCCTCTTCATTGTCTCTTATGGCTCTCATCATCCTACCCCAAGGAGAGTTCAAAGCTTTCTCAGAAAAATATAGAATTATAAATACAACAGCTAAAAAAATTAGACTAAAGCATAGCTTTACAAAAACTCCAGAAGAGGAGATTACGAGTTCATTAAGTAAAGAAGTTCTTTCATCAAAATCCAAGACATTTGATAATTTTGAAGAATTTAAAAATTCAACAAGTTTTATAAACCACTCAGAGTTTTGTAAATCCACTTCATATGGAACTGGTCTCTTCAAACCAATAACATTCTTTACCCCCCTTGATAACCACTCCTCATGTTTGACAATCGTTATTATTATTCCAGAGACTAGCAAAGTTGATATTGCCAAATAGTCAGACCTTAACCCTAAACAAACTTTACCTACAACAAAAGCTACAAGGGCACATAAAATTGCTCCAACAAACCATGAAAATATAATTGGCAAATTAGCCCCACCTAAAAAACCTGATGTGGCAGCATTAATTGATTCAATTTTGCTAATTGATGGACCAGCTATAAATTTAAGTAACGGTATGGATAAAATTATGATTACGAATATAAAATAGTTTTTATATTTATGATTTGGTATTTTTTTATTAATTAATAAAACACTAAAAACAATTGCTAATAAAAATAAACCAGAAATTAAAATTCCAATACCGCCAGCACTCCAAGCTTCAGGAACAGGGGGAACTGAAATTAAAACAGTAGCCAAACCTCCTATTGCCAAAAAACCCATTACACCAAAATTAATTAAACCAGCAAAACCCCACTGAATATTTACTCCCATCGCCATTACAGCAGAGATAAGACAAAGATTTAACATTGATAGTGCAATACCCCATGACTGAAATAAGCCTACTAAAATGGTTAAAATAGTCATTACTGAGAAACAAATTTTAAAGTCAGAATTTTTGATCATATGACTTTTCCTTTAAAGATACCATTTGGCCTAAAAATAAGAACTACTATTAATATCGCAAAAGAGATCGCAAATTTATAATCAGTAGAGATAAATTGTATTAGTGTGCTTGGTTCTAAACCTTCAGGCATGATGTACTTAAAAAATTTTTTATAAGCATAGGTAAGGCCTATTTCAGAGAAAGCAATTAGAAAGCCCCCGTAAAATGCACCCAAAGGATTTCCAATACCACCAACAATTGTTGCTGCAAAAATAGGAAGAAGGTTATTAAAATAAGTAAATGGCTTAAAACTTTTATCCAATCCATACAAAGTTCCAGCGACAGTTGCTAAAATTGAAACGATTATCCAAGTAAGTAAAACAATTTTTTTGGGGTCAATACCTGATAGCAAAGCTAAATCCTCATTATTAGAATAAGCTCTCATAGATTTGCCTGTTTTGGTTTTATTTAAAAAATAAAAAAGTATGGAGCAAGTAATAATTGTGGTAATCAATGTTATTACTTGTGTTGATTTTAATGCAAGTCCCTCATTTAATCCAGTCATTTGCTTAAACTCTCTAGCTTTCATAATAAACTTATGACCATCCATAAAGTTTATATCGTTTGGTCCAATGATAATTCTTACTACTGCGTTTAAAACAAACATAATACCAAGACTAACAACTATAAAAGTTACGGGATCACTTTTTTTATTTCTGTAATATTCAAATACCGTTTTGTCAAAAAATAAACTCACCGCAATTGTCAATAGGATACCAACTGGTAATGCTAGTAAAGCGGTTGGAAGTAAACCAAACGTAATTCCTTTTGACTGTAAAAACCAAGTAACAAGGATTACGATCATTGTTCCAAAAGCCATCAAGTCTCCATAAGCAAAGTTAGCAAATCTTAAAACACCGTAAATAAGAGTTACCCCAATTGCACCCAAAGCCAACTGTGATCCATAAGTTATTCCAGGCACAATAATAAAATTTGTTAGAAGTATGATTGAATTTAAAAAATCCATTTACCCTCCTAAAAAAGCTTTTCTAATCTCATTATCATTTAGAAGGTAATCACCTTTGCCTTCGTAAGCATTTTTACCTGTTACTAAGATATAACCTCTATCAGATATTTCCAAAGCCTGGCGGGCATTTTGCTCAACCATTAGTATAGCTATATTTTGCTTTTTTATATTTAATATATGCTCAAATAATTCTGTCATAATTACTGGTGAAACCCCTGCAGTTGGTTCATCTAACATTAAAACATCTGGCTCTGTCATTAAAGCTCTGGCGATAGCAACCTGTTGTCGTTGACCACCTGATAATTCACCTGCAAATTGATCCTTTTTCTCTTTAATTATGGGAAATAAATCATACATCTCCTCTAATCTCGTTGATAAATTAGTATCATTTAAAAACGCACCCATCTCTAAGTTCTCTTTTACTGTTAATTCTGTAAAAATATTTTTAATTTGAGGTACAAAGGATATACCTAGCTTAATTCTATCTTGTGTTTTGAGTTTTGTGATATCTTTTCCATCAAGTACGACATTTCCATTTTTTAAGTCAAGAATACCAAGCATTGCTTTCATTGCAGTTGATTTACCAGCGCCATTAGGACCTAGAATGGAAACAATTTCACCTCTGTTAACATTAAAAGAGCACTCTTCGATAATGTTTACACCTCCATATCCACCAGTTAAATTTGAAGCAGAAAAAAACATTATTTCTTTAATCCCTTACCTAAATAAGACTCGATAACTTGTTCATTTGATTTTACATCCTCAGCAGAGCCTTTAAAAAGTACTGATCCTTCAGCTAAAACAATTACAGGGTCACACAATTCACTAATAAAATTAAAATCATGTTCAATCATACAAAATGTGTAACCTTTATCTTGATTAAGTTTTAAAATTGAGTCA
>CACDXE010000014.1:0-8779 GCA_902556735.1 uncultured Alphaproteobacteria bacterium | reverse complement strand
TTTTTCTTTTTTTATCCACTTAACGATTTTACCCTCTTCCATTGTGGGAGATAAAGAAGGTAAATTAACTTCATATAACATTAATTTATATATGACACTTTTTTAACAGCAGATACAATTTCATCAGTGTTGGGTAATGCCAATTTTTCTAGATTTTCTGCATATGGCATAGGGACATCTTTTCCGCTAACTTTAATTATTTCTGAGTCAAGGAAATCAAAGCAATTTGATTGGATTAAATAAGATAAGTGTGATCCAAAACTTGTATTACCAAAGCCATCCTCAACAATTACAACTCTATTGGTTTTTTTAACAGATTTGTATATCAATTCTTCATCTAGAGGTTTAATTGATCTTAGATCTATAATATCAGGACTAATCCCTAGTTTTTCAATTGATGGAAGAGCGTTTAATATTCTTTGAACAGACATTGAAAAACCAATAATAGTTACATCTTTACCTTCTTTAATAAGATTGCCTTTGCCTATAGGAATTAAAAAATCGTTCTCTTCTGGAACGTTGGTTTTTTCTTTATAGAGTAATTCATGTTCTAAAAAAACAACAGGATTGGGATTTCGAATAGATGATTTTAATAAACCTTTTGCATCTCTTGCATTTGAAGGGGCAATTACTATCAAGCCTGGAATATGAGAGAACCAAGATATAAAACATTGGCTATGTTGTGCTCCAACTCTAGCCGCAGCACCATTTGGGCCTCGAAAAACTATAGGAACATTTATTTCTCCACCTGACATATATAAAGATTTAGCTGCAGAATTAACTATTTGATCAATTGCTTGCATAGAAAAATTAAAAGTCATAAATTCACAGATAGGCTTAAGTCCTGCCATGGCTGCTCCAATAGCTAAACCTGCAAAACCATGCTCAGAAATAGGAGTATCTAAAACCCTTTTTGATCCAAATTTGTCAAGAAGCCCTTGGGTTACTTTGTATGCACCATCGTATTCAGCTACCTCTTCTCCTAAGAGGAAAACATCTTTGTCTAATTTCATTTCTTCTTCAATAGCTAAATTCAATGCCTCTCTCATAGATATTTCTTTTTCAGACCAATTCTTTTCACCTGAATTTTCTTTTGTTTGATTTAGAAGAGAATTCATTGAAATACTTACTTCTGTTGTAAGTGGTTCAGATCCGTTAGAGGAGACTTGTGGAGATTTTTCAATAGGTTTTTCTGGTATCTCCTCTATTTCCTCACCATCAACTTTAAGTAGAGCTATCTCAGTATTAACACTTATATTTTCAGTGCCCTCTTTAACTAGTATTTTTTCAACTTTACCATCATCGGGTGACTCTAGTTCCATAGTAGCTTTATCTGTCTCAATTTCTGCTAAAATATCTCCTGAAACAACACTATCTCCCTCTTTAACTAACCATTTTACTAAGTTACCTGTTTCCATAGTTGGAGATAAAGCTGGTAGAAGTATTTTCATAAATATACCTCGGTGTATAATTCTTTTAAATCTGGAAGTGGCGACTCAAGTGAAAATTTTTCTACATCTTTAATTTGTTTCTTAATATCACTTTCAATATCTTTAATCGTGTCCTCTTGAATTTTATAATCATTTAATAAAGATTCTTTCATCATTAACACAGGGTCTATCTCTTTCATTTTATTCACTTCATCTTTAGTCCTGTATAGACCAGGATCAGACATTGAATGGCCTCTAAATCTATATGTGTCCATTTCAATAATGTAGGGCTTAGAATTTTTTTCGATATATTCTCTTGCCCTTATAGCTGACTCACTTACATTAAAAAAATTCATACCGTCTACTTTTTCACCTTTAATGCCAAATACAGTTGCTCGTTCGTACAACTCACCTCCTGCTGCAGACCTTCCAATAGATGTACCCATTCCATATTTATTGTTTTCGATAATAAATAATACTGGTAACTCCCAAAGTGATGCTAAATTAAATGCCTCAAAAACTTGGCCATTACTCATAGCTCCATCCCCTAAATATACTCTTGAAATCTTTTTTTCGTTTCTATATTTATGTGCGAAACCTATACCAACGCCTAATGGTACTTGTGCTCCGACGATACCGTGTCCACCATAAAACCTATTAGCTTTTGAGAACATGTGCATTGATCCACCCTTGCCTTTTGAGATTCCATCTTTCCTTCCAGTTAATTCAGACATTACTAGTTTAGGATCTACTCCACGAGCTAATATATGTCCATGATCTCTATAAGCAGTTATAACTGTATCCTCTGAATTAATAGAAGAGAGAATACCTATTACAACAGCCTCTTGGCCAATGTATAAATGACAAAAACCTCCAATTTTTCCAGCTCCATATAATTGAGCCGCTTTTTCTTCAAATTTTCTAATTAAAAACATTTTTTCGTAAAACTTAAGTAACTGGTCATTTGTAAAATTATTTTTGTTTTTTTTATTCATTTTAATCTAATTTTAATATGGTCTCTCCATCTTGAATATTAGGGTTATTCTGCTTTGTAATTTCATCAATATAATCCTCTTTATTAGAATAGAAAGAGTGTAAATCAATATTAATATCTAACATTTTTTGATCGAGATTGGATTGCAATTTTTTGTACATTTTTTCCTCAAATTGATAAATTAAGTAATTTCCAATATTGAACTTTCCATAAACTGTGTGATATGTAAGGTAAATCAATACAAATATAAAAAAGAAATTTATTAAACTACTAGCTTTTAAAAACTTCACTTAATTCACCAGCATACCCTTTAATCTTGTCATTTTCTGATATTCTAAGTAACTGATTATATTTTGCAACTCTATCAGATCTAGCTAATGAACCAGTTTTAATCAAAGGACAGCGTGAAGCAACAGCTAAATCTGAAATAAAAGAATCTTCAGTTTCTCCTGACCTATGAGACATAATAGATGCAAAACTATTTTCTGTCGCTAGGTTGATAGCTTCTAAAGTTTCTGTAACTGTGCCAATTTGATTCAATTTAATCAAGATACTGTTAGCTTGTTTTTCATCTATACCAGTTTGCAACTTTTGTATATTTGTAACAAAAAGATCATCACCAACTAATCGTATCTTTGAACCAAGTTTATTTGTAATTTTTACCCAACCCCCATAATCCTCTTCATTAAGTGCATCCTCAATTGAAAAGATAGGATAGTTTTTGCAAATATTTTCGTAAACACTTATCATTTCTTCTGTTGAATATGAGTAACCTTCGAAATTATATTTTCCATCGGAGTAAAACTCACTAGAAGCTGCATCTAATGAAATTTTAAAGTGATCATTTAATTTAAAGCCTGCTTTTGAAATTGAATTACATATTAAATCTAAAACATCTAAATGAGATTTTAGATTAGGAGCAAAGCCTCCTTCATCACCAAGATTAGTATTTAAAGATCTAGATTTTAATTCTTTTTTTATATTAGTTATTACAGAATGTGTTGAAGATAAAGCTTCAGTTAAAGATTTAAATCCTATTGGTAAAATCATAAACTCTTGGAAATCAACATCATTATCAGCATGTTGTCCGCCATTTATTACGTTCAGCATTGGAACTGGAATAATTAAATCATCCACACCCTGAGAGAGAAATACTGCACCAAAGTTTACATAAGACCAAGCCTTATAGTAAGCAAGACTGAGAGATAAAATAGCATTTGCTCCATACTTTGATTTATTTTCTGTACCATCTAAATCTATTAGGAATTTATCAAATTCTCTAAAATCAGTGAAACTTTTGTCTAAAATTTCTGGTTTTAAGAGTTCGTTAACATTAGATACTGCTTTAAGAACACCCTTGCCACTCATTCTATTAGGGTCTGAGTCTCTTAATTCTAGTGCTTCAAATTTTCCTGTGGACGCCCCTGATGGTACCATTCCTCGAAAGGGATATGGGATATTTTCAAAGATCATTTCACATTCTACAGTTGGGTTTCCCCTACTATCGAAAATTTCTCTTGCTGTTATATTTTTAATTTTCATTTATTTTGCCGCCTTATTTATTTTATTAATAGCATTTAAGAGTTCTGGCATTTTGTGTAAATATACCATATTAGGACCGTCACTTAATGCAATTTCTGGGTTTGGGTGTGTTTCAATAAAGAAACCTGCTATCCTCAAAGATGAAGCAGCTTTCGATAATGGTTCCACATACTCTCTAGCACCTCCACTTTTTTTACCCAATCCACCAGGTAGTTGCACACTGTGAGTTGAGTCAAAAATAATTGGGTATCCAAATGTTTTCATTAAATGAATACCTTTAAAGTCGTTTATTAAATAATTATATCCAAATGAATTTCCCCTTTCAGTTATTAATATTTTTTTGTTATTTTCATTTTCAATTTTATTGATAATATTTAAAACTTCTTTATGTGATAAAAACTGTCCTTTTTTAACATTGACAATTTTTTTTGTTTGTGCAGCAGCTTTTATTAAATCTGTTTGCCTACATAAAAAAGCTGGAATTTGTATTACATCAAGAAATTCAGCTAACTTATCAACTTGAAAAGTCTCATGAACGTCGGAAGTAATAGATATTTTTAAATCTTTTTTGAGATTTTTTAATATATCAATGGATTTATCAATGGAAATTTTATGGCGTATTGTTTTATGAGAGCTTCTATTAGCTTTGTCAAAACTACATTTAAATACTAAATTAAACTTTTCTTTTTTTGTATATTTAATAAGAGATTGCGCAACTTTTCTGACTAATTTTTCATTTTCTAACAAGCATGGGCCAGATATTAATGTCAGTCTATCAGTATCATTTTTGATAGGATATGTAGATAATTGGACAGATCTAGGCATTTTTATTCATTAAACTATTTTTTATAAATGAGAAAAATATAGGGTGAGGCTTAAACGGTTTAGATTTCAGCTCAGGATGAAATTGAACACCGAGGAACCATTTGTGATTTTTATTTTCAATGATTTCTAATAATTTTTTATCTTTTGAAAATCCAGAAAAGACAAGACCTTTTTTTTCTATTGAAAATCTATATTTAGGATTTACTTCATACCTATGTCTATGTCTTTCATGAATTAATTTTTTTTTATAAATTTTTGAGGCTAAAGATTTATGTTTTATATAACAAGGATAAGAGCCCAATCTCATAGTAGCACCTAAATCATTTTCTTTTGTTCTTGTAACCTTTTGATTTTTTTTACTCCATTCGGTCATTAACGATATAACATTATTAGTATACTTGCCAAATTCAGAGCTACCTGAGTTTTTCATTTTCAAAACATTTTTAGTAAATTCAATAATTGATAATTGCATGCCCAAACATATTCCTAAGAATGGAATTTGATTTTCTCTAGCATACCTAATAGCTTCTATTTTTCCACTTATACCTCTATTACCAAAACCACCAGGTATAAGAATACCTGCGGCCTTAATTAATAACTCATCAACATTTTTTTTGTTTATTGTCTCAGAGTCAATCCATTTGATTTTAACATTTACTTTATTGTGAACACCTGCATGATAAATAGCTTCATAGAGAGATTTATAACTATCTTTTAAATGAACATATTTTCCAATTATAAATATATTTAGTTCCTCTTTTGCTCTTGACTCTAATACTTCAAAGTTTGTCCATTTTGAAAGATCTTTTTTCTTTGTAGATTTTATATTTAAATTTTTTATTACTAAGTCATCTAATTTGGATTTTGATAATAAAGAAGGTACTTGGTAAATACTCCCTACATCATAGGACGGAATAACAGCATTAGTTGATACGTTACAAAACAAACTAATTTTTTGAATTTCTTCATACTTTATTTTTTTATTACTTCTACAAACAATTATATCAGGCTGAATTCCAGCATTTAAAAGCTCTTTAACAGAGTGCTGAGTGGGCTTTGTTTTAATTTCACCAGATGTTTCTATATATGGAAGTAAAGTTAAATGTATGAGGAGTGTGTCTAGCTGTCTTTCATTTTTAAATTGTCTTATGGCTTCCAAGAAAGGAAGACTTTCAATATCACCAACAGTGCCCCCTATCTCACAAATAATAACATCACCCTTATTTGTTGATTTTTTTATCGAATTTTTAATTTCTTCAGTAACGTGAGGTATTACTTGTACTGTAGATCCTAAATATTCACCTTTTCTTTCCTTTGAAAGTATAGTTGAGTAAATTTTACCAGATGAAATAGAGTCATTTTTAGAACATTTTATATCTGTAAACCTCTCATAATGGCCTAAGTCTAAATCAGTCTCATAGCCGTCATCAGTGACATAAACTTCACCGTGTTGGTATGGGCTCATTGTTCCAGGATCAACATTTAAATACGGATCTAATTTTCTAATTTTTAGTTTAATGCCTCTAGATCTAAGAAGAGAGGCTAATGATGCAGTGACTATTCCCTTACCTAGCGATGAAACAACACCTCCGGTAACGAAAATTAATTTCACTGATTAGGCACTTCTGGAATCATTTCCTCTATTGAATCATCTAAAATAATTTCTTCTTGAATAGTTTCTAAATCAGTTGAAGATGAATATTGTTTTGTAATAACTGCGCCCATAAACAAACACCAAAATAGAAAACCAAAGCCTAAAACATAAGTAATTTTAGTCATTCCTGAAAAAGAGGATTTATTTGCTGTCATTCCACCTGTAAGAGATGTTTGAGTGCCTAGACCAAGACTTCCACCTTCAGTTTTTTGAAAAAGTATAATTAAAATGAGCACCACTCCAATAATTGCACTAATAATTAAAAAAAGGTTTATCATAATGTTATTTAAAGTATTTAATAAATGAAGGTTTTGTTGAAGCAGATCCTACCAAAACCCCATCTAATTTTTGTAAACTTAAAATTTCTTTTATATTTGATAAATTTACGGAACCACCATATAAAATTTTTATTTTTTTAAAAGAATAATTTTTTAATATTTTGGTCAAAAATTGCAAAATATCATTAATTTCTGAAATTTTTGGTGTTAATCCAGTACCAATTGACCATAAAGGCTCATAAGCTAATATAACTTCGTTATAAATATTCGATTTTTTGAATATTTTATTTATTTGTTTTTTTAAATAATTTTTAGTTTTTTTTGATTTATAAATATCTACAGGCTCTCCAATACAAACAATGGGTGTAATTTTGTTATGCAGACAAAGATCAGTTTTTTTTTGTATCATCAAATCTGTTTCACCAAAATTAGACCTAACTTCTGAGTGACCAAGAATACAAAATTTTATCTTATTGCTAACTAAATCTTGAATATCAATAGATCCTGTAGAAGCACCTTTTCCATGTAAATCTACATTTTGTGCTGCATAGATATTTTTTGGATAACTAGATTTGAGAGTTAGGTTATAAAAGTTATTAGGACTAGAAATAAGTTTGTATTTCTTTGTACTTGGTAGTTTAGACACTACCTTTGATAAGTTCATACTTTCAGATATATTTAAATATGATTTCCAATTAAATATTATATATTTCATTAAGTTAACTGATATCAAAATACTTATAAAAATGAAAACTAAAAAACTAATAGTTATAATATTTAGTGCTGCACTTGGCATAAGTTTCTTATTTATCGGATTTGGATCCTATGTGGGTAAAAATTATGTTTTAAAAGTAGGAGACCAAAAAATATCAACATCTGAATTTTCTAGAGCATACGAAAACTATAAATCAGAAAATGGCCTTTCTAATTTATCAGAACAAGAGGAGTTATTTTCAAAAATTCAATTTACAAATGAATATGTAAATGAACTAGTTTTTCTTAATTATTTAGATGAAAAAATTAGTATAAGTGATAACTCCAAAAAAGTAATTTTAAAAAAATCATTAAATAATGATGAAATGTTTAGAAATCTAGATGAGGCATCACTTCAAAATTACTTAAAGGAAATTGAGGGTAATATTTATATTGATTTATTCAATGATAGCCTTGATGCGCAGAAGTTAGTTAGTCATGAAATCAATGCAGATCTTCTTGTTGAGAAAGAATTAAATATATATGAGATTAAGAATGACGATAATCTTCTCAATTACCAATTAGAGGAAGATTTTTACTCCAATAACGAATTATATGAAATTTCAATAAATGAAATAAGTCTCAAAAATTATATTCAAGAAGAACTTCTAACTGATGACATTATAAATGAATATTATGAGGCAAATATAAATAAATTTATTGAGCCCAAAAATTATAGCTATGAACAAATTATATTAGATAGTATTTCAAATAAAAATTTTAATGAGCTGAAAAAGAGTGATGACTCTCAATTCAAATTATTCGAAAAAGTTGATGAAAAATTAATATTACCTCAAATTCTTGAAATATTAGAAAAACTTAGCATAGGAGATGAAGGTAATAATATTAAAATTGGAGAAAAATACTTTTTTGTAAAACTCTTATCTTTTGAAGAAGAGTATCAAAAGAAGTTAGAGGATGTTTATGAGGATGTAGTAGCGACTTTAACTAAATTGGAAATAGAAAATTTTACAATAACAAATGATGTTAAAAATTTAGATAGCTATAGTACAAATCAAATCTTCTTTAGTAATTCATTTAATTTTTTAGAAAATATTCCTGATCAATACAGTTTTATTAACTTTAATCAATCATCTGGAGAAATAAAAAAAGATAATTTCTTATTTCAATTTAATGTTCAAAATATATTTAAAGAAGATCTACCATTAGATTTCAAAGAAAAATTTCTTAATTCTTTTAGTAATTATAAAAAAAATATAGAAATTTCGCATAATGATGAATTATTAAAAAAAGCAGGAACAGTAAAGGTCAACTATTTTACTGACTCTCTAACTATTAAAAA
>CACDXE010000013.1:0-12697 GCA_902556735.1 uncultured Alphaproteobacteria bacterium | reverse complement strand
CAAAGGCCCATATCCTCTTGTATAAAAAAATCACATGAGTTTTTGAATTCTGTTAAGTAATTCTTATCAAATAATTGATTTCCAAGAACTACAAAGCATTCCTTCATTTTGTTTTTATTATTTTGTAATTAAAGTTGATCTTCCACCATCTATTTGGAAGTTTTGTCCTGTAATCCATGATGATTTTTTAGATACCAAGAAAGAAGCCAAATTACCTATGTCATCACCTGTTCCAAGTCTTGACATAGGGTGAAGTTTTCCAATTCCTTCAGCAACCTTTTCATTAGAAACCATAAAATTTGACATTTTGGAAAAAGATAGGCTGGGAGATATTGTATTAAATCTTATCTTTGGAGCATAGTCTGCGGCTAAAGAATTTGATAAACCAATTAATGCACTTTTTGCAGAGGAGATTGCAGTATGATTTTTAAAACCTCTAACAGCTGCTATTGATGAAAAAAATACTACCGAAGATGAGTCCGACATCTTAGTTATGCAATGATTAAGAAAATGAACAATGTTATAAAAATTTTCATCCATAATTTTTTTAAAATCATCAACAGAGGTGCTTGAAAAAGGTTTTAAGTTTATCGAGCCAATGGCAAAAATTATGCCAGATATTTCATAGTTAATAGATTGTATGAAACTTTCTGTATTCGTATAATCATTGATATCTAAAACATTTTTTTCAAAATTACCTTCAACTTCACTATCAAACTCACTTCTTGATATTAGAACTAAATCATTATCATCCTTTAGGTTGTTAACACATGATTTGCCAACAGAACCATTTGCACCAATAACTAGAATTTTACCCATAAAGTTTATACAAAAAGTAACCCTAATTAGATTTAATTCTTAAGTATTTGAAGGCTATAACAAGTAGCTGATACAAACAATAAAGTGCCTATTATTTGATGGATAGAACCCAAAGAGACTTGAACATTACTCAAAACAACAAAAACACCAATAAATAACTGAATTAAAACTAGAAATAGCACAATCAGGAAATGGATTTTTTGATATTTATTTTCAATTCCCTTAAAATGTTTAAAGCACATATAAAGAATTGTTAAAAGTGATAAATAAGCCAAGGCTCTATGAAAAAAATGTATGAAGACACTGTTATCAAAAAAACCAAAAAGTCGATCCTCAATAAAAATTAAATTTTCAGGAATGTAATTATCTCCCATTTTGGGCCAAGTATTAAATGATTTTCCAGCATCTAAACCAGCCATAAAAGCACCGTAAATTACTGTAAAAAAAATTATTATATTAAAAAAAATAAAAAAATTTTTATGTGAGCTAAAATTATTTTTATAAGTTCCAATATCAAGCCTTTTCATGAAAAGATAAGCAATTAAAGAGAGAATTATTTGAGCTATAATTAAGTGAACGGCAAGTCTTAAATGGCTAACGTATGGATTGACATCTAATCCACTTTTTACCATCCACCATCCGATAATACCTTGTGCCCCTCCAAGAAAAAGAAGGAATGAATATGAGTATAACTCTTCATTAGAAAAGTATTTTTTCAAAGCAAAGTAAACAAAAGGGATTATAAAAATAATTCCTATTAGTCTACCCAATACTCTATGTCCATATTCCCACCAAAAGATGTATTTAAACTCTGATAGTGTCATGTTTATATTTTTTATTTGATATTCAGGATATTGCTTATAGTCTTCAAAAACTTTTAACCAATCTCCATGGGATAAAGGGGGTATTGTTCCCATAAATAATCTCCAATCAACCATAGACAAACCAGACTCAGTTAATCTTGTCAAACCACCAACAATGATCATCAGCAATATAATTGACATGAGACTTACAAGCCAAAGACTTATCTGAAAATTCTCGGATTTATACATCTAATCTAAATTTATAATTTTTTAGAATATATTTAGTATATTAATTTTAGTCGCATTAAGCCTGTCTAACTGATAGATCTTATAGCCTAAATATTTAAAAATTTCAAAATGACATATCATATTAACGTTATAGATCATGAGGGTTCACCTCATAAAATTGAAGCAACAGTTGGTTTTTCAATAATGGAGATTATTAGAGACGCTGGATTAGATATTGAGGCTATATGTGGAGGTTGTTGCGCCTGTGCTACCTGCCATTGTTATGTCGATGAAAATTGGTTAGAAAAAATATCAAAAGCTGATGATGATGAAGAATCTATGCTTGACCAAGCTATGGATATAAAAAAAAATTCAAGACTCTCATGTCAAATTCCATTTACAGAAGAGCTCAATGGTATTACTCTAATATTAGCACCTAAATTTTGACTGATTATAACTTATACAAATCTTGGCCATTTAATGAAGCAAAAAAAATTGTAAATCGCTTTGAAAAAAATAATCCCAAAGACAAAATAATCTTTGAAACTGGGTACGGCCCATCCGGCTTACCTCATATAGGTACATTTGGGGAAGTGCTAAGGACAAATATGGTAAGATTTTGTTATGAGAAATTGACTGGAAAAGAGACAGATCTCATTGCATTTTCTGATGATATGGATGGCTTTAGAAAAGTCCCTGATAACATCCCAAACAAAGAAAAATTATCTAACTACCTTGATTACCCTTTGACATCCGTCCCAGATCCTTTTGAGTTGTTTAATAGTTTTGGTGAACATAATAATTCAAAACTTAAAGATTTTTTAAATAGATTTAATTTGCCTTTTTCTTTTCAAAGTTCAACAGATGCTTATAAATCAGGATTGTTTAATGAAACAATAAAGAAAATTATAAAAAATTATGATGAAATTATTAATGTAGTTCTTCCAACTCTTGGTGAAGAAAGAAGAAAATCTTATAGTCCATTTTTTCCAATCAGTGAAATAACTGGCAAAATATTGCAAGTTCCAATTGAAGAAATTAATTATGAAGAATTTTCTGTTTCATATTATGAGGACGGTGTATTGAAGTCTAAATCAGTTTTAGATGGCAATTGTAAACTTCAGTGGAAAGTTGATTGGGCAATGAGGTGGGTTGCTTTCGGTGTGGACTATGAAATGTGTGGTAAGGATTTAACAGAGAGCTATACCCTATCATCAAAGATATGTAAGATAATCGGTTCCAAGCCTCCTGAAAATTTAATTTATGAACTATTTCTAGATGAAAATGCTGAAAAAATTAGTAAGTCAAAAGGCAATGGTATAAGCATCGATGATTGGCTCAAATATTCTATTGAAGAGAGTTTGGCCATGTTTATGTATCAGAGACCAACAACTGCAAAGAAACTTTATTTTGATGTAATTCCTAAAAATACCGATGAATACTTATCGCATGTTAACAAATTAGAGTCCGACGATCTGAACCCAGATAACCCTGCTTGGCATATTCATAAAGCTGAAAACCCATCATATAAATCTAAAATTAATTATAGTTTAATCCTAAATATTATATCAGTTTGCAAGTCTGAGGACCCTAATGTGATTTTTGGTTTAATAAAAAATTATCAATCTAATTTTAGTAAAACGGAAACTGATCTTATTAATAGAATGATTGATTGTGGTATTAATTATTTTAGGGACTTTATACAACCAAATTTAAACTTTAAAATTCCAAATTCTGAAGAATTAATTATACTTAAAGAAGTTGTGTCTAAATTAAAAGAAGTAGAGTCTTCGGCTGATGCAGATGAATTTCAAACTGCTATTTTTAGTGTCGGAAAAAATTCTGTTTATAAAGAGAATATTAAAGAATTTTTCAAACTTATTTATCAAGTTGTTTTTGGTCAAGAGAATGGGCCAAGATTGGGCTCATTTACTAAAATTTATACAAAAAATAAAACTCTGGAGTTGTTCAACTCGAAGCTAAATGTATAATTTAGCTCATCGTATTCTCAAAAAGCTAGATCCAGAATTATCACATAATATATCTATAAAAGCTCTCAAATTAGGCATTTATCCAAAAATTATTTGTAAAAATACAGAAATCCTTGAACAAACAATATGGGGAAGAACTTTCAAAACTCCTATAGGGTTATCGGCAGGTTTTGATAAAAATGCAGAGGTTATAAATCCAATATTAAATTTAGGATTTAGTTTTACTGAATTAGGAACAGTGACTCCTTTGCCTCAAAGAGGCAACCCAAAACCTAGAATTCATAGGTTCCCTGCACAAAAAGCATTAATAAATTCTTTAGGGTTTAATAATAAAGGCATGGATGTATTTGAAAGAAATATCAATAATTCAAACTTAAAAGAAAACTTCCAAGATAAAATCATTGGCATAAACATCGGTAACAATAAGGATACTCTAGAAATTTTAGATGATCTCAAAAAGCTTTTCGATAGACTGTATAGACTTGGTGATTACATTGTTATTAATTTATCTTCACCAAATACACCTGGATTGAGAGATAATCTTAAATCTCAAAATTTTGAAAAGATCGTTACAAGTATCCATAGGCTAAGAGATGAGAATAACTCAAAAATCCCTATTTTATTCAAAATATCACCAGATATTTCTGATCAGGATAAAAAGGATATTTCATTGATTTCACTAGCAAATGATGTGGATGGGCTAATACTGACTAACACAACAATTAATAAATCGATGGTTAATGAAAAGTTAGAGGGAGGGGTGAGTGGTAGACCATTATTCCTTAAGTCAAATGAATTAATAAGAGATTTTTATACACTAACATCAGGAAAAATTAAGATTATAGGAGTAGGGGGGATTTTTGATGCTAATGATATCTTAACTAAAATGAAATTAGGAGCCTCATTAATTCAGATTTATAGTAGCTTTACATATGAAGGTCCTTACCATGTTAGAAAAATGACTTATGATTTGAAAAATTTAATTCAACAACAAGGGTTTAGAAATATTTCTGAAGTAATAGGACAATATTCTTGATATCAATTTCCTCCTTTAAAAAAGTTGTTAATAATTACGATTATTTTCTTTTTGACCAATGGGGTGTTTTACATAATGGAAGTAGTAAGTTCCCTATGGCAGAGGAATGCTTAAGTTTTTTAAAAAAGAAAGATAAGTGTGTTATCTTGGTATCTAATTCCTCAAGACCAACAAAATTTTCTATAAATAATTTAGATAAATTAGGTATAGACAATAATTTATATGATTATTGTATTACTAGTGGGCAAATAGCATTAAATTTTTTAGAAAAAGATATTTATAATAAATATGGAAAAAAATGCTTCCCTCTTAAATTACCAAAAGAAAAAATAAAATTTTTTAATTTGGACTGTACTAATAACATTCAAAAAGCAAATTTCGCAATGATTGCAGATTTAAAGGATGGTTTAACAATTTTAGACTTTGCAGAAGAACTAGATAAAATGTTAAAATTTAATTTACCTTTGCTATGCGCTAACCCAGATTATTTAGTTCATAATAAAAATAAACTCTCTATGTGTGGTGGCACTATCGCAAACTTATACTCAGATTTAGGTGGAATTGTATTTAGATATGGTAAACCCTATAAACCTATTTATGAAAATATAATAAAGAAAATTAAAATAAAAAATCCAAAAAAAGTTTTAGTAATTGGGGACTCTCTTTGGCATGATATAGATGGAGGCAACAAGATGAAATTTGATACACTTTGGATTAAAAATGGCATTCATAGATCTCAATTGAATAATGAGCCAGAAATCAAAGATTTAATCAAACGGTATAAACCAAAATACGCAATAAGTGACCTTAAAATATGAGAAACTATCATTGTAAAAAAGGAACTTTTATATTATAAACTCCTTTCATGTCTAGATCTTGCGATATTACTGGAAAAAAACACCAAACTGGCCATAATGTAAGCCATTCAAATATAAAGTCCAAAAGGCGTTTTATGGTTAATTTAAATAACGTAACTCTATTCAGTGAGTCTTTACAAAGAAAATTCAGAGTAAGAATAGCTTCGTCTACACTTAGAACTATTGATAAACATGGTGGTCTAGATCAATATTTAAATAAAACTAGCTCACGATCTTTAACTGATAAAGCCCTAAAAATAAAAAACAAATCGAAAAAAACGTTAGCAAAAAAGCTAGCTAAATGTTTCAAGAATTATTTTTAAATTTATCAAATAACTTAAATAACTCTTCAGTTGTAATTATCTGGTTATTTCAAATCATTTTTTGTTATCTTTCAATTTTACTCTCACTTAAGTTCTTCGGAAAGACAGGTATTTATGTTTACGTAGCTATTGCAATCATATTAGCTAATATTCAAGTTCTTAAAGTTGTAGACTTTCCTTTCTTTCCAGAACCTATGGCCTTAGGAACTGTTTTGTTTATTTCTATATTTCTTTGTACTGACATATTGAATGAATATTTTGATAAAAAATCTGCAACTAAATGTATATACCTTGGTATAACAGCATACTTATTTTCAACCGTACTTATGTTTTTAACAATATCTATGGCTCCAATTAATCCTGATGAGAATCCTGCATGGTCATGGAGCTATGGTATGCATCAGTCCATTACGACTATCTTTCTTCCACAGTTTCCAATAATTATTGGAAGTATTTGTGCTTTTTTTATAAGTCAAAAAATTGATATTTTTATATTTTCTTATTTAAAAAATAAAAATACTAATCTTTGGTTTAGAAATAATGCATCAACAATTGTATCTCAATTTATTGATAATATTATATTTAGTGTTCTTGCATTTAATATCTTATCTTCTAACCCAGTGCCTTTATTTGACTTAATTATTTCTTATGGAATAGGTATTTATTTACTTAGAATTCTATTAAGTCTATTTGACACAATATTTATATATTTAGCGAAGATCTTTTTGCCATCTGAACTTGACTAATTTTTTTCAAGTAAAAAAAAAGTCAAAATTATCAAATGCTCGACTTGGATTAATTAATACAGCACATGGTAAAATCAATACACCTTCATTTATCTTTTGTGGTACCAAGGCCACTGTAAAATCTGTACTCCCTTCTCAATTAAAATTAACAAGAACACAAATTATTCTTTCAAACACATACCATTTAATGCTTCAACCTGGTCCAGAGGTCATATCTAAAGAAGGGGGTTTACAGAGTTTTACTGATTGGAATGGACCTATGATGACTGATAGTGGAGGATATCAAATATTTTCACTAGGACATGGGTCAGTTTCAGAGGAAATTAAAGGAAAAAACAATAATGCAAAGAGAAAATCTCTCATAAAAATAACCGAGGATGGTGCATCATTTAGAAATTATATGAATGGGGATAAAGTATTCTTATCACCTGAGAGATCAATTGAATTACAACGTGACTTTGGCGCTGATCTGATTTTTGTCTTAGATGAATGTACACCCTTTAATGTTTCAAAAAAATATACGGAAAAGTCTATGTATATGAGTCATCGATGGGCAGAAAGATGTAAAAATTCTTTCGAATCAAAATTTAAAAAGTATAACTCATCCTTTGGTTCTTCAGGAAAACAGTCACTATATGGTATTATACAAGGCGGTGTTTATGAGGATTTAAGAAAGATCGCATGTGAAGAAACATGCTCAAAAAATTTTAATGGACTTGCAATAGGTGGCTCTTTGGGGAGCACAAAAAATCAGATGTACGATATCTTTTCTATCTGTGAAAATTATATAGATAAAACAAAACCCATTCATGTTCTAGGAATTGGAGGACAAGATGATATTTTGCATGGTGTAAGTTCTGGATATGACACATTTGATTGTGTATCACCTACAAGGATCGCTAGACATGGTATTATGATGTCAAAATTTAGTAGTAAAGGAATTAATTTAAACAACTCAAAATTTAAAGACGATCATTCTAGCATTGATGAAGGATGTGAATTACAGGAAATAAATAAATTTTCAAAATCTTATATACATCATTTGTTTAGAGCTAATGAGATGCTCGGTATGACCATTTTATCAATATATAATATTTGGTTTATGAATAAGTTTTTTGAAGAGATAAGATCCTCTATAAATGAGGGTAGATTTGAAGAGTATAAGAATAAAATTTTGTCTAATTTAGTCGAATAATGACTCTATTTTTTCAAACATAATTCCACCTAACTCTTCTACATCATGAATGGTAATTGCTTTACTGTAATACTGACCTACGTTATGACCTATACCGATTGCCAAAAGTTCAATGTTTGATTTCTCTTCAATCGCAAGAATAGTGCTTTTTAGATGTTTTTCTAAATAATTACTGTTGTTTACTGACAGTGTAGAGTCATCTACAGGTGCGCCATCAGATATCACTATTAGTATTTTTCTACTTTCAGGCCTTTTCGAAATTCTAGAACTAGCCCAAAGAAGAGCCTCGCCATCAATATTTTCTTTTAAAAGACCCTCTTTTAACATAAGGCCTAAATTTATCTTAGATTTTTTTGAGTTTTGGTCAGCAGATTTATAAATAATATGTCTTAGGTCATTAAGTCTTCCAGGATTTTTCTGCTTTCCATTTTTAAGCCAATGCTCTCGAGTTTTTCCACCTTTCCATGCTTTTGTTGTAAAACCAAGAATTTCAACTTTGATTTTGCATTTTTCTAAAGTAGCGGCTATCATATCTGTTGTAAGAGCGGCTATCATAATTGGTTTTCCTCTCATTGATCCTGAATTATCAATTAACAAAGTTACGGTTGTATCTTCAAATTTAATTTCCTTTTCTTTTTTAAAAGAGAGAGAACTGTTTGAATTAGTTATAACCCTAGTAAGTTTTGAAGTATCTAGAACACCTTCATCTAAATCAAAATTCCATGATCTATTTTGTTTTGATTGAAGTTTTCGATACAATTTATTTGCTAATCTTGATATTTGCTTTTGATATAAATCGCATTTTTCATCGAGCTGTCTTCTAAGAGCCACTAACTCTTCATGATCACATAGTTTAATAGCTTCTATGATTTCATCATATTGATTAGTAGCTGCTTTATAATTTTGATTAAGGTTTCTATAACTATCAATTGACTTAAATATATCTTCAATTTGTTGGTCTGAAATTTCAATATCAATTTCTTCTCCCTGAACACTAGACTGACTATTATCTGAGTCATTTTCTGGAGTATGCATATTTTCTTCTAATTGACTTTCTTCAGGTTTTTGGGCTTGATTTTCTTCTTGGTTTTGTTGTTGATTAAAATCCTCTTCATCATTTCCCTCATCGAGATCTTTATCATCTGGTTGGCTTTCATCCTCAACCGATGGAAAAGTAATTCTAAGTAAATCTACCGATAAGTTTAAATATTCTTTTTGGTCTTGAATATTCTGAGATAATTTTTGAAGTGTGTTATAAAATTCTGATATGTTGTCTTTAGACGTTATATTTTTTAAATGATTATTATTTAATTTCCACATTTTATTGTTTACTAAATCAATGAAAAAGTGTGTTAAGGTAAAATAAAATAAATCTTTAGAGTCTTTTTGTTTTTTTAATTTTAAAAACTCTAATCTTTTAAACCATTTATTCTCAATATTTTTTATAATACCTTTGAAGGGTTTTGAGCCATATGTCTCATATCGTAAACGCTCTAAGAAAATTATTTCTTCTCTAATATCTATATTTTTAGATGTTATTTGATTTAACAATTTTTCATTATGGTATTTTTTTTTAAGTGCAAATGAGTCTGCTGCACCACGCATATCCTCGTAATTGAAAATATTTGAGATTGAAGGAAGGTTTAAAGTATCATCTTTCTCTAAAACGATATTTGAGTTTACGTTTATTTTTAATTCATTATTTTCCGATATGGTTTTATTAACAGAATTAAGTGTATTTGAAATTTGCCTCGGAATATTTAGTTGTTTCTCGGACAATTAGATATCAATTGCAAAGGTTCTTTGGAAATATTCTTTATATATATCTATTTCACTTTCGTCGCATTTATTTAAAAAAGTAAACTTCAAAGAGTTTTTAATATCTTTAATAATTTTATAATTTTCTGCCCACATAATTACAGTTCTAGGACTCATGACAATAGATATATCTTTTTGTTCAAAACCTTTTCTAGTTAAATTTGCCATTTGAACCATAGAAGCTATTATTTTCTTCTCTTCATTGTTTGCAGAAACTTTTTTTGAAATAATTTCTATTTCTTTATCCTCATCAAGATAGTTTAATTTTGCAACTATATTCCATCTATCCATTTGACCTTGATTGATCTGATTTGTTCCATGATAAATCCCAGAGGTATCCCCAAGACCTACTGTGTTAGCAGTAGCAAATAGCCTAAAATAAGGATGAGGTGAGAGCACCTTACTTTGATCAAGAAGAGTTAACTTTCCCTCAGCTTCAAGTATTCTTTGAATAACAAACATTACATCTGGTCGACCTGCATCGTATTCGTCAAAAACTAAAGAAACGTTATTTTGAAATGCCCAAGGAAGGATACCTTCCTGAAATTCTGTTACTTGTTTGTTATCTTTTAAAACTATTGCATCTTTCCCAATAAGATCGATTCTCGATACATGACTATCTAAGTTAACTCTTATGCACGGCCAGTTTAATCTTGCACAAACTTGTTCAATATGAGAGGATTTTCCAGTTCCATGCAAACCTTGTAAGAAAACTCGTTTATTGAATTTTAGACCAAGCAAAATAGCAATCGTTGTGCTTTCATCAAATACGTAGTTTGTGTCTAATTTAGGGCAATATTCACTAGCTTCATTAAATTTTGGAACTTTTATATCTGTTTGAATGCCAAAGACTTCTTTGGATGATACATCAGTAATTTGTAAATTATCCTTTTTTTTAAGAGCCTCGATTTTATTCATTTTTTGTATCTTTCAATTAAGTAGTTATATGCTTCTACTATTTCTCTAAATTTATCAATAACTTTTTTACTATCACCCTTTACATCTGGATGATGCTCTTTGACCAGTTCTTTATACCTTTTCTTTATCAATTTTAAGTCTGTATTTATGTCTAATTTTAAAATACTAAGGGATTTTAACAATTTATTTGATTGAGGTTGAAATCCAGCAGGGTTATCAAATGTGCCCATATCCTCACCATTGATCGTAAAATTATAAAACTTCCTCCCCGATCCAAAAGAGCTTGTGGGTCTTCTCCAGATGGTGTCAAAACGAATATCGTTTTCAATTTCATTTGCATCCATTTTCTTATGGTAATTCCACTTTTTATTAAACTCTTTAATATGTTCAATACAAAACCACTGATAATTACCTAAATTGTCATAGTCTAAAGGTGCTTTATAAACACCCTCCTTTTTACAATTTGGATGATTGCATAAATTTTCTATTTTATTTTTTTTATTCATTTAAGATTTAATTATGAATTTAAATAATATTAAAATCCTATTACAAGATATTAGTGAATTTGAAATTTTAGAAATTATTAACAACAGTGAAAAACATATAGGACATGCTGGTGTAGAAAATACATCTACCATCTTAACTCATATAGAGCTCAGAATATTGAATAAAAATAATCTGAAGAAAATAGATATTCATAGAACAATTCATGAAAGATTAGAACCAGTTTTTAAATATGGCCTACACTCCCTAGAAATAAAAATATCAAATAGATAGCTTAACCTTATTGATTTTGTTAATTGATCTAGAGATAATTTGTAATTTTACATCCTCAATATAGAAAACCTTTCCAACTTTAGGGATTTCTTTTGCTAAATCATGAATTAAGCCTGATAATGTCACAAATTGATCAGGTAAGTTGATATCAAGACTTCTATTAATTTCTCTTACACTAGCATTTCCATTAAATAAATAATTATTAGAGTCAATTTTCTCTAGATATGTTTCATCAGTGTCAGTTTCATCAAAAATTTCTCCAATTATTTCTTCAATAATATCCTCCAATGTAATCAAACCTTGTATTTCTCCATATTCATCTACTATTAAAGCCATATGTTCTCTAGAAGATTTAAAATCAATAAGTTGTTTCATCGCAAGTTTGTTTTGGGGAATAAAAACAGGCTGAAAAGTATTTCTTTCGATACTTTCATTTGACTCCTCTAAAGAGGAGTCTTTTAAAAAATCTCTAATATCTATAATTCCAACTAAATTATTAAAATCTCCCTTTATAACTGGTATTCTTGTGAATGTTGATGAACTTATAGCTTTAAAATTTTGTTTATAGGGATCATCTAGGTTAATGAATAGAATTTCATTTCTGTGAGTCATTAGCTCATCAACTTTTAATTTTTTTAACTCAAGAATATTACTCATATAATCGGCCTCATATTCACCATCTTTTGAGTATTGTTTTTGCAGTTGAACAGCTCCTTCAAACTCCTCTTCTATAATTTTTGATTGGTCTGCATTTAAATTTAATCCAATTAAATTAATAATTTTGTTAGAAACTTTATTAATGAGATTTACAATTGGTTTAATTAATTTTGTGTAAAAGTAAAAAAACTTAGAAACTTTTAGTGCAAAAGTCATCGGTTTGTTAATTGCGAAAATTTTGGGAGTAACTTCTGAAAATATAACAATCATTAATGTCATGAAAATTGTAGCAACGGAAACTCCTAAACCACCAAATTCTGAAACAAGTAATTCTGTCATCAAAGCTGTAGCTAAAATATTAAATAGGTTATTAGCAAGTAAGATTCCCGTAATAAATTCATCTTTAAATTCTTTAATTTTTAGAATGAAATTTGCATTTTTAGCTCCTTTATCTTTTTGTCTATGAGCTCGCTGTTTTGATACTGCAGTTAAGGCAGTCTCTGAACCAGAGGAAAGGGCTGATAATAAG
>CACDXE010000012.1:0-17279 GCA_902556735.1 uncultured Alphaproteobacteria bacterium | reverse complement strand
TCTACAAAATATATCATCTTTAATTTATGTGTTTGTTGAAAGTTTCAGTAATCTCTCACCAATCATTGTTGGATTTTTAGCAATATCCATAATTGCTGCTCTTCAATCTACATTATCTGCTTTTTTAATGACCTCAGGCAGCATGGTGGCAAGAGATCTCTATAGACCATATATCGATAGTAACCCTACATGGAAAAGGGAGTTATTAGTTGCTAGGTTAGCGATGTTGTTATTAAGCTTAGCGGCACTGTATCTTGCAACTTTTTTTGAAACTTCTCTAATATTACTTGGTGGATTAGCAATCGCTTTTGGTTTCCAATTATTTCCTGTTTTACTTGGAATGCTTTGGTTTAAATGGATCACAAGGGGTGGAGCAATTCTAGGACTCATCACCGGATTAGGTTTTGTAACTTTAGCTGAAACTTTTGGTCATAAGCTAACAGGAAATTCTCTTCCTTGGGGGCGATGGCCACTGACAATCTACTCTGGGTTATGGGGTTTATTCTTTAATGTGATTGTATGTTTTTTATCCTCTATATTTGCAAGTAACGATACAGATAAAGAACATCGTGCATCATTTCACAATTTTTTAAATGAACACATGGGTATTCACCCATCAAGAAAAAAAATAAAATCTCTTGCCTATGTCTTTTTTTTAATTTGGGCATTCTTTTCTATCGGCCCAGGTTTAATTTTTGGAAACTTAATATTTGGTAGCGCTGATCAAAGTTATGATAATTGGGTGATGGGAGTTCCTTCACTATGGGCTTACCAAATAATTTGGTGGGTAGCGGGTATATTTCTAATTTGGTTTTTAGCAAATAAGATGGACTTATCGACTTTGCCAAAAAAACCCATACTAAATGGTGATGAATATTTGGCACCTGACGATGTTGAGGAGCAAGGAAACTATATTGATAGAATGGGAGGCGGATATGGTTGGCCACTTATATTAATAGGAATGGCTGTGGCAACTGTAATACTTTCCGTTTATGCATTATGATGATAAAGTACTTAAAATTGAGGAGGAATAAGAATTTTTCGTATTGTGTTTCATTATTTGGAACAAAAAACTGTGCGAAAGGTTAACTATATTTAAAATATAATTATGTCTGATTACAGCTACAAGCATCCCTCAAACGTCCAATTAAATAAAGGACATAAACACACTGATGATTTTATTACCAAAAAATACATTTTAAAAATGTTGAGAGATCCTCAAAAATTAAAATCTTTAATTGAAGAACACAGAGCAACTCCAGTTGGAAGGGCTGCTACTCGAGACCATGGTGTCATTCAGCATAGCCAAGATCTCCAAACATTATTAGATAAGTTAAGAAGAGGAAGTAAAGAAAATGGTTTTGTAACTGTTTGTTTAAGAAGGCATGAAGATTATAGAGTTGGAATAACAACAGGAGTTAGAGGTGAGCCAGTTGAAATAACTGAAGACTCTTATTCATCTGAAGAGGCATGTGAACATGCAATATTTTTAAAAAGAATTAACAGACTTCTTGAGGAGTATAGCGGGGAAGAGTAATGTTAAAAATAACAGGTTATAGTGATAAGTACTCAGCTCATCCAGGTGAAGAAGTTAAATTTTATATTAATGCAGAATACAATGATAGTTATGAAGTTCAATTAGTCCGTCTTATACACGGTGATACAAATCCTGAAGGCCCTGGGTATAAAGAAGCTGAAATAGATGCCAGTTGTAATGGAACTTATCAAGGGAAAAACCAGAGAATACATGGTGGATCGTACATCATCATGCCTCAGCATGATAATTTAAATTTAGAGAGCTTTACTATGCAAGCTTATATTTTTCCTACAACGCCAGATAAAGGTAGACAAGGAATTTTCACTAAATTTAATGAAGAAGAAAAAAAAGGCTATGGTCTCTTCATTAATGATGAGGGATGTTTATCTGTAGAAATAGGAGATGGATCTCAGGTTGTTACTGTCTCCTCAGAAAAAAAACTTTTAAGAAAAGTTTGGTATCTGGTAATTGCAACATTTGATGCACAATCAAGAAGGCTTACCCTTCACCAAGAACCTAGGGTTACATCCACAAATGGTGGTTTAGGTATGGCTATTTTGAATCCAATTGAAGAAACCTCAGCTATTATTGAGACCACTAGTTCAGTTTTACCTGCCGCTAATGATGCTCCATTGTTAATTGCAGCTACTACATTAAATAATAGATCTGGTAGGCACATTTCCGGAGGTCATTTTAAAGAAGTACCTCATCCCATTGAATTACCTGAGCAAACCAAGACTTTTAATGGCAAGATAGACAGACCTAGATTATCTAATATCGCGCTATCGAAGGCTGAGATCGAAACACTTGCATCAAGCTATGATGAGTGTAATACCACTGTCAGGTCAACAGTCGTAGGCGCTTGGGACTTTCATGCGAATATTGGCAAAAACATTGCTTCAACAAAGATTGTTGACACTTCTCCAAATAATCACCACGGATTTATTATTAATATGCCAAACAGGGGTATGACAGGACATAACTGGACAGCGGATGAAATGGTTTTCCATCACAAACCTGAAGAGTACGGAGCTATCCATTTCCATGATGATGATATCGATGATGCAAGATGGGATGTTGATTTTACATTAAAAATCCCAGAGGGTCTGAAAAGTGGTGTGTATGCTGCTCGACTTAGAGTTGATGGAAGAGAAGAGTCAGAAAATGAAGATTATATTCCTTTTTGTGTAAAACCTCCAAGAGGGACAGCCACAGCTAAAATTTTATTTCTCTTACCCACAAACAGTTATATGGCTTACTCCAATGATAATCTTGGAACTAATTCTGTCGTAGCTCAATTACTCGCAGGTAAAGTTCCTGTGCTAGAACCTGCAGATTTATATTTAAATGAACACAGAGAATATGGTTTATCAACTTACTCACTTCACTCTGATGGACATGGTGTATCTATTTCATCAAGACTTAGACCAATCCTTAATATGAGACCCAAATACAGACACTGGCTTTCTCCATCATTATGGCAACTAAATGCCGACTTACATTTAACAGACTGGCTTGAGGAAAAGGGCTTTGAGTTTGATGTTCTTACAGATGAAGATTTGGAACATGAAGGTATAAATTTATTAAATCGTTATAAAGTCGTGATGACTGGAAGTCACCCTGAGTATTCATCTGAGAAATATATGGACGCCTTAGAGTCCTATCAAATGCAAGGTGGTAGATGTTTTTATTTAGGTTCGGATGGATTTTACTGGATTAGTGAATATCATCCAGACAACTCCAATATTACTGAAGTACGAAAAGGTGAGGCTGGCACAAGAGCATGGACATCTAACCCAGGTGAATACAATAATGCCTTTGATGGTAAATATGGAGGTATGTGGAGAGCTCGAGGAAGAATACCTTCTAAAGTTTGTGGTTTAACTTTTACATCATATGGATTTGACGTTTCTTCATACTACAAAAGAGAAGAAGATAGCTTTAAACCTGAATGTTCATGGATCTTTGAAGGGATTGGAGCAGATGAGGTTATTGGTGACTTTGGTTTAGTTGGTGGAGGAGCTGCTGGTTTAGAATTAGATAGGTACGACTTAGAGTTTGGAACTCCACATAATGCATATTATTTGGCTCGTTCACAAGATCACTCTAATATGATGTTGCAAGTTAACGAGGAAATACACTTTGCTGTTCGCGGCTACTATGGCGGTGGTCATGAAAATCCAATGGTAAGAGCTGATATGATTTACTATAAAACACCTAACAACGGAGCTATGTTTGCACCAGGGTCTTTGGCTTGGTGCGGTAGTCTTTCACATAATAATTATAATAATAATGTTTCCAGAATTATGGAAAACACTCTTAAAGGTTTTTTAAAGGACGGGCCTTTACCTTAAATTATGAAAAAACAAAATATGCAGGAGATCCCATGGGGAAAAGAAACACTTGGAGCTCTTGATACTCCTTTAAATGAACTAGAAAAAAAAGCACTTCAAAATTTAGACGTAGATAAATTAAATGATATGGCAGAGTGCCTTTTTGCTTTAAATAACAGGCATTATGGTCCTATACCTGGAACATATATGGTCATGTGTGTTGAACCCGGTAAGACCTGGTGTGTTGGACAGCTCAGTGCTGATAGAGCAAAACCTTTTGTTCTTTTTCCTGAACTTGTTTTCGACTCAGTTGAAAAAGCAACAAAAGCTGCCGAAGCTCTAAAGGCTGAAAAAGCTGAGGGCGTACCCTGTAGAAATATCTAACGACATGGCTAAAGCCAATGTCATGATAGATAATCAAAAAACCAGAGTTACAGAGTGGTCTTTTGAAGTTGGGGACTCAACTGGTCAGCATATCCATGAATACGATTATGTGGTAGTACCCTTGTTAGATGGGGAACTAAAAATTGTTAATCATGATGGAGAGGAAACAATTTCAAAACTAGCAAAAGGTGGATCTTACTTTAGAGAAAAGGGAGTTAACCACAATGTATTTAATAACAATGATTTTATTTACAAATTTATTGAGATAGAATTTAAATAGATGGAAAAAAAATTAAGTGTAAGTTACAAAAAATCTGATTTGGATCAATTTGATAAAATTATTACAAATAAACAGACGGATCAAAAAGTTAAAGAATATTCCATAAAAGAAGCAATTGAAGAGTCAAAAAAAGAATATAGTCACTTGACGAACTCACAAGTTTCTACTGATATGAGACTCTATATGTTTCAGACCGGCACACTAAAAACAAAAATGAAATATATAAAAATGAACCAATCTAATGAGGATTTTGAGATACCTGTTCCATGGTTTTTGATAAGACACCCAAAAGGGGATGTGGTCATTGACGGTGGCAATGCAAAAGAGGTTAGTGAAGATAAACATGCTCATTGGGGTTCTGTTGTTGCGGCTTATGATCCAATTATGGGAAAAACAGAAAATTGTATTGATCAGCTTAACTCTATTGGGGTTAATCCAGCAGGTATCAGATATGTCTTACATTCTCATCTTCACCTCGATCACTCAGGTGGTGTTGGAAGGTTTCCTAATGCAACACACCTAGTTCAACAGAAGGAATATGATTATGCTTTTAATCCTGATTGGTTCTCAAAGCCCGCATATATTAGAAAAGACTTTGATAAACCCGGAATTAATTGGAAATTTTTAAGAGATAAAAATGATGACTTTTATGACTTATATGGCGACGGATCAATAATTGTAATTTTTACTCCGGGGCATGCACCGGGCCATCAGTCTTTTTTAGTAAATTTACCAAATTCAGGTTATGTATTGCTTACTATAGATGCAGCTTACACAATGGATCATTGGAACAATTTAACACTACCAGGTCTTGTTTGCTCTGCTGTTGACGTTGTTGACTCTGTAAAAAAACTCAAAAAAATTGCAAAAGACAAAAATGCTACAGTAGTCACTGGGCATGACCCGCATGCTTGGGAAGAATTTAAAAAAGCCCCAATGTTTTATTACGACTAATTTATGTCTGACTATTTCAAAGATATACCTACAATTAAATATGAGGGTAGAGACTCTACAAATCCACTTTCATTTAAATTTTATGATGCTAATAAAAAAATTCTAGGAAAAACATTAGAGGAGCATCTGAGAATGGCAGTATGTTACTGGCACACTTTTAATTGGCCGGGGGGTGACCCTTTTGGAGGACAGACTTTTTTAAGACCATGGATGGAAGCAGGAGATAAAATAGAACAAGCAAAAGATAAGCTCAATAATGCATTCGAATTTTTTGAAAAATTAGGAATACCATATTTCTGTTTTCATGATGTAGATATTGCTCCAGAGGGTGAAAGTTTTTCAGAGACAGAAAAAATTCAAAAAACTATTATTGATGAAATTTCAAAAAAACTTGAAACAAGTAAAGTAAAACTTCTTTGGGGAACAGCAAATTTATTCAGCCATCGCAGGTACATGTCTGGTGCTGCTACTAATCCTGATCCTGATGTTTTTCAATATGCAGCTGCTCAAGTGAAGATGTGTATGGAAAATACAATGTTTTTAGGTGGACAAAATTATGTTTTATGGGGAGGTAGAGAGGGTTACGAAACAATTCTAAATACCAATATGAAACAAGAATATGATCAGCTTGGTAGATTTTTGAACATGGTAGCTGAGCATAAACACAAAATTGGTTTCAAGGGTTTACTTCTGATTGAGCCTAAACCCCATGAGCCAACGAAACATCAATATGATTTTGACTCTGCTAATGTTTTCGCATTTCTTCAAAAATATGGTTTAGAAAGAGAATTCAAGCTAAATATCGAACAAAATCACGCTATTTTAGCAAAACATTCATTCGAGCACGAGATTGCATATGCACTTTCTAATGACATCTTTGGGAGCATTGATATTAACAGAGGAGACTATTTAGTAGGATGGGACACAGACCAATTCCCAAACAATGTAGAAGAATTAGTTTTGCCTTTTTACTACATTTTTAAAAATGGTGGTTTTTCCTCAGGAGGTCTTAACATGGATGCTAAGATTAGAAGACAATCAATAGATCCTGAGGATCTATTCTATGCACATATTGGCTCTATGGATACTTGTGCTAGAACTCTTATTGCTGTTGAAAAAATGATTAATGATGGTAGTTATGAAAATTTTTTAAAACAAAGATATGAACAGTGGGCCTCTGAAAAACAACTCATGACTTCAATGTCTCTTGAAGATATTCATAAAAATGTCATTGCTAAAAATATAAACCCTCAACCAAAGTCCGGTCGCCAAGAATATCTTGAAAATCTAATTAATTCTTTTGTCGATTGAGTCAATGAAAATTACAAAATTTCTATTTGATTTAGGTAATGTTTTTTTTGATTGGGATCCACATTATGTATTTAAAAATATCATTCCTGATCAAACTAAAAGAGAATATTTTATGAATACAATCGCGTTTCCTCATCTAGATATGAGATGCGATGCTGGAGTAAAAATTGATGACGCAGTAAAAGATGCAATAAAAAACTTCCCTAATTATGAGAATGAAATAAAGCAATATTATCCAAATCACAGGAATATGGTTAATGGGGTTTATCAAGATACAGTTGATATTTTTCGAAAAATAAAATCAAGTGGTTACCCCTGCTATGTCTTGTCAAACTGGTCAGATGAGACTTATGAGGGTATGGAAGATCAACACCCATTCTTGAAAGAATTTGATGATAAAATTATCTCTGGGAGAGAGTTTTTAGTAAAACCAGACCCTGAAATTTATAAATTAGCGATTTCAAGATTTAATTTAACACCTGAACAAACTCTTTTCATTGATGATCGTATTGAAAACACTGAGGCGGCTCAATCACTTGGCTTTCAAACTATTCATTTAACTGACCCACTGACCATAAAAAGTCAAATAGCAAATCATATAATTGTTTAAATTAGACAATAAAATAGGCCTAGGATTGGCTTCTCTTGGAAGGCCCGGATATATAAACATTGGTCATAGTTTAGATTTAGGCAGCGACATATCAAAAAATTCTATGAGATCTCATTGTCACGATGTTCTTAGCCATGCCTACAAGAGAGGTATTCGATATTTCGATGCGGCAAGGGTATATGGAGATGCTGAGGAATTTTTATCTAGCTGGATTAGAGCTCAAAAACAATTTGATGGTTTTGTGGGGTCTAAGTGGGGCTATGAATATTTAGCAAATTGGGAAGTTCAGGCAGATCAACACGAAAGAAAAGACCACTCAGTTGAATTTTTAAAACAACAATGGGTGGAGACAAGACTTAATTTAGGAAAAAGTATTGATCTTTACCACATTCATTCTGTCAATTCAGAAAGTAAAGTCTTAGATGATATTAATGTTCTAAAGGAGCTTGAGACAATAAAGAAAAATGGAATAGAAATAGGAATCTCAACAAGTGGACCAGATCAAGAGAAAACTATTAATGACCTTTTAATTAAGAATGAAAAACTTAATCTATTTTCTTATTTACAAACGACTATTAATATCTTTGACCAGTCTTGTATTCCAATTTTAAAAGAAGTATCTGAAAAAAAGATCAATGTAATTGCAAAAGAGATTTTCTCAAATGGAAGACTAACTAATTCAAATAAAGAATTTCATCAAAATAAAATTAAAGAATTAAAGTCAGTTGCCTCATCTATGGATTTAACTTTGGAGCAATTGTCTTATCTTTGGGTTTATCAACTACCGTTTGTTAAAATTTGTCTAACAGGAGCATCAACAATCAAACAGTTGGATGAAAATTTCAGTTGTCTTGAAAAAATAGAGACCGAATTGCCCTCTCTTGAGTCTTTTAGCCTGTCCACTCAAGATTATTGGGATACACGTAAAAAACTAAGTTGGAATTAATTGAAACTTACCCAGCTTGAATTTGATGAGCTAGAGGCGATTGACCTTTCGATAAATTTAATACCTTCAAGTCCATCTTCTACACTTGGAAAATGGTGATTTTCCTTATTAAATTTGCCATTTTTCTGATCAATTAGTGCATTAGCTACATCTGTATATATGTTTGCAAAGCCCTCTAAATATCCCTCGGGGTGTCCAGCAGGAATTCTAGTAACATCTCCTGCATCGCTCATAGCACCTGATCCACCTCTTGTAATTTTTTGTTTTGGTTCTCCAAATTTTGTAAAGTAAAGGTAATTTGGATCTTCTTGACACCATTCTAGTCCGGCCTTGTTGCCATAAATTCTTATTTGTAAATGATTTTCATTTCCTGGGGCTACTTGAGAAGACCAAATAGTACCTTTTGCTCCTCCTTTAAATCGTATCGATATTTGAGCATTATCATCTAATTTTCTCCCAGGCACAAAAGATGTTAACTCTGCAGATATTTCCTCTGTATTAAGATCAGTTATAAACCTAATCAGATTGTAAGCATGAGTTCCAATGTCACCAATACATCCACCAGCACCTGATTGATTAGGATCAGTTCTCCAAGAGGCCTGTTTGTTTCCCCCATCATTAATTCTATTTTCTAAATCTTCGGTCAGCCAATCTTGAGCATACTCTGCTTGAATTACTCTTATTTCACCTAAGTCACCTCTCTTACAAAGAGCTCTGGCATTCCTAATCATGGGATAACCAGTGTAGTTATGAGTTAAAGCAAAAAGAACATTATTGTCTTTTTTACATTTTATTAGTTCCTCACATTGATTAACATTCATGGCGAGGGGTTTGTCACAAATTATGTTAAAGCCTTTCTCCATGAAAGCTTTAGCGATCGGATGGTGCATATGATTTGGTGTCACTATGGCTACAGCATCTATTTTATCCTCTCTGATCAATTCTTTTTCGACCATTTCAAGGTAGTCATTATAATTCCTTTCATCTGCTATTCCGATATCTCTGCCAGAGGCTTGAGCTTTTTCAGGATTAGATGAAAAGGCACCAGCGACCAGTTCAAAGCGGTCATCAATTCTAGATGCAATACGGTGAACCTCTCCAATAAATGCACCTGAGCCACCACCAACCATTCCTAATTTTAATTTTTTGGTCATATTATCATTCAATTCCAAGCATTTTTTTGTTTGCATCTTGATCAGTGCCAGCATCGGCAAAATCATCGAAAGCATTCTCGGTCACTCTAATTAGATGATCTTTTATAAATACTGAACCTTCTTTAGCTCCGTCTTCAGGGTGTTTCAAAGCACACTCCCATTCTAAAACAGCCCATCCATCAAAGCCGTAAGTAGTAAGTTTGGAGAAAATTGACTTGAAATCTACTTGACCATCTCCTAAAGACCTAAATCGACCTGCTCTGTTTTTCCAAGATTGAAATCCACTATAGACCCCTTGTTTACCAGTGGGATTGAGTTCTGCGTCTTTGACATGAAACATTTTTATTTTCTCGTGATAAATATCAATATGCTGCAAATAATCTAAATGTTGCAAAACAAAGTGGCTTGGATCATATAACATGTTGCAGCGTTCATGATTACCTACTTTATCTAGAAACATTTCAAAAGTTATTCCATCAAAAAGATCCTCGCCTGGATGAATTTCATAACACAAATTCACCCCACACTCATCAAATTCATTAAGAATTGGTTTCCACCTTTTAGCTAATTCATCAAATGCAGTTTCAACTAACCCTTCTGGTCTTTGAGGCCATGGATAAACATATGGCCAAGCCAATGCTCCAGAAAAAGTAACATGTTCAGTCAATCCAAAATTTTTTGATGCTTTAGCAGCCATCATTAATTGATCGATTGCCCATTGCTGCCTTGCAGATGGATTTCCTCTAACCTCTGAGGCTGCAAAACCATCAAATACAGAGTCATATGCAGGATGAACAGCAACAAGTTGACCTTGGAGATGCGTCGATAGCTCAGTTAGATTTAAATTAAAACTTTTAAGAGTCCCTTTTATTTCGTCACAGTAATCTTTGCTTTCAGATGCCTGTTTTAAATTAATTAACCTCTCATCCCAACTAGGTATCTGAACACCTAAGTATCCCAAATCACTAGCCCATTTTGAGATATTCTCTAAATTGTTAAACGGAGCATCATCACCTGCAAATTGAGCTAAAAATATAGCTGGACCTTTAATAGACATCGCTTAACCCCCTCATGCGACAAACTATAATATTACAGTTAACTGCTATTTAAAATGTTTTTAAATCTATGAATAATCTGCATTTATAAATACGTAAAAAGACTGTATAATCAGCAAGTTTTGTTATTAAAGAGGAGGAATAATAACATGAGAAAAATACTATCTGTATTTCTAGTTCCTGTTTTTGCCTTACTTTTTTCTTTGAATGCTAAATCTGAGTCTTTGACTTTGGGCTGGGCCGCTTGGGATCCTGCTAATGCATTACAAGAATTAAGTAAAGAATTTACAGCTGAAACAGGCGTTGAAATGAACTTCGAATTTGTGCCATGGCCTAATTTTGCTGAGAGAATGCTTAACGAGTTAAATAACCAAGGTAAAACTTTTGACTTGTTAATTGGTGACTCACAGTGGATTGGACAAGGTGCTGAATATGGTCACTATGTTAAGTTAAATGATTTCTTTGATGCTAACGGAATTTCAATGGATGATTTTAACCCAGCAACTGTTTACGCATATTCAACATGGCCAAAAGGATCACCTAACTATTACGCTCTTCCAGCAATGGGTGATGCTCTAGCATGGGCTTATCGAAAAGACTGGTTTGATAGACCAGAACTTCAAGCTGAATTTAAAAGTAAGCATGGATATGATCTAGGTGTTCCAAAAACTTGGGATGAGTTATATGACATGTGTACTTTCTTCCAAGGAAGAGAAATTGATGGACAAGTAAGATATGGTGCAGCTATCAATACAGAGCGTGGATCTGAAGGTATCACCATGGGTGTAACAGCAGCCATGTATGCATGGGGTATGCAGTACGAAAATCCTGATAACCCATATGAGATGGATGGTTACTTCAACTCAGATGCTTCTGTAGAGGCTGTTGAATTTTATAGAAAAATGTATGAAGACTGTGCACCTCCAGGGCATTCAGATGCTTATATGGTCGCAAATCTTGATGCATATAAATCAGGACAGGTTGCATTTCAAATGAACTGGTATGCTTTCTGGCCTGGCGTTTCTAAAGAGGACAGTGACGGAAGAGTTTCTGGTTTCTTTGCTAACCCATGTCAAAACGTATGTGCAGCTACTCTTGGTGGTCAAGGTATCTCAGTTGTGAGTTACTCTGATAAACAAGACTTGGCTCTTGAATACATGAAGTGGTTTGCAAAGCCAGATATTCAACAAAAATGGTGGGATTTAGGAGGATATTCATGTCATATGGATGTTCTTGGATCACCTGATTTCGTTGACTCAGCTGTGTACGCACAGGGCTTCCTTGACTCAATGGGCATCGTCAAAGACTTTTGGCAAGAGCCTACATTTGTTGAATTAATGCTTCCAATGCAGGAGAGAATTCATGACTACGTTGTGAATGGAAAAGGTTCTGCAAAAGACGCATTAGACAAAATCATTGATGATTGGACTGAAGTCTTCGAAGACGACGGTAAAATTTAATCACTAAATTAATATAAAGGGTGGGATTAATCCCACCCTTCAATCTAAAATATATATGAAAAGTGCTGTTAAAAAGTTCAAAGGCTTATCTGATAAAGCAATAGCCTGGATTTTCATAGCACCAACTTTAATTCTATTACTTGCTATAAATATTTATCCTCTCATCTATGCCATAAGAATGTCATTCACCAATTTTTATGCCAATAAAATAGGTAGAGAAGTAAAATTTGTGGGTTTAAAAAACTATAAAAAGATTTTAGGAAAAGAAGAGATATGGGAAAAGATGCAGATAACTGCCCACTTCGTTTGTTGGACATTAGTCTTACAAGCATTAATTGGATTGGGTCTTGCTCTTCTTTTAAATAAAAAATTTAAAGGTAATGAACTACTCACTACTTTAATAGTTTTACCAATGATGCTTTCCCCTGCAGTCGTAGGCGTATTTTGGACTTACTTATATAATCCTCAAGTAGGTTTATTTAATTACGTAGTTAATTTTTTCTATGACTTTGGTATTTTTGATATGATTGGTTCAAGCACTTTAGCCCCTTGGTCAATTGTAATTGTCGATACATGGATGTGGACACCTTTTACCATGTTAATTTGTCTGGCAGGATTAAGATCAATTCCAAATTATTTGTACGAGGCTGCAGAAGTTGACCGAGCTAGTAAGTGGCAGCAATTTATCCATATAACATTGCCATCTGTCCTTCCTTTTCTACTCCTTGCATTATTATTTAGAGGGATTGAGAATTTCAAAATGTTTGATCTGGTCGCTGAGCTTACTTCAGGAGGTCCAGGATCGGCAACTGAACTAGCATCAATCAATTTAAAACGTGAAGCATTTGAAAAATGGAAAACAGGTTACAGCTCTGCTTTTGCTGTAATATTATTTGTCACCATATTCGGCTTTGGAAATGTGTATGTAAAAGTTATGAACAAAATTAAAGAGCGATAATGGACACTTCAAGATCACCACTAGAAGCAACAGGATTTTCAAGAAAATTAGCTGCCACTATCATCATCGTTTATATGATTGTAACCCTTATACCGATCACATGGATGGTTGCTACAAGCTTTAAAAGTGTTGATAGTGCTATCTCTTACCCACCAGAGGTCTTTTTTGAACCATCTTTAGAGGGCTATGTGAATTTATTTACAAATCGATCAAGACAACCTAAGGATTATTTGGACTCTCTTCCACCACCAGATACATGGTATGAGGAGTTAGTTCGCAGTAGAGAAATGGTCATAACCGGTCCATCAAAATTTTTACCGAGGTATTCCAATTCTTTGATAATTGGATTTGGTGCCACGTTCTTTTCAGTATTTTTAGGCTCCTTAGCTGCCTATGCTCTTTCAAGATTTAAAGTCCCACTGAAAGATGATTTATTATTTTTTATTCTATCAACGAGAATGTTCCCGCCAATAGCAGTGGCAGTACCTATATTTATTATGTACAGAAAACTTGGTCTTGGTGATACTCACGTTGGCATGATTATTCTCTACACTGTTGTAAATTTAAGTTTGTCAGTTTGGCTTTTAAAAGGCTTTATGGATGAGATACCTAGAGAGTATGAGGAGGCTGCGATGATAGATGGTTATTCTAGAATGCAAGCATTTTTTAAAGTAGTCCTTCCGCAAGCAACCACAGGTATTGCAGCAACAGCAATTTTCTGCATGATATTCTCTTGGAATGAATATGCATTTGCTGTTTTACTAACACAATTTAATGCACAAACTGCACCACCATTTATCCCAACAATTATAGGAGAAGGTGGTCTTGATTGGCCTGCTATAGGAGCAGGGACAACATTATTTTTAATCCCAGTGATGATATTTACGGTTGTATTGAGAAAGCATCTTCTAAGGGGAATAACATTTGGAGCAGTAAGAAAATAATGGCTGAGAAAAAAAGTTTATTGAGAAGAATTTTTAGAAGGTCCATTTGGGAAAATGCATCAACTGTTTTAATTTTATTGGGTGTATTTATGCTAATGCAGCCTTTTGCTATGTGGATGTATACATATTCTTTTATCGTTATTTTGGTGGGAACTATCGGATTTGTGATCACAAGTCATTTCCCAGATTAGCCATGGCAGAAATAGAAATTAAAAATTTACATAAATCTTTTGGAGATTTCGTAGCAGTGAAAAACTCCAATCTTATTATTGAAAATAAAGAATTCTTCGTTTTACTCGGTCCATCAGGTTGTGGAAAAACTACCACTTTAAGAATGATTGCTGGTTTAGAGCTACCAACTTCTGGAAATATTTATTTGGATAAGGAAGATGTGGGCTACCTAAGGGCCTCTCAGCGAGATATAGCCTTTGTTTTTCAGCTTTTTGCACTCTATCCACACATGAATGTAAGAAATAATCTGGCTTTCCCACTGAAAATGCAAAAGCTCTCACGAAGCGAAGTAGATGCCAAAGTTCTGGAAGCTGCAAAGCTTCTTAGAATTGATCACTTATTAAAATCAAAAGTATCCTCTTTAGCAGGAGGTGATCGCCAACGTGTTGCACTCGGAAGAGCACTAGTCAGAAGACCTAAAGCATTTTTAATGGATGAACCTTTGGGCACACTTGATGCGGAATTTAGAGAATTGATGTGTTTGGAATTAAGAAAACTTCACGATGATATTGATGCAACTACAGTTTATGTAACACACGATCAACAAGAGGCAATGTCGATGGCTGATCGAATAGCAGTAATGAATGAGGGAGTGGTGTTGCAGGCAGACTCACCAAAAGTTATTTATAATAAACCCAAAACAAAGTTTGTTGCCAATTTTATTGGATCTCCAGGAATGAACTTCATACCAATAAAAGAAAAAATTTCGCCAAGTCAATCAAGTATTAAATTATTAGACTCATCATTAAATATCCCTGAACAAAAAGAAGGAACAGACTCCAATGAAAATTTTTTAGGTGTAAGGCCAGAGAATTTAAAATTAGTTTCTGAAAATGGTGTAAAAGGTAATGTCTTTGGTGTTGAGTATTTAGGTTCGAGAAAAATTCTTACAATTGAAACTCAACTTGGAAATATAAAAATTAGAGTTGATAGTGACACACAAGTTAATATTAACGAGCAAATTCAATTTAATACTCTTAATAATAACCAAATAATTTTTGATGGTTCAAATGATAAGGCACTTCAAAGTGAGTTTATGAGTTAATGTCTAAAGTAGAACTACAAAATATTACAAAAATATATGATAAAACTATTAAGGCTTTAGATGATATTAGCTTTACAGTAAACGATGGAGAGTTTTTTGTATTATTGGGTCCAACCGGTGCAGGTAAAACAACAACATTAAGATCAATAGCAGGTTTAGAAAAAATTGACAAAGGAAAGATCCTTTTTGATGATGAAGATTTCTCACAAGCACAACCTGCAGCAAGAGACACAGCGTTTGTTTTTCAACAATACTCATTATACCCTCATTATAAGGTTTACGACAATTTAGCTTTTCCACTTCGATCTCCTCTTAGAAAAATCCCAGAAGATAAGATTAGAGAAAAAGTCACAAAAATAGCGGAAATGTTGAAGATTTCAGCTAAATTAGACAACAAAGCTACTGAATTATCAGGTGGAGAAATGCAAAGAGTTGCGATAGGTCGTGCTCTAGTTAGAGACCCAAGTATATATTTAATGGATGAGCCCCTTTCATCCCTTGATGCAAAATTAAGGGAAAGTTTGAGAGTAGAACTGAAAAAAATCCAATTAAATTTAGGCTCCACAATTCTCTACGTCACACATGATCAAGCTGAAGCTACAACTATGGCTGATCGTATCGGAGTATTAGAAAATGGTAAGATCGCCCAGATTGATAAACCAGAAGATATATATAATAATCCAAAATCTATTTATGTTGCAAATAGATTAGGCTCACCAAAAATTAATATTCTCAACAGAGCTTCTTTAAATACTTCATCACCAGATAAAGCAAGTCAACTTGGTCTAAGACCTGAGCACATTAAGTTAGGAGAAGGTGAACATTCAGGCTCAATTAAAACTGTTGAGTCTCTCGGTGCAGAAACTGTGGTAGAGTTAGACTATAATGGGGCAGAAATTTTATCCTTATATCAAGGAGTATTCCAAGGACAAAAAGGGGACAAAGTAAATTTTGCAATAGATCAAAATAAAATTTTATTTTTTGATGAAAAAGGAATGAGCGTGCAATGAGTGTTAATTTTTTAATCCATAGAGCAAAAGAAATTCAAGCTGTAATTGATGCAAATGCAAGTGAAATAGAAAAATTGGACCAAGAAATAGGAGATGGGGATCATATTTTTAATGTCCAAAGAGGGATCAAGCTGGTTATAGAATTAGAAGCTGTAATTAAAGATTTGCCAATGTCTAAAGCTCTAAACCAAATAGCAATGAAAGTTCTTTCTGGTATTGGTGGCTCATCTGGAGCCCTATTTGGCACATTGTTTATGACCATGGCCAAAGGAAACGATATAGATAATGGTGTTGATTACAAAAAGGCAATCGAAATTTTTGCAGATGGCGTGGAAGCTGTAAAACAAAGAGGTAAAGCAGATGTAGGTGAAAAAACAATGATGGATGTTCTCATACCTGTATCTAACTGCCTTAAAAAAGGTGTCGAGGATAACAAAGATGTTAAAGAGATACTTCAAGAAGCAATAGAAGTGGCAGAAAAAGGGATGTTTTCAACAAAAGATCTTTTAGCTACAAAAGGGAGAGCTTCTTTTTTAGGAGAGCGAGCGAAAGGTCATATCGATCCTGGAGCCAGGTCTTCACAATTAATGATAAAAACTGTCTGTGAGTCAGTGTTAAATAGTTAGGAGGATACTATGAAAAAATTTATGAATTCAGCAGATGATTTTCTAAAGGAAAGTCTGCAAGGTTTTGGTGCTGCGCATCAAGATATTGTTAACTGCCACTACGACCCCAACTTCATCACTAGAGCCACTCCCACAAAAGAGGGAAAAGTAGCTCTGATCAGTGGAGGGGGTAGTGGACACGAACCCATGCATGGTGGCTTAGTCGGCTACGGTATGCTGGATGCAGCCTGCCCCGGATTCGTTTTTTCATCACCCACACCTGATCAAATGTTAGCTGCAGCTGAAAAAGTAGACAGCGGAGCAGGTGTTTTATTTATCGTTAAAAACTATTCTGGAGATGTAATGAATTTCCAAATGGCAGCTGAGATGATGCAAGGTCCAAATGAGTCTGTATTGACAAATGATGATGTTGCTGTGGAGGACTCTTCATTTACAACTGGT
>CACDXE010000011.1:0-20136 GCA_902556735.1 uncultured Alphaproteobacteria bacterium | reverse complement strand
TTTCAGCTAAATTATCGCCAGGCTCAAAGCTATCTCCCTCTTTGACCAACCAACATGTAAGCGTGCCTTCAATGATTGACTCTCCAAGCTCAGGCACTGTTATATTTTTCATTACTCTTTAGGTAAGTTTTTAAATTTCATAAAACTGACACCACTTCTTTCTTTTATAACACGTTTTAGTGATGATTTAAGAGCTAATTCTTTAATTAGTTGCTGATTAGTACTATGTCTTTTTGATATGCCTGTAGCAGGAGCTGCTGCAGGACGTCTTCCAACATAATGAACTTTTTTGGTTAAATTATTTTTTACTAAAACATGTCTAATACGACTTTTAACAAAACTCCATGCTCCCATATTTTTTGGCTCCTCTTGAACCCATAAAATCTCACTTTCTTTATGTTTTAATATAACCTCTCCTATGGCATCAAATGGAAATGGATAAATTTGCTCAATACGAACTATTTTTACATCTTTAATATTATTCTTTGTCCTAAAATCATCTAATTCATAAAATATTTTTCCAGAGCAGAAAATTATCCTTTTTGGGTTTTTGATTTCATCTTCAATAAGTCGATGAAAAGATGAGCGTCCAGTAAGTTCACTGATAGAGGATACATTATTTGGGTGGCGCAGTGTGGACTTAGGGGTAAATACTATTAGTGGTTTTCTAAAATTTCTATGTATTTGCCTTCTCAAAGCATGAAAGTAGCTCGCAGGAGTGGTGCAATTTACAATCTGAACATTATCTTCTGCTGCCATTTGAAGAAATCTTTCTATTCTTGCACTGGAGTGTTCGGGACCCATACCCTCATGGCCATGAGGTAATAACATGACTAATCCACTCATTTGCATCCATTTTCTCTCACTTGAAGCAATAAACTGGTCAATAATAATTTGGGCACCGTTGGCAAAATCTCCAAATTGGGCCTCCCATAAAACCAAAGTATTTGGGTCTGCTAATGAGTACCCATATTCAAAACCTAGGACACCTAATTCAGAGAGAAAGCTATCAATTACTTCAAACTGTTTTTGATTTTTAGCAATGTGATTGAGTGGAATATATCTCTCTTCTGATTTTTGATCATAAAAAACTGAGTGTCTCTGACTGAAAGTTCCCCTTCCAGAATCTTGACCTGCAAGTCTTACTCTATATCCTTCCTTTAACAATGCTCCAAATGCTAAAGCCTCAGCAAAAGACCAGTCAATATTCTTTCCTGATTTTATTGAAGTTAATCGAGATTTATTAAATTTTTCTAATTTCGGATGAAGATTAAATCCTTTAGGTATTTGTGAAATTTTTGTGCCAATTTCCTTTAAGGATTTTTCTGACTCAGCTGTTCTACCTCTTCTAAGTGGGTCTTTTGGTGCAAGACTTAATCCACTCCATTGTCCACCCATCCAAGATTTTGTTTTTAATTTATAGTTTTTTGCTTTTTCAAATTTCTTCTCGAGATCAGACCATATTCTGTCTTTGATGAAGTCTACCTGTTTTGTATTTACTACTTCTTGGCTTATAAGTTTATCTGCATAAATACTAGCGACTGTTTTTTTCTTTTTTATAGTTTGATACATCAATGGTTGAGTGAAAGAGGGCTCATCACCCTCGTTATGTCCATGTTTTCTGTAACAAAACATATCGACAAGTGTATCTTTTTTGAATGTGTTTCTAAATTCTGTTGCGGCTCTTGAGGCTAAAACAACAGCCTCTGGGTCATCTCCATTTACATGAAATATTGGGGATTGAACAATTTTTCCTATCTCTGAAGAGTAAGGCGCAGATCGGCTATATTGAGGACTAGTTGTAAATCCAATTTGATTATTAATAATAAAGTGAATTAATCCACCAATTCTGTAGCCATTTAATTGTGACATAGTAAAGGTTTCAGCAACAATACCTTGTCCAGCAATTGCTGCGTCTCCATGAATTAGTAGGCCTGAAACTTTCGTATTATTTTTGTCTTGAATGATTGTTTGTTTAGCTCTTATTTTGCCAGCTACAACTGGATTTACTGCCTCTAAGTGAGAGGGATTAGCTGCCATACTCACATGAATAATCTTACCTCCAAAACTTCTATCAGAGCTTGCACCTAAATGATATTTAACATCACCAGAGCCCTGATCACTGAGGGCATTCTCGCCTCCATGGATAAATTCTCCAAAAATTTGAACATGAGGTTTTTTTACTATGTTAGCTAATATATTTAGTCTTCCTCTGTGGGCGCATGCAAAGGAAAAATCTTCTACACCATATTCTGAGGATCTTTTTAAAATCTGTTCAAGCGCTGGTATTGTAGACTCAGCTCCTTCAAGTCCAAATCTTTTGGTACCTCTGTACTTTGTATCTAGAAACTTTTCAAAATATTCTGCTGTAATTAATCTCTCCAAGATTGTCCTTTTACCCTTTGATGTTAATTGCATGTCTTTTTTTTCTTCTATTCTATCCTTCAGCCATTTGTATTCTTCAGCGGACTGAATATGTTTGTATTCAATTGCCAAAGTACCAGAATAGATGCTTTGAAGTTTTTCAAAAACTTCACGTACAGTAGCTTTCTGAAATCCTAAATATCCAAATAGAAAAATTTTTCGATCATAATCTTTTTTTTGAAAACCGTAATACTCGGGATCTAAACCTGATGGATTGTTCTTTGCCATTAAACCTAAAGGGTCAAGATCAGCTATAAGGTGCCCTATCTCTCTGTAAGCTCTTATCATCATAACAAGTCGAAGAGAGTCAGTAATCGCCTGATCAAGGGAAATCTGATTAAAATCAATGTCTCTTGAGGTCTCTGACCAATTTATTTTTTGATAGTCAGCTAGAATAGAGATTTCCTCAGGAGCGAGAGCTTTAAAGAATTCATGCCAGCTCTTATCAACAAGACTTGGGTCTTTTATATAATCTCTATATATCGCTATTACTTGAGAGGCATTATTAGTTGTGAGAAATGAATTATAAGATCTCATTAATAGGTTTATGTATACGCCTATCTAATAAAGATGTCATTTGATTTTTGATCATAAAAGCTTGTCAACAGCTGATACTAAACCCTGCACAGATTTGACAGATTTTTTTAACATTAATTTCTCTTTGGCTGTAAGTTTTACCTCAATAATTTTTTCAATTCCTTTATTTCCAATAATTGTAGGTACTCCCATATACATATTTTTAAGGCCATATTGGCCATTGATATAAGCAGCACAAGGTAAAAGTTTTTTTTGATTTAATAAAAAAGCCTCTGCCATCTGAATTGCCGAACTAGCAGGTGCGTAGAAAGCTGATCCATTTTTTAATAACTTCACGATTTCACCACCGCCCATTCTTGTTCGATCGACTATTTTTTCAATTTTTGAATAAGGGAATTTTTTTAGCTTTATAAAATCGATTAAAGGGACACCTCCTATTGTTGTGTAATTAATTAGAGGCACCATGTCATCTCCATGGCCTCCTAATACAAATGTTTCAACATCATTCACTGATACCTTCAAAGCATCTGATAAGAAGTATTTCATTCGGGAGGAGTCCAATACTCCCGCCATACCCACACACATGTTTTTGGGCAGTTTGGAATATTTCTGGAGGACGTATACCATCGCATCTAGTGGGTTTGTAATACAAATAACAAATGCCCTAGGAGCATATTTTTTTATATCTAGTGCAATTTTTTTTATTATTTTTCCATTGATCTCGAGTAAATCATCTCTACTCATTCCAGGTTTACGGGGTAAGCCAGCAGTTATGATTATAACGTCAGATCCCTTCATTTTTGAAAAATCATTGGTACCCTCTATCGAACCTGTGAAACCTTCGACTGCTGATGATTGACTAAGGTCTAAAGCTTTTCCTTGAGGCATCCCGGTAACAACATCAATAAGTGTTATATTACCGAGTTTTTTTAAAGCTAATAAATGTGCGAGTGTGCCTCCAATATTTCCAGCACCAATTAATGAGATTTTATTCACTTATTATCCATTTTGGATATTTCATGTTTTATTTCAGCTATCGCTTTAGCTGGATTTAATCCTTTCGGACAAGAGTTCGTGCAATTCATAATCGAATGACATCTATATAGTTTAAAACTATCATCTAATTCATTCAACCTTTCTTTTTTTTCTTCATCTCTACTATCTTGTATCCAGCGATTTGCTTGAAGCAATACAGCTGGTCCTAAATATTTATCCTCGTTCCACCAATAACTAGGACAAGAAGTGCTACATGAGAAACACATAACACATTCCCATTTACCATCTAACTTATCTCTGTCTTCGACTGACTGTAAGTTTTCACGTTTATTATTTGGGGACTTTTTATTTAACCATGGTTTGATTGATTTAAATTGTTCAAATGCTTTTTTTAAATCAACCACTAGATCTTTTAAAACCTTCATATGAGGAAGAGGATAAATATTTATTTCATCCGAACACTCTTCTATATGTTTTTGACATGCAAGTGTGTTTACTCCATCTATGTTCATTGCACATGATCCACAAACACCTTCTCTACAAGATTTTCTAAAAGTTAAACTTGGATCAACTTCAGCTTTAATTTTATTTAATATATCTAGAACCATTGTTCCTGCTTTAGCTACATCAATTTCAAATCGATCGATTTGAGGAGGAGTATTTTCATCACCAGACCACCTATAAACATTTATAATTCGGATATCATGATTTTGTTGAGATTGCTCGTCAATGAGATCGACATTGGAATAAGATTTTCCTTTAACTGGAACTGAGTTTTTTGGAAGAGTAAGTTGTACCATTTAATAAACCCTTACTTGTGGTTGGATGACAGAAATTTGATTACTCAGTGTAGTCATTCTCACTGGTCTGTGGGTGACTTTATAATCAGTGACATCACCCCAAAAAAGAGTGTGTTTTAACCAATTTTCATCATCTCTGTCTGGAAAGTCCTCTCTAGCGTGAGCGCCTCTACTTTCAGTTCTTTGCTCAGCAGAAACACCAACACTTCCAGCAACTTGCATTAAATTATGTAGCTCTAAAGCTTCAACTAAATCTGTATTAAAAACATCTGACTGATCTTTGACATTAATATGTTTTAAATCTTGTGACATTGAGGCTAATTCATCATTGCCTAATTTCAAAGTTTCACTTTCTCTGTAAACACCAAATCTTTTTTGAACAGTCTTTTGCATCCTCTCTCTTAGCTCACCGACTGAAACATCACCTTTGTTACTTTTAATGGATTCTAATCTCTCTATGATAGAATTTGTTTGCGACAGAGATGGGGTTCTAAATGACTCTTTGGTATCAATAACTTGGCCAGCCTGAATTGCTGCTCCCCTTCCAAAAACTACGAGCTCAGCTAAAGCATTTGTTCCAAGTCGATTAGCTCCATGAACTGAGGCGCATGCAGCTTCTCCGATAGCCATTAGTCCCTCACAGACTTCTTCTGTATTAGAGTCATTTGGTTTCAAAACCTCTGCTTTAAAGTTTGTAGGAATTCCACCCATACAATAATGAACAGTTGGAATTACTGGGATTGGCTCTTTTGAAATATCTCTTCCACAAAAGGCTTTAACTGACTCAGAAATACCAGGTAATCTTTTTGCAAGCATATCTGCATCAAGATGTTCCAAATGGAGATTTATATAATCTTTGTTAGGTCCGCATCCTCTACCTGCGCTAATCTCTTTACTTATGAATCTTGATATAACATCTCTAGCAGCCAGGTCTTTTGCATTCGGGGCATATTCTAACATAAACCTTGTGCCTTCGTTGTTCTTAAGAATGCCTCCTTCACCTCTAGCTGCTTCTGAAATTAAAACACCCACACCATATATTCCTGTTGGATGAAATTGAATAAACTCCATATCAGATAGGGGAAGACCAGCTCTTAATGCTATGCCTGCTCCATCACCAGTGCAAATATGGGCACTTGTTGAGGATTGAAAAATTCTTCCATAACCCCCAGTTGCGAGAATGGTCATTTTTGCAATAAAACGATGCAATGATCCGTCCTCTATACTAATTGCTAAAAGACCACAAATTGTATCATTATCATCTTTTAGTAAGTCTATAGCGAAATATTCGTTATAAAAATCAACATTATTTTTGAGGCTTTGTTGATACAGGGTATGGAGTAATGCATGGCCGGTCCTGTCTGCTGCAGCGCAAGCTCGGCTTGCTGGCTCGCCTTTACCATTTTTTGTCATATGGCCACCAAAAGGTCTTTGATAAATTTTACCATCATCTGTTCTTGAAAATGGCATACCATAATGTTCAAGCTCAACAATTGAGTCGACTGCATTTGAGCATAAATATTCAATACTGTCTTGATCACCCAGCCAGTCTGAGCCTTTTACAGTGTCAAACATATGCCACTGCCAGCTGTCCTCGCCCATATTAGCTAAGGCAGCTCCAATTCCACCTTGAGCCGCAACAGTATGACTTCTTGTAGGGTAAACTTTTGAGACACATGCAGTTTTAAGGCCTTGTTCAGAGCAACCTAAAGCTGCTCTCAAGCCCGCTCCACCAGCACCTAATACAACTACATCTAATTTATGATCTGTATAATTCATATTAAATCAATAACACAGGTAAAAAGAAGAGAAAGGAAATACCAATAATGCCGTCTGTTATTAAAGAATAAAGTTTCATTTTATTTAATTGAAAATAATCCTCATAAACTTTGCCCAGTTGAATTCTAATATGAAGCATTGATATGATAAAAAAAATTAATAATAAAATCTTATTAGTGGAAGCTGATAATGAGATATTAAGAGAATTTACATCGGAGTAAGAACTTAAAAAAAATAAAATAAACCAATAACTAATAGGAATTAACGCTAGATATAAAATTCTTTCTATTTTCCACTTTTGAGATGCTTTCATTAAAATATCATCCAAGTAAAAATCAAAGTCATAATAATATTTGCTACTAGAATAAGATATGTCACTAAGTAAACATTTTTAAGATCCATTCCAATTGAAAATGACCATAAGAAATATTTAAAACCGTTTAACAAATGATGATTAAAAATAAAAAACCAAAAGACAAATATTAGCTTTATAGGTAGCAAGTTTATCAACAATGTTAATACTTGATTAAGTTGAGGGAAAAAATTTAAGCTTCCTAACCAAATTGCAAAAAAAGGTAAAGAAAATGCAAATGCAATTACTCCTATCCTGCTGGAGATAGAAAATACCATTGTCAAAAAAGGCCTATATATTTGCAAATGTGGAGATATTGGAGCCATAGAAAGGCAATATATTTAAAAATGTCTTATAGTAAAAAACTATTATTTTATTAATTCATGCGTAACATGAATAAATAAGGCTGTGGAAAAAATGTTAATCAAATTGCCCATTCATTAAAATTAGGGTTCTGAAAATGCCCTATATTCAATTAAAATTCAATTAGGTCGTGAACATTTTTGTTTAAATGTGCCGAATCTCACCCCGCATGAGAAAGCTTTATTCATATAAAGTTGGCACCACGACCTATCAATATACTCTCTTTAATATGTTTATTGTCTATATATAATCTGCTGCTATGTCTGCTTTGGCACAATTATCCAAATTTATTGATCGATTTAATACAATCATAGGATATCTATGTGCTTTTTTTGTTTTCTCTATGGTTATAGTTGTATTCACTGTTGTCGTCTTAAGATATGGGTTCAATATTGGATTTATATGGATGCAAGAAGTTTATGTTTGGCTTCATAGTTTTGTTTTTATGTTGGGTGCTGGTTTTACTTATTTAGCTAATGAACATGTCAGAATAGACGTCTTTTACCGAGAGGCATCAAAAAAATATAAAGCCACTGTTGATCTATTTGGAAATATTTTTTTACTTTTACCTTTTTTATATATTATTTGGAATTACAGCTATCCCTTTGTATATAGATCTTTTTTAATGGGGGAAGTTTCTAGAGAAGCGGGCGGTATGCCTGCTTTATATATTTTAAAAAGTGCAATACTATGGTTCTGTTTAGTTTTATTTCTTCAATTAGTCTCTAATGTAATTAAATCAATACTAACACTTTCAAACTATCATTTGTCTGATAATAAATCATGATTAGTCCTGAAATTTTAGCAATTGTAATGTTTGTAACAACATTAGGATTATTACTTTTCGGTTTTCCCGTTGCTTTTACACTCGCTGGAACAGCTCTTCTGTTTGGATTTTTAGGGGATGCTCTGGAAATATTTAATTTCAGAATGCTAGGATTTTTTCCTCAACGCATTTTTGGAACAATGATTAATGAGCCCCTTGTGGCTGTGCCCCTATTCATTTTTATGGGAATAATGTTAGAAAAAACAAAAATTGCAGCCGGACTATTACATTCAATTGGTGAACTTTTTGGGACTACAAAAGGAGGTCTAGGTATTGGTGTTGTGATAGTAGGTATGTTACTTGCAGCATCAACAGGCATTGTTGGTGCAACAGTTGTTACAATGGGAATGTTATCTTTACCCTCAATGATGAAAGCTGGCTATGATCAAAAAATAGCCACAGGCACAATTTGTGCTGCTGGAACATTGGGACAGATAATTCCACCTTCAATTGTTTTAGTTTTATTAGCAACAATTTTACAAGGCGCGAATGAAGAAGCAGCGATGTTAGTTGGTAATTTAGCTCCAGATCCGGTTACAGCAATTGATTTATTTGCTGGTGCTATTCTACCTGGATTGATGTTAGTAGTCTTATTTATAATTTTTATTTTCATATACGCTAGAATAAACCCATTAAGTTGTCCACCTGTTGAAACTACCAAGTCAAGAACTGAGATATACATTGAAGCTGCTAAATCAGTCGTGCCTCCCATAACTCTTATTGTGCTAGTTTTAGGCTCAATTTTATTTGGAATAGCTACCCCCACAGAGTCTGCATCAGTTGGAGCTGTTGGAGCTGCGATAATTGCACTGTTAAAGGGTGAATTAAATTTCAAGAATATTAAAGAGACAGCTTTAGGAACTGTAAAACTTAGTTCATTTGTATTTGTAATTTTAATTGGTGCCTCAATGTTTTCTCTTGTGTTTCGTGGTTTTGGTGGTGATGAAATGATAGAGCATTTTCTTGGAACTCTACCTGGTGGGCTTTACGCAGCACTCATTTTAGTAATGATAGTAATTTTTCTATTAGGTTTTTTCCTAGACTATATCGAAATAATTTTCGTCATCGTTCCATTAGTTGGTCCAATATTAATTGCAAACGGGGCAGACCCATTATGGTTAGGTATTCTTATTTCACTGAATTTACAAACTAGTTTTTTAACACCTCCTTTTGGATTTTCTTTATTTTTTTTAAGAGGAGTGGCCCCAAGTAGCATTAAAACTAGAAACATGTACAGAGGAGTAATTCCCTTCATTGGAATTCAGGTATTAGCTATATTAATTGTTGGTTTTTATCCTGAAATAGCAACCTGGTTGCCAAATAAAATGTTCTGATAGATAGATCATCCCCGAATAGGTATCGGGGATGATTTTAATTTTAAATTTATGCTGATGGATAAGTAAATGGAAGGCTTCTTACTCTCATGTACTCTTTTTCAGATGTATTTGTCCATCTCAGAATTGATGATCTAAATTCAACAATATGTGAGAAAAGAGCCTGAGAAACAGGGTCTTCCGCTGCTATTGAGCTACAAACCTCTCCTGCTCTTTGACCCAATGCATTCATAACTGGATCTGGCAATTGTCTCATTTGAACACCATGCTCATTAATAAGTTTTTGATACGAACTATCGTTTGCAGCTTGGAACATAGATAGAACTTCCATGTTAACTGCCTTAGTTGCAATTGTGACTAGCTCTTTAGTTGCGTCATCAAGTTTTTCCCACTCAAACATATCTATTGAACAATCTAAGATAGTTGCTGGCTCATGCCATCCTGGGTTATAGTAATACTTAGCTGCTTGGTGTAATCCTTTACCTAAGTCAGCAGCAGGACCAATCCATTCTGTTGCATCAATCGCACCTGATGCAAGTGATGGAAGCACATCCGCTCCAGCCAAAAGAACTGTATTAGCGCCAAAAGATTTTAATACCTCTCCACCAAGACCAGGCATTCTGATTTTTAGACCTTCAAAGTCTGCTAGAGAATTAATTTCTTTATTAAACCAACCCCCCATCTGGTTACCAGTATTACCCATTGGAAGAAATTTTACACCGATAGCATTATAAGCTTTATCTGCTGCTTCAATTCCTCCACCATAGTAACACCATGCATTTTGTTCTTGAGCTGTTAAACCAAAAGGTAAAGCTGCAGAAAATGATGGTGCCATACTAATGTTTGTCCAATAGTAACCTGCACCGTAAGCCATTTGTGCAGCACCAGATCTTACTGCGTCCAATGACTCAAGAGGTGGTACTAATTCGCCACCATGATAAACAGTAATTTTTAATTTATCAGAAGCATTGTTAACGTAACTTGCAAATCTATCTATTGCTTTACCAAGACCTCCTGCTTTACCAAAAGCAGAACATGCAATCCATTCCATGTGTCCACCTGATATTGCCGGTGCTGGAAATGAAGAAACTGCTGCGGCACCCAGTGCTGCAGCACCTGCACCTTTAAGGAAATTTCTTCTTTTCATGGTCTTATTATTAGACTTCTTTTTTGCCATAAATATTCCCCTCCTAAATTAAGAAATAATTAATTATTTTTTATTAGCTATCATTATACCAACAATCACAGATAAAATTCCAGCGTAATGATAACCCTGAAGTGTTTCTTGAAAGACTAAATATGCAAGAATTCCGCCAAAAATAGGCATTAAGTGGAGAAAAGGGCCTGATTTATTTGGACCAATTAAAGCCACTCCGGTATTCCAACAAATATATGACAAGATGCTAGGAAAAGTTCCGGTATAGCCAATTACTAATAAGGTTTTGTGGTCAAATATTATGAAATTGTTTTGGATTATAACGTCATATAAATAAACAGGTAAGAGTAAGATTACTGTAAATACAAATGATAAATATAAAAAACTAAATCCTGAAACACCTGTTTCATTTTTTTTAAGAAATATTGAATACAATGCCCAAGATATAACAGCTAGTAAGATGAATAAATCTCCAGAATAAAATTTTGAATCAAATATATTTTGATAGTTACCTTTTGTTATAACATAACTAACACCAATAAGAGATAAAATGACACCTAACATTTGAAACAAGTTTGTTTGATTTTTATAAATCAATTTGTTTAAAAGGATTATCAACATGGGGGTTGTCGAAATAACCAATAAAGAATTAATAACAGTTGTCGCTGTTAGACCAATATAAGTTAAGGTGTTAAAAAGTGTCGGACCAGTTAAAATGATCAAAAAAACCATTCCTGGTTGTTTTTTTAAAAGGGGTAAGTCGACTAAAGCATTTTTTAAACAAAAGGGAGTTAGAATTATTAAAGCAATTACCCATCTGTAAAAAGATAATGATAGCGGTGATACTAATTCCTCAACTGAGGATAATCTTCCTACTATAAAATTGCCTGACCAAAATAAGGAGGCAAAACATAAAAATATAGCTGCTTTAAGAGAAACACTCACTTAGATTTTTTATTTGAGATTTTCAATAGCAATTGCTAAACCTTGACCACCACCAATACACATACTTGCAACACCAAACTTTTGTTTTGTTCTTCTGAGTTGATGAGACAAGGTTGTAATAATTCTTGCACCTGAACAGCCAATAGGGTGTCCTAATGCGATAGCGCCTCCTGCAATATTTAATTTATTTGGATCAATCTTTAAAGATCTTTGGACAGCAACTGAAGTTGCAGCAAATGCCTCATTGACCTCAACCAAATTAAAATAGTTAATATTTACACTCATTTTCTTCATTAATTTCTGTATAGCTGTAATTGGAGTAACACCCATATAATCAGGATTGCCCGCCGAGGACGCCCAAGATAGTACTTTTGCAATTGGTTTAATTTTGTTTGAAGTTACATATTTTTCAGAAGCTAAAGCCAAAAAACTAGCTCCATCATTTAATGAAGAAGCATTTCCAGCAGTAACTGTTCCAGATTTTTTAAAAACAGCTTTTAATTGGCTTAATTTTGGCAAAGTCGTGTCTTTTCGAACTTCATCTTTAAGGGGTGTTTTTGTCAATTCGTTTTTGAAGTAATTGTTTTTAATAGCCTTATAAGTTTTTAGATAAGACTGATAAGCAAATTGATCTTGGTCTTGTCTTGTAACATTATATTTTCTTGAAACGTTTTCAGCTGTAATGCCCATATGTTCTTTTGAAAAAGCATCTGTTAGGCCATCGTTAACTAAAGTGTCTATAAAGATATTGTTTCCTAATTTTTTTTCTCCAGTTCTACTCAGATACGCATGGCGTGCCCTTGACATACTTTCTTGACCACCAACAATTAATAAATTTGACTCGCCGGAATAAATTTTAGATGAACCATCTATTGTAGCTCTCATACCACTCCCACAAACTTGATTTACTACATAAGCAAAGGATGTCTGTTGCATTCCGGAACCTAGTGCAACTTGCCTTGCTGTATTCATTCCTAGTCCACTTGTTAATACTTGTCCTAAAATTAATCCTTCAACTTCTTTAGTATTGATTGTTTTGTTTCTATCAAATAATTCTTTGAGACAAGAGGTTCCTAATTCTACTGATTCAGTTTTTTTGTAATTACCTAAATAAGCTCCTATTGGTGTTCTAACTGCATCGATTATAAAAACATCACTCATTAATATTTATCTTTCTGTATTCAATTACTGACTCAGGATTTGCCAACGATCCCAAGTTCTGCACTTTATCATTATTGATAATTTTTTTGACAAGTATTTCAGAGTTTTTACCACTTTTTGTTCTTGGAATGTCTTTAACTATAAATATTTTCCACGGAACATGCCTTGGACTAAGCGATGTCTTGAGGTGTTTTTTCAATATTGTATTAAAATCAACATTAATTTTTGTGTTTAACAATTTCAAAAAAAGGACAATTTTTTCATCATTTTTAGTTAAATAACCTGTTGCCAAACAGTCATCGATCCAATGAAATTTTTGTAGGCAACTGTATATTTCACCTGTTCCTATTCTGACACCACCTGGATTTAAAGTAGCATCTGATCTTCCAAAGATTACATAACCTCCATTTTTGGTTTTTTTCACATAATCTCCATGAGACCATATGTTCGGAAATTTTTTAAAGTATGCGGATTTATACTTATCATTCAATTTGTCATTCCAAAAGTAGATAGGCTTAGAGGGGAAAGGGGTCTTGCAAACTAGTTCTCCTGTCTTTTTGGTTGGCTTGCCATTATCATTGAAAACATCAATATCCATGCCCAAGCCCGGTCCTTGAATTTCACCTGAATAGACAGGTAAAGTTGGTATTCCTAACATAAAACACGAGACTATGTCTGTACCGCCACTCACCGAATGTATAAAAGATTTTGAATTTAAACTTTTATTAATAAACTTAAAAGTATCTGGGCTTAGAGGAGAGCCAGTTGATATAAAACAATTAATTTTTTTTAAAATATCTTTTTTATTTGATTTATAATTATTCTGGATAGTTTCATAAACTTTTGCTCCCGCACCTAGCATTGTTGAATTAGTATCTTTTGTAATATTGATAACTCGATTTATATTTGGATAAAATGGGGAGCCATCATAAAGAACGATTGAGGAACCCAGTAGTAAGTTTGAAACTGTCCAGTTCCACATCATCCACCCGCAAGTAGTTAAGAAAAGCATTTTATCATCAGATTTTACATTTGTATGCAATGCTAGTTCTTTTAAATGTTGAAGGAGTGAGCCTCCGTGGCCGTGCGTGATACACTTGGGAAGCCCTGTCGTTCCACTAGAAAATAAAACATATAGCGGATGATTAAAGCTCAATGATATATTTTTATGTAGTTTTGAATATTTTTTTTGATTGTAAATTTTTTTTAATTCAGAAGTGTTATTCTTTGAAGGATAGCTAGTTTTTAAAATTAGTGGGTTATTTAAATTAGCTTTTAATGTTCTTAGGTTTTTTGAATATTGGAATTTCTTGCCGTTATAAAAATAATAGTCCGCGACAATTAAAAGCTTAGGCTTAAGCTGGGAAAATCTGTCAATCACTGCTTGTGTTCCAAAGTCAGCAGAGCATGAAGACCAAACTGCACCAATTTTTGCTGCAGAAAGGAAGCTAATAACTGTATCAGGTATATTTGGCAGATATCCAACAATTACATCGCCTTTTTTAATGCCTTTATCTCTAAAAAAATTGCTTAATGCATTAATTCTTTTATTTAAATCACTATAAATAATTTTTTCACTGAATTTGTTTTCTCCAATAAATTCAATGGCCAAATCTGATGAATTATTTTTTGAAATTAAATCGTAATAATTAAGATTACTATTATCAAAAAAAATTGAATTCCAAAAAGATTTTTTTTTGTAAGCTTTAAAAAATCTTTTCCTCTCAAGGTCAATATTAAAATACTCAACTATAGACTCCCAAAACTCACCAGGATTCTTATTAGTCCATAACCAAAGCTTGTTATAATTTAAAAATTTCTTAGAAAATTTTTGTTCTAAATATGTCTGAAATTTATAAAGATTTGTAGATTTAATAAATTTTCTACTTGGCTCAAATAACTTATCCATCTTTGTTTTTCATTAATCGTTGAAGGTCATCTGGTATTTTACTTGGAGCTCCTTGAGAATTGACGCAAACCATCAAAATTTTTGATTTAAAAATAATATTATTTTGTTTGTAAATATTTTGTTCGAGCTCAAATGATGCATTTTTAAGAGACAAAATATTGCTTTTAACAGTTAATTGATCCTCTAGTTTGCATGACTCAATATAATCACATTCGATCTTTTTTACTAAAAAAAGTCGATCATGATCTTTCAATAAAGAATTAAGTGTAAATCCCAACTTATTGATGATTTCAGTACGGGCTCTTTCAATAAATTTTAAATAATTTGCGTAATATACAACTCCACCAGAGTCTGTGTCTTCATAATATATTTTGAAGTTGTATTGGAACATTAAGTAGTCAGACCTAAATACAATATATAAGTTATAATAATTATAACTATTCCAAATATTAAATATCTATATTCATTCATTAAATTAAATACCTATTATAGAAATACTTAAGATATTTTTTCTCTCTTAAAATAATAAATCATTTTGTGTTTTGAAGAGATATCAGATTTATCCTTAATTACATTGACCAACTCCCAACCTTCTTTTCCACCTTTATTAAGCCAGTCATTTTCCGACTTTAATTCTTCATCATCTAAATATTGGGTATAAATTCTATACTCCCACTTTGAATGTTCTTTTTTATCGAAAGTTGGGTTAATCATTTCTTTATAACTTAAGCATTTAAATTATAGAAAAACCATACTGCAGATAAACACCAAAGTGTTAAAAAAATCTTACCTAGTTTATCTGCCTTTTTAAAATGTGATTTCATTTCATTAAGCTGAGCTACATTTTGCCCGTCTTGTTTTTGAGAGTCCTTTAATTTTTTTTGGTAAAAAAATTTGTATATATTTATTGCACAAGTCCATCCTGTTAGTATGTAAAAAATAGAGCTAGATAAAGTTGTCATCTTTCTAATATAAACCTACTCCATAGTTCTTGCTAGTTTTATCAATCTTTATATTGGATAAAAGTAGGTTCCCTGCTTTAAATCAAATCTTTGTATAAGTAGGAAATATTTCTTCCCAGTCCACATCATCTGAGTGTCAATTAACCCTCTTTTCCTTACTATATTTAAAAAGACTATCAATTTAACTATCATTACATATTTTTGCAGCAGAAAATGTTTTCTTTTTATTGCCTTTCATTGTTCCTTTAATAACTTTATCCATACATTTCAAAACTGATTTATCTGCTCCTTTGCATACTTTTGCAGCGGGGTATGCACGACTTTCATCACCTTCGTATTGTCCGTCTATTACTTTATCCATACATTTTAAAACTGACTTATTAGCACCCTTGCATACTTTAGCTGCAGGGTATGAACGACTCTCATCACCCTCATATGTTCCCTCTATGACTCTGTCCATACATTTTTCTAATGGTGAACTAAAAAATCCCCAACTCAAACTAGGGATTAATAACAACAAAACCAAGAGGTTTTTCATATAGTTAAATTATCATAATTGTCGGAAATTTGTCGGATGGTATTTTAAAAATTGTATTAATTGGAAAAAAAGTAAATAAAATCAATTAAAGGTTCCGTGGTGTAACGGATAGCACAAATGACTTCGGATCATTTAGTCAGGGTTCGAATCCTTGCGGAACCGCCAAGAGATTTTTTTTAATTGATTTAAATTTAGATCCTCTGGGAAATTCTTAAAAATATCATTAAGTCCCCTAATTATTACATATGTGATTATAAAGCTCATAATCGTATCACTCAAAAAATGATCACCCTCCATAATTCTTAATAATGAGATTAAAAGAATTGAAGCATATGCAAATGTGTTCCATGAAGTTTTATTGAATATAATTAGTAAAGCTAAAGATAACGTAAAAAAAGACACATCACCTGAAACGAAACTACAATTAGTGCTACAATAATCAACATTTAACCATGGAATGGTAAATGGCTCTTCTCCTCCAAATTGAATGGTGTCATTAGGCCTTGCACGACCCCACAAGTTTTTAAAAATAGAGTTTACAACAACACCTGTTCCGATAATAAGACAAGAAAACAAGTAAACCCACTCTCTGACTGCAATATTTAAAATTTTTTCTTTGTAATAAATTTGTTTGAAAACAGCAGCTATGGGAACAAAAAAAACTAATAAAGCCATTAGAGGTAAAAGCATTTTACGGACAAAATAGATAAACCAGTCAGACTCTGAAGCAATAAATTTACCTTCCTGTCCAAAAAATAGGCCACTAACAGTTATGTCTAATGAGGGAAATATGAAAAATAATATTGAGAGTAGGAGAGTTATGGTAAGGGTTTTAAAGTAAAAATTAAAATTCAAGTAAAGAGAGAAAATGTTTTGATAAAGATTGGCAATAGTACTTGAAATTATTTCAACATTATTATTTGGAATTAGTTTGTCACTTTCTGATGTAAATAACTTGTTTTTATCTGCTAGTTTTTTTGAAATAAATATTGTTGAAAGGTATGCAACAAGCGTACCACCAAAGATATCACTAATAAAATGAGCGCCAACTATGACTCTCGTAGATGCAATAATAATTGCAATTGTTATCAATGCATTTTTAATTTTCGGAAAGAGAAATGTCATACAAAAGATAAACGCAAAAATAGTTGCTGTATGACCTGATGGGAATGAATGCCATTTGGAGTCAAATTGTATTATATCTAAAGATTTTAATTCAAAGCCATTATATAAAACTGGTCGTGGTCTTCCAATTATATGTTTTAATATTTGTGTAACTATACCACTTAATAAGATATTTAAAAAAATAAATAGACTAATGTCACTTATGGTTTCCAAAATTTGATTTTTACTTTTAATAATTTTTATTAACCCCCAGATTAAAATAGTAGGTACAAAAAAATATAAAGAATCACCAAAGTGAGTGAGTGTTCCAAAAAGAGACTTTGTTTGATGATTTATACTGTCAAAAAAAGAAGTTACTGAATAATCAAATACTAAGAAAAAAAAAGCTCCAATTAACAAATAAATACTTATTCTTTTTTCTTGCGAGTTTAACTGATTGAAGAAAGTCATAATTTATTAAAGTTGATATTTATGAATGATTTTGTTGTCATATCGAGTATGGTTTTATTTATTGAGTCACTATCTTCTATTGGCATTGTATCAAGGGAACTAAATTTTAATTCTATTTGGCAATCTGAAAAATAGTCTGGTTTCACTTTGTCACTAAAAAACAACATTAAATCTAGTGGATAATTTTCTTCCAATATAAATTCGGATTTTTTTATATCACAATTTAAATCATTTTTTAAAGTATCATAGATAACGGGACTCAATGTTTTATTCTTATATTGTGAATAAAAAAAGACTGAAGTGAAAAATACAACTAAAATCAAAGAAAATGAGATAGTTTTATATACTGTAGTTAAGGATTTTTCTTGGAGAGAAAAAACTGGATTAATTAATGATACTAAAATTATCATTAAATAAAAAATATAATTCATCTGAGGTATCTCTGAAGTACTGTGATAAAGGGAAGTATCAAAATAAATTATGCCTGCTGGTATAAAAAAAAGGGTAACTAAAACTATTTTCGACCATTTTAATTCAACAAATTCTAGTGTTCTAAAAATATAAATAGACATTATTGGCGATAAGAAGATTAAAATCGATATATTTAATTCATTAGAAAATATAAATATAAACCAACAAAGCATTATTGAAAAAAGGAATATAATTAATTCTTTATTCCAGTTAATTCTTTTTATACCATTATAAAAAATAGAAATTATTAGAAAACTTAATAAAGGTAGTAAAAAAATAACACTCTTCGAAAGTTTGTTTAATAAAATATTTGGATCAAAATTAAGTATGGAATAGTAATCCGTTTTATTAATTCCCTGAATAATCAGAAAAATTAAAAAAAATATATAAATAAAACTTAGATAAGAAAATAAGTTAAGACGCTTTTTTTTCTCTAGCTTAAAATTAAATAATTTTAAGAATATCAAAAATGTTACTAATATAACAAAATAGAAATTTTTGAGAATTAATGCAATTAAACTAAATAATATAAAAAAAAATACATTATAAAAATTTTCATCATCGAAAATTTTTAATAAATAATAGAATATTAATAAAGTCACCAGGCCTGAAATAAGAGAACCATCAATGGTTATCATTGAAATTAAAATTGTGCCGCTTAACATCACTGCTGTAAGAGGCATTAAATAATTGAGGTCATAAAATTTTAATTTAATAATTTTATATGAGACAAAAATTAATAATCCTAAGTATATAAAATTCGGTAGTCTAAATAGAAAGTAATTGTTAAAACCAAGAAAAATAGTGAGCTTTGATGCGATATTTAAAAATATCAAATGTGGATTTAAAAACTCTGAAAAATTTGAAACTAATTCATTATCTTTAATTGTGATAAGAATTTTTATATCTTCAATAGAAATATATGGTGCACCTAAAGTTATTGCACCGAGTAATCCAATCCAAATCATTGTAAAAAAAACAGTCGGAATATTATCTAGGAATCTAAAGATGCTCATTTTCTGATTTAACTAAGTTTAGTAGCATATAGATTTAATTTATTCTATATATTGTGGTTATTTCAATTTTCTTGATGTTATTTTTACTCGTAATTATAATCAAAAATAAGAGATTAATCTCTTTTTACAGCCTTATAGAAGCGGCTTTTTTCTTAGTGGGCCACTTCTTTCTTAAAGGGTTAGGACAAATTGTTCTAACCCTTTTTTTATTTCTATATTATCTTTTTTAAAGATGTTGAAGTTAATTTTCATGATACTCTTCTTTTTTATTGGATATTTTCTTGCTGATACAGAATTAGTGGATATACCATTTAGAAATATTCCAATTTTAGAAAATTTATATGAGGTTGTAGATTAAATGATTAATACAGATAAAGTTTTGCATGGTTTTACCGATCTTAAAAATTTAAATGTACTTGGTCCTATTGTTTTAAACCAAGCGAAGGGGATATATGTTTACGATCAAGATGGAAAAAAATATTTAGATGCCAATTCAGGATTATGGAATTCTGTGGTTGGTTTCGATCATCCCAGAATGGTTGAAACAGCAAAAAAACAATATGAAAAATTTTCTGGTTACCACGCTTTTTTTGGAAGAATATCTGAACCAGCTGTAGAACTCGCAGATAAATTAATTGAAATATCTCCTTTCACGGATGGTAAAGTTTTTTTTACAAACTCAGGATCTGAAGCTAATGACACTACTGTAAAATTATTATGGTTTATTAATAAAAGAAAAGGGCATCCCAATCGAAGAAAAATAATTACTCGAATAAATTCTTATCATGGTGTAACGGCTGTTTCTGCTTCGATGACAGGAAAACCATACAATAGTGAATTTGGATTACCTTTAGATGGTTTTTTACATTCAGCTTGTCCTCATTATTGGAAATATGGCTTAGAAAAAGAGAGTGAGGAAATGTTTACCAAAAGAATGGGTGAAGATTTAGAAAATTTAATTTTAAAAGAGGGACCTGATACCATTGCAGGTT
>CACDXE010000010.1:0-32076 GCA_902556735.1 uncultured Alphaproteobacteria bacterium | reverse complement strand
TTGCAACAGCAGAAGAAACAATATCTGCAGTGCAAAACGGCGAAGCTGACGCTGTCTTAGCAGATGGTGATTACCTCGCATCTATCATTGCAGAATCAAATGGTGAATTTGCAAATATAGGAGAAGTCTCAATCGGCGGCGGTGTCGGAATGGGAATCCGTGAGTCTGATACAGAGTTAAAAGCCAAAATGAATGCAGCTATTAGCTCCATGAAAGACGACGGATCACTAAATGCACTTATTAAAAAGTGGTTTGGTTTCGAAGCCGCAACTTTTTAAGATTATCTAATTTAAATTACAGAACAAGAGGACGGAATAGCCGTCCTCTTTTTTTCTTTATAATATTTACTCAAGAAACATTGAAACATAATATAAAATTTCTCTTACAATGATTATAGTTGGGGCAGGAATTGTAGGTGCATCCTTTGCCTACCATGCTTACAGAAATGGTGTAGATAAGATAACTGTTTTATCATCACATTTACCAGGTGATAGAAACCAAGCTACTTCAAATACTTGGGGTTGGGTAAATGGTTATGCCAATAATGATAAAAGCTATGCTGATTTTCGTTTGGCTAATTTGAATTATTGGCCAAAATTAATAAATTATATTTCAAACTTAAATTATACATCAAAAGGAGCATTCATTTGGGATCAAGGAGAGAAAGAGCTTCAAAAAACTATAAAACAGCATCAAAGTTGGGGGCAGTCTGTAAAAATATCAGTTAAATCTGAACTAAAAAAACATTTACCTTGTTTAAATAAAATTCCAACTATGGCCGGCTTTGGTGTTGATGATTTGGCCATTGATGGTGTTAGAGCAACTAAAGAACTTTTCAAAGCTAGTAGATCGAAAATATTAAAAATTAACGTAAAAGAGTTAATATGTGATAGCAACAATGTTATTGGTGTCAAAACCGATGATGAAATTATTAATGATAATGAGGTAATTTTAACTGCTGGACTTGGCGTTCCAAAATTATTATCAACAATTAATATTCCTTTTGAAATGCACTCAAGTTTAGGGTTATTAGTTTATACAAAACCGTTGCCCCCATTATTAAAATGTCCAATTACAGGTTTTGATTTCCATGCAAGGCAGGACGACAAAGGAAGATTAATAATAGGTGGAAAATTTGATGATGACTCAAGCCAAGAGGAAAATATTAAGGGAACTGCAAAAAAACTTATCCAAGACATGGCAACAAGGCTCAACTATAATGGAAATATGATTTTAGATCATTTTACACTTGGTAAACGACCTTTACCAGTTGATGGAAGACCGAAAATTGGACGTCTCATAAATCAAAAAGGTAAAAAATTAAATGGTTTATATTTAGCAGTTATGCATTCAGGCATCACTAATGCACCTTTGGCTGGTAAGTTTGGTATAGATGAGGTTTTATTAGGAAAAAGAAATAATTTAATCAGAGATTTTCTACCTCAACAAATAGATACACAAGAGAAATTTCCAAATGTTTAGTTATTGTGTAGACCCTAAAACCATAGAAGGATTAATGTGGTTATCGTGTTATGTCACTACTGCAAAACATATGTCATTTTATTTTTCTTTTTTAGTTGTTATGGGTTTGCTTTCTTTGGCGGCTCCATTGGCAATGGCATTTGGTTTTGCTGGCGCTACTGCTTCAAGATCCTCATTTAAAATTATTCGCTCTGTAGGGAAAGGGTATCTTGCGATGATAAGAGGTATTCCAGATATCGTTTTCTTTTTATTTATTCCAATAGCACTTGATCAAGCATTTGAATATTTGCGTCATAAAGTTTTATGTTCTGATGTTACTGAGCCTATTAGGCAAGGTAATGATTTTGTCGTTTGTGCAGCTGCAAAACTTCCTTTAAACACAGCTAGCGAGTGGGTGCACGATATTTATGGATTTTCTCTAGCTTTACTTGCTTTTGGCTTTGTTTTTGGAGCTTTTGCCGGCAATGTTTTGTCTGGAGCTATGGCTGCAGTTCCAAAATCTCAAATAGAAACAGGAGAGGCTTACGGCTTTTCTCAGAGTCAAATTTTTAGAAGAATTCTCATACCACAAATGTGGATTTATGCGTTACCAGGCCTGTCCAATTTATGGATGATTTTAATTAAAGCAACCCCACTTCTATTTCTTCTTGGCATTGAAGATATTGTCTATTGGGCTAAAGAATTAGGTGGCATTAAAACTGGTGTATATGATTACCCACATCCCGATTGGCGAGCTTGGTATTTTGGAGTGCTTATGATTTTTTATTTATCATTAACTTACTTGTCACAATCGGTATTAGACAAAATATCAGCTCGTCTTTCTCAAGGACAAGCTACCATGGCAGGTAAGGCTGGCTGATGTCGAGTTGTTTTCAAACACTATCTGATTACGGCCTTAGATCTATAGGCTATGGAGAGCGACTTTTACCAAAAGCTGACATAACACTTTGTGAGCAATTTGTATTAATTGGTTCAGGAATGATTTGGAACATATATTTTGCTGTTTTGGCACTACTCCTTGGATTTTTCTTTGCAACAGTTCTGGCTTTAGGTAAAAATTCAAATTTACCTCTATTTAGTGCTCCTTGTAGATTATTTATTTTTATTTTTAGAGGCTCCCCTTTATTCATTCAATTTTTCTTTGCATATGATTTATTTGTTCTTTTACCAAGATTAGGATTTGATATTGATCTAGGGTTTCTTGTTGTTACTGTTGAAACGCGTTGGCTGACCAAAGCTTGGTTAGGAGCTTTAATTGTTTTATTTTTTAATACATCTGCATACGCAGGAGAGATTTTTTACGGAGCGTTGCGTGCTGTCCCAAGTCAAGATTTAGAGTCAGCAGATGCGTTTGGTTTTACAGGGATTAAAAAATTCAGAAGAATTATATGGCCAACAATGCTCCGCTTGGCATGGCCTTCTTACACGAATGAAGCAATTTTTATGTTCCATGCAACAACATTGGTGTTTTTTACTGGTTTTCCAGCTTGGCAACAAAAAGGAGATGCGATTTATTATGCCAGTTATTTCGCTGATAAAACCTTTAATCCTTTTGTTCCTTATCCAATTGTTGGCTTTTACTTTATTTTCTTAACATTATTGATAATTGGTTTATTTGGCTTAATAAATAGAAGATTGAATAAACATTTACCAACTAATGAGAGAAAAAGATTGAGACTCAATAAGTACAATTTGATTAGATAAGTCTTTAAAATAACTCATTTTATAATCTTTTAAAAATTCTAATTTTATTTCTAATAAATATAAAAATAATTATTAGCACAATCAAAGGAGTCCCCCAAAGCAGTAAGTGATTTTTAGGTGGATTAAAAGATATTTCATGACCATAAATTTTGATTAGTTCTTGATTAATTTCCTCAATGGATATTCCAGAGCTATATTTTTTTTGGATTTGCTCTTTTAAATTTATTGCAAACTCTGTATCAGACTCTTGAATGCTCTGACCCTCGCAAACCAGACATCTGATTGTTTTGTAATAATCACTTAGTTCATTTACACCTGCAAAGCTAAACACAGATATATGAATTATTAAAAATGGTATAATTATTTTATAAATACTTTTCGACATCTTCATAAAATAAAGGCCCTTGTATCTTTTCTTGAATCATTTTATTAATAACAAAAAATGTCTCTGGAACACCAATTAAACCCATCTCATAAGCGATGGTACCATCATCTCTTAATATGTATTCAAAAGGATTTCCATGTTCATTTATCCACTCTTTAAAATTCTCTTCATCGTCTCGAAAATTAATACCAATAATTTTTACACCTTTTTTTTTCATTTCCATTAACAAAGGGTGCTCTAATAAGCATGGCTTACACCAAGAAGCAAAAAAATTAACAATGTAAAATTCACCTAATGTATTTTCATTAATTAACTTATTGTTGTAAAAGTCTGGTGTTTTAAATATTAAACTCGATACTTCATCTCTTGAATTATTTTTGTTAGTTGATTGATTAAAGTAAAATATAACACTTACAACTAACACTATTAATCCAACTACAGGTAATAATAGATGCCTCTTCATCGTTTTTTAACAACAGATAAAAATATCGAAAAAACAAGCATAATTGCACTTAACCATAATAAATTTATAAATGGTTTATATACTAAATTGATCCCAACCTTATTGCTTTCAATCGTTGATATTGTTGCATAATATTGACTAAAGAGTTTATTAGTAGTACTAACCTCATTTGTGACTTGCCCTGAGGGTTGGTAGATATTTTTTGAAGGCGATAGCTCTCTTTCTTTTTGTCCATCAGAAATTAATAATTCCACTGATATTTTTTGATAATTTTGGAACTTTTCGTCTTTAATATTTTTAATTATTGCAGTTTTATTATTTTGTAACTTTATCTCATTAGTGGAATCTTTTTCAAATAGTAGATTTTCTTCGTAGTCAAATTGTTCTGTATATACAGCTGCGATAATAAAAAAACCAATACTTAAATGAGCCAGCCATTGAGAATAAAAACTTATATTTTTTTTAAAATTATTTTTTAAAACTAAAATACTTTTTAAAAATAATGGAATTGTAATAAATACACTAAGCGCAAAATAAAAATTATTTGAAAGATAATAGGATATCAAACAAATCGATAATGAAAGAATTATTATAAAAGGTATTTGTTTATCTTTTTTTTCATGTTTTCCCCAATTTATCTGTGGTGCAAATGCCATAAATAAAATTAATGGTGCTAGTAACAAATTAAATGCAAAATTATAATATGGTGCGCCTACTGACACTGATGTTTTAAGAATCATTTCGCTAAACAAAGGATAAACTGTTCCAATAAAGACAACGAGTGCAGAACAAATAAAAAATATATTATTTAATAAAAGAAAACTCTCTCTGCTAATTAAATTAAAAGAGTCCTCATTAAAATTAGAAATACTTTTTATATTTAGCCTCACTGTCATAGCTAGCAAATATGCGATTATAATAATCAAAAATAATCCTCTAAGTGGATCTGTGGCAAAACTATGAACAGATACAATTAAATTCGAACGAACTAAAAAAGTTCCGAACACTGATGCAATGAAACAGTAAAGCCCTAAATTTAGGCTCCATAATTTTAGTTGGTTACTTTTGATTGAAACTTGAAGTGAATGAATCAAGGCGGTATTTAGTAACCATGGGATTAAAGAGATGTTTTCTACTGGATCCCAAAACCACCAACCCCCCCATCCTAGTTCTGAATAGGCCCAATAAGACCCTAAAACTATTCCTCCAGTTAAAAAAAACCAAGAAATTTTTGACCAAATCAACATTTCTCTAAATAATTTATCTGAGAAATTTTTATTAATTAGCATATGTGCAGATATCACAAAAGGTATAATTAAACCAATATACCCCAAGAACAATGTTGGTGGATGAATTACAAATAAAAAATGTTGCAAGATTGGATTCAGACCCAAACCTAAAACATTTTCATTTGCTTCTACATGAGTAAATGGATTTGAACTAATTACTACATAAAGAATAAATAAAGTTGATATAAATAATATATTTTTATGAATCTCAACAGTTTGATTTTTGTAAAGGAAAAAAACTCCAAATAAATTAATTAAAAAAACCCATAATAAAATTGATCCCTCATGACTACCCCAGGCAGATGTCACTTTATAAAAAATAGGATCATCAACATAAGAATTTTCGACAACGTTCAATAAAGTGAAATCTGAAATTGAAAATGCATATACTAAAAGACCAAAGGGAATGAGGTTTATAAAATAAATTAATTTTAAAGAAATAGTAGTTGATGGAATTATTCTCTTTAATAAATTTATATAAAAAAAGATAGTTAGCACTAACGAAATATAAATAAAGCTATTACCTAAATAAGATATCAATTAATTTCCTCTCCATTTTCCTTCTTCTTTAAGTTTGTCTATAGCGCTTTGGGGCATATAGTTTTCATCGTGTTTGGCCAAAACTATCTCTGCAACAAAAATGTTATTAATAAATTTTCCTTCAACGATAATACCCTTATTTTCTTCTACTAGATTTGGAAGTGTTTTAGAAAATACAACATTTACAGAATTTTGATTTTGATCAACTACTTCAAAAACCCAGTTTCCATCTAAAAATTTTAAACTATTTGTTTTAACAAGCCCCCCAACCCTTAAATATTTATTTTCTATCCCATCCATACTTTTTAGATCAGTTGGTTCAACAAAATATGCAATTTGATCTTTTAAAGAATAACTTATTAAAAATATAGAAGTAGAAAAGCAGGCGAATATAATTAGTAAAAAAATAAATCGCTTTTTTATTTGATTATTTAATTTGATTATGCGCACTAACCATATTAAAGACTTTTTTCTTCAGTAGCATAATTATAATCGTTGTCACAGCACAAACGACTCCAAAAAATCCATAGCAAATTAAAACAAATTCTAAACTAGTCATTTAAAAGCTTAGACCTCTCTATCTTCCTTTTTTCAACAATTATATAAAAAATGTTTGAAAACCAAAATATTGTGAGCATAAAAATACCAAAAAAACTAACTAATAATGTAATAAGATAATCATTAGTCATACTGGGCCCACCCATTCTTAAAACACTACTTTCCTGATGTAGAGTTGTCCACCAATCAACAGAAAATTTAACAATAGGAAGATTCACTAGTCCTATTATTGCCAAAACTGAGGCTGCAAAATCTGCTTTTTGGAAGTGCTCAAATGAATACAAAAGAAGAATATGACCTAAGTAAATAAAAGCTAAAATTAGCATTGAAGTTAACCTCGCATCCCATACCCAATACGCTCCCCAAGTCAAATTTCCCCATATAGATCCAGTAACTAATACAATAATGCTCATTATCAACCCTATTGGAGATAAAGATCTTGCAACTGTGAATGCTGTTGGGGATTTAAATATTAAACCAACGATACTACTAATTCCCATGACTAGAAAAATTGCCAATGATAACCAAGCAGTGGGTACATGGATAAACATTATTTTGAATGAGATACCTTGATAATAATCATTTTCTAAAAAAATAATCAGAAAAATAGAAACACTAATTAATACAATTGATAATAAAATAACATATCTAGATAGAGAGATCATAAAATTAGAAAGTATATTTGGAGTTATAGCAAACATTAGACTGATAATTTTTTGAGAGCAAAACTAGTAAGCAAAGGTGAAAAAGCCAAATTTAACAAAAAATAAGCTACAAAAAATAAATACATTCTACCTGTATTAAAATCAATTAAATCAGTTATTGCCATAGAAAATATAAGAATAGGGACAAAAAGAGGCAATGTTAAAATACTTGTAAGCGAGAGTCTATTATTCTTAGAGATTGTTATAGATGCCGTCATTGAAGCTATAAAAATAATACTTAAAAGAGAGAGTGCCAGAAGAATATTTATTTTAAATAAATAAGTTAGATCGATATTTAAAATAATCAAAATTAGTGGTGAAAATATAAAGAAAAAAATAATTAAATTTAAATAGATCATCATATTTTTAACAAAAACAATTATCTCTAAAGAGAAAGGCGAAAGTAGATACTGATGAAGTTTTGCTTCATCAAAATCTTGGTCATAAATTTTTTCAACTTTAAACAATGAAATAAAAAAAATCATTATGTATAAGAAAGATAATGGTGCATTAATTCCCAATGACTGGTGTTTTAATGATAATGCAAAAATAGCACATGAAATAATTAATAAACAATAAAGAACAAAACTGAAGATACTTCCTTTAAGCATTAGTTGAAATTCACTTGAAATTAATTTAAAAAAATTTTTTATCATGTTAATTGAAGTGTTTTATAATTATTTAAAGTAATATTTTGATGGCTTGCTAATATAATTATTCCCTTATTTTCTAACTTTTTTTCAAACAAAGTATTTAAATTTATTATTGTTCTATCATCAAGCCCATTAAGTGGATCATCAAGTATCCAAACGGGTTTATTAACTAACATAAGTAGTAGCAATTGAAGTTTTTTCTTTTGACCAAATGAAAGCTGATAAAATTTTTTATCAAGATTTAATTCCTGAAAAAAATAATTTACAGTTTTATTTTTAATTGATTTATTAAATTTTACGTTGTGTATTGAAAGCCAGTACTCAATATTTTCATTTAAAGTCAGAGATTCATGAGCAAAGTTAGTTTCGCCAATATATAAAAAATTTTGGGAGGCAATATGGTTATCAATTACTGATTTGTTGTAAGTTATACTTCCTTCTAATGGATCTATAAAATTTACAATATTAGATAATAGTGTTGTTTTGCCCACGCCATTTGCACCCTGAATGAGTAATAATTCACCCGGACATATTTTAAAATTAATATTTTTGTAGATGAGGGTATTTCCTCTAGCAAAAGATAAGTTATTAACTTCTATCATAAAAAAAAGCGGGTGATTATAACCCGCTTTTGACGTTTTAAATATTTAAAACTCAGAAAATTATCTTCTTTTTCTAGAAGCTTTCCTTTTCTTAGGAGCTGCTTTTTTCTTGGCAGCTTTTTTCTTCTTAGGAGCTGCTTTCTTTTTTGCAGCTTTTTTCTTCTTAGGTGCTGCTTTTTTCTTCTTAGGTGCTGCTTTCTTTTTTGCAGCTTTCCTTTTCTTAGGAGCTGCTTTCTTTTTTGCAGCTTTTCTTCTCACAGCTTTTCTCTTAGTGGCTTTTTTCTTCTTAGGAGCTGCTTTCTTTTTTGCAGCTTTTCTTCTTTTTGGAGCTGCTTTCTTTTTTGCAGCCTTCTTCTTTTTAGGCGCTACCTTTTTTGCAGCTTTTCTTTTCTTAGGAGCTGCTTTTTTCTTGGCAGCTTTTTTCTTCTTTACAGCCATTATAGCCTCCTTACTTTTTTACACTTACTAGTAAGTATAAAACGAATATTTAAATATTCATTTTCTAAAAAAAAACTTAAGAAAGTATTTAATTAAGTCAACATTTTATTTATGGTAACTTCTTTCCATAGAATGAATCAAATTGAAATTATTTTAGGTCCAACTAACACTGGAAAAACATTTTACGCCTTTGAACAAATGTTTTCCTTTAAAAACGGTGTTTTTGGTTTCCCTTTAAGGCTTTTAGCAAGAGAAAATTATGATAAAGCATGCAAACTTTATCCTATAAATCAAATTGCTTTAATTACTGGTGAAGAAAAAATTATTCCCTCGAATGCAAAATATTTTTTTTGTACCGTCGAATCAATGCCAGATGACTTTTTCGAATTTGTTTGTGTAGATGAAATTCAGCTAGCATCTGACTATGAGAGAGGACACATATTCACCCAAAGACTTTTACATTCTCGTGGGGAGCAAAAAACTATTTTTCTAGGCTCTCTTACTATGGAGGAAATTATTAGAGAATTAATTCCTGATGCAAAAATAACTTTCAAAAATAGATTTTCCGAATTAAATTTTATTGGTCATAAGAAAATTCAAAATATTAAACCTCGATCAGCAATTATTGCTTTTAATTTAATTGGTCTTTACGAAATTGCTGAACAGATTAGAAGTTTAAAAGGAGGTGTGGCTCTTGTAGCTGGTGCGCTCAGTCCTAAAACTAGAAATTCTCAAGTTAAATTATATGAAGATGGAGAGGTTGATTATATTGTAGCAACCGATGCCATAGGAATGGGCTTGAATTTAGATATTAACCAAGTTTATTTCTCTGGTTTAGAAAAGTTTGATGGAAAATATGTTCGACCTTTGAATGATATGGAAATAGGTCAAATAGCAGGAAGGGCTGGTCGTTATACAAAATCTGGTTACTTTGGGACTACTCTCGGGGCAAAGTTTACAAATCTGGATTCTATAGAAAATATACAAGCACATAAATTTGAGTCTGTAAAAAAAATTTTTTGGAGAAATCACCTTCTATCATTTAAGTCAGAATATGAATTAATAAACTCTTTAAAAAAAAAATCTGATAATCATCGACTTATTCTAAAAAAAGATGCCGAAGATCAAAAATTTTTATCTAGGTTTCTAAATAATAATAAAAAGAATTTTAAATTTGATAATCCTGAAATTTTGAAACAGCTATGGGACGTATGTCGAATACCAGACTATCAAAATATTTCAGATGAAAAACATATTGAACTGTTGACTAAAATATTTAGTGAACTCATAAAAAATCAATTTGTATTTAGTGATAATTTTTTAGACAAAGAAATTTCTTATCTACAGAATTATAACGGTAGTATAGATGATCTTATTTATAACTTAAATGAAACAAGAACTTGGCTTTACATTACTAACCAGAAACAATGGATAAGTAACTCTATTTGGGTTGAAACCGTTAAAAATATTGAAAACAAACTGTCTGAGGAGATACATTTAAGTTTAATGCAAAAATTTGTCGATAAAAATAAAAGTGAGATGGTTCAAAATTTAAATATTAGTAAAAAAAATATTTCTTTAACTGATAATAGATATGTTAAGATAAAAGACGAAAAAATAGGAGTTATAAAAGGTTTTAAAATCTTTTTTGAAGAAAAATATAAAGATATTTTAAATAACAACTACCATAAAATAATTAAAGAACAAATTTTCCCATATATGTCTTTTAACGTTGATAATTTTATAGCAGCACCGAACGAAAGCTTATCTATCGATCCAAAGGTTGATGATAATGGAAATTTTCAAAGTTTATATCTTAAATGGGGGGATGCAAATATAGCAACATTTAAAAAGGGGAATGATGTCGCCCATCCTATTTTGGAACCAATCTTAGATAATTTACTGGTATCACCAGATCATATTAAAAAAATTCATGATAAAATTCAAAAATGGTACGAGGAAACTTATCTCTCTAAGTTAGATTTATCTGACAAACTAAAAAAATTTAATTCGAAACCTGAAGAAAGAAGTTTTATTTTTAAAATCATTGAAAGCCAATATAACTTTTACCAAATAAACATATTAGATGAATTTAAGTTAATTGATGAACCACAACGAAAAGAAATCCACTCCCTAAATTTCAGACTAGGAAAAAATGTTATATTTAATTCTGAATTAATCAGACCTGAATACATGAAGTTAAAGTTTCATTTATGGAATTTGTATAATAATGAATTTTTAAATATTGATGAATACATACCAAAAGATGGGAATGCCACTCTTAATATTCAAAATAAATTAAATGAAGACCTAATCACTTTTTTAGGCTTTGTCTCCCAAAATGATTTATTAATTAGACTCGATATTTTTAATGAATTTGAAAAGCAACTCTTTAAAAGAGAAAATAGAGGCCCTTTTTCACTTCCGATGGACTTATCTAATCTTTTAGGAATTAAAAAAGATAAATTAATTAGTATTTTAAAAAGCAGGTCTTTTAATATTCAAGATATAGCAGAAAACGACTTAGTTATCTCAAAAAAAATTAAAGCAAATAAAACAATGGAGTTAAAACAAAATAATACTAAAAAAGTATTGAAAAAACCTTTAAAAAAAGTAAAAAAATCTACACCAAAAAAATTATTTAATAACCCTTTTGATCAATTAAAAAATATAAATGCTGAGTAAATTCTTCCAATCCTTTAATGAAAAAGAGGATAAAAATGAAGATCATTCCTTTGAGTCAGATCTATATAACCTAATTTATGAAATTATCATTTCAGATCATGAAATTACAGATCAAGAAATTAATTTGGCCTCTGAGTTAGTTGAGTATTATTTTAAAATTCCAACTTTAAAAAATAAAGAGCAATTTAATAAACTTACTGATCAACAACATTTCAACACCGACTTATCACAGTTTTCTTACAGGCTTAAAACATCTTTAAGTTATGAACAAAGAATGGATGTGATTTTAATATGTTGGCAAGTATTAATGGTTGATGGTAAAGAGGACCAGTTAGAGGTTTCTACTGCTAGAAAAATATCAACCTTGCTTGGTCTTGAAGATAAGGATTTTATATTAATCCGAAATAGAGTAAAAGACAGTCTATGACTTACCTAGTTAATGATAAGTGTATAAGGTGTAAATATATGGATTGTGTTGAGGTATGTCCCGTGGATTGCTTTTATGAGGGTGAAAATATGCTTGTTATTAACCCTGATGAATGCATTGACTGCGGAGTGTGCGAACCGGAATGTCCAGTCGAAGCAATTATCCCAGATGACTTGGACGATGGTACAAAATGGTTAGATGTAAATGAAAAATATTCACAAGTTTGGCCTAATATAACTACCAAAAAAGATGCTCCTGCTGATGCAAAACAGTGGGAAGGGGTAGAAGATAAATTTGAAAATCATTTCAGTAAAAAAGGAGCTGATTAATGTCAGTTAAAAAAAAAACTACGTCAAAAAAAGTAAATAAAAAGACCAAAAAAGTAAAAGCTATAAAAAAAACAAATGTCAAAAAAAAAGAAAATCCTAAAAAAAAACAACTTGTAAAAAAAATAGTAAAGAAGCAAATAGTTAAAAAAAAATCAAAAAAAATTATAAATAAAATTATTACGCCAAAAGCTCCAAAAATAAAAAAAATAAAAGCCCCCCAAGAATTTAAAGCAGGAGAAAATATTGTTTACCCAACACATGGAGTAGGAAGAATTCTCACTATTGAAAAGTTCCAATATGATCTAGTGGAAGAACAATTGTATGTAATTCAGTTTTTTCAAGACAAGTTAACAATCAGAGTCCCCTTTGCTAAAGCAAAATTGATTGGTTTAAGAAATATTACTAGTAAACCATCTATGACTAGAACACTTTCTGTTTTAAAGCAAAAGCCTAAAATTAAAAAGGCAATGTGGAGTAGAAGGGCTCAAGAGTATGACCAAAAGATAAACTCTGGTGACATAAAACTCCTTTCAGAGGTTGTTCGAGACCTATTTCGAAAAGATGATCAAACTGAGCAGTCTTATAGTGAGCGTCAGATGTTTCAGGTAGCTTTCGAGAGATATACTAGAGAATTTGCAATATCCTCAAGTTTAAAGTTTGAGGAAGCCTCAACAAAAATATTAGAAATCTTAAATAAAAGATAAATTAATTAGTTTCTTCTTCGTTTTTATCAGTCGGTATATCAATGCTTATATCTTCTGCTAGGTTATCGGTATCTTCAGTTTGGGTATCAGTATCTTCTGTTTCTTCAATTAGGTCTTTTAATTCATCGTTTTCTTTGGCAGTCTTAGTAGGTGTTGCAACGCTAATTCCCGCTTTTCTTCCTCTTTTAGGTTTTGCTATATTTACAGCTTCAATAGATTTACCACACTCTGGACAGTTAATTACGTCCTGATAAAAATCATAATACTTGACGCTACCGCAGGGGCATGTTCTTTTGTGACCTAAATCGATTTGCTCTTCTTGCATTGTGGGCAGATTTATACATTATTATTGTAATTTATACAAATTTTTATTATGTTATCGCTCTAATATGGCAGTTCCAAAAAGAAAAACTACACCTTCAAAAAGGAATATGAGGCGCTCTCATCATAGAGCGGGCACTCAACTATTCGCAGAAGACAAAAAATCAGGTGAATTGAGAAGACCCCATCATATTGATCTCAGTACTGGTATGTACAGGGGTAAGCAAATAATTATAAAAAAAGCTAAAAAAGATAAAGATGTCGAGGGTCAAGCACCTGTAAATACTGACGAAACAACTAAAACTATTGAAGCACCAGCTGCATCTAAGTAATTAATCTCTAATTATTTTATATATTGAATTTTCTGAAAAGCTTTGCTGATAGAGCTTTTTTTTAAGTTCACTAGTTTCTAATTTCGATAGTTTTTTTCTTAAAATAAATCGTTTTAAAATATCTAGCTCTAAATCTGGATTTTCAGATACTTTTTTAGAGATATATTCCTCAATTAAGCTTTGTTCAAAACCTTTTTGATATAGTTTATTTTTAATTTTTTTTATAGAAAATAGTGACTGTTCATAATAATGAAATACAGTTTCAATATATTGCTTTTCATCTATGATCTTTAAATCATCTAATTTTTGTAAGATATTATCAATAAGTTCTTGTTTAGAGATATTTTCTGGGAAAATAACTTTCTGATAAGTCTTTTTATTTTTGAGTCTTTTTTCTAGAATTTCAGAAATTTTTTTTTTAGTTGCTGGATATTTACCCAAGTATTTTAGTGCTTCATTATATAGGTATTCATCAGCTTTTTTTTTCATAGTTTATATTTTATGAATTATTATTATGAAGTATACAAACAAAGGCGCTTGTAGCTCAGTAGGATAGAGCACCAGATTCCTAATCTGGGGGTCGCAGGTTCGATTCCTGCCAAGCGCGCCAATAACTTTGACATATGAAAAAAAATTTTTATAAATTACTTATGGTAAAAATTTTTTTTCTACTAAATCTTTTACTTTTCGCATCTTTCTCAAATGCCCAGCTAATAAAAACAAATGATCCTAAAGCTTTATGCTCCAACGGTGAACAAGCAACATTTACCTTTTTTGAGGGTAATACAAATAATTGGTTAATGTATATTCAAGGAGGAGGTGTGGCTGCAAACGAAGACCAATATAGGTCAAGAAATGATGGATTGAAATCTCCTGCAGTCTCAAATGAAAGAGGTAAAGCTTTTATGGTCGAGGACTTTATTAACAACAACTATAATGTCATTTACATTCCTTATTGTAGCAATGACATACATCAGGGCACGCACATAAACAATATTGATGGAAAAAAAGTTTATTTTCATGGTCGATACATTATCGAAGATATTTTCAATCAGTATGATGAAAAGTTTAAAAAAGCAGATAAATTAATTTTTGCAGGCTATAGTGCTGGGTCCTTGGCTTTGGGTTTAAACGTAGATCTAATTAAAAGATATGAAAATCCATATATTATTGCTGACAGTTTTTGGTTAGACGCAGAGTCTTTAAATGTTCGCTTAGGATGGAATGATGGACCATGGCCTAAAATTGTAAAGTTTTTATATAATGACAGGGTCGAGCATTGTAAAGACTCTCATTGGGCAAATTGTTTTTCTTCAAGACCATTATTTGAAAGAAATAATTTGAATAATGTTTTTTTTATTTGGAACATAGGGGATCCTTACATGAAAGGTAATTTAGATAAAGTGAGACAATCTATAAACGAAGACGCAACTTTTTATAATGCTGGTTTTTCAATTAACGCTGAAGAAAGAAAGTTAAAAGGAAATATTGAGTGGGGGCATGTTATGACAGCTACTGATTTATATTATAAAGATTTTGAAGGTACCTCATTACAAAAGTTAATTTGGAATTGGATAAACGGATCTGGAAAAACTATTTATATAAACAATTAGTTTTTCTCGTGTAAAAAATCCAAAAGCCTATCTAAATATTTTTCATCAACATTATATGCCTTTTTATAATGTTCAATACAATATGGTTTTGTTGGAATATTTTGACCACCACAATAGTGAAATCCCTCTTCAAGTGGATCTCCGATAGGCCATTGACAAGATTTAAAGTTACCTGTGCCCACAATACTCTTTTTAAAACTAAATTTTTCTCTCCTCCGGACAGGTTCTTTTCTTATTGTATTTTGAGAAGATGAATTGCTGGTTTCTCTGTACATGGTGACAGAAGAGAACTGTTGATTTTGAGTTGATTTCTTTCTGGAGTTTTGACGTCTTTCAAGACCCAGTCTAAATGCCTTACCAATAACGGCATTTTTAGTAAATCCAAGCTGAACGCCAATCTGGCTAGTAGCAACCCCTTCATTCCAAAGTTTTTTAAGATCTTCTACTTTTTGGTTATTCCAAGACATTTTTTATATACCTACTCTATTTAGTTCCTTATATGGGTAGTTTTATACTATATATAGTAGTAGTAATCTAGCCTAAAATGATTAAAAAAATGTGAATAAATATGAAATCTCTTAAAAATTTGAACTTTGAGAAAATCCGAAATGTAGGGATCAGAGTCGATTTCAATGTTCCTATCGATAAAAATTTCAGAATTACAGACAAAACAAGATTAGATAGATCTAAGGAGACAATCGATTTTATTAAAAATAAACAATGTAATATTTTTCTTATTTCACATTTTGGAAGACCAAAAGAAAATTTTGATGAGAAGTATTCTTTCTCAAAATTAATTGATCAGTTTGAGGATATATTGGAGTTAAAATTAAATTTTATTAATTATGATAGTTTTTTAGATAGTGGCCTTGATGGAATAGATTTTGATAAGCCAACTATAAGCCTTTTAGAGAATATAAGATTTTTTGAGGGAGAAATAAAAAATGATTTAAATTTTAGCAAATCTATTACAGATAAATTAGATTTATATGTTAATGAGGCTTTTTCTGCTTCTCACAGATTTCACTCATCAGTTAATCAAATGGCTAAAAACATATTGTCAGCACCTGGATTTAATTTTGAAAGAGAAATTTTAGCAATAGATAATATAAAAAAATCTCCAAAGAAAAAATTAGCGATAATTGGTGGATCAAAAGTTTCAACTAAAATAAAAACACTTCTATCTTTAACATCTTCTTGCTCAGATATTTTTATTGGAGGGGCAATGGCTAATAATTTTTTTAAATATAACGGTATAAATGTAAGCAATTCTTTAATTGAAGTGGGGACAGAAAGTATGATTGAAATGATTTACAATTCTGCAAAATCAAAAAATTGTAAAATTCATCTTCCATCAGATGTTATACTTGACTCAAATGAAAATAAATTAATAGATGAGCTTCCTACAAGCTCTGATTTTAAAATCCTAGATATATCAGTTTCTTCACACGCAGTTTTAGAAAAACTGATAGGTAACAGTGATATCGTTTTGTGGAATGGACCAATGGGAATGATCGAGGACAATAAATTTTCAAAGGGATCAGTAAATTTAGCACATCTCCTTGCAAAATCTCAATCAGATGTTGTCATAGGTGGTGGAGACACAATTTTAGCAATCAATATGGCTGAGGAAAAATTTGAAAATTTTTATTTTGTCTCAACAGCTGGCGGTGCTTTTCTTGAGGCGCTCGAGAACAAATATCTTCCTGGAATTCAAGCCCTTATGGCTGATTAATAAAATGTTTTTTTAGCAATGGAATTTGAACTATTGTAAACACAATAGTAATTCCCATTATTCCAAATACTTTAAAATTTACCCAAACATCAGTTGTTTGAGTCCGCCAAACTATCTCATTTAAGACAGCTAAAAGAATAAAAAAGCTTGACCACATTTTATTCATTAATCCCCAACCCTCATCAGTCAATTTTAATGATGAGTTTAATAATAACTTTAAAACAGGTTTATTAATTAACGTACTTCCAATCAAAACTGCAGCAAAAAGAGCATTTATAATTGTTGGTTTCATTTTAAAAAATATCTCATTTTTTAGAAAAATACTTAAACCACCAAAAACAACTAAGATAATTGTACTTACTAACATCATTGTTGAAATTTTTCTTTCTTTGAAATAGATGGCTATAAGGGAAATAAATGTTGCGACTATTACAGCAGCAATACTTAAATAGAGATCTTTATCTGATTTATAATAGACTGCGAAAAAAACAATTAAGGGAAAAAATTCAAATAGTTGTTTCATTTTATATTAGTCTATCTAAATATTCTTCAAATTGAAACTCTCTTAAGTCATTCATGCCTTCGCCATATCCTTCAAATACTACAGGAATATCAAAATCATTTATTATTGTTAGAAGAGCTCCATACTTGGCATTAGAATCTACCTTATTTAAAATAATACCATCTAAAGTGATATATTCTTGAAAACCATCTATTATATGTTTTGATGCAAGGCCAGTATTAGCATCTAATGTTAAAAAAGCCCTTATTAAATTAAATTGCTCAGATTTTTTTGAAACTATATCTGAGATTTTTTTTAGCTCAGCCATTAAATTTTTGTTGTTATGCTGTCTCCCAGATGTATCAACAATAATAACATCGCTCTCTTTCAGATTATCAATACCTTGAAAAATAACTGCAGATGGATCTTCCATATTATTACCCTTATGAATGGGCACTTCAAATTGATTTGTGAAATGTTCAAGTTGATCGATAGCGGCAGCCCTAAATGTATCTGCTGCAATTACGCCAGGTTTTAAGCCATTCTTTTGAATTAGATTTATAAATTTACCTATAAATGTTGTTTTTCCCGAGCCGTTATTTCCAGCAATAATATATAAGCTTTTATCTTGAGGAGAAAAACCACCAAATTTTTTTTCTTTGAATTTTATAAGCAGTTCATCTTTAATCACTTTTTTAATATTCTCTTCTTGTGATTTATTTTCTTTTATTTTTGAAATTATTAAATCAGCAAATTTTGGTTCTACACCATTATCAAACAAAAGATCTTCTATCTCATCTATATTTAAATTCTTTTGAAAGATTTTTTTTAAAAAAAACATTAAACCCTTATAACCTCTCCAACGGGCACGCCTACTAAGGGTATTTTATGTTTGATATAATTTTGATCATATCCAATAGCTAATCCTGAATTTAACTCTTCAATAAGGATCTCCCTTGGTAATGAAAGTTTGGATTTTACTTTTTTTAAAATCAATTCACCAAGATCTCTTAAAATTTTTGCTCTCTTTTTAATAATTGATTTAGAAACCTGAGGCATCCTTGATGCAGGAGTATTATTTTTTGGAGAAAAAGGAAATATGTGGAGGTGAGAAATTTCATTTTCTCTTAATAGTTTATATGTATTTTCAAACATCGTATCCGTTTCTGTAGGAAATCCTGCAATAATATCTGCACCAAATGAAATATCTTTTCTAATTTTTTTACAACGATCAACAAATTGAAATACATCTTTCGAATTATGTCTTCTTTTCATTCTTTTCAGTATCATGTCATCACCAGACTGTATACTAAGGTGAAGGTGCGGCATTACTCTTTGATCTTTTAGTACTTCATTAAAATTTTCATCTACTTCAACACAGTCTATCGAGGAGAGTCGAAGACGTTGTAATTTAGTTTTATCTAAAATATCTAAAATTAAATTGCTCATGTTATATTTGTGATCAAAATCGCTACCATAATCTGATATATCAACACCTGTTAAAACAATTTCTTTGACACCATTTTCTACAACTCTTTCCACCTCATCAATTAAGTAAAAAGGATCAAAACTCCTATTATTACCTCTACCAAAAGGAATAATACAAAATGTGCACCTATGATTGCATCCTTGTTGAATTACAAGGCTTTCTCTGATGTTAAGGTTTTTTTTATCTAAAGATGGGCGGATATCTTGAGGAGAGTCAAATATATCCTCTTTAAAATCTACTCCGAGTTCTTCATTAAGTAAAGATGTCCAAGTTTCTGATTTCAGTTTACTTATATTATCAATAACTTTATCGACCTCATTCATTGAAGAATACTTATCTGGAGATATTTGTGCAGCACAACCTGTCATTACAATTTTTTTATTGGGATATTTTTTTTTAATTCTTCTAATAGTTTGTCTTACCTGCCTTTCAGTCTCATTTGTGACGGCACAAGAGTTTATAACAACCATATTTTCATTATTATTTGATAATAATTCTTCAATTTTTTTTCCTTCAAAGTTATTTAGTCGACATCCAAAATTAACAACTTTAGACATTTAAATATTAATTGATGATTGATAAACTAACTCTGCAGGACCTTGAAGGAATACCATCTTGTCCTTGATTTCTGTTTTTAATACTGATTGTTCAGTAATCACTTCGATTTTAGAGGACACAAAGTCATTATGATTTAAAACAAAAGCAGTAGCACAAGTTCCTGAACCACATGCTAGTGTATGTCCGCCACCTCTCTCCCAAAATAATACTTTCACTTTTGATTTTTTTAATACCTCTACAAAAGTAATATTAGCTTGATCAGGAAATAATTTATTTTTTACAAGTGATGGCCCTAACATACTTAATTTAATTAGCTTTAAATTCTTTACTAATACCACACAATGAGGGTTTCCAATATTTGCCCCCATTATTTTTATTAACCCAGGTATCTTTATTCTTTTAATTTGAATATTTTGAGAGTCCATTTTTTTTGACAAAGGAATTTTTTTCCAATCTAAAGTTACCTCCCCAACATTGATTCTGTATTCCTTTTGTGTTTTCTCACCAAAATGTAAAAATTTATTAGTTTTTATGACTGCCTTTTTAACTTTTTTTACTTCAACTAAAAATTTATAGGCACATCGCAATCCATTCCCACAATTTTTTCCAAGTGAGCCATCTGAGTTATAAAATGTAATTTGATAATATGAATTAATTTTTTTTATTAGAATTAATTGATCGCAACCTACCCCAAAATGCCTGTCGCAAAGTCTTTTAATTACCTTTTTTGACTTTCTAATGAAATCAACGTTTTTATCCACAATAACAAAGTCATTTCCTGCTCCTTGAGCCTTCATAAAAGGTATTTTCATAGACTAGCTATAGTGATATAAATTCCTCACTAAATAAAGGAAAAATTAGTCGGCCGATGAGTATCATTCGCCGATTTTTTTTATTTTTTAAATGTTAGAAAATATAACAAATAAGATAACTGGAATTTTTCAAGGTCTCTCAAATAAAGGGGCTATCAGTGAAAAAGATTTAGAGACAACCTTGCGAGAGGTGAGAGTTGCTTTGTTAGAGGCAGATGTCTCTCTTAAAGTATCTAAAGATCTTATTAAAAAAATCCAAGAAGAAGCACTTGGCAAAAAAGTAATTGAAAACGTCCAGCCAGGACAACAAATAATTAAAATAGTAAGTGATGAACTAACAGAAATACTTGGTGTTCAAAGTAGCGAGCTAAACTTTAAAAATAAACCTTCAACTTTTTTAATGTGTGGTCTGCAGGGTGCAGGTAAAACAACATCAATTGCAAAACTTGCTCATTACTGTCAAAATTCCCTTAATAAATCTGTAGCACTTGTGTCAACAGATTTAAGAAGACCAGCCGCTATAGACCAACTTCGTATTTTATCTCAAAAAAATAATATACAGTTTATTGAGCCAATAAATGAAAATATAAAAGATATTGTCAATAATGCTCTTGAACAAAGTAAAAAACTTTTATCGGATGTTTTAATTATAGATACCTCAGGTCGAATTAGCACAGATGAGGAATTACTTTTAGAACTTAAAACAATTCATGATCTAGCAAAACCACAAGAGAATTTACTTGTTTTAGACTCAATGATGGGTCAACAAGCTCTAAGCGTTGTAGAGTCTTTTAACTCCACAGCACCACTTACTGGATTTATATTAACAAGATTAGACGCAGACCCAAGAGGAGGAGTTGCACTTTCAGCAAAATATCAAACAGGTCTGCCAATTCGTTTCTTTGGATCAGGAGAAAATATTGATGATTTTGAAGTTTTTCACCCAGAGAGAATAGCTTCTAGAATTCTTGGTATGGGAGATGTTGTTTCATTAGTTGAAAAAGCACAAAAAGATTTTGATCAAAAAGAAATGGAAAATCTCCAATCTCAGATGATGAGTGGGAAATTCAATATGAATGATCTTTTAAAACAGTTTTCTCAAATGAAAAAAATGGGCGGAATGTCTGGACTAATGTCACACATGCCAGGTGTCAGCAAAATTAAAAATATGATGGAGAGTGGAGATTTCGACGAAAAAGTTATTGATCATCAAATAGCAATTATTTGCTCAATGACTAGAGAAGAGAGAGTTGATCCTGATTTACTAAAAGCTTCAAGAAAAAGAAGAATAGCAACAGGGTCTGGTAGACAGGTACACGAGGTCAACAGGCTTTTAAAACAATTTGAGCAAACTAAAAAACTTATGAAACAAGCTCAAAAACCAGGTTTTGCAAATAAAATTAAAAGTTTATTAGGCGGAAACCAAATGCCAACGATTGAATAAATACAGAAGGGAGAAATCATGGCGACAAAAATAAGACTAGCAAGAGGAGGTTCAAAAAAAAGACCTTTCTATAGAATTGTAGTTGCGGATGAGAGAGCACCAAGAGACGGTAATTTCATTGAAAAAATAGGCAACTTCAATCCAATGGTTCCCAAGGATCACAAGGAAAGAGTAATGCTTAGCAAAGAAAGAGCTGAACATTGGCTTAAGGTTGGAGCCTTGCCAACAGAAAGAGTCCAAAAAATTCTCTCTGAATTAGGAATGATGGAAGCTCCAAAAATAACTGAGAAAACAAAAAAGCATTTACCAAAGGCAAAGGCTCAAGAAAGAGTTAAAGCGAAAGAAGAAGCAGCATCAAAAGCTGCAGAAGATGCAAAAGCTACTGAAGAAGCAGCTAAAGCAGAGGATGAAAAACCTGCTGAGGAGGTGACTGCCACAGAAGAGCAACCGCCTGTTGAAGAAGCAGCAGCTGAAAAACCAGCTGAAGAGGTAAAGACAGAGGAGACTCCTGAGCCGGAGGAAAAGAAAGAAGAAGCTCCTGCAAAAGAAGAGCCTAAAGAGGAAGAGGGTTCAACTGAGGGTTCAACTGAGGTTTCAGAGGATAAACCTGAGACTAAAGAGTAATTACTTGTGACTCCCTTTGAGAAGCGTTTCATACAAGTTGGTGTAATTGGCAGACCTAAAGGAACTAAGGGTCTGCTAAGGTTTCACAGTTATTTAAATGATGATCGTGATGTAAATCAATTTAAAAGATTTTATTTAGATAATGAAAAAACTGTTAACTTAAAACTAGTATCTTTTGATAAAAAAAGCCCGCTTATAACAATCGACGAAATAAATAATAGAACAGACATTGAAAAGTTTGTTAATAAAAAAATTTTTTTAAAAAAAGAACAACTATCACCAGTAAAAGGAAATGAATATTATTTCCACGATTTAGAGGGCCTTGAGGTATTTGATAATAAAGACCAGAGAGTTGGAGAAGTTGCTTCAGTTGTAAATTTTGGTGCAGGGGATTTATTGGAAATATATTTTATTAAAAGTAAAAAAAAGGAATTTTTCAGATTTACTGAACAAAACTTTCCATTTGTAAAAATTAAAGAAAAAAAAATTATAATTAAAAATTAATGTTAAAATTTAATATTCTTACTTTATTTCCGGAAGTTTTTCCTGGAATTTTACAACATGGCTTGTTAGGCAAAGCTCTGTCAAAAAATCATTTCGAAATCAATACGATCAATATAAGAGATTACAGTGATTTATCTGCGAACTCTGTTGATGATAAACCATTTAGTGGTGGCGCAGGTATGGTATTAAGACCTGATATAATTTCAAAATCTATCGAAGCAAACTTTAATAAAAATGAATTAGATAGCTGTATAAAAATATGTTTTTCTGCCAAAGGTAAAAAACTCACTCAAAAAAAATTAACTAATTATAATTTCAATCAAGATTTTATTTTACTAAATGGTAGATATGAGGGCATTGACCAAAGAGTAATTGATTATTATAAATTTCAAGAGATTTCTGTGAGCGATGTAATCTTAAACGGAGGAGAGATAGCATCATTATTATTTATTGAGGCGTTAATGAGACTTCAACCTGGTGTTCTTGGAAATAATGATACTCACACTATTGAGTCATTTCAAAATGGACTTGTTGAACATGATCAATTCACTAGACCAAACCCATGGATAACCCCTGATCACTCAGAAAAAGAAGTACCTTCCATACTTGTGAGTGGTAAACATGCTGATATAGATCTTTGGAAACACCAAAATTCGTTGGAAAATACTGAAAAAAATAGACCAGATTTATTTAAAAACTATTTAAAAAAAAACAAAAATGAGTAGAATATGCCGCTCTGATACCACCCACATATTAATTTTGGATGGAGCACACAATGAATGAAATTATTAAAAATTACGAACAATCACAAATTCAGCAGATTTTAAAAAGTTCTAAGGTTTCAGACTTCGCGCCAGGTGACACTGTCAAAGTTAACGTAAAGATCAAAGAAGGAAATAAAGAGAGAGTGCAAGCATTTCAAGGTGTCTGTATTGGTAAAAAAAATAACGGTCTTAATTCGTCATTTACTGTTAGAAAAATTTCTAGTGGTGAAGGCGTTGAAAGGGTTTTTCCACTATACAGTAATGTTATCGACTCAATCGAACGTGTAAAAGTTGGTGATGTAAGAAGAGCTAAATTGTATTATTTAAGAGGTTTGTCTGGTAAAAAAGCAAGAATTGCCGAAAGAACTGACGGTCGATCATATGATGATAACCAATTTGTATCCACAATTGAAGATGCTGAAGAGATTTCAGAGGTTAGTACTGAAGAAAATAAATCAGAAACACCTGTAACTGAAGAGTCACCAAAGGAAGAAGCTAAAGAGACCAAAACAGAGGAAACTTCATCTCAAGAGGCCCCTAAGTCTGAAGACAATTCTAAAGAAGAAATTAAAGAAACTAAATCAGAGGAATCATTACCACAAGAAGATCCCAAAGCTGAAGATGAGCCAAAAGAGGAAAAGCCTGTAGAGAAAAAAATAGAAGAGGCAGAAACTAAAAGCTAAAAGTATTATCTTGAGCAACCAAGGCCCAAAAACACTTTTTGATAAAATCTGGTCTGAGCATCTTGTCGGTCAAAGAGAAGATGGGACTAATCTTTTATATATTGATCGTCATTTAGTTCATGAAGTAACTAGCCCTCAAGCCTTCGAAGGATTAAAACTATCCAATCGTTCTGTTCATAGACCAGAGGCTACGATAGCTGTCGCAGACCATAATGTTCCTACTATAAATAGACAAAATATTGAGGACCCACAAAGTAAAATTCAAGTCGAAACTCTAGCAAAAAACACTAAAGAACATGGAATTCAATATTTTGATTTAATGGACCAAAGACAAGGTATTGTTCATATCATTGGTCCTGAGCAAGGAATTACTCAACCGGGCATGACAATTGTCTGTGGAGACAGTCACACCTCTACCCATGGAGCTTTCGGAGCTCTCGCTTTTGGTATCGGAACAAGTGAAGTTGAGCATGTTCTGGCTACGCAAACAATTGTTCAAAATCCTGCAAAAAATATGAGAATTTCGGTCAATGGTGAACTTCCTTTTGGTGTAAATTCTAAAGATTTAATCTTGTACATAATAGGAAAAATTGGAACAGCTGGAGGAACTGGTCATGTAATTGAGTATGCTGGTTCATCTATTATGGGCCTTTCAATGGAAGGCAGAATGACTATTTGTAATATGAGCATTGAAGCTGGTGCTCGTGCTGGTTTAATTAGCCCAGATCAAACAACTTTTAATTATATAAAAGGCAGACCTTATGCTCCTGGAACCGAACACTGGGATCAAGCAGTAGAATACTGGTCATCTCTTCCTTCAGATAATGATGCAAATTACGATCATGAAATAGTTATAGATAGTTCAGAAATTGATCCAATGGTGACATGGGGAACTAGCCCTGAGGATGTTGTATCAGTGAAAGGCACGGTACCAAATCCGAGCAGCGCTAAAACAGCAAATAAAAAGAAAAGTATAGAAAGATCACTTGAGTATATGGGCCTTAAGCCTGGAACAAAAATTACAGACATAAAATTAGATAAAATATTCATAGGCTCTTGTACAAATGGTCGAATTGAGGATTTAAGAAAAGTTGCATCTATCGTTAAGGACAAAAAGATTGCTTCACACGTTCAAGCAATGATTGTACCAGGATCAGGCCTAGTTAAAAAACAAGCTGAAGAAGAAGGAATTGATATAATTTTAAAAGATGCTGGCTTTGAATGGAGAGAGGCAGGATGTTCAATGTGCCTTGGTATGAATCCTGATCAATTAAAACCTGGTGAAAGGTGCGCATCAACTTCTAATAGAAATTTTGAAGGTAGACAAGGCCGAGGTGGTAGAACTCATTTAATGAGTCCTGAGCTTGCTGCAGCATCTGCTATCACGGGAAATATTTCAGATATAAGAGATTTTACATAAAATGGATAAGTTTCATTCTTTAAAAGGTATCGCAGCCCCTTTACCAATTGTTAATATCGATACTGATATGATCATCCCAAAGCAATTTCTCAAGACAATTAAAAGAACTGGTCTTGGTGTAAGTTTGTTTTATGAGATGCGATATGATAACGATGGAAATCTCATAAAAGATTTTGTTTTGAATACACCTCCTTTTGATCAGTCAAAAATTTTGATTGCTGGTGATAATTTTGGTTGTGGATCTAGTAGAGAACACGCCCCTTGGTCTCTTAAAGATTTTGGAATAAGAAGTGTAATTTCAACAAGTTTTGCAGATATTTTCTATAATAATTGCTTTCAAAATGGAATTTTACCGATTGTTGTAAGCCCTGAAAACCTCGATCAGTTAATGACAGCAGCTAAAAATCAAATTGAGTTCACTATTGACCTTCCGGAGCAAATCATTAAAGCTGGCAATCATTCAATCAATTTTGAAATTGAAGAATTCAGAAAAGAAAGACTTTTGCAGGGATTAGACGATATAGGCATTACCCTTGGTTACCAAGACAAAATTAATGCATACGAAGAGGATAAAAAAAATAAAAAACCTTGGTTATTTAAAGATAATTAAATGAGTTCTAAAATTTTAGTTTTGCCAGGAGATGGCATAGGTGTGGAAGTTACAGATCAAGCAATTAGAGTAATTGAAAAATTAAATGAGCAAGGCCTTAATGCTAGCTATGAAAAAGATTTAGTTGGAGGTGCTTCATATGATGTTAATGGTGAACCTTTAACTAACTCTGTTTTAGAGAAAGCAAAAAATTCAGATGCTATATTATTGGGAGCAGTTGGTGGATCAAAGTGGGATGACGTAGAAAGATCTAAAAGACCAGAAGCTGGACTTTTAGGTTTGAGGAAAGAATTAGAACTTTTTGCAAATCTGAGACCTGCTTTAGTTTTTGATGCTCTTGTTTCAGCTTCAACTTTAAAAAATGAAGTGGTTAACAATTTAGATATTATGATTGTAAGAGAATTGACTGGTGGTGTATATTTTGGTCAACCTCGAGGAATAGAAGACACACCAAATGGTAAGAAAGCGATTGACACACAAATTTATCACGATTACGAAATCGATAGAATTGCTAGAGTTGCTTTTGATTTAGCCAGAAAAAGAAATAATAAAGTAACATCTGTTGAGAAAGCTAACGTTATGGAAACAGGCGTACTCTGGAGAGAGATTGTGAAAGAAACGCATAAAGATTTTTCTGATATTACACTAGAAAATATGTTAGCAGATAATTGTGCCATGCAACTTGTTAGAAACCCAAAACAATTTGATGTAATAGTTACAGATAATCTTTTTGGAGATCTGCTGAGTGATTGTGCTGCTATGCTGACTGGTTCTCTTGGAATGTTACCATCGGCATCATTGGGGGAAGAAAAGAATGGCAAAAGACATGGACTTTTTGAGCCTGTTCACGGAAGTGCCCCTGATATTGCAGGTCAAGATAAAGCAAATCCAATCGCTACCATTTTAAGTTTGTCAATGATGTTAAAATATAATCTCAATAAACCAGACTTATCAAATAATGTAGAAAGTGCTGTCCAACAAATCCTTTCTGAGGGTTATAGAACTGGAGATATTTACACAAATGAAGACCAAACTCTTGTTTCCTGTTCTAAAATGGGCGATTTAATAATCGAGAGAATTTAAGTTGGCTTCTTCCAAAAAACCTAAAATTGCTGTCGTAGGAGCAACTGGAAATGTTGGTAGAGAGGTTTTAGATATTATTGATGAAAAAGAAATTCAATATTCTGACTTAATCGCTTTAGCTTCTTCTCGTTCTAAAGGAAGCACAATTGATTACGGAGAAAACAAGTCTGTTGTAGTAGCAGATTTAGCTGAATATGATTTTTCTGATACTGACATAGCTATTTTTTCACCAGGTGCGAAAGTTTCAAGTGAGTTTGCTCCTAAAGCAGCCAAGCAAGGTTGTATAGTAATTGACAATACCTCTCATTTTCGAACAGATCCAGATGTCCCATTAGTAGTCGCTGAGGTTAATCCTGAGGCGCTAAAAGACTTTAGAAAAAAGAATATCATTTCTAATCCTAATTGTTCAACTATGGGGATGCTAGTTGCGGTTAAACCTTTGCATGATCATTTCAAAGTTAAAAGAATTGTCGTCTCAACTTATCAATCAGTATCTGGTGCAGGTAAAGAAGCTGCAGATGAATTATTCAATCAAACTAAATCAATCTATGCTAATGAAGCAGTGGTGAAAGAAAAATTTACTAAACAAATTGCTTTTAATGTTATCCCTCATATAGATGTTTTCTTAGAGGATGGTCAAACCAAAGAAGAGTGGAAAATGTACAATGAAACAAAAAAAATTCTTGATCAAAACATTGAACTAACTGCAACTTGTGTTCGTGTACCAGTATTTATATCTCATTCACTAGCTGTAAACATCGAGTTTGAAAAGCCCTATGATGAGGATCAAATAAGAGAAATTTTTAAGAAATCCCCTGGTCTGAAAATGATTGATTACCGTGCTGATGAGGGGTACGTAACTCCGATTGAATCTGCAGGTTTAGACCCTGTTTATGTTAGCAGAATTAGAAGAGACCCTACTATTCCAAATGGTTTGAACTTCTGGTGCGTGTCTGATAACTTAAGAAAGGGAGCTGCTTTAAACACCGTGCAAATAGCAGAAATCTTGATCAAAGATTATTTAAGCTCTTAGCTTTAAATCTTTTTTTTCTTTTTTTAGAACGTTTTTTATTTTTTAGCAAAATTTCATAAATATCATTCGTAACATTTTCTAGTATTTCTCTAGTTGTATTTTTTTTATAGATATAGTGAGCATATAAAGCTGTAGATTGGTCGCCAGCCCCATGAAATCTCTCTTTAAAATTTATGTAAGGTGTTTCTATGACAAAAACCTCTCTTTTATTACAAATAATATTTAATATTTTTTTATTTTTTGGAATGCTTCTTATTAATACTTGACTATTAAACTTCCTCGTAAATGATTTGAGGTCGGTTATGATTTCGTTAATACTATAGTTATCTACATCTTTATTATTTAAGTATGACCACTCAAAAAAATTTGCTGATATATATTTAACTTTTGTAATTACTTTTTTGAAAAAATTTGTTACGTCTTTTTCTACATATAGACCTATTCCTATATCACCCATTACAGGATCTAAAACAATTCTATTTTGCAATTTAATAATTTTACCTATCGATTTTGAAATCTTTGAGTTGGGTGTGTAGCCAATAATTGTTAAATCATTTAAGCTTAATTTATATGTTTTCCTGACTTTATTAAAAATTACCCACGGATTTAAACTGTTGTTATTGATTTGAAGGGTGCCCTTTACAGCTTTATGAGATGTCAAAATTACAGTCGGTATCTCATAAAATTCATAACCTTTTTGACTCAAGATTGATCGGGCAGCATGATTTCCAACTTTATCATTTAAGACAGTAGACTGAATACTAACTATATTCTTCATATTTTATGTATTTATTTCTTCAAAGGTTGTCATTGTTTCCACAATAATATAAAAAATACGCATTAAGAATTTTAATTAAAGGAAATAAATATGACTTTTGAATTACCAAGCTTACCTTACGCAAATGATGCTTTAGCTCCATATATGTCATCAGAAACTCTTGATTTCCATCATGGCAAACATCATCAAACATATGTAACAAATTTAAATAATCTTGTTAAAGACACCGATATGCAAGACTCTTCTCTTGAGGAAATAGTTGTTAAATCAAGTAAAGACGCATCAATGGCAGGAATTTTTAATAATGCAGGTCAACATTGGAACCATATTTTATTTTGGCAATGTATGAAACCCAATGGGGGAGGTTCTATGCCGTCCGAATTGGAGAGTAGAATTAAATCAGACCTCGGAGGTATTGATCAATTCAAAGAAGCTTTTATTCAGGCAGGAACAACTCAATTTGGTTCTGGATGGGCTTGGCTTGCCATAGATAATGGTAAATTAGTGGTCATAAAGTCACCTAATGCTTCTAATCCTCTAGTTGATGGGATGAAGCCAATACTCGGATGTGACGTATGGGAACACTCTTATTATATAGATTATAGAAACAAACGACCTGATTATTTAAAAGCTTTTTTAGATAGTCTTGTAAACTGGGAATTTGTTGCTTCTCAATTAGATTAAGCATTAGGGCTGCTTATAAAAAACAGCCCTAATTTTTTATTTAAGCTGATAAAAGTTTAGAATTCGTATTAACTTTTATTTTTCTAGGTTTTTGGTGTTCAGGTATTTCTCTTTCAAGATTTATACTTAACAGACCATTATTTAAATCAGCCTCTATAACTTTTACAGTATCAGCTAACTCAAACTTTCTCTCAAAATTTCTGTTGGCAATTCCTCGATAAAGATATTCTGATTTATTCATAGTTTTATCTTCACCCATTTCACCTTTAACAGTCAAAAGATTACCCTCTTGGGATATATCTATTTGGTCCTCACCAAAACCAGCGATAGCCATGGTAATTTGGTAAATATTTTTGTCATGTTTGACGATATTATAAGGTGGATAAGAAGCACCTTTATTGTTTGTAGAAAAGACGGTATCAAAAAGTTTATCAAACTCATCGAAACCAACTGATGATCTCCATAGAGGAGATAAGTCAAATGTAGTCATAATTAACCTCCTTAAGCGTTAATTGTTAATTGCAGTTTTTAAACCTGCGTTAATAAAGAAATTCCAAATGGCAATTTCTCATATAATTAATTTGGGATTTCAATTGTGAATTTCAAGACTTTCAAATTGACTGTTGGGTCATTTTTTTAGATGATAGGTTCCTTTAATGTATTCAATTGTTGCAAATAAGCCCGGTGATACAAGCGTTCTTCAAAGGAAAAGTATTGATCTCACTGACCTTAAATCGAATGAAATTTTGATCAAAAATAGAGCGATTGGAGTAAATTTCATTGATATTTATTTTAGAGCAGGGTTATACCCTTGGCCTGTTGACAAAGATCTTGTTCTTGGCTCTGAAGGTGCAGGCGAGGTTGAAGCCATAGGCCCTAATGTTACAAAGTTTAAAATAGGGGATCGCGTAGCATATGCGCAACCTAATAATGCATACGCAACACATAGAATGATATCAGAGGATCTTGTAGTTTCTATCCCAGAAAGCATATCTTTCGATCAAGCAGCCGCATCAATTCTTAAAGGACTAACAGTAAAGTATCTTCTTTGTGACAGTTATAACTTACAAAGTAATCATGAGGTATTATTTCATGCTGCGGCTGGAGGTGTAGGATTGATCGCAGGCCAATGGATAAAAGACATTGGTGCAAAATTAATAGGAACAGCTGGCAATTCAGAAAAATGTGAGTTAGCAAAGCAAAGAGGCTTTGACGAGGTTATAAATTACTCTGAAAAAAATTTTTTAGATGAAGTATTAAAAATTACAAATAACAAAGGTCTTGACGTGGTTTATGACAGTGTTGGTAAAGATACAATGTTTCAATCATTTAAATGTTTAAAAAAACATGGGATGTTAGTTAGCTTTGGTCAATCATCTGGACCATATAAAGACATTCAAATGACAGATTTAGCATTTGGTTCTTTTTATTTAACTCGACCTACACTATTCCATTTTTATGCTAATAGAGAGTGGCTTGAAATTGCAAGCCATAAATTATTTGAGATGATAGTAAAAGATAAAATTAAATTAGATAAAATTACAAAATATGACCTTGATAATGTTGCTGACGCTCACACAGACATGGAAAATAGGAAGACTTCGGGATCTATTGTCCTAAAGATTTAACCTCACTAAATACTTCTTTAAGAGTTTTCTCTAGAGTTTCAAATATTATACTCATCTCCTCCTCTGATGTAATGAAAGGGGGACATAAAACAATTGATGGACCAAGAGGTCTACATATCAAACCATTTTCGATACACTTATTAGCAACACGTTCTCCAATGGATATCGAACCATCGAAGGGTACTTTATTTTTTTTATCTTGAACCATCTCTAAAGCACCCATAAGTCCAATGCCGCGAGACTCTCCTATGAACTCTAAATTTTCAAAGTTCTTTAAACCTCCCATAAAAATTGGCTCAAGGTGTCTTACATTTTCAATCATTTTTTCATTAATTATAATATCAATTGCTTCTAGTGCTAGGGCACAACCTACAGGGTGTCCACCGGCTGTGAAGCCATGAAAAAATTCTTCTGCCTCATAAGAGGCCTCCATCATTTCTTTTGTCATTTTCTCTCCCAAAATAACTGCGCCAAGTGGAAAGAATCCTGATGTTAT
>CACDXE010000009.1:0-42198 GCA_902556735.1 uncultured Alphaproteobacteria bacterium | reverse complement strand
GTCGGTTTTATTTCTCCAAGACTTTAACATATTTCCAAACAGTTGTGACAGGATTGTGACAGCTTTTTTCACACAAATGATAATCTTAACCCCACCCCCCATTAATCTAAAAACTTCATAACATCCATAAGTGTGGAGTGAATTTTCTTGATAGCAATTGAATAGAGGTTTTCTATTTAAATTAATATGTATAAAAAGTTTGCAGAGATGTCTTTGATTTTTTAATATTACTATATGTCAAAAATCATAACCATTATCTTTGCATTATCTTTTTCTATCATTAACGCTAATGCCTCAGTAGAAGTTGCAAAAAAGATATTCCCATCAACAGTTCTTATTGTTATGGAGGATAATCAGGGAATAATTTTAGGTTATGGCAGTGGCTTTTTAGTAAAAGAAAATATCGTTGTGACCAACCATCATGTTATTAATGGAGCTAAAAGTGGCTATGTTAAATTTATAAATGAAGATGAAATTTATGAAATAGAGGGTGTGCTTGCTCATAATGAAAATAGAGATTTAGCTGTTCTACAAATATCTTTTAGTGGAAAATCGAATTATATAACTTATGCAACCTCTCCTCCAGAAATAGGAGAGGAGATTTTTGCATTAGGAAATCCTATGGGATTAGAGGGTACTTTTTCTGACGGGATAGTAAGTGGTATAAGAAACTATGAAGATGCTACTTTATTTCAAATTACTGCTCCTATTTCACCTGGAAATAGTGGAGGTCCAGTAGTTAATTCCAACTCACAGTTAATTGGCGTAGCAACATCTTATCTAACAGGAGGGCAAAACTTAAATTTTGCTGTTCCTTATTCATACGTAAAGGAAATAATTAATATTTCAAAAATAAATAATTTCGTTGATTTCCCAAATGTGGACTATCAAAACTTTGCCAATAAAGATAGCTCTTCAACTAATTCATTGAAAGCAATGCATATTGGAAAAATTGAATGTATCTATGTTTCATCTTGTTCAGTTGGGTTCTCTATAAACAATACAACAAGGAATGTTATAGACTCAGTCACTTTTAAGTTATTAATCGAAGCAGAAAATTCTCCAGTTGATTATAAAGTTGTAACAAGAGATATTGTAATTGAATCAAAATTATCAAAAAGAATAGAAATAAAAGTAAGCGGCGATGCAATTGAATATGCCTGTTCTTCTAATTATCAAGGTCTTAACAGATACAAGAGTGACGGTTGTCTCAAGGTTGAAATAATTGACTTTAGTTTTAAAAATTAAATATTAAGAATGAAAAAATTTGTTTGGAAGTTAGGTAATTTCTTTGGTTCTATTTGGTTACTTTATTCTGCTTATAATTGCATTAATTGGTTAGCAAAGGGTTATTTTCTTAATTATACTTTAAAAAATACCTTTGGAGTCTACTTTTACACAAACTTTATTGGTTTAGATAAAATTCTGCATAATTTGATTTTTCAAGCACCTGTTGGCTATTTTTTATTTTGTATAACAATGATTTGTTATGCAACTGGTGAATATAACTAATTTATGGATAGCCCATTCCTTGATAAGAGAATTGTTTTAGAAAACGAACATGCATTTAGTATTTACGATGGCTACCCAGTTAGCAAGGGACACTGCTTAATAGTCCCAAAGAAAATAGTTCATTCCATCTTTCAACTCGAAAACGATGAGTATCTCGCATGCTTTGAATTAGTAAAAGAAATGAGAGAACTACTTGTAAAGGAATTTAACCCTAGTGGCTTTAATGTTGGTGTAAACAATGGTAAAGATGCAGGGCAAACAGTTTCACACGCCCACATACATATTATACCACGCTACAAGGGTGACGTGCCAAAGCCTAGAGGTGGCGTTCGAAATATAATCCCAGACAAGGGAGATTATTAAAAGACCTCTGCTCCTTTTATTAGAGCAGGTTGCCAGGTGTGTATCAAAATACTCTTTGCCTGATTGAAGTAGTGATTGAGTTTTGACTTTCTATCGTTAGGACTATCACCTATTTGGTTCATCACGGTCTCCCTGAGGGGGTGTTGAGATGAACAAAAAAACTCATTTCTCTTATGAAGTCTAGCTAGCAAATTAATTGTCGGTAGTTTTGCAAACTTTCCATTCGCTCCATTATTGCAAGACCGACACGCTAATACTAAGTTCCAGATTCCATCAACGTAACCATCAAATGGCTTATCCTTTAACGTATGTGGGAAGAAGTGGTCAACGTGACTTAGGTTAGGCGAGTTACTCAAAACAGAAATATAATCAAAACAAAAAAAACACTTACCCTTTTGGTACCCGTTGAGCACATCCTTTGATGAGGTTACATCTACTCTTTTGTTTGCCTTATGTGTGTAAATTAACTCTCTCTCATTATCATATTTAACACGAATGATATTTATGGACTTCTTCAAATCCCATGCGGTTTCAACCAATCTCCACCTTGCCTCTACCTCTCTTGGAAGGTTTTCGCTCTCCTGTAATTCATTCAACTCAAAGAAATTTTCTGTGATGCGGATGCCGTCATTCTCTTTTCTCTCGTCAATAAAAAATCTTTTTGGAATTTCTTCACCATTTACTATATGAAATGCATCAATAACGTCATTAAAACCCAACTTTTTAGTAGTTTGAATTAACTCATCCATGCTTGTCTCATTCGAATTAAATTTTCTGCATGTATCAAGAAAACTACTTGAAGGATTAGTTGACTGTTTGTCATTATGTTTTAGGTGTTCACAGAGATGTTTGCTGAAGGAGGCGGCTAAGTCTTCTAATTTAATAAGGTCGTTAGTTTGCCCCTTCAAGTCCATTAAACTTTTTGCTAAAGCAAACTTATAAGAAGCAGAATTTTTTCCATACAATACAATTGACCTCCAGTAACTTTGGAGAGATGGGTCATTTTCATAAAATACAGTCACAAAAAAAACTTAACATATTTATAAAGGGTCTACTATTTTGATGGCAGTTTGATAGCAGAAATTCTGTTTTTGAATGTTTACCTAGCTACTACTATATATTTATAGTTATATTTATAGTTAGGGTTATGGTTAGTAATACTTTGGTACTGCATTCGCAATGCTAGTAATTTTAAAATTTCTCTTTTTTTCATGTCTGATTTGCGCTGCCTCTCTTGCCTTTTCACTTCTCTCCAAAGCCCTCTTCCATGTCTTCTCTAATCTAAGTTGTCTAAATGTTCCCTCACTAATATCAAAAAGAGGTTCAATTTCTTGTAATATTTTTCGCCATTTTTTCGGAGTAATGTGGAGTAATTTAGTCAGTTCATTTTCTTTGAAGGGTTTGCATCTTCTGTTCCATGTGTGGAAGAGTATTAAAATATAACAACCCTGGGCTTCTAGCGATAGATGAAGGGTGTCCGCTATATGGTCAGATGGAAAAAAGTGTAAACATGGAACTTTTGTGCTCATTTTTTTTATAATTTGAGTCTATTTTTTTTAATATTTTATTAAATAGAACCTTTTAGGAACCTTTAAAGGTCAGTCTGAAAATATTAAACAGTTTAGGAAAAAGAGAAAGGTGCTAAAATTATTTTTCAAATCATTAAAGTTAAAATGATAAAATAGTAAATGTGAAAAGCAAAAAAAATAATGAAATGTCAGTTTTAGAGGCTTGGGTGCTCTTACTTTTTCTAGCTTTTTCTATTTGGGGAATTGGTCAATTTATAGGTCACAATATGATGAGCTGGATAGGGGGCTTCGCAATCACTTTATTTATTTATAAGTGTTATAGGGTTTTTAAATCTAAAGATTTTAAAAAAGCTTGGAACAAGTACGACCTATTTTGACATGATGGGAGTTATAAAAAAAAATGAAAAAGACTAAAGTGGAAAAACTTCCAAACAAACGAGCTATGAACGCATTTATAAAATTCTTAGAAGTCAGTGAAAACAGTAAAGTTATTTTAAAAACAGGGGCATTTTATGAAAGAGAAACTCTAAAATATTTTAGAAGACTGATTAATGCTCTTAGTAATCTTCAAAAATACGATAATTTATTTTCTGATAAAGAAATAAGAAAAATCAAATTAGAAGCAAACAGGCTACTGGATAAAGAAATGAAGAGAATTAAATATATACACTCAGAAGCTAAAAAAGAAATTATTAAGTTTGGACATTGGGTTAAATAACCATGAAAACCCTCTTAGCCCTATTGTTATTAATCCCTAGTTTGAGTTGGGGTGACATAGAAATTTATTTAGATTGCCAAATACAGGAAACTGAGAGCTTTACAAAAGATAGAATAATTAAAGAAAAGTCAGATACAAAATTTTATTTAGAACTTACTTTATATCAAAACAAATGCCTATCTCAGCCTGGAACAGCAGATACGATTAGACCTGAATTAAGTGGTAGTTGTTTAAAAGCAAGAGTATTCATTGGTAAACTTGGTCTTTGTAAAAATTTATACTCTATAGACTCTATTGAAGATGAAATTATTGCTTATTCCGATAGGCTTAGTTGTGCTGACGGAAGTGCGTTTCCAAAAAATTCAGATACTTATTTGAGGCTTACTAGGAATAATGGTAATTTTTTTTTAAGTCATAGTTATTTATTCTCATGTGAAGATTGTGTTAAAAAATTCAATTTAATGGGTGTTTGCAATAAAAAGACTTCAATTTATTAAATTATGTATGCACTGATAGCTCAGTTAAACCCTGAAAATATTAAATCAAACGAAATAAACTGTACTAGTATTATCTCTAAAGATGGACAGAACAATTTTCTTACTCCTCAATTAAAAAAAATCCATCCTAAATTGGAGAAAATGCATTGGGTTTATATTAATTTGAAACACCAACCTAATAGTTCTCAAGATGAAAGAGGTAATATTATTAAAACTGTTGATGAAAATGGAAGATTTGCAATTAAGATTGATTTAAACCTAATCACAAAAGGTGAATTTGATTCTATAGCAAGGGATTTAAAAAAATATAGAAATGAAAATTCTGATTTAGAGTCCAATTTTATTGATATGATTATAGAATTTAGCAATCCTTTTGGAGCCATAGATAGATATGTTTTTTGGAACAAAAAACATCATACAAAATTGTGGCAAGATAAAATTTAAAGTTTAAATACTTTATTTATCTTTTGTAAGTGTTCTTTGTATTTTTTATCGTAAATCTTTCTTATGCCTTCTAATTCTTTTTTTGGAGCATCACCACGTTTGAATAATTTCTTGATATTTGAAACTAATTTTTTTAATTCCTTTATTTCAGAGGAGTGAAGTTTAGACAAATCTTTCTTTAAATTTGACAAAGATTTATAAGAGACTGTAATGTTTTCAGCAGCTTTCTCAGCAATTTTTGTATTTTTTTTCTCAGTCATTGTTTATAAATTATCAATTTTTATTAGTAAGTCATTAGCTTTTAAATGAGTGTATCTGAAAAGCATTCTAACATCTTTATGTCCAGATATTAATGCAACCTCAGGCATGCTTAGCTCTTTTTCAAAAAACCTCGAGATAGCCTCATGTCTTAAGTCATGAAAGTGAAGGTCTGTGATATTTCCACTTCTCTTTAACCTTTCCCAAGCAATTCTTAATGCATTTGGTGTGTAAGCAAATGGTAAATGTGAATTCTCTAAAATATTTAAAGCTCTTTTAGTAAGAGGGATAGTTCTTGGATAACCATTCTTTGTTTGAGGTATCAAGAGTGTTTGTCCGACAATGTGTTCAGTTTCTATATTTAGAATCTCACCTCGCCTCATCCCAGTTTCGATTGCTAATTCAATTATATTTCTCAGTTTTAACTGCGGGTAATTCCCTTTAACTAGATAATTGTATTCACTAATAGATAGCCTTCTCTCCCTTCTATTAATCACTATTGGCTTAGCAATCATTTTGCATGGATTATTGATAGCAAAACCCCACTCTTTGATAGCAACAGAAAAGAGGTGCCTAATTAAATTTAGCTCTCTAACAAAGGTGGAATACTTTACTGACCTTAATCTCTCTTCTCTGTATTCAGAGAGATGTTGTGTAGTAATAAAATTAATGGGTATTTTTGATATTTTTCTCCTGAGAATATTGTTGAAGCAGTATCGCTCAAAGTCATAGCCTCTTTTGTTTATTGAAACTGTTTTTATATATCTGCCAATTAAATCTGAGAGTATTGGGAATTTATCTCTTTTGAATTTTATAGAGTATTGCTGAAGTTCAATTTCTTTTTCTCTAGCCCACTGAAGCGCATCTAGTTTATGATTAAAAGTCTGGCTAATTGAGCCTAGGTGAGCCCTTCTAACTTGAACTTGCCATTTGTTGTTTCTTCTTCTGAATGTTGCCATTTTATCTCTCCTTGTGACACAGTTGTGACAGAGAGAGTTGAATGTGCTAGAAATGGCTTACTGCGGGCGTAGCTCAGGGGTAGAGCGCAACCTTGCCAAGGTTGAAGTCGAGGGTTCGAATCCCTTCGCCCGCTCCAATAATCAACGATTTTTTTAACTAAAACTTATCTGGTGTTAAACACGGTGTTAAACTAAAATTTGATTATTACATGGCTATAATTGGATACATTTACATAGTTGGCGGTTCGCCATTCATAAAACCAGGAGAAGAGCCCGAAAAATGCAAAAAATAAAAGTCTTATGGGTTTATTAGATTTTAGAATTACAAAAAATTACATAAAACTTTTTTTTGAACACCTACAATATGGAGAAGATGAAAAAGCAATTAGACTTTTCCATGATAAAGAAGTTGTTAGAAGTTACCCTTATTCATTACATTATGCTTGTTATTTTTATAGAGTTGCCTTAGTAAAAGAAATTTTATTGCATAGAAGAAAACTAGTTCATCAATTAGATGAATATGACCAAAACCCTCTTCACTATGCTGTGAATCATTTTGATTTTAGTGGTCATACCCTTGGAAGTTTTTTCAAAAATCAAATACTCCCAAAACAAATTACTAGGGGCATGACACCAAATTTCTATCACCTTATGAACAGAAAGGAAAAAGACTCAAATTTAATCAGAAAAATATACTTAAAACCACTTTTCGAAATAATTGATTTGTTAGTAGATGCAGGAGTTAACTTAGAACAAGCAAATATTAATAATGAGGATTTTTCTTGTACTCCATTATTTATGTCTATTGCTGCAAGAGACGAACATACAGCCAAATATCTTATAGAAAAATACTCCGCAAAAGTAGATTTGGTAGATAATTTCGAAGTAAAAGGTTCTGGCAGAAAAAACTTCACTATAATGTCTTTATTCAACGAAGCTTACAGACTTCCATGGGGATATTCAGATATTTCAAACTATATGCAAAAAAAAATTACAAATAATTTTAAAAATTATTTACTCGATAAAAATGCTCCAAATGAGGATTTATTTGATATGGACCCATATGCAGACGATTAGTTCCAAATTTAAATTTTTAATAATAAATCATTAGCTTTTAAATGGGTGTATCCGAAGAACATTCTAACATCTTTGTGTCCAGATATTAAGGTATCTTGAAAAACTAAATTATAATACTACTTTTTCTTCTGCGAGCATTTTTGGGAATACAAAAGCCAGTTTAGTACCCATAACATTACCACCTAAATTATTAAATTCTTTTCCATATTCAAATCCAGTATTAGAAATGTCACGGAATTTTATTTCCTTGTAAGTTTTTATAAACCATTCCATATTTCCATCTAAAATCTTTTGAAAAGAAGGTATTTGCTCTATAGCAGCTGATAATTCAGTCTCAGACAAATTATTGTTTTGCTGATGACTATGCTTAATCATTTTTTTTCTAATTTGTATTATACAAAACTTTGTCATATCTATTTCATGTTTATCTTGTTCAGCTTGACTTAGCTCTCTAACACCATTTATTGCTGAATAAACATCTACAAGTCCAAATGTAAATGCAATTAAAACTCTTTCATAATTTAAATCTTTTTTTACTTCTATTCCTTTTAAGCTTTCGTACATTGCTGTAGAGCCGATACAATACTCAATAACTAAATCAATGTTTTGATATATGCTCTGTATATCGATTTTTGGTTTTTGACCAAATAATTTGCTAAACACCATTTAAACTCTCTAGTTGTTCGTATAATTCACTTTCATCTTCTTTATAACCAATTTGAAATCCCTCTCCCAAAATCATAAAACTCAGATTTTCTTTGTTTGTTGAGCGAGTGATATCTTGTGTTTGAATAATATTTTTTGCCAACTGTATTCCATAAATGTTTAACAAAATTAGTATAAATTCTTTTGATTAAGGTGTTAAACAAATTGTTTAACACCAACAAATTAAAAACTGTAATAAAATCAACTAGAAAGGATGAGTAGAGGCAACGACTTTATCATTGCCAAGGTTGAAGTCGAGGGTTCGAATCCCTTCGCCCGCTCCAAAACGCAAACGTTTTAACTCTCTTGTCTTTTAATTTTCTTAAAAACTTTAACATATTTGTAAATACTTGATGCTAAACTAGCATAAAATCTTATTTTAAGTTTACTCACAAATTATGTTGAGAGTAGATAGTTCTATATTCTCCAAAATATCTGTCGAATTATGCTGTGCATTATTAATTGTAATATCATTTGACTCTAAGAAGATTTCAAGAGCACTAGACTTAATTCCAAAATTAATCCCTTCAGAAACATCCTTTCTTAAAATGGAAACAGCAATAGCAACTAATTCACCTGTTTTTTCATCAATTATTGGACCACCGCTATTGCCCGGATTCAAAGCAGCATCAATTTGTATTTGAGAGGTATTATTATCATATCCTTTTAGTGAGCTAATTATTCCGGATGTAAATTTTAAATCATTACTCAAAGATACACCAAATGGATAACCCGCAGCAATTATTTTTTGAAGCTTTTTCAATTTATTGTCTGAAATTTTAATAAAATTTTTATTGTTCAAGCCAGTATCAAGAAGGGCTAAATCAATTTGTTTATCACTTGCTAAAACCTTAGCTTTGCCGGAATAATTGTTGTTTGAAATACTAATTCTATTGCAACTCTCAATTACGTGGTGATTTGTTACAACAAATCCATCATTATTGATAAAGAAACCAGTACCAAAAGCTTGGACATTATTTTCTAATTCATTATGGTTTAATTCATCTGAACTATGTTCAGTATTTATTGGCCATACTTTTGTTTTAGAGTAGTCCATGTCATATCCTGACTCGCTTAATTTAAAATAATCTAAATCAAAAAAACGATTACCTATGAGCTCACCAATGCCAGTTTGCGTTCTCAATTTTTGAATTTGGCCATCATAAGTCAAATACCAAACCCTTTTAAAAAATGAAAAATAATTACCATCTATAATTTGGTAAGTACCTTCCCATGACTTTTCAAATCTCTTACTTCTTTTATCATCAGTGGTTATAATGTATTCTTTGAATATATCGCCTGATTTAAAAATAACAGTTGTGAAATGTTCAGAAAACCATATTCCCTCTATTGGCTCAAGAGCTCTAGTTCCAAATAACGCTTTTGCCTCTTGCACAGTGGATGGACCATCTTTAGTATTAGACCAATACAGATTTTCTCCTGCGTACAATTTATAAGAAAGAAAAATTAAAAATATAAACTTTATAAGCCTCATTTTATAATATTATAATATAGACCTATACTATCGAGGTGTTAAATAATTTGTTTAACACCAACTTTTTAAAATCATCAGTAAAATCAATATAAAAGTATTAGAAGATGCAACGACTTTATCATTGCCAAGGTTGAAGTCGAGGGTTCGAATCCCTTCGCCCGCTCCAATAATCAATAACTTTTTATACTTTTCAATCGTTGGTGTTAAACGTGGTGTTAAACAAATCAAACTTGGGATTATAACAATAGGGCTAAGAGGGTTTTCATTTTTAGTTTTGAAGGGCTAAACAGTTATAAGCTCCGATTGGTTCTAATTTATTTTTTTCATAGTTAAATTGATAGGAAATTGCACTATTTTCAATTTTATAAATTAAAAATATGAGCTTGCCCATACCCTCAAATAACGCACTAAGCTCAATAACATTTTTATCTTCGTAGACCTTTTTAAAATCTAATGACGATGGCTCTGCCTTATAATATTTCCCATTCCAAATAAAAGATATTTTCTCTTTAGTATCAACATTTTGATGATTAATTAAACCTTCACACTCAAAATCTAAACTAAAAGCTAAATGAGGGATTAATAACAATAGGGCAAAGAGGGTTCTCATATCATAATTCTAAAACCGGTATTCATTAATTAAATCTAATCCGTTAAATATTAACATTAATGTTTAACACCAACACTATAACTTCAATGACGTAAGGTGTTAAACAAATTGTTTAACACCAACTTTTCTAAAACCCCAATAATTTCAATGTAAAAGTAGTAGAAGAGGCAACGACTCTATCATTGCCAAGGTTGAAGTCGAGGGTTCGAATCCCTTCGCCCGCTCCAAAAAAACAAGATTTTCAACAATCCTTGAAAATTAAGTTCAATGCACTTCAATGCACTTCAATGCATTTTCATATTAGATAAATAAAATTATTTATATAAAATAATTAATTATGGAAATATCAGAAGCACTTAAAAATATCAGATACGGTTACATTGCAGCACTAGTGAGCGCAGGTATCACAGTTGTATTGAATTTTCTTCAATTCGATGCTGGTGATGTAAATTTATTTAGTGACCCTGTCGTTTTGTACGATGTAATTATCATACTTCTTCTTGCTTTTGGCATATATAAAAAATCAAGAGTTTGCGCTATCGCAATGCTCATCTATTTTATTCTTGGAAAAATTTTTCAATTTCAAGAGTATGCCTCATATGGAATAGATACACCGCCTTCAACTTACCTAGTTGCTGTTGTATTTATTTACTTCTATTTTCAAGCAGTTAGAGGAACGATTGCATTTCATAAAATCAATAAAAAAAATTAAGTTCAATGCACCTTTTGAGAAAGTATTGTATACTCTAGATAATTAGAAGTGAGTGAAGTATTCGAATCCCTTCGCCCGCTCCAAAATCATTGTAATCACTTAATTTTTGAAAATCTTTTGCAATGCACTGTAATGCATATTAAAATTAATTTTTAACTATGAGAAAAACAATTCTTACAATTACAATTTTAATTTTCACAACTATATGGTCATCTAAAAGTTTTGGTGAATGGGAATATGTAACAAAAGGCATTAGCGGTGTTGAAACCTATATAGATTATACCAGGATAAAAAAACATGATGGTTATGTTTACTTTTGGGCATTAGAAGACTTATTAAAACCAGATCAAGATGGAGACTTATCATACATAAATTATTATCAGGGTGATTGTACTTTATACCGTTTTAAACATTTAAGTGCTTCATATTACAAACAAGCAATGGGCACAGGAACAGTTAAAAATATAACTGATCAAGCACCAGAATGGAAATACGCTACACCCGAGACTATCATGGAAACCTATTTAGAAATAGTATGTGATATGTGAGTTAGGGAAATGCCTAATTCTTTTCTCAATTAACTGCTATTCAATACAGTATTGTATGAAATTTTTTTGACATTTTAGTATTTATTAATCTTGAGGTAATGCATTGATAAGCGTTCTCAAATGTATCTTAGAAGTCTTAAATCGCAATGCACTCGCTATGCACTTTTTGATAAAAGGACTGTATACACAATACAATTAGAAGATAGCGAAGTATTTGGAGCCATTCGCTCGCTCCCAATTTATGTCAACATCTCTAATAATAATAAAGCTCCAATTGCTATAAAGACAAAGCCAACAAACTTTTGCAGCAAAACACTATTACCCTTAATAAATTCTAGAACAATATTAGATGTAACTAATAATGTAAGGGTCACATACCAAACTGAGTCAACTATGCCAGCTGTAACAATTAAGATTATATTAAAAATCATATCATTATTAATTGACATAAATTGAGAATAAATTGCAACAAACCATATAAATATCTTTGGATTTAATAACGAAATACTGAGCCCTTGCAAGAAAGAAGAAAATCCACTACTTAAATCCTTTTTTTCAAAATCTAATCTATCTTTATTAAGAAGTGACTTAACACCTAAATATATAAGAAAAATTATTGATAGAAATTTTATTAAATTGAAGACAAATAAATTTGTTTTAATAATTAAAGCAACTCCAAGAACTGCAAAAAGAGCATAAACACTTATTCCAATTCCATGACCTACAGATGTTAAAATTCCATTTAATCTATTTTTAAAAATAGCATTGTTAATTACTACTACCATACTTGGTCCTGGTGACATGGCACCTAATAGACAAACGGCAAATATCTTTAAAAAAATTAATAAAGACATTAAGTTTTTTTAAAATCTTCTTTAACTTCTATTTTAGTTAGCTTGGATGTATTAATAATTTTTTTGAGACTATTAGAGACATTTGTATAAATAATCTTTTTACAGTATTCCCAAATTGGTAAGTCCTTCTTACTATTACCAAAATAATCAAATTCTTTTATATTTAGTTTTTCATTAATAAATTTGACTTTATTTTTTCCTACCATATTAAAATTATTTTTTGTGCCAAAAGACTCAAAAAATATTTTTAGGTGTTGATCAATTTGATTAACTAAAATTTGATGACTTCCAGATATTAAGTAAACTACCCTATGCCTATTTTTTACTTCTCTTATATAATTTAAAGCACTTTTATTAAATGTAAGTTCTTTAATCGGGACATCAAAATTCTTGGATATTTTCTCTTTTAAATAAGGTTTACCTTTAACAATAAAGATAAATAAATACAAAATTAATTTTAGTGGGTTATTTTTTAGAAAATTAATAAAAGCAAGATTAGACAGATCCTCTCTTATTAACGTTCCATCTAAATCTACAAATAAGATTTTATTTTCATCCATTTTTTTTAAAAAAAGATACTTTAATCGTTATTATGTCCTTATCCACCTTTTCTTTGATTAAACCTATGCAGTCTGCTTTAATTTTTATACCTTTTTGAAATATGTTTTCATAAATAAGATGCTTTACATTTTGTATTTCTTTATCTTTAAATTTCTTTCTACCTCTTTTTTCTTCTGGGAACTCTTTAAAAAACCTTTCCAAAAGTTTGATAGAGTATTTCTTTTTAAATTCAACATTTTGATACCTCTTAATTTCTTTGTAGTATTTTTTCGGAGGATTATTTTTGAATACTTCGATCAATGTTTAAAATGACGATCGCTTAGTTCAAAAAAATTCAACTTATGTTTTTTCACAAATTTTTCAACGACAGAGTCATTCTTAGATCCCATAGGAGCATAAATATCAATTTTTAATTTCTGTTTTTTAATTAACTCCAAAGAGTCCGTAAAAGGAAAAAATGCATCGGAAAATAAAAATAATTTATTTTTTCTCTTTTTCTTCTGCTTAAAATTTAATTTGTATAAACAATTTTCAAGAGAGTCTATCCTTGAAGTTTGACCACCGGATTGTGATACTAAACTAGTTTGATCAAATATCGCTATAGCATTTGATTTAACTGCTTTTATAACATTAGAAAAAAAATTTATTTTCTCATTATTTAATCTATTTACACCATATACTTTTTTAAACGTTGATTTTTTATTATTAGCTTGTTGTATAAGTATACCAGCAAAAATAGATCTTTGTTCTTCTTTAACTTTATATTTTTTAACTTTTAGTACTCTTAAATTAACTTTTTTCTTTAAAATTTTTAAAGCTTCACTATCAAAGTCCGGTGCCGCAATAACTTCATAAAAATTTTTTAGTAAATTTTTTGCTGTAATGCTTGTGACTTTCTTGTTGAATGCTACAACTCCACCAAAAGCACTAACTGGGTCACCTTCTAGTGCATTTGTGTAACTTTTAATTTGACTAGTTTCCATTGAAGCACCGCATGGTATATTGTGTTTAACTATAGTACAGATATGTTTATTTGAGTTTGTCAAATAACTTATCGTTAGTGCCGCATCTAAATCTAATAAGTTATTATAGCTAAGTTTTTTTTCACCGCTTAATTGTTTGAACACGTTATGATTAATTAAAGCAGTCGCTTTTTGTTGAGGATTTTCACCATATCTAAGTGAATATTCTTCATCCTCAATTCCCTCAAACCATTTGGTTATTGATATGTCATATTTAGTGATGTATTTCATAGCTTTAATTGCATATTTTTTTTTTGCTGACACAGTCTCAGGAAAACTTTTTATAAAATTCGGATAATCCAATGGATTTACAAGTATTGTGGATTTTAAGTAGTTTTTCGCTGCTGCTCTAATAAGGCTATGACCACCAATGTCAATCATTTCAATAATTTCATCAGATTTATTGGTATTTTTAATTGTTTTTTCAAATGGATAGAGATTAACAATTATTAAATCAAAATTTATGATTTTCTCTTTTTTTAGCTCCTCTTGATGATTACGAGTATTCTTAGCAAGAACTCCCCCAAAAATTTTAGGATGAAGTGTTTTTACCCTACCTGACAATATTTCTTTTTGTTTAGTATATTTTGATATCTCAACATGTGGCACCTTTATTTTTTTAAGATATTTGGAAGAACCACCTGTTGAGTAAATAGTATATTTCTTTTTAATTAAAAATTTTGAGATCAAATCAAGATTTGATTTGTCAAAAACTGAAACAAGAGCATTTTTATTTTTTCCCATTAGTTAAAAAAATCATTAAGTTTATTTGTTGCCATATACAAGCTACTTTGCTTAAACAAAAAAGAACCCGCAACAAGTATATTTGCTCCTGCATCTACACAAAGTTTTCCGGTCTCATAATTGACACCACCATCAATTTCAATATCAACGTTTAAATTATTTTTCTTGATGTAATGATATATATTTTTAATTTTTTCTACTTGGTCAGTTAAAAATGACTGCCCCCCAAAACCAGGCTCTACTGTCATAATTATAACCTGATCAACAGAATGTAAATACTCCTTAATCCTTTCCCATGAAGTTTTCGGTTTTATAGCAATCCCTGCTTTAATTTTTTCTTGTTTAATTCTATCTATAATATCATTTATGTTTTCATCTATTTCATAATGGAAGGTTATTATATCTGAGCCTGCCTTAATATAATCATCTAAAAATTTACCTACTCTATGAATCATTAAATGTACATCGAATATTTTTTTTGTTTTCAAGCGTAAATCTGAAATGAACTGTGGACCAAAAGTTAAATTAGGAACAAAATCACCATCCATAACATCAAAGTGAATGTACTTTGCCTTTGATACGTCAAGTTCGGAAATTGTTTTTTCCATATTTGAAAAGGACCCACCTAAAATTGATGGTGATATTGTTATTTCCATTATATTTTTTCCAAGACAGAAACAAAAAAGATATCTGATCCTCCAAGCTCTTTAAAGCTTAAAGGGTTAATAAAATATCCACTCTGTCTCTTAATCATTTTATGTGAATTGATTTTGTGCAATTTAATATTTTTATGTTTTTGCATGATTTTATCAATAACTTCGATTGTCTCAAAAGGATGAAATGAGCAAACAATATAGACTAAAAAACCTTTTTTATTCAATATTTTTAATGATTTTTCTATCATCTGTATCTGGTTTTTTTGGTGCTTTTTAATTTTTGATTGGTCAATTTTAAGAGTTACATCCGGATTCCTTCTAAATGTACCTAGCGCACTGCAAGGAGCATCTAACAAAATTGAGTCGTATTTTTCAGTAAATTTTGCTTTTAAAAAATCTACTTTTTGAATATTTATTTTAATATTTAATCGATCAAGATTTTCTTTAAATTTATTTATCTGACTTTGAGAATTATCAATAGCAACAACATTAAAACCAAATGAATTTAATAATATACTTTTGCCACCTGGTGCAGCACATACATCAATTAAAGTTTTATTCTTAAAAAATTTACGCACAGAATAAATCACTTCAAAATTACCAATATCTTGAACAAAGCACTCGTTCATAATTTTTTTTTCTAAGATAAATACTCTTTTCTTATAAATGGCTTTTTGATTATCAATTAAACTAATTTGATAATTCTTTGGCTTTGTAAATATAGTGGAATAGATATAATTCCTGATTGAGTCACTTGAAAATATCTTATCAAGTATTCTTTTAAAACTGGGATAAATAAATTTACCATATTTAATTTTATTTTTATTTCGTAGAATATTTCTTAGGACAGCATTTACCAGCTTTTCTTTTTTTAAAATTTTTCCCTCTTCTACAGCATCATTAACAATTGCATGTTGTGGTTTATTTGAGAAATATAATAATGTTAAACATATTTTTAGTAGCGTTAAAATATTTTTTGGTGTTTTGTAATGGACATAATTTAAAAGAATTTTGTTATTATTTTCATAATTTCTGTAATACTCTTGTATTACTAAAAACAAAAAATTTCTTTTTACATTTGGAAACTGACTTATAACATGATCGATACTACTTCCCTGCTCAATTTTTTTAATTGAGATAAATAAGTTTGTGATATCAGTCGGTTTAGATATTTTTAGACCCGTCTATTAATGATTGGACAACATTAGGGTCTGCCAATGTTGATGTGTCGCCAAGTTGTTCTTCTTCTCTTGATGCTATCTTTCTTAAGATCCTTCTCATTATTTTGCCCGATCTTGTTTTTGGAAGCCCTGGTGAGAATTGCAACTTATCAGGTGTTGCTATTGGACCTATTTTTGTCCTAATCCATTGCACAAGTTCTTTTTTTAAATCCTCGCTAAACTCAACTCCAGTATTTGTTGTAACATAAGCATAAATACCTTGGCCTTTTATATCGTGGGGGTAGCCTACTACTGCCGCTTCAGAAACTAATTCGTGTTCAACAAATGCACTTTCAATCTCAGCTGTTCCAAGTAAGTGACCTGATACATTAATACAATCATCAACTCTCCCTGTGATCCAATAAAAGCCATCCTTGTCTCTGCGACAGCCGTCTCCAGTAAAATATTTTCCTTTAAATTGACTAAAGTAAGTATCAATAAAACGCTGGTGATCGCCATAAACTGTTCTCATTTGACCGGGCCAACTATCTAGCATGCAAAGCTTACCCTCACATTCTCCCTCTAATATATTTCCATTATCATCAACTATTGCTGCTTCAATTCCAAAATATGGTTGGGTTGCGCTTCCAGGTTTAAGTTTAGAAATACCGGGTATTGGAGAAATTAAATGTCCACCTGTTTCCGTTTGCCACCAAGTGTCAATAACAGGACATCTGTCTTTACCAACTATCGACGAATACCAATTCCAAGCTTCTGGATTAATTGGTTCACCAACTGTTCCTAAAATTCTCAAAGAACTTAAATCACACTTTTCAATGTAAGAGTTTCCCTCTTTCATTAAAGATCTCAAAACTGTTGGCGCAGTGTAGAAAATATTAACTTTATATTTATCACAAACCTCCCAGAAACGAGAAAAATCTGGATAGTTAGGAACGCCTTCGAACAATAATGTTTTACCACCGTTTGCAAGTGGACCATAAACTGAATATGAGTGTCCTGTAATCCATCCAGCATCAGCGGTGCACCAATAAACATCGCCTGGATGATAGTCAAAGGAGTATTTGTGTGTAAAAGAGGCATAAACTAAATATCCTCCTGTAGTATGAAGAACACCTTTTGGCTTACCTGTAGAGCCAGATGTATATAAAATGAAAAGAGGATCCTCTGCATTCATTGATACACATCCACATTGATCATCTACTTCTTTAATTAATTCATCATAATAAAAATTATTATCTTTATGCAATTCATCTTTAGTATTTGTATATCGAATAACAAGAGTTTTTATGGAACTATCGCAACTTTCTAAAGCTGTATTAATGTATTTTTTTAATGGAATTGTTTTTCCACCTCGAACACCTTCATCAGATGTAATTACAAATTGAGATTTACAATCTTTAATTCGTCCTGCTATTGACTCTGGGGCGAAGCCTCCAAATATTACTGAATGTATTGCACCTATTCTTGCACAAGCCAACATAGCAAATGCAACTTCAGGAATCATAGTTAAATAAATTGTTACTACATCACCTTTTTGTACACCAAGTTTTTTTAAAACATTTGCAAATTTACTTACTTCTGACTTTAGTTCTTTATAAGTGTAGGTTTTATTTTTACTAGTATCATCTCCCTCCCAAATAACTGCTATTTCATTTGGTTGTGTTTCCGCATGTCTGTCTACACAGTTATAACAAACGTTTAATTCACCATCCTCAAACCATTTGATAGATACGTCACCATTATAGTTGGTGTTTTTAACTTTAGTGAAATCTTTAGACCACGTCAGTTGAGATTTTGCCACTTTAGACCAGAATTGTTCTTTATTACTAAAAGACTCTGAATACATTTCTTCATATTGTTCTTTTGATAACAGTGGATTAGATAATTTAAATTCTCTCATTTTTTTTACTCATACTAATTAATTTCTTCCATTGCTTCAATGTTACAGGCATCACACTTAATCTGGCTTGTTTTACAAGAGGAAAATCATTGAAAAATGTATCTGCTTTTATTTCTGATAAGTAAACTTCATTCAGATCCTTGACATAGGTTACGTCAACCATTCCAAATATTCCTTTTTTATCTGTGTGATCTGGATAATATTCCTTAGTAACCCTAACTATTCCCTTAATAGCCTTCTCTGTTACAGAGTGATAAAATAGACACTCATCCCCTTTTCTCATCTTTTTCATATTATTTGCTGCCTGATAATTTCTAACACCGTCCCAATGTTCAGTTTTTTTCTTTTTTTGTTGATCCCATGACCAAGAACTAGGCTCTGATTTTATGAGCCAATAATTTTTAGAAGTGTTCATGAATTAGTATATTAGGTGTTGGTCTAACATTGTAATTATTATATCTAATTTTCTTACTTTTCATAATTTCGATAGCATTCCAACCAACCATTGCAGCATTGTCAGTACATAAGGATAAAGGCACCTGATGATAATTTAGTTTTTTTGTTGAAATAAGTTTCTGAAGTTCAGTATTTAAATATTTATTTGCTGCTACCCCACCACAGACAGAAAAATCATTAATCCTTATATTTTTTTTTTGTAAAAGTGTAATACTGTTAATTATTTTAATTTCTAACACTTTAGATACAGTATGTTGAAATGAAGCTGAAAAGTCTCTAAGAAATATTTTCGTTTTTTTGTTATTTTTGATGGTATCAAGTGCTGCTGTTTTTAAACCTGAAAAGGAAAAATCACAATTATACTTCTTTGTTAAAGGCATCGGGAGTTTAAACTTCTCAATATTGCCACCTAATGCTAAGCGTTCTATTTCTGGTCCACCAGGGTACCCCAACCCCAACCCTTTAGCTACTTTATCAAAACACTCACCCGCTGAGTCATCAATTGTCGATCCAAGAGTGATAAAACTTTTTGAATTTTTAACCAATACTAATGCAGTATTTCCTCCAGAGACGAGTAGACATAAATATGGATATTTAATTTCAGATACAAGTCGGGGCGACAACAAATGCGCTTGCAAATGATTAATGGGAACAAGTTTGATATTTTTAGATATTGATAAACCTTTTGCAAAAGATGATCCCACAATTAATCCACCAATAAGCCCAGGTCCAAATGTTGCAGCTATTGCTGAAATTTTCGAAAAATTAATTTTTTTAATTAATTTACCTAATATATCTAAAATTTCTAAATGCTGTCGTGCTGCCATTTCGGGTATGACACCCCCAAGGTCTTTGTGAAATTTTCTATGATTAATTGTTTCAAGAAACTCAACACTTTTATCATCATTTACAATGGCTATAGATGTATCGTCACAAGAACTTTCTATTGCTAAAACTTTCATTATTATAAAAAAATATAGATTCTTATTGAATGTCTGAAAATCAAAAAAATGACAGTAAAAAAAGTTTTTTACAACGAAATCTTTTCCTAATTGTAATATCTTTAATCATCATAACTTTAGCAGGAGGCTACTTGTATCGAAACAATCTTTTGATATTTGATGAGGCTCAATTCAGCAAAGTAAACCAAGATACTCAATCACCAAATATTCAAAAAGAGATAACTTCTGTTAATGACTTAAACAACAAAGAACTCCAAGATAAAGTAGATCGTCTTGAGTCTCTTATACTAGAATTAGCAAAAAATGTTCAAGAGATACCCCAAACTACTATTGTTGAACCAGAGCCACAACAAATTACTTTATCAAATGATGAGGCATATGAATTAATTTTGTCCATAAATCAGATCATAGTTAATATTGATCAACAACAAATTCGAAATAAAAATATTCAAAAACTTCAAAATCAATATTTATTTTTTAATGAAGAAAAATTTAAAGAATTACTCACTATTCCAGATTATACATATTCATTACAGCAATTACAAATTAATGAAAATACATACGTACAAAATGAGTTTATGAAAAAAAATAATTTTCGATGGCTTAAAAGAATTATTGAAAATATATTTGAAATTCGGATAACAAAAAATTCATTAGAACCATTACCATCGTTTATTAATGCAATGTATAATCGACAATATACAAAGGCAATAATTGAATATGAGAAATTAAATCTTAACCAAAAAATATTTTTTAAATCTTCTTATGAACTAGCCCAAATCTACAATGATAATCAAATTTTTCTAGAGAATATGATTTAATGATAAGGCTTCTAGTAATTTTAATAATTTTTATAAGTGGTTATGGTGTTCTTTTTTATCTGTTTAACAATGCTGGCAATCTTTCACTCGTTTTAGGAATTTGGCAACTTAGCATTCCCGTTGTCCAATTCCTTTTTGTCTTAATAACATTTCTTATTCTTTTAATTTTGTTTTCTTATGCATTTACAAAGCTTTTTATTTATCCACGAGCTGCATATATGCGCTACAAATCCTCAAATGAGCAAAAAGGTCTTGAATATTTAAGAGAGACATTAGTTGCGATAACTGAAGGTAATACAGATAAAGCTACACAAAGTCAGAAAAAATTTAAAAAATACCTAGGCAAGGATCCTTTAAACAAAATATTACAAACACAAATTAAAAAAACAAAGGATCTAAAAATAGTCAACGTTGAGAAAGGCTCGGATTAATTTAAAAAAATTACTCCAGCTCCAAAACAAGTTAGAGTAGCGCCTATTACTGCTAAATGCCCTGCATAATTTTTAGTAACAATCCATAATATAGGTATTATCATAATTGGCATTGTGCTTGATAAAGTTGAAATAATTCCAGGATCTCCATTTTTAAGAGCAATTATTAACATAGTCATTCCAACGCCCATTCCCATAAAGCCAAGAAAAATACTATAAAAAGTTTTTTTAACATCTTTCATTCTTTCTAAAAGATTATTATTTTTCAGAAATCCTAAGCTAAAAAACATCAATATCGCTGCTATTAAAACTCTTACATAAGACACAATGATTGGGTCTGTTACCTCAAGCGCAGGTTTCATAAGAATGATTCCAATAGCCTGACACAGTGCTAGACCAACACCAGCAATCAGTCCAATATATTTGTTTCCTTGAATATTCTCTAAGTCATCATCAGGAATTGTTCGATTAAATTGTATTGCAACTATGATCCCAAAAAAAATTAAAAAGCATCCAAATAGCTCGACCATAGATGGAAGTGTTTGTAAAAATATTTCTGCTAAAATGATAGTAAAGGGTATTTGTAAAGAAAATAATAAAGCTTGCCTTCTAGGCCCAAGTCTTTTTAGGCAAACAAATAAAAATGTGTCTCCTATTATAATGCCAATTACCGAAGATAAAAATATTGCTATAAATATTGATTTATTAAAATAAATTGGATCCCAATTTACTACAATGTAGGGTAAGAAGAGGACTACTATTCCTATCAATCTTAATAGATTATAGTTATAACTTCCAAAATATCTGACAATTCTAGTTGCTGATAAAGCAACCATAGACCACGTAGCTGCAGCACCTATTGCTAATATGTATCCAATCACGTGAGGATATTAATCAGTAATTCAATTATTGATATTAAAAAGTTTTAAAAATGAAATTAACTCTCTTTACAGATTTCAAAAACTAATTCTTTATATTCTGAGGCGCTTAACGTTGTATCATAACCAATAGTTACGATTTTGTACATTAGATCTGCACTATTTGAGTCTAAATTATTATCATTAATGCTTTCGGTAGCTATTCCAAGTAAAGTTGAGAGAGGTACACCACTTTCTTTGGCATCTATTACCGACTCACCCATTTCCGCCATTGTAAAACAAAAACTTGTTTCCAGTGCATTTAATATATTATTGTTAAAAATTAAAAAAATTATGTATAAGAATGTTTTTTTCAAAGCTAAACTATAAACAATTATTAATTAAAGTTATTAAACAAAATAAGGGGCTATGATTAGCCCCTTATTTATTTCTAAATCTATTTATCTTCTTTGACCAAATAATTGCATCAACATTATGAATAGGTTTATAAAATCTAAGTATAATGTCAGTGCACCCATGATGGCAGCTTTTCCTGCAAAAGCAGTTCCAGCAACTTGATAATAAGTTGATTTAATTCTTTGAGTATCGTAAGCAGTTAAACCCACAAATACTAAAACACCCACACAAGAAATTACAAACTGCATCGCTGAACTTTGTAAAAATATATTTACAATACTGGCAATAATAATTCCAATTAGTCCCATCATAAGAAATGAACCAAACTTGGTTAAATCTCTTTTAGTTGCGTATCCATAGATGCTCATCGCAGCGAATGTACAGCTTGTGATTAAAAATACTCTAACAATGCTTACGCCAGTGAAAACTATGAATATATAAGACAACGAAATTCCCATCACAGCAGCGAAGGCCCAAAATGTCATTTGAGCTGCAGAGGTGGACATTTTTTGTAATCTTGCGCCTAAAAAGAAAATAAATCCAAGTGGAGCGAGCATTACAACCCATTGAAGTGCTGTGCCATAAATAGCCCCCATTAAAGTAGGAGACTGAGAAAATCCCCATGCCACTAAACCACTTATTGCTAAACCAGAGGTCATGTAATTATAGACTTTCATCATATAATCTCTTAAGCCCTGATCTATAACTGTAGATTGTGACTGCGAATATGTATTTTGTTTTAATTCGACCATTATTTCTCCTTAATTATTTTTAATATGGCTATTATCTTGATATTTTTCAAGTAAAACCGTATGAATCTTTTATGAAGTTCAAACCCTTAGGAAATACTGACCTTCAAGTTAGCCTTATTTGCCTTGGTACAATGACCTGGGGTGAGCAAAACACAGAAAATGAGGCGTTTGAGCAAATGGATTACTCTATAGAAAAAGGGGTCAATTTCTTTGATACCGCAGAATATTATTCAGTTAAGGGAAAAGAAAAAACATATGGTGCCACTGAAAAAATAATTGGCAATTGGTTTAAACAGAAAAATAACAGAGAGAAAGTAATATTAGCATCAAAAGTCGCAGGCCCTGATGTAAGATGGATTAGAGGAGGTGGTCTACAATTTAACGAGAAACATTTCACCGAAGCACTAGAAGGAAGCCTTCAAAGATTACAAACAGATTACATTGATCTTTATCAACTCCATTGGCCAGAGAGGAAAACAAATTTTTTTGGGAGGCTGGGATATAAAAATTATAAAGAAGAAAAAGAATGGACCCCATTTGAAGAAATTTTAGAGACAGCAAAAAAATTTATTGATCAAGGTAAGATTAGATATCTAGGTTTGTCTAATGAAACTCCTTATGGATTGTCTAATTACATCAATTTGTCCAAATATAAAAATTTACCAAGAGTCATGTCTGTTCAAAATCCATATAGTTTATTAAATAGAACTTATGAAGTTGGTATGTCTGAAATATCCATTAGAGATCAGGTAGGTTTGTTGGCTTATTCCCCTTTAGCTTGTGGTGTGTTAACTGGAAAATATAGAAATTCAAAAAAACCAGATGGTGCTCGCTTAACAATTTGGGAAGATTGGACCAGGTACACCAATGAGAGATCAATTGTTGCAACAGAGCAATACTGTAAAATTGCTGAGGATAACGGACTTACCCCCACTGAATTGTCACTTGCATTTGTTAACCAACAAGAGTTTGTCACAAGTAATATTATTGGTGCAACAAAAATGGATCAGTTGAAAGAAAATATAAATTCAGTAGATATAGAATTATCAAAAGAAATTATTGATGAAATTAATGATGTACATGAAAACAATCCATCACCAGCACCTTAAGCTATGACTGATTGGCCAAAAGACAATAAGGGTAGATTGACAAAAACTTTTGAATTTAAAAATTACAGAAAAAGCTTTGCCTTTACTAGCCAAGTGGCGATGTTATCTGAGAAAAAAAATCATCATCCTCAAATTATTTTAGATTACGGAACTGTTACTATTTCTCTTATTTCTCATGATGTTCAAAAAGTTACCCAAAGAGACCTAGATTTAGCAGAGCAAATCGATAAACTTTATCAAGAATGATTTACCTTATAGGTATTCCTGGTTTAATTCCTTTTTATCTTTGTTTTTACAACATCGATTTAATATTTCTTGATTTTGATAAGGATATGTTCGTTTATTACTCTGCAGTTATCATGTCATTTTTAGGCGCAGTATATTGGGGCGTTTATCTTCAATCAAAGAATAATATAGCTATTTTGTTTAGTGTTTGCCCAGCTGTTTATGCATTTTTGGTTTTAGCATTTGACTTAAAATTTGATGAAACTATTGGTTTTTTTATAGCGGGCTATTTCATAGTTTTATGCTTTGATTTCTTTTTTTATTTTAAAGAAAAAATAATTAAAACTGATTATTTTATTTTAAGGTTAATACTAACAGCAGGAATTGCCCCAGCACATATCCTTTATATTTTATAATTAAAATTAGTTAGCGATTAAATTTAATAACTTACCAAATTTACCAGAGAATTTAATTTTACCGTGAGTGTAAGCTAGTCCGATACAGCCTGTTTTTGCATCACCAACGGGTGTATGATTATGGTCATCACTTCTTACTTGAACAGATCCTTGTTTGTAACTACCGTACTCATCACTATAGGAGCCGTGTAAAACTAAAAAGCTTTCATTGCCTTCATGTGTGTGCTGAGGTATTTTTGCACCAGGCATTACGTGAATAAGTTCAAGTTTTTCATTGTTGTCCTTAGGTAGTATAGAAGCAACTTTGACATCTTTAAAAGATTTCCACTTAATTTCTTTATTTCTTAAATGGGATCTTAAAGTAAATGGTAATTGACTTAAAAAAGGATCATGCTCCTCATCAATTTGAGGTGCTGATGTTTCATTTTTTGTTTGATTTAAAACTTTATTCCATAATTCATTAGACAAAGGAGATGTCTCAGCCTTGTTTAAAAAATAACCACCCAACTCATTAATCGCAGAGTTTAGAGACCTATTCTCAGGGTCAACTTCAGCCAAGCACTGCTGGAAAATTAGACTTGCAGGTGAGTTAACAGGTGTACTTAGAATTTCGAATGTCATTTGTTTAATTAACCATACTTCCGCCGTCATTATTTAGATTAACCATACTGCCGTCTTGTTCCAATTTGCCGCGGATCTTTTCTAATGCTAGACGAATTCTTGATTTTACAGTGCCTAATGGGATTTTGGTAATCTCAGCGATTTCACCATGTGATTTTTCTTCGAAGAAATTCATTTTTAGCAGATCTAGTTGATCTTTTGGAAGATCATCTAAATATTGTGCTACCATTTCAAATTTTTGATCATGTTCGATATTCTCATCTGCTTTGGATTCAACGGGAGGTAAAATGGCTGTCTCAATATCCTCCAAAACCGCTTTCCTAGTTTTTCTTAAAATATCAATTTTCTTGTTCCTAGCGATAGTATAAATCCAGGTACTTGGTGATGCCACAGATGGGTCATAATAATCGGCTTTGGTCCAAATAATAGTCATGGTTTCTTGAATGATTTCTTCTGCGACGGCATCATCTGCACCTGACTTCATTAAAAAAGACTTTAGCCTTGGACCAAAATAATCAAAAATTTTTTTAAAACTCCCAATATCCTGCCTTTCTGCAATATTCTGAAGTGCCTCCACAAAGGGATTTTTAACTTTAACCATCAATCTCTCCATTTATATCTTTCCATTTATTATTTTAAAAATCAATCTTAATTGGTATATTCTCTGACATTAATTCAGCATGTTTAAAAAAAAATTATCATACTTAACACTATGCCTGTTATTTTTAATGACCAATTTGTATGCAAGTCATTCAATTGACTTTGAGCATGGCAAGTGGTCCTTTAAACAAATAAACAACAAAACATGTTCAATTTTCCAAGTACCTACATCAGAAAAAGGTGATTACACGAATAGAGGTTCAGTAATTTTTTATGTGTTTAAGGAAGGTGCAGCCGAATACGTAAGAATAGATGCTGGTTATCCTTATGACTCACAAAAATATGTTAAAGTTACTATTGACTCTAAAAATTATCAATTTTTTGGAGAGGATGACTCTGCTTGGTCGATGGCAGATGACACTGTCATCATTAAAGCTTTAAAAGCTGGTAAAAAAATGACAGTTGTTGGATATTCAAAAAGAGGCACAGAAACAACAGATACATACACGTTAATAGGTTTTACTAACGCGTATAATTCTCTTCAACAAGACTGCTAACAAAATGAAAAATAAAATTGTTTTAGCCTACTCAGGCGGATTAGACACAAGCGTCATACTGAAATGGCTGCAAACTGAATATAACGCAGATGTCATCGCCTATGCAGCTGATCTTGGTCAAGGCGCAGAGTTAACTGAAGCAAAAATCAAAGCAAAAAAACTTGGCGCTAAGAAAATATACATTGAAAATTTAAAAGAAGAATTTGTTAGAGATTACGTTTTTCCAATGTTTCGTTGTAATACAATTTATGAGGGTGAGTATCTTCTAGGTACATCAATTGCTCGACCATTAATTGCTAAGAGACAAATTGAAATTGCAAAAAAAGAAAAAGCTAATGCCGTATCTCATGGTGCAACAGGTAAAGGAAATGATCAGGTAAGATTTGAATTTTCTTACTATGCCTTAGATCCTAAAATAAAAGTAATCGCACCCTGGAGAGAGTGGGATTTATCATCTAGAACAAAACTTTTGGAATTTGCAGCTAAAAACAAAATTCCTATCATGAAACATAACAAAAAAGAGTCTCCGTACAGTGTAGATGCAAATGTTCTTCATCGTTCAGCAGAGGGAAAATTTTTGGAAGACCCTTGGAAAAGACCACCTGAAAATGTTTTTGGTATTTCAAAAAGTCCTCAGTCAGCCCCTAACAAAGAGACATTGATAACTATTCAATTTAAAAATGGTGACCCTATTGCTATTAACGGAAAAAAGCTCTCACCATTTAACCTATTAGAAAAGTTAAACAAACTAGGATCAACAAACGGAATTGGAAGAGTGGATATTGTAGAAAATAGGTACGTAGGAATTAAATCACGCGGTGTCTATGAAACACCAGGAGGTACAATTCTTCTTAAAGCACATAGAGCAATCGAAAGCATAACACTTGATAGAGAAGAGGTTTTTACTAAAGATGAACTCATGCCTAAATATGCAAGATTAGTTTATAATGGATATTGGTTTGCTCCAGAAAGATTGATGATGCAAAAAGCAATTGACGCAACGCAGAAAAGAGTAAATGGCCAAGTAAAACTTGTGCTATACAAAGGTAACGTTATTGTTATCGGAAGACAGTCGCCTAATAGTTTATATGACGAAAATCTTGCAACATTTGAAAGTTCTAATTACGATCAACGTGACGCAGAGGGTTTTATAAAACTTAACGCACTAAGGCTAAAAAAAAATAAAATTAAATTCTAGGTCCAACATTGCCTTCGGCAAGGTGAAGAGTGTCTATCCGGTCTTCTACTTTGAATATTTTTCCATCATCATTATAATGGGCAAATTGAATATCCCAAATATCAGTTATTGTAGAAGAATTACCTTTTGAAATAATAATAAAAACTTTTTTTTCTTGATCATGATAAACCTCATCAATGGCTTCACTCCAGTTGGGGAAAGATTTCGCAAGATGAGCAAAAAGGTCATAAATACTTTTTCTGTCATATTCCCCTGCTGCAACATGCTTTGGATGCAATATAAATTTAATATCATCAGTACAAAATTCTAAAAATTTATCTAAATTATGATCTTTTAAAAGATAATTAAAAATTTTCTTGGCTTCATCCTCGTTCACTTGTCAATTTATCCTTGGGTCAAAAAATAATCTGATATTCCCAGTTCCATGATATCAGCAATTACATTTACAATTTGATCTTTATGTTCTGGCCCTACTAAAATCCTGTACATTACTGGATCTGAAACTAATGTTGGCCTGACTTCCACGCGTGTGCCTATTCTTTTTGCTACATCATCAGCAACAATTTTTGAGACTTTTTCTTTCTTAAAAGCACCAATTTGAATAAACGCTGATTGATTGGGATCATAAGAAGTCATTGATTCAATTTGACTTCCGAGACTGTCATTAAGAGCAGCAATTAAAACATTTTTATTAGGCTTAGGCTTAGATTTAATTTTGAAACTTGAGTCGAGGATTATATCAGAAGTGTTCTCTAAATTTTGTTGCTCTTTAAAATTTAGAGCTGCTATTAAAGAGTCAAGCTGTTCTTCATTTACTTCCTCGTTAAAGATTATGATATTTTTAAGTTTTGCTTCAAGTATCTCGTTTAATTCATTTAATAGATCTTCATTAATTTTTTCTTCAGGTATGTTTTCAGGGCGCAAATTATTTGTATTCCAACTAAGTGTAAATGTATCAGAAATATTTGTAATATCGTTACTTGCTTCAACTATTAAATCTAATGATCCCATAGCAAATGGCGGACTAGCAACAAATGTATGTTGAGAAGGAAGAAATACGAGCCATGATGGTAAGGCATCTCCATTAGCCATCTTTACACTGTATCTAGTTTTGCCACTACCCTCTAAATAAAATGTTTTCTCATCAAATTGAAATATAAAATCCACGAAATCATAATTTGATAAATTCACATTCTCTTCGACTATTTTTGCTGATTGAACAAGGACAGGGTTTTGCTCATTCAATGGGATAGTTACAAAAGAATTATATTTTTTTGTCCAACGATTTAAGTTTTCTTTAAGAGCTAGTGCTAGTTCATTATCACTAATTTGAGATAAATTTTCTGGAGTAAAGTTCATTCCCACAGATGAATACAACGTTCCCAGGCTATATTGTAATTCAGCATATGCAATGTCATTTCTCAATTGCGAAACGAGCAGGCTTGCCTCTTCTCTAATCATTTCTAATTCTCCAAAACGAGAAATTTTTTGGGCATTTGAAATTAAATCATTAATTCTCTTAGCAACACTAAGGTAGTGTTTGGCGTTACTGTATTCTCTTAAACTTTGTGCGTAGTTGATATTAGCAATATGGACTTGAGATAAAACAGCCATTGAAACAGCTAATCTTTGTTCTTCAATCAGTTTTTCATTAATTTGATTTATGTCATTGATGTTACTTGCTTGGAAAATATTCAATAAATTAGCACCGAAAACAGCACCGTATTCTACATTATCTTTGTTTAACAAATACTTATTAGAGTCATAAGTCCATGTGGCGTTAAATTGAAGCGATGGAAACAAAGATAGCATCGATGCTTTTGCTTCTTGAGCTGTGACTTTTTCTTGGTATCTGACCTCTAAAAGTTCTGGTCTTGAAAACAACGCTGCCTCTTCTTGCTCTTCTAGAGACATGTTTAACTCCGTTAGAGGCTGTTCTGTTTTGATTAAAATATATTCTTGATTTGGTAATAGTCCCATTAATTTAGATAACTGTGCGCGAGAGTCCATTAAAGCTCGACGCTGTGTATTTAAAATTTGTAAAACATCCAGTAACTCTTTTTGGTATAATAAAGCATCCATAGGCGAACTAATTAAAAGCTCTTCAATATATTCATAATCATCCAATGCAGCATTAACTCTATCCATTAAAGGATTTATTTGACTTAATAACTCGTCTGCAGAAAGTGTCTTCCAATAAGCATAAATAACTTCTTTTGTTAAATTATGAATAGCCTTACGTTCTAACTCTTTTGAAATTAAATATTTGTTAGCTTGCTGACCTGCTCTGACATAAGACAGACCAAAGTCTAATGCATTCCAAGTGAAACCTATATCATACGAATTTGAGGGTGTTTGTTGTGAAAGTGTATAAGTAGGGCTATCAGCTATAGCTTCTGCAGCTGTATTTTCTGTACCAGTGATATCATTTCCAGCGCTGTCTTTTTCAGAACTCATATTAACACTCGTTGAAGCGGGGTGTTTTTCTAAAACTTTATAACCTGCGTTGATTGATAGTTTCGGCAACATATCAAACTTGACCACATCTATTTGGCCTTGACTTAATGCGGAGTCCATTAGATTCAATCTTAAATCACGGTTATTTTTGATTGCGATCGCAATAGCCTGGTATAGATCAATTTCTAAAGGGGCACCTTCAGATGTTTGTTTGAGATACTCTAAATCCTTTTGGGATGAAAGCTGAACTTCTTCTTTTACGATTGGCATGGGTGTCTTTGAGCACCCCCAAATGAAAATAGCAGCAATAAATACAACAAAAACCTTATAATTAGCCATTCTTTCCCCGTCAAAAATAACAGCATAAAATCTCATAATTGTGGATAAAAAACAACCAAGAAATTCTTATATATTTTTACAAATTCAATGAAAATCCATTGAATTTATTGTATATTTCTGGGCTGGAGAGATAAGAGGAGAGTAAATAAGTGGCTGATAAACAGAAAACTTATCCACATTTTAGCATTCAAATGCTGGAACCGAGGATCATGTTTGATGGTGCCGCTGTTTATGCTGCTAGTGAAGCCATTGAAGCTGTCGAAGACCAAATTCAAAACAACTCTCTTAGTGAAAGCGATCTTTCAACTAATTTAAAAGCTATTACACACAACAATGACTCGAGAAAAGAAATTGTCTTCATAGACAAGGGTGTTGATGATTATCAAACAATCATTAATTCCATCGATGACACAAAATCTATCTATTTAATTGACTCCAATGAAAACGGCTTTGAAAAAATGCAGAGTATTTTGCAAGATCAAAGTGACATCGATGCAGTACATATAATAGGACACGCAAGTACTGGTCAGGTAGTACTTGGAAATTCAATATTAAATTCGGAAACGATTAATTCTTTTAGCACTACACTTCAATCAATTGGTACTTCGTTAACTCAGGACGGTGACTTATTATTCTATGGTTGTAATCTGGCACAAGGTGAACAAGGAAAATTACTTATTCAACAAATTGGAAATATCACTCAAGCAGATATTGCAGCCTCTGATGATATTACAGGTAAGGGTGGTGACTGGGACTTAGAAAAAAAATACGGTATCGTTGAAACTAACGGAATTAGTGTTGTTGATTACAAACACTCTCTTCTTCAAAATGGAATTTCATCATTAGATGGTTTTGTAGAAAATACGGGAACAAACTTAAAAGCGGGTAATAATGATGCTGGAACTGCTGCCTCTGCCTCTAATCACACTGATGGCAACAAACCCTTTGTTATTACCTTAGAGAGAGAAGATATAAACACAGGCTCATTTACTTTTTACAAGACCACAAGTACATCTAATGGATTTGAGGAAAATAATAATGGTGTCCAAACTTCAGGCCCTGACATAACATCAGGCACTACTACCGTTGATGCCTCATCAACTCCTATGAATTCATATTACGTTTATGCTACAGAAAACTCAGGAAGAAATGATGTGAGGAAAGTAGTTTTTGAAAATGAAATACTAGGTGTTTGGTTCAATATGAATAATATCATTGCATATTCAGGAGTTGATAAAAGTGGAGCGACTTATCACACAATAAACCAACACGGTAGTGGCGGCAATAATGCTTTTAGTACAGAGAAATTAAAGTGGACTTGGAGCACAAGTGTTACAGACTCTAGTAAACCTTCAGGCCATAAAAGTGACTGGTTTGGTGTCGATACTGACTCAAATACACTTTATGTGGGATTTAATAATGGTGCACAGCATGGTGACATCATAAGAGTTTTTACAAAAGCAGGTAATCAAGCACCTGATGCAGTAAATGATACAGATAGCGTTAATGAGGATGCTACGGTTACTAAAACAGGATCTCAAAATGATGTACTTAACGACGACAGTGACGCTGATGGAGATACAATTACTGTAACAAAAATTAATTTTAACAGCGGTACAGACTCTAATGTCTCCTCAGGAAGTACATATAATAGCAGCGGCACATCAGTCACTGGAACATACGGAACTTTAACTATTGGAGCTGACGGTTCTTATACTTACGTCGCTGATCAAGATGCAGCAGATGACCTGGATGCGGGTGATCAAGTAACAGATGTTTTCGTTTATACTATTTCAGATGGTGCACTAACAGACACTGCCAACTTAACTATTACAGTTACAGGTATTAATGATGCCCCTGTCGCTGTTAACGATACAGATACAGTTGCGGAAGATGCTACAGTTATAAAGACAGCTTCGCAAGACGATGTAATGAACGATGACTCTGATCCAGATGATAGCGCGAGCCTAAGTGTATCAAATATAGCGCATACAAATGGTAACTCTGGATCTGTTTCTTCAGGCTCGACTTATGAAAGTAGCGGTACACAAATAGTTGGTACCTACGGTACTTTGACAATTGGTGCAGATGGCTCTTATAAATACATAGCTGATCAAACAGCAGCTGATGCTTTAGACGTTGGAGACAGCATAGATGATGTCTTTACTTACACATTGTCGGATGGCACAGATACTGACACTGCAACATTAACAATTACAGTAACCGGTGTGAACGATACACCGAGTGCCCAGAATGACGTGGGTGTGATTGATGAGGGTGAAACATTGACAGTTACAAATGGGGCAAATGCCAACGAAACCAATGACTCTGGTAGCACATTTAATGCAACAGGAGAACATTCAGGTGACATAATTAATACCAGTTCAAGCTCTCATGTTGACAGTGACCCTGACGCATCTCCTACATTAAGAATTTCAGCAATTCAACCTAGTGGTGGTTCATCTTCATCTGTTACTAATAATACCTCCTATGACAGCAATGGTACTTCAGTAACAGGAACTTATGGTACTCTTACCATTGGATCAGACGGTTCATATAAATATGTTGCTAGAGACAGCATATCAGGATTTAGTGCCAGTAGCTCTAACCTAACTGACACCTTTACTTATACTCTATCAGATGAACACGACGCAACAGATACCGCAACTCTGACGATTACACTAATTGGTAAAGATAATGAAAACCCAACTGCTACCGATAACACTAATGCAGTAGATGAAGATGACTCAGTGACTGTTACTGATGGAACGACTGGCGTCACAGGAGACGTTCTTATAAATGATACTGATCCTGAAGGAGATACTCTTAGTGTTTCAAAAATAAAAAAGAACGGAGGAGACTTCTCTAATGTTACATCAAGCAGTACACATTTAAGTAATTTCACAACAGTTACCGGAACTTACGGTACTTTAAAAATTGGTGCTGACGGTTCTTATATATATACAGCAGACCAAAGTTTGGCCGACGACTTGGATGCAGGCGATACAGTTACAGATGTTTTTGTCTATGAAGTCTCCGACGGTAATACCGGATCAGATACTGCAAATATAACAATTACTGTCACAGGTATAAACGACCCGGTTGTTGCTACCGATGACACTGATGCCGTTAACGAGGACGCTTCAGTGACAAAAACTGGAGCACAAGATGATGTATTAAATGACGATACAGATGCGGATGACTCAGCATCTATAAGTGTGTCGAAAATCAAACATAGCACTGATAGCGGATACACTTCTGTTACATCAAGCAGTACACATTTAAGTAATTTCACAACAGTTACCGGAACTTACGGTACTTTAAAAATTGGTGCTGACGGATCTTATATATACACAGCTGATCAAACAGCAGCTGATGCTTTAGACGCAGGTGATACAGAAACCGATGAGTTTACATATGAAGCCACTGACGGCTCACTTACAGCTACCGCAACTTTAACAATAACTGTAACGGGAGTGAACGATGCTCCTGTTGCACAAAATGATACAGGGACCATTAATGAAGATGGAACTTTGACTGTTATCAATAGCAGTAATGATAATACTGTAACACCCGCATCTCTTGATACTGGTTCTCCATATGCAACTACAGATACAACTCGTTCTGTAGCATTTAATCATGATGGGACTAAAATGTTTGTTCTTCATCATAGCAATTCACCAGATATCTCTGTACATACTTTAACAACTGCTTTTGATATAAATACTGCTACTCAAAGTAGTACAACAGACATTTCTTCTCACGCAGGTAATCCACGTGGTATAAGATTTAATAATGATGGTACGAAGCTGTATATAAGCAATGGCTCAGGAGCTAATAAAAAGATTCATGAATTTGCTTTATCTACAGCCTATGATGTTTCCTCATTACCAACACCTACTTCAACTGTCATAAGCGGTCAAGACGGCAACCCTAGAGGTTTTACTTTTAATACTGATGGAACTAAAATGTTTTTACTGGGAGATATTAACGCTACTGTTTATGAATATTCTCTATCAACCGCTTTTGATTCCTCAACAATTTCATACACAAGTAGAAGTTTAGATTTTAGTGCAAAAGAAGAAACACCAAGGGGAATTTCATTTAACGCAACAGGCACAAAATTGTTTATCACAGGTCAGCAAAATGATGATATTTTAGAATACGATCTTAGTACCGGTTTTAACTTATCTACAGCAACATTTAATGGTGCATTTGATGTGAGTAGCTATGCAGATAACCCAACTGATATTATATTTAATAATGATGGATCCAAAGCATTTTTAGCTCGAGCATCAAGTAACGGAATCCAATCTTTTTCACTTTCAAGTCCATATAGTTTTGTAGACATCACCGGCGAATATACCGGCGATGTAATAGATACAACCTCAAGTTCAAACAAGGACTCTGATGCTGACGCTAGTGCTTCTTTGAGAGTTTCAGCAATTCAACATAGCTCAGCAGGCTCTTCCACAGCTGTAAGCAATAATACTACTTACGGTGCTTCTGGAACTACCGCGGGCACAACTGTTAGCGGAACTTATGGTCAACTAACCATTGGTTCAGACGGCTCATATAAATACGTTGCTAACGACTCCGATGCGGACGCTCTTGATGCAGGCGATATAGTCACAGACGTATTTACTTACACATTGACTGACGGGACTGCAACGGATACTGCAACAATCACTATCACAGTTATTGGTATAAACGATACTCCTACCGCACAAGATGACGAAGGTGCAATAACAGAAGATCTCACTTTGACTGTTACAAACGGATCAAATTCCAACATTTCTGGTTCTCTTGACACAACAGGAGAAAATTCAGGTGATGTTTTAGACACCTCCTCAAGCTCTCATAAAGATAGTGATTTAGATACATCAGCCTCTTTAAGCGTAAAGCTTATTAGAAAAAATCTTGGCACAGATTCTTCTGTTCAACCAGGAAGTTCTTATAACAGTAGCGGTACCTCCGTAACAGGTACTTATGGTACTTTAACAATTGGTGCAGACGGATCGTATAGTTATGCTGCTGATCAGGCAGCTGCAGACTCCATTGCAGCTGGAGAGAGTCAGAATGATGTGTTTGTTTACACCATAACGGACGGCACGCAAGATAACACAGCAAATATTACTATTAAAGTATTAGGGGCAAACGATAACCCTTCAGCACAAAATGATGTCGGCGTCGTCAATGAAGGATCTACACTAACTGTTCAAAATAGTGCAAATGCAAATGTTGACGGCAGTTTTGATGCAAACGGTGAACACTCAGGTGATGTCATCCATACAACTTCAAGTTCACATAAAGATAGTGATCTTGATACAAGTGACACTCTTTCAATTACTCAAATTAAGAAAAAAGTCGGCGGCTCTAACACTAGTGTTTCTTCAGGAAGTTCTTACAACAGTAGTGGCACAGATGTAACGGGTTCTTATGGTACTTTGACTATCGGTGCAGATGGTTCTTACAAATACGTAGCAAGTTCTGATATTTCAGGATTAAGCGATGGTGCTACAGTGTCTGATACTTTTACATACACTTTATCCGATGGAACAGCAACAACCACGGCAGATCTCGTACTCACTGTTATTGGAGGCACTGCAAGCAATCAAAGCCCAGTTGCTGTTAACGATACAGATAGCGTGAATGAAAATGCATCTGTAACTAAAACCGGTGCTCAAAATGATGTCTTAAATGATGATAGTGATCCAGATGGAGATACAATTAGAGTTGATCAAATTCAACATAGTAGTGCAGCCTCAGGCACATCAGTGAGTAATAACACAACTTATGGTGCAAGTGGAACCACCACGGGCACAACAGTTACTGGAACTTATGGTCAACTAACTATTGGTTCAGACGGCTCATATGTATACTCAGCAAATCAAACAGCTGCTGAAGCACTTGCTGCAGGGGTTCAAGCGGATGATGTTTTTACCTATAGAATTACTGATGGCTCTGCAACCGCAACCGCAACACTAACAATTACAGTAACAGGCGTGAATGACGCCCCTGTAGCTGTTGATGACACTGATAGTGTAAACGAAAATGAAACTGTTACTAAAACAGGTTCTCAAAATGATGTTTTAAATGACGATACAGACACTGATACAAGCGCTTCTCTTTCAGTATCAAATATAGCGCATACAAATGGTAACTCTGGATCTGTTTCTTCGGGATCGACTTATAATAGTAGTGGCACACAAATAGTTGGTACTTATGGTACTTTGACAATTGGCGCAGATGGCTCTTATACATACACAGCTGATCAAACAGCAGCTGATGCTTTAGACGTTGGAGATAGTGAAAATGATGTCTTTACTTACACATTGTCGGATGGCACAGCGACTGACACTGCAACACTAACAATTACAGTTTCAGGAAAGAACGATACACCTGTGGGTGTAGACGACACCGATAGTGTAAATGAAGATGCTACTGTTACTAAAACAGGATCTGAGGACGATGTATTAAATGACGATACAGATGCTGATACAGATGCTTCGCTAACAGTTACTAATATATCACATACAAACGGTAACTCTGGAACTGTTTCTTCGGGTTCGACTTATAGCAGCAGTGGCACACAAATAGTTGGTACCTATGGTACTTTAACAATTGGTGCAGATGGATCTTATACTTATACAGCTGATCAAACCGCAGCTGATGATTTGGATGCTAATGATCCTGCAACTGATGTTTTTACTTATACGCTAACCGATGAAAATTCAGCAACTGCAACTGCAACATTGACAATTACTGTTACTGGTGTGAATGACGCCCCAGTAGCTGTTAATGATACCGATAGTGTTAATGAGGATGCAACTGTCTCTAAAACTGCATCGCAGGATGATGTTTTAAATGATGATACAGATGCAGATGACTCAGCATCTCTTACAGTCTCAGCAATTAGAACTGGAGCTGAAGACGGTACAGGAAATAGCGGCACTGTTGGATCGGCTTTAACAGGTACTTATGGAACGCTGACTCTTAATTCAAATGGATCTTATACTTATACAGCTGATCAAAGTGCAGCTGATGATTTAGACGCAGGTGATACGGCAAACGACGTCTTCACCTATACAGTTTCTGATGGAACAGCAACTGATACAGCAACATTGACAATCACTGTAACAGGTGTCAATGACACCCCTGTAGCTGTTGATGACACCGATAGTGTTGATGAGGACTCAAGCGTCACTAAGTTAGCTATTCAAGATGATGTTTTAAATGATGATACAGACGCTGACGACTCCGCTGATTTAACTGTTACAAAAATTCAACCTGGCTCTGGATCAGAGTCAAATGTTTCTTCTAGTACCACACATCTTAATGGCACATCTGTGACTGGCACTTATGGTACGTTGGTGATTGGATCTAATGGAGCATATAAATATACAGCAGATCAAACAGCAACTGATGCCTTAGATGCTGGTGATACAGAAACTGACGTCTTCACCTATACAGTTTCTGATGGAACAGCAACTGATACAGCAACATTGACAATTACAGTAACTGGGATTAACGATGATCCAGTCGGTGTAAATGATACGGACTCTGTGCTTGAGGACAAAACTATTACAAAAACTGCAGCTCAGGATGATTTATTAAATGATGATACTGACGCTGATGATTCATCTTCACTGACAGTAACTAATATATCTCACTCTAATGGCAATTCAGGCACTGTTGCCTCAAGCTCAACTTATCAAAGTAATGGTACTCAAATAGTTGGTACTTATGGAACATTAACTGTTGGTGCAGATGGATCTTACACTTACACTGCTGATCAAGCTGCAGCTGATGATATAGCCGATGGCTCTTCTGAGACAGATGTCTTTACTTACACTGTATCCGATGGAACAGCATCTGATACTGCAACAATTACTATTACAGTTACCGGTCAAGATAATGAAGTTGTTGGAAATAATGATGCCGGAAGTGTTACAGACGGTAATACTTTGAGTGTTGGAAATAAAGCCTCAGGTTTATTATCAAATGATACTAATGCAGGAACTGATGCAGACGAGACCGCAGATGCTGAAGTCTCTGCTGTAAGAACTGGAAGAGAGGCTGGCACTGGTACTAGTGGCACTGTGGGATCTTCTTTAAAAGGTACTTATGGAACACTAACACTCAACTCAGACGGTACTTATTCATATGTTGCAGACCAGGATGGAGCAGACATTCTCACTCCTGATACCACCGCTATAGATTATTTTACTTATACTATCTCAAACGGATCGAGTACTGATACAGCACAATTAGCTGTGACAGTTACTGGTATCAATGATGCCCCTACTTCTTCAACAGCTCCTACATTTAGAGGTGCTGAAAATAATAGAATTGTCATTCAATCAAAACTTTTCTTCGATGACCCAGATCCAAGCACCAGCACTTACGGGCAACTAACATATAGTTACGGCGGTTTACCATCAGGACTGACAGTTAACGATGCAGGAAGAATAAGAGGCCGCCTACCTGAAGGTACTTATACTTTTACAGTAACTGCTACAGACGGAGGTAACTTATCTACACAACAAACATTTACAATAATCATTGGAAAGCCCGGTAAGCCTGGTGAAGCACCAACTCCACCACTGATTGTTAAGCAAAAAACATTAGAAGCGGCGATTGCTGATAAAACAGTAACGTTTGAAACACCTAAAGTTAATGACCAAATAGCTGATCTTGCGGTGAGAGGAAATTTAGGCTCCCTAGTCAAGGAATACACATTCAATGGCGGTATGAAGGTAATCGATGTTGCTGTTGAAGATTTAAATATTGATCAAAGTGGAAGGCCTGGAATAAATGAAAATACTTTATTGGGATTTGCTATTGGAGATGATTATAGGCTTAATGTGAAACAATACACAGGAACTTTAGAGGATGGCTCCTCTCTTCCAAGCTGGATACGTGTTGATCCATCAACAGGTCAGACGATCGTTCAGTTTCCTCAAAATATTTACTCAATCGATGTCAAGGTGATAGCAATCGATAATGATAATAGCACAAGAGAAATTAATGTTACTCTAGATAGAAACTCTGTTAGTCAGGACAAAGCCTTAAAACGCGACCTCGAACCTTTCATAGACCGAAGTGCAGCTTTAAAAACCGAAGTTACTGTTGATGAAAAAGGACAAATGTTACTTGACACACAAAATGATTTAGAAGATGGGTCGATTATAAATAATACTCTTAACCCGAATGACTCAGACAATAATGAAAATCAAACACCTAACACAGACAATCAGTCAAGTCTTAATGATATACCAACTATTCCAGGAGAAATTGATGAGGTCACTTCTCAAGATTCTATTGTTTTAAATTCACAAAATGTTGAATCAAATGAAAAACTTATTAAATTTGCAACTCTTCAAGAGCAATTAGACTCACATTATGAAGGTCACGAAAATTATGGAGATAAACTTGTTAAAGTTTCTGGTTAAAATAATAATTTTATCTCTCCTATTTACTGCTTCCTCTAAAGCCGAAGTTAGGGAATCAAGAGCATTAGTGGTTGCATCTCAAGAAGCTGTTCTTTCCAGTGAATTGGCCGCTCGTATTAATAGTATTTCTGTAAAAGAGATGGAAAGATTTAAAAAAGGAGATTTACTCATTCAATTCGATTGTAGTTTGTATGAAGCACAAAAAGATGTAGTCAGAGCCAATGAAAATAGCGCATTGATCAAACTAAAAAGTGATGAACAGATGTTACAGATGAGATCAATTGGAAAATATGAACTTGAACTCTCTATATCAGAGTATGAGAAGGCAAAATCGGAATTACGTATTGCTGAACTAAATGTGCAGAGATGTGAAATTAGAGCACCTTTTGATGGTGCGGTTGAGGAAGTTGTGGTAAACGCATTTGAGTCGATACAGCCACAAGTTGAATTAATGAAGATTATAAAAACTGATGTTCTTGAATTAGAAATGGTAGTATCTAGTGAATGGGTTTCTTGGCTAACAATAGGTCATCCAATCACTGTTTATATAGATGAAATACAAGAAGAATTCAATGCCTCTATAAGTGGAATTGGTGCAAATGTTGACGCTGTAAGCCAAACAATTCAACTAAAAGGCACTATTACAAACGCTAGCTCTGCCCTTCTGCCTGGAATGAGTGGGCGAGTTGTATTTTGAGCCAAGACCAATTAAATCGTTTAGCAAGGATTTTCACGTTTGAAAAAAAATTACGTGAAGCAAAATCTTTAGTAGAAATCAGATATACAGTTACAAATGAGTTAAGAAACATAACACCTTTTGTCTTTGCTTTTTTTGGAGAATGGGCAAACTCAAATAAATTTAAGATTGATGCTATTTCTGACATAGCAGTTGTAGAGCAAACTTCTTCGACAACTATATTAGCTCAGAAAATAATAAGAGAAAAATTAAAAGAAGGATCACCTGAGACACATCCATTTACAATCGAAAAAGACTCATTAATCCCTGCTAAAGGTGAAAATCCAATTCCAGATAAACTTTTATGGGTTCCTTGTTTTTCAAATCAAAAAGGCCCTCAAGCAGCATTGCTTCTTGCAAGAGATGAAAATTGGGAAGAGCAAGATATAGAGTACATAAGACACTTGAGCTCATCTATTGGACACGCGATGGGATCACTCAAAGAAAATAATTTTTTTGAAAGTTCCATTAAAGTTTTTAAAAATACATGGTTTCAATTTTTAATTATAGCGGGACTTATTGCCAGTATGTTCATTCCAATTTCTCTTTCGACAGTTGGCAAATCAGAAATTGTTCCAAAAGACCCCTATGTTATAAATGCTCCTATTGAAGGCGTCATAAAAGAAGTTTTTATTCAAAATAATGATGATGTTGATATTGGAACTACATTAATATCTTTTGAAAAAACAGATTTACAAAATGATTACGATTTAGCTTTCCAAGAATTAAAAGTAATTGAAACCGAATTACTTCAGGCAAAACAGTCTTCTTTTCAAAGTAAAGAGGACAAAGCGATGGTCAGTCAACTTCAGAGTAAAATTAAACTTGTAGAACAAACCTTAAGTTATCAGAAATATCTATTAGATAAATCTACGATCAATTCTCCCGCTGATGGGATTGCAGTTATTAAGGATAAATCACTACTTATAGGCAAACCTTTTAAGGTCGGAGAGACAATAATGGTTATCGCTGACCCATCGAATGTTGTTATCGACATAATGATGCCAGTAAAAGATGCCATAACAGTCAAAAAAGACGCAGAAATAAGTGTTTTTTTAGACTCTGATCCACTAAATGTTATTCCTGCAAAGGTTTCTAAATTTTCTTATGAGCCTGAGCTTACTAGTGAGAACACTCTAGCTTACCGAGTAACAGCGGAAATTCTTATGGCTAAAAACTCTCCAAGAATTGGACTCAGAGGAACTGCAAAAATTTTCGGTGAAGAGGTGAAACTATTTTTTTACTTATTTAGAAAACCAATTATTTTTGTCCGACAAACACTTGGTATCTAAATGATTACACCATCAATAAGACAAGATCTTCAACTTTTACCTGGAACCCCTATGGAGGACGGTTCTCCATCATGGCTGATTTATGATAATTTAAGAAACAAATATTTTACATTAGGTTTAAATGCTTTTCGAATACTGAGACATTGGATTGC
>CACDXE010000008.1:0-73547 GCA_902556735.1 uncultured Alphaproteobacteria bacterium | reverse complement strand
TTCAATACCCTAATGGGTCTTGGCGGTGGAATGATTGGTGCATTTTGGATGAGTAAAGGTAACCCATTTTGGATGATGTCAGGTGGACTTGCAGGTATATTCTCCTGTGCGTCGGGACTTGATGTTTGGTATCCAGGATTAGCCTTTGTTCTTGGTTTTGTTGGCGGTGTGATAATTATTCCTGCGAATAATTGGTTACATAGTGTTTTCAAGATCGATGATCCAGTAGGAGCTATCTCTGTTCACGGAGTTGCCGGTATATGGGGTGTGATTGCAATGGGATTATTTGCATCAGGCTATCCAGCATCTGGTGATATTCCTCCAACAAGTTTTGGTGGACAGTTAGTTGGATGTATAGTCATGTTCTTAGTAGGATTTGTACCTGGTTATGGTTTATCATTTATTATGAAAATGATGAATTGGTTACGTGTACCAGATGCAGTTCAAAAAGCAGGTATTGATAGCGCTGAGTTAAATCTCAAGGCATATCAGTAACATATAAGGAAGGAGAAAATATGAATACATTTCCAGGACCTGAAAATAGTTGGGAAGGTGTGGACGCTTATTTCACATATGCCAACAGTGAAGGTGCACTGATATTTTGGACCCTTTTTGTTATTGCTCTATGCGTGCTAGTCACTATGGCAACAGCAAGACACGAGTCTGATACTGCAAAAAAAACAAAATAATGTATAATTTAAGGCGGGGAATTATCCCCGCCTTATAATAAATGGATTACAACACTTCAAATCTCTTTTTTCAAAATCTCATTCAATCAATAGCTGAAAATAAACTAATAGCAGCAGTTATTTGGATTGCATTTATGATTTTTATTTTAAGAAAAATAGCAAAAAAAGATAACGAATTGATTTTAAAAAAGAAATTCTCTAGACATAAATAAACAGAAAACTTGAATTTACTAATTATCAGTGGCATGGATAAAAACCATGATAATGAACATGTTAAATCAAATTCTTCTTATCAATATAGTTTTTTTGAAGAAATTATTAAAAAGCAAAATCCTCTCTCAAATATCTCGGTTTATAAACCTTATATTGAGGATGTAAATAAATTTAGTTTTGAAGATTACGATGCCTTTTTATGGACCGGAGGTCTTGGTAATATTTATGATGACAATGATCACAATAAAAATCAGTTGAAGATATTTGATAGAATAGCAACTCTAGAAAGACCAATTTGGGGAAGTTGTTGGGGTCTTCAAGTGGCTGTAACAGCATTTGGAGGAAAAATATCAAGTTCTATGAGTCCAGAGTTTGGATATTCTGAAAAAATAAAAATTATAAAAAAACATTTTGTTTATAAAAATAAAAAGAATTTATTTACTGCCCCTGGTCATCATTACGATAGTTTAGAAACTCTTCCCAAAGACTTTGATATAATTTCTGAGAATAATCATTCTATTCAATCTATATGTCATAAAAAACAAAACATATTTTGTACTCAATATCATCCAGAACTACCATACAACTATATTGGTAAATTAATGAGTTATTGGAAAAGAAATTATTTAAAGATTATGAGTGAAAGTGAATTTGAAGCATTATTAAATAAATTACAAAGTTTTGAAAATGAAGATCAATTTAACAGAGAACTTGAATTACTGAATTGGTTAGAAAATATTAAATTGTGATTATTTTTTAGTAGCGATCATAATTAGTGATAAAAAAATCACTGCTAAAAGACCACAAAAAACTGCTGCAAAAAAAATAGTGGATATAATGAACATAAATACTTTTATATCTGTAATCTTACTAAAAAAAAGTGGTGTCTGTAAAAACTGATCAACAGTGAGTATAAAAGTTAAAACAAAAAATCCCATCATAAAGCCTCTTTTGTAAAATTTAATCCATGATTTTTTAAAGTAATCAATATTCATAATTTGAAGTAGTAATTTTATATTATGGTCATATAATTTCAATTCGATAAGATTTAAATTTTAGGAGGAAACTAACTTGGGTCAATATTTTGAAAATTTTAAAGACGCCTTACCTGATGTAAAAAAAGTTAGAAAAATAAAAAAGGATTTAGAAAAAAAAGGCGTAAAATACATTTATTCTAATTGGATTGATTTTCTGGGTAGTCCAAAAACTAAGCCTATGCCTATATCTGATTTTGAGGATCTTTGTATGGGTAAAGGCCCTCAATTTGCTGTTCATTCTGTTTCCTTTGTTCCAGAATTAACTCCAGCAGATAATGATCAAATCCCTGTGCCAGATTTGGATAGTCTTGTTATATGTCCATGGGATAAAACATGTGCATGGGTTTTTGCAGATTTATATTGGAATGACAAACCTTACGATGTTTGCCCAAGAATGACGTTAAAAAAACAAATAAAGGAAAGCGCTAAATCTGACTTGAAATTTTTTGTTGGTATCGAACCTGAATTTTTCTTAATGAAGTGGGAGGGCGACAAACCAGTTAAAGCAATTGACAGAGATCCTATAAATTTGAGAAGACAAGCTTTTGGGTATGACTCAGAGTACTCAATAGATGGAATGCATTTTTTAAAAGAAATAATAGATATTTTAAATAATGATTTGAAATGGGATCTCCATGACGTCGTTGCTGAGGGCGCATATGGCCAGTATGAATTAGATTTCGGTTACACAGATATTTTAGGGATGGCTGATAGATTTGTATTTTTAAGAGTATTACTCAAGGAAGTTGCAAAAAAATATGGATATTTTGTATCATTTATGCCAAAGACAACTATTAGTGATTGGAGAGCTGGTGCTCACATCAATCATAGTGTGGCATCAATTAAAAAGAAAAATAATAACATTTATAAGAATGGGAATAATTTCTCTGATAAAGCCTACAATGCTGTCGCTGGAATTTTAAAACACGGAGCAGCGATTACAGCTCTAGCGTGTCCAACTGTTAACTCATATAACGGATTTGTTCCTACAGTTGAGGGCCTTGATGGTGGCCGTCATACATGGGCTCCTACACACATGACATACGGCAGTAATAATAGATCAGCTATGATAAGACTACCACAAAATAGATATTGTATAGAAAATAGGGCGTCTGATTTAACACAAAATCCTTATTTAACTTTTTCTTTATTAGCGGCAGCTGTTACAGAGGGTATCGACAAAAAAATGAAGCCCCCAAAACCAACTAATAAAAGTCTTTATGATTTGACCGAGAAAGAAAAAAAAGAGGTTACTACACTGCCAAGAAATTTATTAGAGGCAGTAGACGCTTTTGCTGCTGATGAATTAACTAAAAAAGTTTTTTCTGAGGCTATGATAAACAATTTTATTGGATATAAATATGATGAGTGGTCTAGATATCATACAACTACAACTGATTGGGAAATCAAAGAATATCTGAAGTTATTTTAATTGATTAGTAAAGAGGAACTACATAAATACCAACTAAATAATTTCAAATTAAAATCAGGCGACATAATAGATTTACAATTAAATTATTTAGCATTTGGTAAACTAAATTCTGACAAATCAAATGTAATTTTATTTCCTACTAGGTATGCTGGTACACATCTTGAGCAAGGATATCTGATTGGTAATAATTTACCCATAGATCCAGATAAATATTTCATCATTATACCAAATATGTTTTGTAATGGTGTTTCATCCTCACCCAGTAATACAGAAAAACCCTTTAATGGACCTAATTTTCCCTTAATAACAATATATGATAACGTGCAAGCACAATACACACTTCTAAAAGAAATATTTAACATAGAAAAAATTAAATTAGTTATAGGTTGGTCAATGGGAGGACAACAAGCATTTGAGTGGGCGTCATATTTTCCAGACATGGTAGAAAATATGATTTCTATGTGTGGTCATGCTAAAACTACAGAGCATACATATGTATTTTTAGAAGGCGTATATGCTGCTTTGACTTCAGATCCAAACTGGAATTCTGGAAATTATGAAAAACAACCTCAAAATGGAAAAACAACAATGGCAAGAGTATGGGCTGGATGGGCGCATGGGCAAGACTGGTTTAGGGAAAAAAAATATATCGACGATGGTTACAAAGATGCAAAAGAAGTTTTGGATAAACTTTGGAATAGAATTTATTATCGTAAGGATGCAAATGATTTATTAGCGATGATAAGAACTTGGCAAGAGCACGACATTAGCAACAATAATAAATTTAATAATCAATTTGATAAAGCTCTTAACTCTATTACTGCGCGATGTATTTTAATGCCAGGTAAAAATGATTTATACTTCCCCCCAGAGGATAATGAAATTGAATTGAAGAATATTAAAAATGGTGAATTACGTATCATTCCTTCAAGCTACGGTCACTATGCTGGAGCAGGTAAGTCCAAAGATGATTTAAATTTTGTTAATGATGCTATAAAGGATATATTGATTACTTAACAATAATTTTAAAATATTTTTTTTTACCAATCTTGAGTATTTTTCCGTTATAAGACTTATCAATCGTAAGATTAATATCGTTAATTTGGTCGTCGTCAATCTTTATACCACCACCCTCAATTAGCCTTTTTGCTTCAGATTTTGATGAGACCGAACTATTGGATGTTAGCGTATCTATGAGTTTTGAGTCTATTTTAAAGTTAATTTCATCAATATTATCGTAAGAATTATTTTCAAAAATTGATCTTGCTTTTTCTTCAGCCTCTTGTGCTGCGCTTTCTGAGTGACAATCTGTTGTCACTAAATATGCTAATTTTTTTTTCGCATTATTGATATCTTCTTTAATTAATATTTTTATTTCTTCTTTATCTAAATCACTAAAAATAAGTAATAGTTTTTCCACATCATTATCATCCACATTTCTCCAATACTGAAAGAAATCGTAAGAACTGTATTTATTTTGATCTATCCAGACAGCGCCTTGCTCGGTCTTGCCCATCTTCTTACCTGTAGATGTAGTTAAAAGAGGTGTAGTAAGACCAAAAGCATCTTTTTTGTTTATTTTTGATATAATTTCCATACCCAAAACGATATTACCCCATTGATCCGAGCCGCCAATTTGCAACTCACAATTTTCATGTTTATTTAAGTGAAGAAAATCATAACTTTGGAGTATCATGTAATTAAATTCTAAAAATGATAATGATTGCTCTCTTTTAAGTCTCTCTTTTACACTCTCAAATGTAAGCATACGATTGATTGAAACTTGACTTCCCAAATCTCTCAATAACTCTATGTAATTTAATTTATCAAGCCATTGATCATTATTTATAAATTTTATATTTTCTTTGAAATCTCTAAAATAATGTTCAAATATTCTTTTAAAATTCTCAATATTTTTTTGGATTGTTTCGTAAGTTAAAATTTGTCTTGAGGCATCTTTGCCAGAGGGGTCACCAATTTTTGTTGTGCCTCCACCTAATAGTACTATAGCCTGATGACCATGTTTGATTAGAGTCTTAATAGCTCTTAATTGAACAAGACTACCGGCATGTAATGCATCAGCAGTAGCATCAAATCCAATATAAAAAATAATTTTTTTCTTATTGAGTAAATTATTAAGTTCTATTTCATTAGTGCATTGATTGAATAGATTTCTATCTTTAAATAACTGTATATAATCTATCATATATAATAATTAACATAATTTTATAGATATCAAATGGAATATATCGCCCTCGGTTGCATGTCTGGTACTTCTTTAGATGGTATTGATTGTAGCTTGGTCAAATCTGATGGAGTTTCATATGTGACTGATATATCAAATGAATTCATTCCATATAGTGATGATCTGCAATTAAAATTACGTAATGTAATTTTGAAAGGATACTTAGACGATACCAAAGTTATAAACCAGCTAAATCAAGAATATAAGGATTCTATAAACAATTTTATTAAAAAAAATAATTTCGAAATAGACTTAATTGCAATGCATGGACAAACAATATATCACGATCAAAAAACAAAAATTTCAATACAACTATTTGATAAGAGCATTAGATTTAAAACTAACTCTCCTGTTATATGTAACTTTAGAAAAAATGATTTGTTAAATGGCGGTAATGGGGCACCAATAATGCCAGAATTCCATCGAGTCTTAGCTAATCAACTAGATTTAAAAAAGGTTATTTTTGTCAATATAGGAGGTGTTACTAATATAACTGTAATTGATAACCAAAAAATTACTGCTGGTGATAGTTCTTTTGGTAATGCCATCGTTAATGATTTAATTTATGAAAAAACTAAAGAAAGATTTGATGTTGATGGTTCATTATCTAATAATGGTCAAAAAATTGATGTTCTATTTAAGAGAATAATAAGTGACAAGTATTTTTTAGAAAAACTTCCTAAATCTTTAGATAGAAATTATTTTCATAAATATATAGATTATTCTATTAAAGATAAAAATTTAAATGATTTAATTTATACATTACTTGAAATCATTCCATTTGCTATTAATTCTTTGATTTCCTCGCAATCAGAATTCAAAATTATTTTAACGGGTGGTGGAAGAAAAAATCTAACTTTAAAAAAAATTTTCAGTAATTATTTTGATAATATTTCTTTAATTGATGATTTCCAAATAGATGGAGATTTTATAGAATCCCAGGGAATGGCATTACTTGGTATAAGATATATGCTAAAAAAACAATCTACATATTATGAAACTACAAAAGTTTTAAAAAATATTTACTTAGGTGAAAAGTGTTAGTTTTTGTGTTTTTGAATATACTTATTTAAAGTATTCATAAGAGGATCTAGCTTTCCCTCAAATAAGTGATTTGATTTTGAGATAGTTTCCATTGAAACTTCTGCATTTTTTTGTTTTTTAAATGTTTCAAAAAATTCTTTTAAATTATCTCTTTTTACTATTTCATCTTGTTCAGCTCTAACTATCAATGTTTTTATAGGACAGGGTGATAAAAAATTAAAATCGTACAAATTTACAGGTGGGGCTATTAAAATTAATCCATCTACTTCTGGTCTTCTCATTAGAGTTTGAAATCCAATCCATGCACCAAAGGAGAATCCTACAATCCAACATGACCTAAAATCCTCATTTTTTTTTTGGAGCCAATCTAAAGAGACACTCGCATCATTTAGCTCTCCCTCTCCCTCAGTAAAGGCACCATCACTCTTGCCAACACCACGAAAATTTATTCTTAAAGTTGAAAAACCCGCATCTTTCATCACTTTAAATGCAGCATAATTAACTTTAGTGTCCATAGTTCCACCGTGTTTAGGATTGGGATGGAGAATTATAGCTATATTTGGTTTTTCTTGCTCACTAGGTGAGTATTTGGCTTGAAGTTTACCTTCACCACCTTGTATAAATACTTCTGGCATAATTAAAGAAGAGATCATAGATTACTTTTGATAAAAAAAGCAAGTTATAAATGAATTCATTAGGTTTTAATAAAGATCCATCAAGCACAACAGTGGTGGTTGCTATGTCTGGTGGAGTGGATAGTTCTGTCACAGCTGGCCTACTAAAAAAAGAGGGATATAATGTTATCGGTATAACTCTTCAGCTCTATACCTCTAATAACTCTGCAAAAAAAGGTTCTTGTTGTTCTGGTCTTGATATTTATGACGCTAGACGTGTTGCCCAAAAATTAGACATACCCCACTATGTATTTAATTATGAAAAAACATTTAAATCAGATGTAATTGATTATTTTATCAACGCTTACGAAAATGGTGAAACACCTATACCTTGTGTTAAGTGTAATGAGACTGTTAAGTTTAGAGATTTAATGAACTTTGCAAAAAAATTAGAGGCAGATTGTATGGCAACAGGGCATTACATTAGAAGAAAAGGTAATATTAAAGATGCCCATATGTATAGGGCTGAGGATAAATCGAAGGATCAAAGTTATTTTTTATTTGCAACAACACAGGATCAGTTAGATTACCTAAGATTTCCACTTGGTGAGATATCTAAAGCAGAAACTAGAAAAATAGCAGAGGATCTTGGTCTTATCGTTTATGACAAGAAGGATAGTCAAGATATATGCTTCATTCCAGATGGAGATTATAAAAAATTTATTAAGTCAAATAAGAAGAAAGGTGAAATACTCGACCTTTCAGGTAATGTTTTATCTTTTCATGATGGTATTCAAAATTTTACTGTTGGTCAAAGAAGAGGCTTAGGTATAGCAAATGAAGACCCTCTTTATGTTGTTGATATTATTAAAGATAAAAACCAAATAATTGTTGGTGATAAGAAAGATCTGTTAGGTAAATCCCTCTTATTAGGTGATTTGAATTTTATTATGCCAGAGTACGACCTTTCCAAAAAAACTGTTGAAATCTCTTGTAGTGCAAAAATTAGATCCTTATCTGAACCAAAAAAGGGAAAACTTATTAAACAATCTACTTCCTACTCTTTTGAGTTTGATGAACCCGCAGAGGCAATTACCAAAGGTCAAGCTTGTGTTTTGTATGATAATGATAGGGTTTTAGGTGGCGGGATTATTAAACAGAAACTGAACTAATTAGGGTATTTACTCGTATTTTCTTGTAAAAATCCTTATTTATCATATATATCGAGACCTATGGCAGCTACAGAACAAACAATTAAACAAGTAAACACACTAGGTAGTAGTGATTATAAATATGGTTTTTCTACTGAAGTAGATGAGATCCGACCTCCAAAAGGTTTAAATGAAGAAATAATTAAATTCATATCTGCCCAAAAAGATGAACCAGAGTGGATGCTTGAATGGAGACTAAATGCATTTAAAGTCTTCAACAAATTACCGAAGCCTCAATGGGCTAAATTGAATATTCCAGAAATTGATTATCAAGATTGTTATTATTACTCAATACCTAAAAGTTTAAAAGATAAACCAAAGTCACTTGATGAAATAGATCCAGAAATACTAAAAACTTATGAAAAACTTGGTATTCCGTTAAAAGAACAAAAAATGTTATCTGGTATAGCTGTTGATGCTGTTTTCGACTCCGTATCAGTTGCCACGACATATAAAAAACAACTGAGTGACTTAGGCATAGTATTTTGTTCAATTTCTGAGGCAGTAAAAACTCACCCGGAATTAGTAAAAAAATATCTAGGAAGTGTAATTCCAGTATCAGATCATTCTTTCGCAGCATTAAACTCAGCCGTTTTCACTGATGGATCGTTTATTTACATTCCTGAGGGAGTAAGGTGCCCAGTTGAATTATCTACATATTTTAGAATTAATGCAATGAATACAGGTCAATTTGAAAGAACGCTTATCATCGCTGATAAAGACAGTTATGTGAGTTACCTAGAAGGCTGTACTGCACCAATGAGAGATGAAAACCAACTTCATGCCGCTAATGTAGAGTTAGTTGCCCTAGATAATGCTGAAATTAAGTATTCAACAGTTCAAAACTGGTACCCAGGAGATAAAGAGGGCAAGGGAGGCATCTACAACTTTGTAACCAAAAGAGGTGCCTGCAGAGGGAAAAATTCTAAAATATCTTGGACTCAAGTCGAGACAGGATCTGCAATTACATGGAAATATCCAAGCTGCATTTTACAAGGAGATAACTCTAAAGGAGAATTTTATTCAGTAGCCATAACTAACAATATGCAACAAGCTGACACTGGCACAAAAATGATACACATTGGTAAAAACACGTCTTCTAAAATCATATCAAAAGGCATTTCAGCTGGAAAAGCTAATAATACATATAGAGGCCTAGTAAATATTTTGTCGAAAGCCAAAAATGCGAGAAATTTTACTCAATGTGACTCTCTATTAATTGGTAATCAATGTGGAGCCCATACAGTTCCATATATAGAGTCAAGTAATTCCGACTCAATGGTTGAGCACGAGGCCACAACCTCAAAAATTAACGAAGATCAATTATTTTACTGTCAGCAAAGAGGATTAAATAGTGAAGATGCAGTGGGGTTAATTGTGAATGGTTTTTGTAAAGAGGTACTTCAACATTTACCAATGGAGTTTGCTGTTGAAGCTCAAAAATTAGTCGCAATTAGCTTAGAGGGAAGCGTTGGATAATGTTAGAAATTAAAAACCTTCATGTCTCTATCGAAGAAAAAAAAATAATTAAAGGTTTGGATTTATCTATTAATAAAGGTGAGGTTCACGCACTTATGGGTCCTAACGGCTCTGGTAAAAGCACACTCTCTTACGTGCTATCTGGTAAAGATAAATATGAAATAAATGATGGAACAATAGATTACAATGGAAAAAATTTATTGGAATTAGATGTTGATGAAAGAGCAAACGAGGGATTATTTCTTGCATTTCAATATCCAATGGAAATACCAGGTGTGCAAACTTCATTTTTTTTGAAAACAGCAATCAATTCTAAAAGAAAATATTTAGGTCAAAGTGAAATGGACGCATTGGAATTTGCTAAATTAATGAAATCAAAAGCAGAGGAATTGAATATAAGCACTGAAATGCTTAAAAGAGATCTAAATGTTAACTACTCAGGAGGTGAAAAAAAGAAACAAGAAATTTTACAGATGTCTATGTTAAGTCCCAAAATGGCTATTTTAGATGAAACAGACTCCGGTTTAGACATTGATGCCTTGAGAATTGTCTCTGAGGGAGTAAATAAATTGAGAAATAGTGAGAATTCTTTCTTAGTTATTACGCATTATCAAAGACTTTTAAATTATATAAAGCCTGATTTTGTTCATATTATTGCTGATGGTAAAATCGTAAAATCTGGTGATTACTCTTTAGCTTTAGAGCTAGAAGAAAAAGGTTACGAAGAGATATCTCAAACCGCTTAATGGAACTTGTATTAAATTTAGACAAGATACAATCTAAAAGTGTATCTCAATATGCTAAAGACATCTTAGATAATCAAAACCCATATAAAAATTTTAAAATTGAAAATTATAAATACGCCCAACTCCATAAAGATGTCAAATCAGAAATCTTACTTAGAGATATAGATTTTTCTAAACTATTAGATAATACTAAAAATATTACATCTTCTATTTCAAATCCATTCGACTTAACAGCTAATTTAAATCTCTGGAATTACAATAATGAGGATAGTTTTTTTAGAGTCTCCTCTTTAGTAAAAAGAGAAACTAAATCAGTAAATTTAGATACATTTGATGATAGAAATTTATTTTTAGATATTTCTCAAATAAATGAGAACATACATATATCTAAATCCTCTACAAATGAAATCAATCTTATTATTTTAAATAGCAAATCAAACGATGAGTACCCGAAATCAATTTTCTTAGATTTATCTAATAATTCTAAGTTAAATGTAGTTCACTTTAATGTTTCAAATAATAAATCTTTTTTATACTTTGAGACTAATTTACAAGACAACTCATATTTAAATTTTGTTTCTTTTCAATCAGATAATATCCATACAAGAAACGAGTTTTATGCTTCATTAAATCAAGAGTGTAACTTTGATTTACATGGTCTTAATATCAACAATTATGGTGTAAATGACAATTATTCTTTTATACAACATTTAAAGCCATCTTCATCAAGTAGAGAAGTTTTTAAATCTATTGTTGAAAAGGGCGCTATTACAAACTTTCAAGGAAAGATATATGTTGACTCTATTGCACAGAAAACTGATGGATATCAAATGAGTAGATCATTGCTTTTAGATGACATATCGAAAGCCAACAATAAACCAGAACTTGAAATTTATGCAGATGATGTAAAATGTAGTCACGGGTCTACTGTTTCCAAATTAGATGACGAGCAAATTTATTATTTTAAGTCCAGAGGAATTGATAGCGAAATAGCTAAAAAAATATTAAAAAAAGCATTTGTTGTTGAGATTATTGAGTCAATTAAAGACGATATGTTAAAGAATTATTCAAATGAGTTAATTGAAAGTTTATTATCATGAATAATATTAAATTAGATTTTCCAATTTTAGATAAAAAGATCAGAGACAAAGCTATTACTTATCTTGACTCTGCAGCAAGCACTCAGAAACCCAAACAAGTAATTAACTCTATTTCTGAATTTTTAGAAAATTCTTATGAAAATGTTCATAGAGGAATGAATTCACTTAGTATAGATGCTACAGATTTATATGAAAAATCTAGAGATGTAGCAAAAAATTTTATTAATTCTAATTCTACAAATGAGATAATTTTTACAAGAGGGGCTACTGACTCTATAAATATTATTGCTAATTCATTAGCTGAACATCTTAAAGAGGGCGATAAGATTGTTGTAACTGAATTAGAACATCACTCAAATTATTTGCCTTGGATGAACTTATGTAAAAAATTAGGTTTAGAATTAAAAATAATTCCTATTTCGAAAGACGGTATTTTATCTGAAGACGATATCATTAATAATTGTGATGACTTCACAAAAGTTCTCTCTTTAACACACATGTCAAATGTAACTGGCCAAATACTTGATATTAAAAAGATTAAAAAATCAATTAATAAAGATACTTATGTTGCCGTTGATGGTTGTCAATCAATAGCACACTTAAAAATTGACGTAAAAGATTTGGATTGTGATTTTTACTCTTTTTCATCTCATAAACTCTATGGTCCATCTGGTATTGGAATTATGTATGGTAAAGAAGATATTTTAAATAAATTAAACCCTCCAACACTTGGAGGAGGTATGATCAATGAAGTTTCATCAAATGATTTTTCCTATGCTATGTTGCCCAATAAATTTGAACCGGGCACGCCTTCAATTGAGGCAGCAATTGGCTTCAAAACAGCTATGGAATATTTGAATAATAATAATTACCAAGACTATTTTCTGAATGAAAAAAAACTCAGATCTACATTAATTGAAGCTTTACGTGAATTCAAAGAAGTAGATATATATGGCTCTAATGAAGATGGAAATGCTACAGCCATTGTTTCTTTTAATATTAAAAACCAAAATTTTAATGATATTGCCACTTTTCTTGACCAGTATGGAATTATGATTAGAGGAGGTCACCATTGTTGCCAACCATTTATGAAAAAGTTAGGTATCCCTGGTTCTTGCAGAGTCTCTTTTGGTATTTATAACGATCTTAATGATATTGATCATTTTATAGACTCTTTGAAAAAAACTCTAAAACTTCTTCAATAAGCTATGGATAATAAAACACTCTCTGACTTTATGCCAAAAGTAAGTTCTGAAGGTGAGATTACTTACGGAGAAAAATCGTCATCACAGTCAGTGACATTAACAAATGATCATATAATCAAAGTTCTCACAGATATAAAAGATCCTGAAATGGATATGAATATTTATGATCTTGGTTTAATTTACGACATATCAATAGATAATTTTAACAATATTAAAATTATCATGACACTGACAACAGTTAACTGTCCAGTTGCTGATAGTTTTCCATTAGAGGTCGCTAAAAAAGTTCATGAACTAAATGATGTAGGACAAGTCAGTATAAAACTAACCTTTCAACCACCATGGAATAAAGATATGATGAGTGAAAATGCAAAGTTAGCTTTAGGTTTTTAGTATGACCAGTCCATTATTTTCATTATCCAAAACTGCTGAAGAACAAATTTCTAAATTATTAGTTAATAATAGTAATGCTATTGGTTTAAAGATTGGCTTAAGCACTAAAGGTTGTGCGGGATTGAGTTATACAATGGAGTATGTGAGTAATGATAACATACAAGGTTGTGAGCTAGTCAATGATTACAAGTTTCCTCTTTATATTGAGGACAAAGCAGTTATGTATGTAATAGGTACAGAAATGGACTTTATTAAAGAAGAATTTGGAGAAAGGTTTATTTTTAAAAATCCTAATCAGACTAGTGAATGCGGTTGTGGTGAGAGTTTTCACGTTTAGATTTTAGTTATATTGATGGCAATCTTATTGGGTATTCTCTCAGCTTTTAGTTTCGGTGTTGGAGATTTTTTAGCAAGATTTTCATCTAAGGAAGTTGGATTTAAAAATTCACTTTTTTGGATGCTGGTTGTTGGCTCAATATTTTATTTAATTTTATTTTATTTTTTTGGAAGTGGTCTTTCTCCAAATGCGATTGGTCTAAGTAATAGTTTCCTATCAGGAATTCTAATAATGTTTGGACTTCTTTGTTTGTACAGAGGTCTCCAAATGGGACCAGTATCAATTGTAGCCTCGATAACAGCAACCAATCCCTTTTTTGTTTTTGTTATAAGGTTTTTTTTAGGAAGTGAACCCACACTTACTCAATGGATTGCCACCCTTGTTGTAATATCCGGCGCAATATTTGTATCTATAAGCGCTGATAGTTTTAAAGAAAGCCTAGGTTTGTCAAAAAAACAGATAAAAGAGTCTCTGATTGTGTCATTTATGGCCAGTGGCATGCTTGCTTTGGGTCTTATTTTTTCTCAAGAGGCCTCTAATTCTTTAGATCCAATTGAGGCTGTTATTTATGTAAGATTTTTTAGCTTATTGGGTATTGCTTCTTTATTATTTTTTATGAAGTCTAAAATAACTCTAACAAAGAAAGCAGTTCCTATTTTATTTTTTCAAGGAATATTAGAAACTACAGGCTATTTTTGTTTGGTCTCAGCATATGCTTTTGACAAAGTGAGTATTGCAGTAGTCATTTCTTCAGGTTTTGGTCTTGTAACGGTTTTATTGGCTAGACTAGTTTTAAAAGAAAAAATATCTAAAATTCAAACTTTAGGCATCTCTTTAACTTTCATTGGTGTTGTTGGTCTTACTATCTAATTAAATTTTGAAGCCTATTTTTATCAAAACGATATGAATTCATCGCTATAGCTAAGCAAATAATTATTCCTCCTATAATTGTATTTATATCTGGTTTTTCATTGATACCCAGAATAGGTAGCCACGTCCAAAAAATTCCTCCAACTACTTCTAATAAAGATAGCATTGTTAGTTCTCCCGAAAGTAATTGTTTTGAACCGATGCTAAACAGAATAAGCCCAGTTGCAACAATTAAACCGTGAGTCATGCTCAACAAAACATTTCTTAAAGGTAAATAGATTTCTTGATCATTAAAAATCATTAAAAATGCGGAAATAGCTGCACAAAAAATTCCTGCGTAAATTAAAATATAAAATTTTTTAAAGTTACTTTTGCTTCTCAAAGCAACGGTGAATGCTGAAAAGCCAAGACTTGACATAAAGCCCATAATTAATCCATACAACGATCCACTAAAGGCACTTGCATATATCATTATTAAAGTACCAATAAACGCAATAATCATAGTTATAAAATTTTGTTTTGAGATTTTCTCATTAATAAACACTAGGGCAATTAATGATGCTAAAAAAGGCATTAACGCCAACATAAATAGAGTAACTGCGGCAGTTGTATTGCTTATTGAATAAATAAAACCAACCATGGCTGTTGTTAAACTAAGACCACCAATCACAGAAACTTTATCTATTTTGATTACATTCATAAAAAAGCCTTTTTGCTCAATAAGAATAAGATATGTGGAGATGATAATTGCAACTGTAAGCCCTCTAATAACAAGGTAGGGGAGTTGATAGATTTGAGGGTCTATCATATTTTTGACCACTAGTGGTCCAAAACTCCATATTAATCCACTTAAAACTACTATAATTACTGCCTTGATGTGGTCGCTCATTTTAAGAAATTAACTTATTTTATAAATTAACTTTTTAATAGTTAATTACTGATAAAGAAATCTGAGAGAGTTTTAATATCATCAAAAGAAGCATTCTTACCCTCATTGCTTCTTAGAGTAAATGAGTCTGACTCAATCTCTTTCTCACCCATTACTAGAGAATAGGGTATCTTTTTAGAAACAGAATTTCTTATTTTATAACCCAATTTGTTATCAGATCCATCAACAATTACTCTTACACCCAGTTTTTGAAGTTCCCCTTTAATTCGGTTACTATGATCTACAAATTTTTCGGACACAGGGAGAATTGCAAGTTGTATGGGCGTAACAAATAAAGGAAGCCAGCCATTAGTGTTTTCAAGAATAATTGCTATGAACCTTTCTAGAGATCCGACAACTGCTCGGTGTATCATTATTGGAACTTGATTTTTGTCATCTTTGTCTTTGTATTTTGCACCCAATCTATCAGGGAGATTGAAGTCAATTTGTATCGTTCCACATTGCCATTCTCGACCAAGTGAGTCCTCTAATGTAAATTCTATTTTTGGGCCATAGAATGCCCCTTCACCCTCTAAAATATTAAATTCTTTATTGTTGTCTTTTAAAACTTTTTTTAACTGATTTTCTGCATTGTCCCAGTTTTCTTGCGTACCAATACTTTTTTCTGGGCGAGTAGAAATATTATATTTTATTTTTTCAAATCCGAACTTTTTATACACTCTCTCAATTAATAGGGTTGTCTCATTACAAACATCATATATTTGTTCAGCAGAACAAAATATGTGGGCATCATCTTGAGTAAAACCTCTGACCCTAAATAATCCATTTAGAGCTCCAGAGGGTTCGTATCTATGACACTTACCAAACTCCGAGTATCTAAGTGGTAAATCTTTGTAAGTTATTAGTTGAGAGTTAAATAAAACAATATGACATGGACAATTCATAGGTTTTAGTGCAAATGTCTTGTTGTCAGTTTCTGATGTAAACATATTTTCTTTAAAATTGTCCCAATGACCAGACTTTATCCAAAGCTCATTTGATACTAGCTCAGGTGTTTTTACTTCAAAATAATTAAGTTTTTGTTGCTCAGAGCGAATATATTTTTCAATATTTTGATACAATGTTAAGCCTTTATCTTTCCAAAATACATTCCCTGCTGATAAATCAGTTAGAAGAAACAAACCCATATCAGTGCCTAATCTTCTATGATTTCTTTCTTTAGCCTCTTCTAAATTTTTTAAATAAACTCGAAGTTCTTTTTCAGAATACCAAGCAGTTGCATAAATTCTTTGAAGCATTTTGTTAGTGCTAATACCTCTCCAATAAGCCCCTGATACATTTGTTATTTTAAAGCTGGCATTATAATCTTTTGTACTTTTATGATGAGGACCTTTACAAAGGTCAGTAAAATTTTTTTGCTCGTAAAGTGTTATTTCATCGGAATTATCTAAATTATTAATAAGTTCCAATTTATATTTATTATCCTTAAATATTTCTGATGCTTCCTTTTTAGTTACAGCCCTCTTTAAAAAGTCTCTTCCCTCTAAAAGAATTTCTTTCATTTTTTTTTCTATATTAGCTAAGTCGTCATCTGATAGAGTGCTTTCCATATCAAAGTCATAATAAAAACCGTTCTTTATAAAAGGGCCAATAGTTGGTTTAGCATTTGGAAAAAGAGTAATTACAGCTTCAGCCAAGATATGAGCCATATCGTGGCGCATTATATTTAATGCATCATCAGATTTAGGTTTAACGGGAGTGCTATTTTCAACTTTAGTATCCCAGTAATTATTATTCGAGTCTTTAAATGCTATTATATCGCTCATAATTCTAATTTTTTATAAAAACAACTTTTTTTACCCGTATGACAAGCGCCAATTCCTTCAAGCTCAACTTCATAAATTAAAGCGTCACTGTCACAATCAGTATAAATATTAATAATATTAAGTTTATTGCCAGAAGTTTCGCCTTTTAACCATAATTTTTTTTTACTTCTACTCCAAAAGTGAGCTTTTTTTGTTTTTACTGTCATTTCAATAGAATTTTTATTTGAATAGGCCATCATAAGAATTTCATTAGTTGACTTCTCTTGAGCAATTGTAGGTATTAGCCCATCAGAATTAAAAACTAGTTGATTTATGTTGAAATTTTCCAATGTCTTGATTTTTAATGATTTTTACTTTTATTAAAGTATTTTTCAATTATTAAAAGAATTTTTTCGATGAATTATTATTTAGCACCAATGATGGGTTACACAGACTGCTATTTTAGAAGTTTAGTGGAAAACATTTATGGAAATAGTGTAACTACCTTTTCTGAAATGATAGTGGATAAAGCAATCATCCACAATGAGACTAAAACAATAACCAAGCATTTTTTAAAAAATAATAAAAGTGCCATTCAAATTGCAGGCTCAGATCCTGAAGAAATTAAAAGAGCAATAAATATTTTAAATAAAGTAGATATTATTAAACATGTAAATTTTAATTTAGGTTGCCCAAGTTCTAGAGTCCAAGAAAATATGCTTGGTTTAGCTTTAACCCAAAAGTATGACTTAGTAAAAAAATGTTTATATGAATTGATCAAATATAATAAAGATGTATCGGTAAAATGTAGACTTGGTTTAGGTATGAATGAGGATAAGAGTTATATTTTTGATTATCTTAAATTATTTAATGAAATAGGAATTAAAAAAGTATTTATACATTGTAGAAATGGTGTTTTGAACTTAGATACCAAAAAAAATAGAACAATTCCAAAAATCAATTACAATTTATTTTTAGAGTGTTGTGATCAATTTCCTGAAATGGAACTTATTCCTAATGGTGAGGTTAATGATTTAGAAACCTTTAAATTTTTTCAGTCCAAAAATATTACTCAATTTATGATTGGTAGGCAATTTGCGAAAGACTCCTTTTTTTTAGAAAAATTAGATCTTGAGAATGTCAAAAAGAAGACAGCTTCAATAATTAATACAATAAATGAATTAGAGCATTACAAATATTTAAATATTAATTTATTAAAAAAAAGTATATTCACTGCACTTAGTAACATATCAAATTCCAAAAAAGTAAAAAAAGAAATCTCAGTTATTAATAACTATAGTGGCTTACTAAATTATTTTGAGAGGAATGCCATTTGGAGTTAGAGAGATTATATAAATCCTCCACTTTCTTATCAAAATATGAATATCTTAATAATTCTTATGATGTTTCAAAGGTTGATGCTCAATTAATACTTAACCACTACAAAAGTAATATAAAAAAATATTCTAATTCCTCTACAACTAACTTTCTCAATATAAATACACTTAAAAATGAGCTTATTTATTTAATTTTTATATCAATTCATCAAAATTTAATTTCTCAGTCTGATGGATCAAGATTGTGGTCTGTTTTATGCAAAAATATTTTAAGTAAAATTATTAATATTAATCTATACAGATCATTTAATAATAGTTTAAAAAAATATTATTTTATTTTAGGTATGGGTAAAATTGGCGTAAGAGATTTAAATTTTGCCTCTGATATCGATATAATCATATTCTATGACTCCAAAAATAGTCCTATTTCCCTCCAAGATTTTAATAAATCTATAAAGAAAACCATTAGTGAAATATCGAATATTTCTGAGTCTTTTTTTCATAAAATAGATTTAAGATTACGACCAGATTTTGGTGATTCATTAATTATATCTGATATGGATCAAGCAATTAATTATTATACTTCAGTCGGCAGAAATTGGGAGAGATTAGCATTTCATAGATCAAGTTTTTTGTGTGGCGATATTCAAAAATATTTCTCATTTAAGAAAGCAATTAAAAGTTTTTTATTTAGAAGAACATTTGACTATTACGCTATAGATGAAATTAAAAAGCTTTTTGCCTCCAGTAATACTGAACAAAAGCTAGATATAAAAAATTCTTATGGCTTTATTCGATCTTGTGAAAATATAATACATTTTAACCAACTTCTTTGGTCTGGAAAAATAAATTCTCTTAAAGAGAGTAATATTCATAAATTACTTATTAATTTAAAAAAACATGAAAATATAATTCCAAAAAATGACTTAAAAAATATAACAGAGGCATATTATTACTTCCGTAAAATTGAGAATTATTTACACATAAAAAAAAATACTTTTCAGAATATAATTGACTCTAATGAAACCTATTTAAATTCAGTATTAGATAACTTTTCAAACAAATTAGAGAAGCATAAATCTGAAATTCAAACAATATATCAGCGTTTATTTTTCCCTAAAATAAATAGAGAAAGTTTACGACGTGAAAAATTTAATGAGTCTAGCCAAAAAATTATTGATAATCTTCTAAAACGAGCTGAGAACATCAATAGTTCAGAAACAGTAAAAAATGATTATTTAGAGTCTATTTCAAGTCTCATAAATATTTTATCAACACATAATAAACGAGATGATCTGATTATAAAATTTGACTATTTAATTAATTATTATAAGTCTGGTGTCCATTTAACTGCTTTATACAAATACAATAATAAAATTTTTTTAGAGTTAGCTTTCATATTTGATAATTCTTCAAAATTAACAAATCTTATTTACAAAAATCATTTTTTAATAGAGTCACTAGTCTATTTTTTTAATTATGGCATACCTACTTTTAAGCTGAGGGAATTTTCTGATAATTTTGATTTAGATTTAAAAAAATCAATCCAGGATATTTATGAAATTTTATTCCTTTTAGATTATTTGTTACTTTCAAAAAAAATAACAAATACTGACTTCCTCAAAAAACGAAATACCGCTGTAAGAAAGTTTATTTTTTATATTTTTGAACTAGTTAAAAATGAATATATTGCCAATAGAAGCAATATTTTCTCTGACTTAACACCGATTTTATTTGGAAGTTACGGTATCAAAATGGCTACGAATTTTTCCGATTTAGACATTTTTTTTATATATCAATCAAACAATAATAATCACATAGATAATATTAAAATTGTAAGGAGATTTTACTCGATAATGAAACAATATATTGATCCAAATATCCTTATAATTGACGATAGAAATAAACCTTTTGATAGAGACTCTGATCAAGTTATTAATATTGAAAATTTCTTTTCATTTTACTCAAAGACTAGTGAACCATTTCATAAATTGTCTTTTATGAAGGTATATCTTTTAACAAATAATCTAAAATTAGTTAAGTATTTTACAAAAATGAAAAATCAAATTATTTCAAACTTTTCTAAAATTGATAATGAATACTTTTTAAAAATAGTAGATATAAAAAATCCTTTAAAAAATAATAAGGACCTTTTTCAACTCTATAAAATTAAAGAAGACATCAACCAAATAAATAATAAAGAGTTTTCATATAGTGACGATATTGATTATTTAAGAGAGTTGCTTATGTTTGAAAATCTAACTAGCAACCCGTCCAAAGTAGATAATAAAAAATATTTAGACAGGTTGCTTTTAATTTAGTTTAGTAATCGTAATACATGTCGAACTCTGCAGGTGTAACTAGCAGTTTATTTGGTTCGATTTCTTCTTCTCTTTTGTATTCGATATATGACTCGATTAAATCTTTGGTAAACACATTACCCTCTAAAAGATAATCATGATTTGACTCAAGATTATTAATCGCTTCCTCAAGAGTACCAGGTACTTCCTTTACTTTAGATTGCTCTTCAGGAGGTAAATCATAAAGATTTTTATCCATTGGTTCACCAGGATCAATTCTATTCTTGATTCCATCTAAACCTGCCATAAGCATAGCTGAAAATGCTAAATAACCGTTGGCAGTTGCATCTGGACATCTAAACTCAACTCTTTTTGCTTTAGGAGATGGTGAGTATGCAGGTATTCTACATATAGCACTTCTATTTCTATTAGAGTATGCAAGCTTAACTGGAGCCTCATATCCTGGAACTAATCTCTTGTAAGAGTTAATAGTTGGATTTGTAAAAGCTAATAAAGATGGTGCGTGCTTAAGCAAACCACCTATATAAAATTTTGCTTCATCACTAAGATTAGCGTATCCACCTTCACCATAAAATACTGGTTTACCGTTTGACCAAATACTTTGATGACAATGCATTCCAGAACCATTGTCGTTTGAAAGAGGTTTTGGCATAAAAGTAGCACTTAAACCATTACTTTTTGCTGTGTTTCTTACAACGTATTTATATTTTTGAAGATCATCGGCCATCTTAACCAGTGTGTCGAATTTTAAATCAATTTCACATTGACCAGCAGTAGCAACTTCGTGGTGTTGCGCTTCAACACTCATACCAATTGCAACCATGTGATTTACCATTTCTGATCTAACATCTTGCATAGTGTCATGAGGTGGGCATGGGAAATAGCCACCTTTATTTCTAACTTTATAACCTAGATTTGGACCTTCATCTGTGCCTGTATTCCAAACAGCTTCACCTGAGTCAACAGAAAAAGAAGAGTGATGAGGATGCGTGTTAATTTGAACGTTGTTGAAAAGAAAAAATTCAGCTTCTGGTCCAAAGAAAATGCTATCACCAACTCCTGAGGTTTTAACGTATTCTTCAGCTTTTTTTGCAACGTATCTCGGATCTTTATCGTACTTTTGTCCAGTAATTGGATCTTGAATATCACATATTAGAACTAGAGTAGGGTCCGTAAAAAAAGGATCTACAAACGCAGTCTCAATATCTGGAATTAATATCATGTCACTAGCTTCAATTGACTGAAAACATCTAATTGAAGAGCCGTCGAAACCAATACCCTCTTCAAATACGTCCATTTCAAATGTGTTGATATGGTTTGAAAAATGCTGCCATGTTCCTAAAGGATCAGTAAATCTAAAATCAATGTACTTAATACCATTTTCATCGATCATTTTTTGTAATGAATTTTTGTCCATCTAATAACCTCCTGAGTTGTTAACTTGGTTTATGTAAAAACTAAATTGCGTCTTTACCTTTTTCGCCTGTGCGAATTCTAATAGCCTCTGAAACTTCGTATACAAAAATTTTACCGTCACCGATTTTGCCAGTGTTAGAATGCTTGATAATAACATCGATTGCCTCTTTGTATTTCTTGTCATCAACTACTAATTCAATTTTAACCTTTGGTAGAAAGTCAACTACATACTCAGCTCCTCTATAAAGCTCAGTATGACCTTTTTGTCTACCAAACCCTTTTACTTCAGATACGGTTAATCCACTTAGACCAATTTCGCCAAGGGCATCTTTAACATCCTCTAATTTAAAAGGTTTAATTATTGCCTCAATTTTTTTCATATTTAGCGATCCAAATATAATGTTTAATTTGCATAATATCTATACTATAAATTAATTCAATTTTTGGCGGGTGTAGCTCAGTTGGTTAGAGCGCCGGTTTGTGGTACCGGAGGTCGGGGGTTCAAGTCCCCTTACTCGCCCCAATTTGTGCGCCAGTGGCGGAATGGTAGACGCGCTGGTCTTAGGAACCAGTGGGCAACCGTGGGGGTTCGAGTCCCTCCTGGCGCACCAGAATACAAGTAAAATGGAATATAAAAACATAGAAAAAAAAAGTTACAAAGCGTCTTTCGAGGTATCTTTAGATCAAAGCGCGATAGCCAAAATTATTGACGAAAAAATATCAGAAAAACAACCCACTTTTGAAATTGCAGGTTTTAGAAAGGGTAAAGTTCCGGTAAGTATTATAAAGTCAAAAATTGGTCTTCAAATTGAAAACGAGGTATTAAATGAAGAGGTATCAAAAAACATAAATAAAATCGGTGAGGATGAAAAAATACAATCTCTGATACAACCAGATGTTAATTTTAAAGATAATTATAATTTTACATTGGCTTTTTATTTAAAACCCGAAATTAAAATGGATGAGTTAAAAACAAGCGAAATAGAGAAAGTTACTTCAGAGGTAACAAAAAAAGATATTGATGATTTTAGAGAAAAAGTAAGAAAAGAATACTATTCATTAGAGAGCATAGATATATCAGATGAAAATTCTGTTATAGATTTTGAAATATTAAATTATGAAGATGAACAAAAAAAATTATTTTCTCAAAAAGAGGTAAGAGTAGACTTAAATACCCAAACAAAAGAAGAAGTATTTTTAGACTTAAAAAAAGCTCTATTAAAAATAAAAAATAAATCTGATATTAATTTTTCTACAAAAGGAATTAATATAAATGCTCAAATCAAAGATATAAATAAAAAGATTTATCCTAAGAATGATGACGAGTTGATTAAAATTTTAAAATTAAAATCAACTAAAGAATTAAATGATAAAATAGACAATAAACTCAATGAGGATATGAATTATCTTCAAAAAGAGTTTTTTATTGAAGATCTTCTTAAAGTACTGTCACAAAAGAAAAAGATAGACATTAATGAGGAGGTTGTAAATCTTGAGCTTAAAAGAAAATATCAAATTGATTTATCCAAAATGAAAGACGAGCACAAGGAAAGAATCGATAGTTTAAAAAAACTTACTAGTGATAATATTCAAAAAGATGTTTTATTTTCTGAATTAGTAAAATTTTTAGATGTCAAAGTTGAGCAGAGAGAACTTCAAGAGTATATTCAAAAATATTATGGTGAAAAAATTGATCAAAGAACGGCAGAAACTGCTTATGGTACTCTTCTCAGAAATAAAATAGCTGAGGAGTCCATGAAAACTTTTAAAATTAAAGAAACTAAGCTAAGCTTAGAGGAGTTAATGAAAAAAGGATCTCAAAATAATGAATCTAGTACCCATAGTCATTGAACAATCAGGCAAAGGGGAGAGATCTTTTGATATTTTCTCTAGACTGCTCAGAGAAAGGATTATTTTTCTAACAGGTGCTATCAATGATGAAACTGCTTCGCTAATATGTGCTCAACTTTTATTTTTGGAATCCGAAAATCCGGAAGAACCTATTAATCTTTATATTAATTCACCTGGTGGTCTAGTTACAGCGGGTTTAGCAATGTATGACACCATGCAATATATCAAATGCCCCGTTCATACAGTTTGTATAGGTCAAGCTGCCTCTGCAGGTTCATTAATACTCGCTGCAGGAAAAGAGGGCAACAGATATGCTTTACCACACTCTAAAATAATGATTCATCAACCTTCTGGTGGTTTTTCAGGACAAGCAAGTGATATTAAAATTCATGCTGAAGAGATATTAAAGACAAAAAAAAGGCTCAATGAAATATATCAAAAGCATACCAAAATAAGCATTGGTGAAATTGAAAAGGCAATGGAAAGAGATAGATTCTTTGACCCTGAAGAGGCGCAAAAATTTGGTTTGATAGATAAAGTAATTACTACTAGAATTGAAAAATAAAAATGTCTGATGATAAAATAATCTCTGCTAGTAGCTCTGATAAAAAAATATCATGTTCCTTCTGTGGTAAAAGCCAAGAAGAGGTTAAAAAATTAATTGCAGGACCTAATGTCTATATTTGTAATGAGTGTGTAGTTTTATGTAAGGACATACTTGTTGAGGATGATAAAATTGACACAAAGAAAAAATTTGAGATACCAAAACCAAGTGAGATCTATAATTATCTTGATGATCATATAATTGGTCAAGATCATGCAAAAAAAATATTATCTGTATCTGTTTACAATCATTATAAGAGAGTTCAAAACCCCTCAAAAGATATAGAAATTTCTAAATCAAACATATTACTTATTGGACCAACAGGTTGTGGTAAAACACTTTTAGCTCAAACCCTAGCAAAATTTTTAAATGTACCTTTTACAATTGCTGATGCTACCACGTTGACGGAGGCTGGATATGTTGGTGAAGATGTTGAAAATATTATTTTAAGATTACTTCAGCAATGTGATTATGATGTAGCTTTGGCTCAAAAGGGTATCGTGTATATTGATGAAATTGATAAAGTGGGCAGAAAAAGTGAAAATCCATCTATAACCAGAGATGTATCTGGTGAAGGAGTTCAACAAGCTTTACTAAAAATAATTGAGGGAACAACTGCCAGTGTGCCACCCCAAGGTGGAAGAAAACATCCCCAACAAGAGTTCCTTCAAGTTGATACAAAAAATATATTGTTTGTTTGTGGGGGTGCATTTGAAGGCATTGATAAAATCATAAAAAATCGAGTAAATAAAAAGTCGATAGGTTTTAATAAATCAATTAATCAGGATCAACCAATGACATCGCAACTTGAGAATGATGACTTGATTAAATTTGGATTAATCCCTGAATTAGTAGGAAGGCTCCCTGTAAGTGCCAGTCTGAATGAATTATCCTTAGAGGATTTAAAAGAGATAATCACTAGGCCAAAAAATGCAATATCAAAACAATACAAAGCTCTTTTTTCTTTTGAAGGGGTTGAATTTGAGATAACTGAGGATGGTAGAGAGCAAATAGCTCAGTTAGCAGTTGAAAAAAAAATTGGAGCACGAGGCCTAAGATCAATAATGGAAAAGCTGCTTCTAGATTGCATGTATGATATTCCTGATAAAGATTCTGTGGATAAAGTTGTCTTGAGTAAAGAGTCAGTAATCTCAAATAGACCAATAATCGTATATAAAGAAAAAACAAAAATTAAAAAAAAAGTGGGTGAAAATTAAAAATTCCTCACTATCTTAATAGTATGGAAAATCAAATCATTGGACCCATTTTACCTTTAAGAGACTTAGTTGTTTATCCCTCTATAACCTCACCTCTGTTTGTTGGACGAGCTAAATCTATCGATGCAATTAATTTTGCCATGAATAACAATAATAAGATTATCTATTTATTTACGCAAAAAGAACCAACGACTGATGATCCCCAAGTGAACGATGTATATTCCTACGGAGTAAAATCAAAAATTATCCAGTTTCTAAAGTTGCCAGATAACACATATAAAGTTCTTACTGAAGGTTTAGAAATCGTGAAGATAAAGTCTGCTGTTAAGGCAGGTAATAACTTCCTTACAGCTAAAATTGAACCAGTAGTAATTAACAAAAAAAATTCAGTTGAATTAAAAGCCTCTTTGAGAGTGTTAAAAAATGAATTTCAAAATTATATCCAAAATATAGGAAATAATAATGATATCCTAGAGGGACTTTTAAATATTGAAGATCCATATCAGTTCATTGATAACATTTATTACAACTTAAACGTTGGAATTGAAGATAAACAAAAAAATTTAGAAATTACTGACATCAATAAAAAAATTCAAAATCTACTAAATTTCTTTTCAAAAGAACTTAACTTTTCTGCTCTAGAGAAAAAAATAAAAAATAGAGTAAAAAGGCAAATGGAAAAAACTCAAAGAGAGTACTACTTAAATGAACAAATGAAAGCCATTCAGAAAGAACTTGGTGATGGTGAAGACGGTTCTAACGAATATTCTGAAATAGAGAAAAAAATTAATGAAGTAAAATTATCTAAAGAAGCAAAAGAAAAAGCTTTAAATGAATTTAAAAAATTAAAATCTATGAGTCCAATGTCAGCAGAAGCATCTGTTATTCGTAATTACCTTGAATGGATTTTAGATATACCATGGGAAAAATTCTCAAAAGAAGTCATAGACATAAAAGGTGCTGAAAAAATATTAAATGATGATCACTATGGTCTTGAAAAAGTAAAAGAGAGAATACTTGAATTTTTAGCAGTCAAAAAAAGATCAAAGAAAGCCTCTGGAACAATACTTTGTTTTGTGGGACCTCCTGGTGTAGGTAAAACTTCGTTAGGTAAATCGATCGCGAGAGCTACTGGTAGAGAATTTGCAAAGATTTCTCTTGGTGGAATTAGAGATGAGGCTGAAATTAGAGGACACAGAAGGACATATATTGGCTCAATGCCTGGTCGATTTATTCAGGCTATGAAGAAAACAAAAACATCTAATCCTATTATTTTATTAGATGAAATTGACAAAGTAGGTAGTGACTGGAGAGGGGATCCATCTTCTGCATTATTAGAAGTGCTAGATCCTGAGCAAAACAATCAGTTTAATGATCATTACCTTGAGGTTGATTACGATTTATCAAATGTAATGTTCATTTGCACAGGTAATACTTACAACATACCCGGCCCACTACTTGACAGACTAGAGGTAATTGAAGTATCTGGATATACAGAAAAAGAAAAAGTTGAAATAGCAAAAAAATATTTAGTTCCAAGAAAAATGAACAAGAATATTTTAAAGAATAATGAGTTTAAACTTGATAAGAGTTCAATTACTAAAATAGTAAGACACTATACCAGGGAGTCTGGTGTCAGAGGGCTTGAAAAAGTTTTTGATAAGTTATTTAGAAAACTTGTATTTCAATTAGAAAAAAACAAATCAAGATCAAAAAAGCCATTTATCTTTGATGATAAAGCTATAAAAAATTTTTTAGGCCCAGAAAAATTTAAAGATAGTGTCATAGAAAAGAAAAATTTAGTGGGCATCACGAATGGACTTGCATGGACTCAGGTTGGTGGAGATATATTAAATATTGAAGTCAATTTATCATCAGGTAAGGGAATTATTAACGCTACAGGTAAGCTTGGCGACGTTATGAAAGAGTCTATTACTGCTGCTTTAGGTTACATTAAATCTAATTCCGTTGAGTTTGGAGTAAATCCAAAGGTTTTCGATAAAATAGATATTCATTTACATGTACCTGAAGGAGCTATACCTAAAGATGGCCCAAGTGCTGGTATTACAATATTCACCTCATTAATTTCATCTCTTACTGATATAAAAATTAAAAGAGATATTGCTATGACTGGAGAAATCACTCTAAAAGGAAGAGTTCTTCCAATTGGTGGATTAAAAGAAAAATTATTAGCTGCAATTCGGTACGGTATAAAAACTGTCATAATTCCAAAAGAAAATGAAAAGGACTTAGTTGAAATACAAAAAGACATTCAAAACAAGTTGATAATTAAAAAAGTAGAGTTCGCAAAAGAGGTTTTGGACTTAGCTCTTGATGGAAAAATAACTAAAATCAACAAAAAATTAGACTGGAGACACTTAGTTACTGAGTCTATGAAGCCAAAAAACCAGCAGAATCAAGAAAAAACATTCGTCAACTAGTATATTGTTGTTGATTTTCTTACCTTTTTCTTACTACAATTAACTAATAGAATCACTAAGGAGGTTCGGTATGAACAAAAATGAACTCATTGCTGAATATAGTACGAAAAATGGTGTTGGAAAATCAGATGCAACTAAGGCTGTAGAAAGTTTATTTGATATTATCACATCTACTTTGAAAGCAGGAGGGGATGTAAAGATTGCCGGTTTTGGTACTTTTAAGGTAGCTAACACAAAAGCTAAAACTGGAAGAAACCCAAGAACGGGTGAGTCAATCCAAATTCCTGCATCAAAAAAGCCAAAATTTCTTGCTGGAAAACAGCTAAAAGAACTAATAAAGTCCACAGTCTAATTTTTTGCAAATTAGATAGGGCGATTAGCTCAGTTGGTAGAGCATCTCGTTTACACCGAGAGGGTCGGCGGTTCGAGTCCGTCATCGCCCACCATTCGACAATTGTCGGGGGTGTAGTTCAGTTTGGTTAGAACGCCTGCCTGTCACGCAGGAGGTCGCGGGTTCGAGTCCCGTCGCTCCCGCCACTTAAAAACATTTATTCCATTTTTTTTATTTTTTTGTTTATTTTCATGCACGTCTTATGTATCAAAAGATGTTCACGGGTTAAAGACTCTTGGTGTGAGTTTTGGCGATACAACAATTAAAGGTTTTAAAATTGACCCAGGTTGGAATGCTGGTTCAAAAGAAGAAATAAAAAAATATCAAAGAAAAAATAACTTAGTACTTTTTCAACTTCAGAAAGAGAAAACAAGATACGGAGATACTGCTTTTTTTATCCAAGCACCAGGAGATGAGTGTTATAACAAATTAAAAGATTGCTCACGACCAAATGGTGAAAAACAAAAAAGAGTAGAGGTAGGCACCAATTATGGTTTTCAAGGAGAAATATGGTTATCTTATTCTTTTTTAATCACTGATAATTATGAAATAAATAATGATAGCGCTATGAATAAATCAATATTGCAATTTCATAGCACAGAGAGTTTTTTTGGTCCTATGTTTATGCTTCAGATAGACAAGAGTAGAGGTTTGCTTTGGAGACACGAATCTAGTGAAGGAGTTATTATTATCAAAGGTGGAAATGATGATTGCTCACCTGGTGCTGGAGGCCCAGAAGATACTGATAAGAGAATTTTTTGTGAAGCTAGGCATGATTGGTACCAAATAATCTCTGCTAAAAATTTACAAAGAAATAAATGGTATGATTTAGTCTTCAATATTAATTTTAATAAAAAGGATATTTCAAAAGCTTTTCATAAAATTTGGTTAAATGGAAAGTTATTGCATTACAGAAAAAACCAAACACTTTGGAAAGATCAAAAAGGTGTTAAAAACTCAGATAATTTGGCAAATTTTAAATTTGGTATTTATGGTTCAAGATTAGATGGATCTTATCAATCTATTTATGCTGATGAAATCCACTTTGGAACTGAATGTGAGGACCTCTTAATAGAAAATATTGGCTATTATTGTAGTAATTTAAAAAAACAAACTATAAATGAATCATTTCCTATTTTTACAGAAGATAGAGTTTCTTATTACACTAAAGGATAAAAAATTTTTTTAACTTTTTTACACTCAAATATTTAAAAATCATGTGTAAGACTAATGCGTCATTTTTATCGTCACTAAATACATATTGTTTCTTATAATGTATTGCGTTACGGAAAATCAAAACTTTTAATGTATAACCTAGATTATATTTTCATATTGATATTCATTGTTATTGGGGCAGGAATGGCAATCGCTATGTATTTGCTCTCAAAAATATTATCACCCAGCTCACCTGATACTGAAAAACTATCTGCATATGAATGTGGTTTTGAGGCATTTGACGACGCTCGATCAAAATTTGATGTTAAGTTTTATTTAGTATCAATACTATTTATTATATTTGATTTAGAAATTGCGTTTTTATTTCCTTGGGCCGTGAGTCTTAGCAATATTGGAGCTCTTGGTTTTTATTCGATGATGTTTTTTTTATTTATTCTCACAGTAGGATTTATATATGAATGGAAAAATGGAGCACTAGATTGGGAGTAGTATTAGAAAAAGACAAATCATTAAATATAGATGAGCTATTTGAAAAAAAAGGTTTTGTAACAGCTTCATTTGAAAATTTAATAAATTGGGCGAGGTCGGGATCTTTGTGGCCTATGACTTTCGGTTTAGCATGTTGTGGTGTTGAGATGATGCACTCCTATATGAGTAGATACGATCTAGATCGTTTAGGTGTAATTCCAAGAGGTTCTCCGAGACAATCTGATGTAATGATTGTAGCGGGAACTCTTACAAACAAAATGGCTTCTGCTTTGAGAAAAGTTTACGATCAAATGCCTGAACCAAGATGGGTAATCTCTATGGGTTCTTGTGCTAATGGAGGAGGATATTATCACTACTCTTACTCTGTTGTTCGAGGGTGTGATAGGATAGTGCCTGTTGATATTTATGTCCCTGGATGTCCACCTACAGCAGAAGCTCTTTTGTACGGCATTATGCAACTTCAAGATAAAATTAAAAAGAAAAAGAAGATTTATAGGTAAATTTCTTGTCTCCAAATATTTTACAGAAATATTCAACTGGTAACTTCCATTTTCCAATAAAATCTGGAATAGATAATATATTAGTAAACAAAGACTCCATACTAGAAGTAACACAAAAAATAAAAGAAGACGAAGATCTACTTTATGACCAGTTAGTTGATATTACTGTAACTGATAATATGCTATCCAAATCTAGTTATTCAAATGAACGATTTACTCTTATCTACTCTTTTCTAAGTTTAAAATTTAATAAAAGATTATTTATTTTTACGAACATTTCCGAAGATAATTTAGATATCAATTCAATAACACAAATTTTTGAGTCTGCCGATTGGTTTGAAAGAGAATGTTACGATCTTTTTGGCATAAACTTTGTTAATCACCCAAATCTTCAAAGAATAATGAATGATTATAATTTTCAAGGTCATCCGCTCAGAAAAGACTTTCCTCTGACGGGTTATGAAGAGGTTCGTTATGATGAAAACTTAAAAAAAGTTGTTTATGAACCTGTAACATTAAAACAGGAATTTAGAGATTTTGACAATGAAAGTCCCTGGGAGGGAATGAAAGAAACAATTAAAGAGGAGCTTGAAAAGAAGTAATGTCAGAGAATTTTAAACCTGTAACTCTAAACTTTGGACCCCAACATCCTGCCGCTCATGGTGTTTTAAGACTTCTTGTACAATTAGAAGGGGAGGTAGTTAATAAAGCTGAACCCCACATTGGACTTTTGCATAGAGGAACTGAAAAATTAATTGAACAGAAAACTTATACCCAAGCTATTCCATATTTTGATCGTCTAGATTATGTCTCACCAATGTGTCAAGAACATGCTTTCGCTTTAGCTGTTGAGAATTTATTGAATATTGAAGCTCCTAAACGAGCTCAATACATCAGAGTTATGTTTGCAGAAATTACGAGGATACTAAATCATTTATTAAATATACCAGCATTTGCTATGGATATAGGTGCTGCTACTCCAATGCTGTGGGCTTTCGAAGAAAGAGAAAAAATGTTGGAGTTCCATGAAGCTGTATCTGGTGCAAGATTTCATGCAGCTTATTTTCGTCCTGGTGGAGTTCACCAAGACTTGCCTGAAAATTTATTAGAAAAAATGAAAAAGTATTTTACTAATTTTCCTAAATTCATAGACACTCTTGAAGAACTACTAACTGAAAATAGAATATTCAAACAACGATCTGTTGATATAGGTATTTTAAAAAAGGATGATGCAATAAGACTAAGTTGCAGTGGCCCTGTTCTTCGTGCTAGTGGCGTAGCTTGGGATTTAAGAAAATCTCAACCTTATGATGTTTATGAAGATTTAGATTTCGACATACCAGTTGGAAAAACTGGTGACACCTATGATAGATATTTGGTGAGAATGGAAGAGATGAGAGAGTCAGTTAAGATTATCTTACAATGTATTGAAAATATTCCAGAAGGACCCGTAATGGTTGAGAATAATAAAATTACTCCACCTAAGAGATCAGAAATGAAAAATTCAATGGAAGCTATAATCCATCATTTTAAATTATTTACCGAGGGTTATAGGGTTCCTGAAGGTATCACATACAAAAGTGTAGAGGCACCAAAAGGAGAATTTGGTGTTGTATTAGTTTCAGATGGAAGTTCCAAACCATATCGATGCAAGTTGAGAGCACCAGGCTTTGTTCATTTACAGGCACTACATTTTTTATCTAAGGGCCACCAACTAGCTGACGTACCATCAATTTTAGGAAGCCTAGATATAGTATTTGGAGAGGTAGACAGATGAGCGGTAATCATCCAGGTTTATCAAATAATTTTTCTAGATCAGGCGAAAAATTTTCTTGGTCAAAAGATAATCTAAGATCAATCAAAAATATAATTTCTAAATACCCTAAAGGCAGAGAACAAAGCGCAGTTATGCCTCTTCTCTATTTGGCTCAAGAGCAAAACAATAATTGGATAAGTATCGAATGTATAGAAACAATCGCTGAAACTTTAAATATGCCTAAAATAAGAGTCACAGAAGTAGCCTCATTTTATTCAATGTACAATACAAGACCTGTTGGAGAAAATCTTGTTCAGATTTGTAGAACCTCTCCTTGTTGGCTTAGAGGTTCAAATAAGATTACGAAAACTATTTGTAAAGAAACAAAATGTGAAATTAATGATACCAGTGACGATAATAAATTTACAGTTGTTGAAGTAGAGTGTCTAGGTGCTTGCTCAAATGGACCTATGATACAAATCAATAATGACTTCTTTGAGGATTTAGATGAAGAGTCTACAAAAAAAATTATAGACAATATTAAAGAGGGAAAACCAAATGTTATTGGCTCCCAAAAAGGTAGGAGAAGTTCAGAAAATGCTTAATGAAAAAGATAAAGTTTTTCAAAACCTTCATGGTTTTCAAGAACCCTTCATTGAAGGAGCTTTAAAAAGAGGCTCCTGGTCAAACACAAAAGAAATTTTGTCTAAAGATCAGAATGATATTATCGAATTAGTTAAATCCAGTCAGTTAAGAGGAAGAGGTGGAGCTGGATTTTCTACAGGTCTTAAATGGTCATTCATGCCAAAGAATACTGGTAAACAGCATTATTTAGTTGTAAATGCCGATGAGTCTGAACCTGGTACTTGCAAAGATAGAGAAATTATTAGAAATGACCCACATACTCTTGTAGAGGGGTGCTTAATAGCTTCATACGCAATTCAAGCCACTAAATGTTACATATACATTAGAGGCGAGTACCATTACGAATATGTCCAATTAGAAAAGGCAATTGAAGAGGCCTATGAAAGAGGCTTTATCGGAAAAAATGCTTGTGGTAGCGGATTTGATTTTGATCTTTATGTTCATAGGGGTGCTGGAGCTTACATATGTGGAGAAGAGACAGCTCTTTTAGAGAGTTTAGAAGGAAAAAAAGGACAACCAAGATTAAAACCTCCTTTCCCTGCTGGTGTAGGTTTGTATGGTATGCCGACAACTATTAATAATGTAGAGTCAATTGCAGTAGTTCCAACTATTTTAAGAAGAGGTCCAGATTGGTTTAAGTCAATTGGTGCTGAAAATAATACAGGCACAAAAATTTTTTGCATATCTGGTAATGTTAATAAGCCATGCACAATAGAAGAGGAAATGGGAATACCACTAAAAGAATTAGTTGAAAAGCATTGTGATGGAGTTGAGGGAGGATGGGATAATTTAAAGGCTATAGTACCAGGAGGTTCTAGTACCCCAATGCTTCCAAAAAATATTTGCGAGTCAGTTCTAATGAATTTTGATGATCTAAAAGCTAATGGCTCAGGTTTAGGCACAGCGGGAGTGATTGTTGTTAACAAGAATAATGATATTGCTGAGGTAATTGAGAGGTTTGCTCACTTTTACAAACATGAAAGTTGTGGTCAATGTACACCTTGCAGAGAAGGAACAGGCTGGATGCATAGAATGATGCAGAGATTAGTTAGAGGAGAGATATCTCCTGAACAAATAGAGCTTTTAGAAAATGTTACAAAGCAAGTAGAGGGTCATACTATCTGCGCTTTAGGAGATGCAGCAGCTTGGCCTATACAAGGGCTCATTAAAAATTTTAAATCAGAGTTAATAAGTAAATATAATAAAAAGTTAAAAGCTTCATGAGTGACGATTTAATAAATATTAAAGTTAATCAAAAAGAAATTCAGGTAGATAAAAATCTGACTGTAATGCAAGCCTGTGAAATCGCTGGTGAAGAAATTCCAAGATTTTGCTATCACGACAAACTTTCTATAGCTGGTAACTGTAGAATGTGTTTAGTAGAAATTGAAAAAGCTCCAAAATTAGTATCTTCCTGCACGATGCCTTTAATAGAGGGCATGTCGATAATCACCAATTCTGAAAAGGTAAATGCAGGTAGAAAAGGTGTGATGGAGTTTTTATTAATTAATCACCCCTTAGATTGCCCAATATGTGATCAAGGTGGAGAATGCGATTTACAGGATCAGGCCATGTACTACGGTTTCGACAAATCTAGATATAAAGAGAATAAAAGGGCTGTCGATAATAAAAATATGGGACCTTTAGTTAACACTATAATGACTAGATGCATCCATTGTACTAGGTGTGTAAGATTTGCAACTGAAGTAGCCGGAGTTCCAGAATTAGGTATGTTAGGTAGGGGAGAGAATGCAGAAATTACCACTTACCTTGAACAATCAATCACTTCAGAGCTTTCAGGTAACGTAATTGATTTATGCCCTGTAGGAGCACTTACGAGTAAGCCATATCAATTTAAAGCACGTCCTTGGGAACTAAAACGTACAGACTCAATCGATATCTTCGATAGTGTTGGTTCTAATATCAGAGTCGATAGTAGAGCGGAGGAGATTTTAAGAGTTACACCAAGAACAAATGAATACATAAATGAAGAGTGGATATCAGATAAAGTTCGATTTAACTATGATGGTTACTACCAACAAAGAATAGACACTCCCTATATTAAAGAAAACCAAAAATTATCAATATCAAATTGGGAAGTGTCTTTAAAAGTTTTAAAAGATAAATTAAAAACTTTAAAACCATTAGCTTTGATTGGTGAGCACGTAGATTTAGAAACCGGATATGCAATCAAAAAATTTATGTCAAATTATGGTAAAGACAATGTGGAGTGTCGAACTGACAATCATGCTATCCTAGAGAGCATAGATAGTTATCGTTTTAATACACCTTTGAATGATATAGAAAATGCAGATTTAATTATTCTTGTAGGAACAAACCCAAAAATAGAAACACCAATCATAAATCATAAGATATTTAAAGCCTACAATAATGACACAAAAGTATTTAACATTGGTGAAAATATATCTTTGAACTATAAAACAGAGTATCTAGGAGAAAGTTTATCAAATTTAAATAATGAAAATCTAATCAAAGCATTAAAAAAATCTACTAACCCTCTTATAATTATTGGCTCTGCGTTTTTAAATAAAATTAAAAATATTAAAACTTTAAAATCTATTTTTTCATATGCTGATAAATACAAAGTTATTACAAAAGAAAAAAATAATCTAAATTTTTTAAATCCATATGCCTCACGTGTGGGCCAATTGATTATAGGTAATACTACTAATAACCTTTCTGAACCGTTTTCTAATTTAAAAAAAGATAATTTTGAATTGGTGCTTTCTTTTGGTTCAGAACATATTGCCAACGAGCAATTCAATAACTGTTTTAAAGTTTATTTTGGTCATCATGGTGATGATGGAGCGATGGGATCTGATATAGTTTTGCCAACCCCTCTTTATACAGAGAAAAATGGTACTTTTGTAAATATTGAAGGCAGACCCCAAGAAGCAAAAAAATGCCATAATCCAATTGGATCTGCCAAAGAAGAGTGGTCGATACTAAAAAAATTATCTGATGAATTGTCTTTTGATTTTACCCCAAATACATTTGATCAATTAAGATCTGAGTTATTTGACAAATACCCAATTCTGTCTGATTATCATGAAATTATTGCTGTTGAAAATTCAACTTCAATTACACCAGATATTGAATTTGAAGATTGTAAGGCAGAATATCCTGTAAGTAATTTTTATATGTCAGATGTGATTTCAAAAAATTCTGTCACTATGGCCAAATGTGTTGAGGAAATAATCTCAACTCCATCTCTTTTGGAGAAATCAGCATAATGACAAGTTTATCCTTTGAGTTAACAATTGGTATTTTAAAAATATTTAGTTTTGTTGTCCCTGTTCTAGTTTCTGTTGCATTATTAGTGTACTTAGAAAGAAAAGTGCTTGGTGCTGTTCAATTAAGAAAAGGCCCTAACGTTGTTGGACCATTCGGAATACTACAGAGTTTTGCAGATGTCTTAAAATTACTCACTAAAGAGAATTTACTTCCCTCTAGTTCAAACAAGTTCCTCTTTATCTTTGCACCTATGCTTACTTTAATATTAAGTTTAATAGCTTGGGCTGTTATCCCAATTAGCTCTACTTATGTTATAGCAAATATAAATATAGGTATTCTATATTTGTTCGCTGTGTCATCGTTTGGTGTTTATGGAGTCATTATCGCAGGTTGGGCTAGTAATTCTAAGTATCCATTTTTAGGGGCATTGAGATCAGCAGCTCAGATGATTTCTTATGAAGTATCAATAGGTTTTGTAATCATAACAGTTTTGATTTGTGTCGGCTCATTAAATTTAATTGATATAGTAGAGAGTCAAAAGAATATGTGGTTTGCCATACCACTGTTACCTATGTTTGTTATTTTTATTATTTCAGCATTAGCTGAAACAAATAGACTCCCATTTGATTTACCCGAAGATGAAGCCACATTAGTTGCAGGTTTTTTTACTGAATACTCATCAATATCATTTGGCTTATTTTTTTTAGCAGAATACGCCAATATGATTTTAATGAGCTCCCTAACTGTAATTCTATTTTTAGGAGGTTGGTACCCTCCAATAGATATATTCCCTTTAAATGCAATACCTGGAATATTTTGGTTTGTAATTAAAGTATTTTTAATTCTTTTTGTGTTTTTATGGGTCAGAGCAACTTTTCCTAGATACAGGTATGACCAACTTATGCGACTTGGCTGGAAAATCTTTCTCCCTTTTACTTTGATTTGGGTAGTTATTACATCAGCTTTTTTATTTTACTTTGGACTATTACCTAACTAACAATGTCAACACTAATTAAATACATTAAATCCTTTACTCTTTTCGAATTAATGAAAGGTTTGAAATTAACGATAACTTATTTTTTTAAGCCAAAAGTCACTCTTAATTACCCTAATCAAAAAGGCCCTATTAGTCCTCGCTTCAGGGGGGAACATGCTTTGAGAAGATATCCAAATGGTGAGGAAAGATGTATCGCGTGTAAGTTATGTGAAGCAGTTTGCCCTGCGCAAGCTATAACTATCGAAGCAGAACCAAAACCAGACGGAAGTAGAAGAACTACCCGATATGATATTGATATGACCAAGTGTATTTATTGTGGTTTATGCGAAGAGGCTTGTCCAGTAGATGCAATTGTAGAAGGACCCAATTTTGAATACGCTACTGAAACAAGAGAAGAATTACTTTATGACAAGGAAAAGCTTTTACGAAACGGAGATATTTGGGAAAAACAAATTAGCGAAAATTTAAAAAGGGACAGTAAATATAGATAATGTTCCTTGTTGGCTCTTTTTTTTTGTTTGCAGCTTTTTTGATCACCACATGTATATTTGTAATCTTTTCAAAAAACCCAGTTAATTCTGTACTTTTTCTTGTACTTGCTTTTCTAAATTCTACTTTTCTATTTATTCTTATTGGCGCAGAGTTCGTTGGTATTATTCTTGCGATTGTTTATATAGGAGCAGTAGCTATACTATTTCTTTTTGTTGTGATGATGCTTGATATTCAAATCACAACTTTAATGTTTAATATAAAAAGATATATACCCCTTGCATTACTTTTTGCTGGCATAATTTTAGCTGAAATAATTTATTTAACTGTATTTAAAACTTCAAAAGATAATTTAGACACCTTCATTAGGTCTAAAAATAATACTGAGCAAATTGGAGATGTGCTTTACACAGAGTATTTTATCGATTTTCAGTTAAGTGGTATCGTTTTGTTACTTGCTATGATTGGTGCAATTGTTTTAACACATGTGTATAGGCCAACAATTAAAAGACAAAACATAGAAAGTCAAAACTCAACTACAGCCGAAGATAGAGTAAAACTAGTAAAAATTAAGTCTGGCGAAGGTATTAAAGATGACTAGCCTTACGTATAATCATTTCTTCATACTTTCTTTAATTGTTTTTATTATTGGATGCTTCGGATTATTTTTAAATAGAAGAAATATGATCCTAATTTTAATGTGTATTGAAATTATATTATTGGCTGCAAATATTAATTTTGTATCAGCTTCGGTTTTCTTAAATGATATTAATGGTCAGGTATTCTCCATTTTTATTTTAACTATTGCCGCTGCAGAAGCAGCCATTGGCCTAGCTATATTGGTTATTTATTTCAGAAATAAGGGAGAGATTGATATTACTCAAATCAATCAACTAAAAGATTAATGTTAAGTTATAAATTACTTTTTTTTCTTCCTCTAATTTCAACCATTTTTACATATCCTTTTGGAGTGTTATTAGGTGAAAAAACTGCCCAATATTTCTCTTCTACTATAATATCTATAGCAGCTATTTTAAGTTGGTTCTTATTTATCAGTTTTTCTAGTTCTTCATCGTCTGAAATTATAATTCCTGTTCTAGAGTGGTTTTTTGTTTCTGGTCAGTTCTTTAATTGGGGAATTTCTGTTAATTCTCTTACTCTTTTGATGTTAACACTTGTTCTCACAGTTTCTGCATTGGTTCATATTTATTCAATTGAGTACATGTCTCATGATAACTCAAAAGTAAGGTTCATGACTTATTTGAGTCTATTTACATTTTGTATGGTTGCATTAGTTGTAAGTGATAATTTAATTCAATTATTTTTTGGATGGGAGGGTGTTGGTCTAGCCTCTTATTTATTGATAGGTTTCTGGCATCATAAGAAATCTGCAAATTTAGCTGCAATGAAAGCTTTTTTAGTAAACAGAGTTGCAGATTTCGGATTTCTCATCGGTATTGCAACTCTCTATATATTTTTAGACACATTATCTATTAATGAAATAATTGCAGGTAAAGAGAAATTATTTAGTTATCAAATTAATTTTTTAGGATTTGAAATTAATGCTTTAATTTTTTCTTGTTTTTTCCTTTTCATAGGTGCTATGGGAAAATCTGCCCAGTTTGGCTTTCACACATGGTTACCTGATGCTATGGAGGGACCTACACCTGTCTCAGCATTAATTCATGCAGCAACAATGGTAACAGCTGGTGTTTTCTTGACTGTAAGATTTTCAGAATTAATGGTCATGTCTGACTTTATAATGACTTTTGTTTTAATAATTGGTCTATTAACAGCATTCTTCGCTGCATCAGTGGGCTTTTTTCAAAAAGATATAAAAAAGGTAATAGCTTATTCAACTTGTAGTCAGTTGGGTTTCATGTTTGTGGCTTGTGGTTTAGGCGCATTTAATATCGCAATTTTTCATTTAATAACACATGGTTATTTTAAGGCATTACTCTTTTTATCCTCAGGATCTGTTATTCATGGTGTACATGATGAGCAAGATATGGATAAAATGGGAAATCTTTTTTCAAAGATGAAAATCACTGCAGTAATGATGTGGATTGGTACACTAGCTATTATAGGTTTTCCATATTCATCAGGTTACTTTTCAAAAGATCTAATTTTAAGCTCATCATTTAACTTAATTACTTTAGGCCCATTGGTTTATGTAATTTTAGCTATAGTCTCTGCCATGACCGCATTTTACTCGTTCAGGCTCATATTTAAGGTGTTTCATGGGAATTATAACGGATCTTATGATTATGAAAAAATTCATGAATCCGGTCCTTTTATGTTAGTTCCATTATTATTACTTTCCGTAGGAGCAATTCTAGCAGGCTTCTTCCTAAACGATTTATTAGCGGGTTATAATTCAAAAAATTTCTGGAACGGAATAATATTTTTGAGTCAAGATAAGCAGTATTACTCATCTTTTTATCCAATTTTATCAAAATCTTTGGTAGCTTTTGGTATAGGGCTGGCAGTTTATTATTATGGTTATAATTTAAATAAACTTGCTGACTTAAAAAAACGGTTTTACTCAATCTATAATTTTATTTTAAACAAATGGTATTTTGACGAACTTTATAATAAAATTTTTGTTTTACCACTTTACAATTTAGGCAAGTTTTTATGGACTAAAATAGACCAAGGTATAATTGATAAGTATTTACCAAATGGAAGTGCCTCGATAGTTTCTACAATTTCAAAAGCATTTAAAAGGATACAAACAGGGTATATTTTCGATTACACTTTTATAATAATTTCTGGTTTCACACTCTTTATAACTATCATTTTTTATATATCCATAACCTAAGATGAGTTTCCCAATACTATCACTATTAATCCTAACGCCTATTATAGGAGCATTAACACTCTCACTTTCAAGTAGTACGCAACTCAAAAACAAAACTATTTTTCTATCAGGTTTATGGATAACAACAGGTGAATTTCTTCTTAGTTTGTTATTGCCAATTTTTTACGATAAATCCAAAAATGGTTATCAATTTATTGAGTTTCATACTTGGTTTGATAAGTTTGATATAAATTACTATGTCGGAGTTGATGGAGTTTCAATACCACTTATATTACTGACTACCTTCTTAGTCCCTATTTGTTTATTGTGTTCTATTAACTCTATTCAAAATAGAGCCAAAGAATTTGTAATTTATTTTTTATTGCTTGAAAGTTTTATTATAGGAGTATTTGTTAGTATTGATATTGTAATTTTTTACGTTTTCTTTGAAGCTGTTTTAATCCCGATGTTTTTGATTATTGGAATTTGGGGAGGTGAAAATAGACTTTATGCTACTTTCAAATTCTTTCTCTACACACTAGCAGGATCTGTTTTAATGTTACTTGCGATTATTTATATTATTTCTAAAGTGAAATCAGGCAATATTGAGTTAATTTCGGACTTTACATTTGATCAGCAAATAGAGTTGGTTCTCTTTTTATGTTTTTTTGCATCTTTTGCAGTAAAAGTACCGATGTTTCCTTTTCATACATGGCTACCTGATGCACACGTTCAAGCGCCTACGAGTGGTTCAGTAATTTTAGCTGGTGTGCTTCTTAAATTAGGTGCATACGGTTTTATAAGACTATCCTTGCCTTTTTTTGAGTATGCCTCAATTTATTTTCAGCCAATGATTTTTGCACTAAGTTGTGTAGCTATTGTTTACACTTCAATCGTAGCTCTAAGACAACTAGATATGAAAAAAATGATTGCCTATTCTTCAGTTGCTCATATGGGATTTGTCACCATTGGCATTTTCACTTTAACTCAAGATGGAATTAATGGTGCATATTTTCAGATGATAAGTCATGGAATTGTTTCTGCAGCATTATTTTTAATAGTTGGTGTGGTATACGAAAGACATCACACCAGAATGATATCTGATTATAGTGGTGTAACAAATGTAATGCCTAAATATTCATTCTTTTTTATGGTTTTTATGCTCTCATCTGTGGGTCTTCCTGGAACTAGTGGTTTTGTTGGGGAGTTCTTAGTTATAATGTCAACTATAAGTGTTAGTGTTTATCTTACTTTTTTTACCGCTATTGGAGTAATCTTAGGAGCTTCATACATGCTCTTATTGTACAAAAATATTAATTTCGGAGATTTGAAATCAGATATTAAGCAATTAGCTGATTTAACAAATATTGAAATTTTCTACTTCTCCTGTTTAGCATTTCTCACAATGCTTTTAGGGATTTATCCAAAACTTTTATTTGAAATGATAAATAAGAGTATTTCCTTAAGCATTATATAATGATTAATCTATTTCAATTCATACCAGAAATTTTTATCTTATTTTTGATTTTAATAACTTTATGTTTTGGATTATTTAATAAGGACAGGGCTATATCTTTAAATACTTCAGGTTTCATTTTGTTGAGTATTTTGCTCTTAAATTATGGAAAAGATTTTTATAGCTCCACACAAATATCACTTAATACTATTAACTTATTTGTTTTATCTAAGATTATTTTATCTATTGGCTCAATCGTATTCATTTTATTGTTAAAAAGACCCTTGAAGAATGAAAATTTATATAGATACGAATATGTGTTATTTTTACTGTTTGCTATTCTTGGCTCATTTGTTCTAATTTCTAGTAATAATTTTTTAACAGCTTTTATTGGTTTAGAGTTACAATCTTTATCCTTGTACTTGATGGCTGCTTTCAATACTAAAAATTTATCTTCAAATGAAGCAGGTATAAAATATTTTTCTCTTGGTGCTTTATCTTCAGGATTTCTTTTATTTGGTATTTCAATGATTTATTACGATACTGGGTCTTTTAATATACAAAACCTAGATAATTTCACTGCAATAAGCGAAATAGGATTATCATTAGTTCTCATTTCTTTATTTTTTAAAGTTTCCGCTGCTCCATTTCATATTTGGACACCTGATGTGTACGAAGGATCTCCAACTATATCTACACTCTTTTTTGCAACTTTACCTAAATTTGCATCATTAATATTTTTATTCAGAGTTTATCAAGAACTTAACATTTCTGATATCAAATCTCTTAATTACATTTTTCAAATGGTATGTGCTATTTCATTATTAGTAGGAGTATATGGAGCCATTACACAAAAAGTTATAAAAAGACTTCTAGCCTTCAGCTCTATCAACCACATTGGTTTTATGCTTCTCGGAATAATGAGTTATCAATTTATGTCTGAGGGTACATTATTTTTTTACTTGATTATTTATTTGATTACTACGTTTGGTATTTTTGCTGTTTTACTGAACTTGAGAACTGTAGATGGGGAATTTACAAAAATATCCCAACTCAAAGGTTTAAGATTTACCTCAAATTCAAAATCCATAAGCATGTTGGTGTTTTTCTTTTCTCTCGCGGGAATACCACCTTTTGCAGGGTTCTTCGCAAAGTTCTTCATTCTTTCAGCTTCTATAAACGATGGATTTATTTTATTATCAATTATTGCTGTTTTAAGTTCAGTAATTGCCGCATTCTATTACTTAACAATTATTAAGAATATGTTTTTCAATAAATCAGAAATAGAGTTATTAGATGATAATAACAAAACAGGCAAAGTTATATTTATATCATCCGGATTAATTATAAGTTTATTTTTCATATATCCAGACCCTTTAATTAATTTAGTAGATAATCTTTTCAAATAAAAATTGTATAAAGTTATCTTTGACTCAATTAATTCTACACAAGATGAATTTATTGGCTTTAATAATTATAAAAAAATATTAAAAAATAATAATTTATATATCCAATCTTTTAGGCAAATTAAAGGTACTGGAAGGGGTAAAAAAAAATGGTTAAGCCCTATAGGTAATATTTATTTAACAATTAATCAAAAATTAAAAGCCTCACATACTTTAAGAAATAACTTTCATATTTGTTACATAATCCACAAATTTTTTAAAATTAATTTTAATATTAACCTAGACTACAAATGGCCAAATGATTTATTTTATAAAAATAAAAAAATAGTTGGTGTTGTTGTCAAATCAACTATCTTAGGTAAAAAATCATTTCTAAAAACGGGTATAGGAATAAATATAAACAATTCTCCAATAGTCGATTCAGTTTCTCTATTTAGCATTATCAATGAAAAATCAAATATTCTCGATTTATCAAATATAATTATTGATATTATTGAGCATAATTTAACAAAAAAAATATCTAATAAGAAATTAGTGAGATATCTTAATCAGTATATGCTAAGGGACTTTAAATTAAATCATCCAATTTTTGAAAAAAATATTATTGAAATATTATCAGTAAATGAAGATCTATCTTTAAAGATCAAAATAGATGACGTAACTAAAAATATTTTCTTTGGAGAACTAGTTTGAATTTATTAGTTGATATTGGAAATACATCTATAAAATTTTCATCAATTGTTGATAAGAATTTAAAAAAAATATCTCAAATTAGATACTCAAAGGAAGATTTGAAATCAGTCACTCTTTTTTTTAAGAATAAACTCAAAACTCATACTAAAATTTATATTTGCTCTGTTGTCTCAGAAGTAGACAAAGTTATAATTAAAAATTTAAAACCCTATCGAAATCGTTTATTTTTCATTAATAAAAAAAAATTATCTCATTTAGTTCATAAAACAGTTAATGTACGCCAGCTAGGTAATGATAGAATAATTAATGTTTTATCTGCTATAAATATTTATCCAAAATCTAAATTCTTTATCATAGTTGATTTAGGCACTGCCACTACATTAGATATTATTATTAATAAGAAATATTACGGAGGTGTGATATTACCTGGCCTTACCACCTCTTATGAAAATCTAATTTCTTTAGCTTCTGGTATAAAGAATATGAAATTTTCAAATAAATCTAGAGTCATAGGTAAAAATACTAATCAAGCTCTAATGTCTGGATTTAATGTGGGTTACAAAATAATGATAGAGTCTTACCTAAAATTAATTAAAACTACATACAAAAGAAATTTTAAAGTGATTTTTACTGGTGGATATGCTACTTCTATCGACTATAAAAAAACTAATTTTATTTATAGAGAAGATTTAACTCTTTTAGGTATTTTTTTTTATCATATTTTTTTAAATGAAAAGCTTAGAATTATTAAATAATAAAAAAAACAATTATTTTTTGCCCATTGGAGGAATAGGTGAAATTGGGGGTAATAACTATTTATACTCCTTTAAAGGAGAGCAAATAATAGTTGATGGTGGTATATCATTTGCTGATGATAGTCTCCCAGGTGTAGATATAACTATTCCTGATCCGTATATTTTTTTGAATACTTCTATTAAACCTAAAGCAATGATACTAACTCACGCGCATGAAGATCATGTTGGAGGACTAGAGTATTACTTTGACAAGATTGATTTTCCAATCTATTGCAATCAATTTACTTTTTCCTATATAAAACATAAGTTCAATAAAATTAATGATTTTGAGAAAAAATTTGTAATTGTTGAGGACTTTCAAGAAGTAGAGTTTGAGAATTTTTCATTTCAATTAATTCCGACAACTCACTCTATACCTGATCCCACAGGTATATTTTTTAAAACATTGGAAGGAAATATTTATCATACAGGTGATTGGAAAATAGATAAAAATCCAGTTACTGGTTCACCTTTTGATTACAAAAATTACCAGTTATTAAAAGATGAAAATATAGACTTACTTATAGGTGACTCAACAAACGCCGGTGTAAACGAGATATCACGCTCAGAATCTGAGTTAGATCCATCATTTGATAATTTATTTAATAAACTTCAAGGTAGAATTATAGTTACTTGTTTTTCCTCAAATATTGCAAGACTTAAAACCATTATCTCAAATGCTATTAAGCATGATAAAAAAATATTTGTTGTAGGAAGAAGTATAAAAAGAGCTATTAATACTGCTATAGAAGAAAAGTTAATTGAAAATTTTGAAATACTTAATGAAAAAAAATTTCAGGATTATAATAAAGATAAAGTTCTTTTAATTTGCACAGGTAGTCAAGGTGAAAAAAACTCTGCTCTTTGGAAGATTGCAAATAATACACATAATCAAATTAAATTAAGTCCAAAAGATAATATAATTTTTTCATCAAAAGAAATTCCTGGCAATGAAAAATCAATTTCATATTTAAAAAATTCTTTTAGCTACTTAGGCTTAAATATTATCTCTGATGATGAGGAGTTTGTTCATGTTTCAGGACATCCAGGAAAAAATGAAATAAAAGAATTTTACTCTTTTATTCAGCCTAAATCTTTAATTCCTATGCACGGAGAATATCTTCATTTAAAAAAACATTTAGAAATAGCTAAAAGCTTAAAAATTGAAAAAACTAATCTTCTCTTAAGTGGAGATTTGTGCCAATTAGATTTAGTTAATAAAAATCATAAATTAATTGAACAATTTGTTATAAAAAAACTACCTGTTGTTCAAAATCTGATTATTGAAGAAGATAATTTTATAAATGAAAGGGGAAAGATTCTTCATAATGGTGTAGTTAGTATTAATTTAATTCTAAACAAACAATTTGATATTATTAAATTTCAAATATCTGATAAAGGCTTCCCTTTTTCCTACAATAAAGAAGCAATTCAAGATGAAATTAAAGATATCTTGCTAAATAAAATATTATTTATCAAAGAGGAGATAGATGAAAATTCGCTAAGCGAGTTAATAGAGGAAGTTTCAAGAAAAACTTATAATAGAAATTTTTCATTAAAGCCTGAATTGTTAATACACATATCTTTGATATGAAATTTTTATTTTTACTTTTTATTATCTGGTGGGTTATTTTTTTGACAATATTACCTGTTAAAAGATCTAATTTCGAAGAGGGTATGCCAAAAAAGTCATATTTAGGAATAAAATTTTTAGTTTCATTTGCTCTATCAATGGTCGTATCTTTTTTTATAATAAAATATGAAAATAATATATTCGAATACTTTAAATGAAACTCTCAAATCTTTTATTTAACTCATTAAAAGAGTCACCAAAAGAAGCTAAAATTATTTCCCATCAATTAATGTTGCGTTCATCGATGATTAGGCAGCACACCTCTGGTATATACACATGGTTACCATTAGGTTTTAAAGTCCTAAAAAATATTGAGAACATTATTCGAAATAATCAAGACGAAATAGGTTGTAATGAAATGTTAATGTCTACTATTCAATCTTCAGAATTATGGAAAAAAAGTGGTAGATATGCAGACTATGGAAAAGAGATGTTAAGAATTACTGACAGACATGATAACGATTTATTATATGGACCAACTAATGAAGAGGTAATTACAGATTTATTTTCTGATTATGTAAATTCTTATAAAGGTCTTCCAAAATATCTCTACCATATTCAATGGAAATTTAGAGATGAAATTAGACCTCGTTTTGGCGTAATGCGAGGTAGAGAATTTTTAATGAAAGATGCCTATAGTTTTGACTTAACCGAAGAAGCTGCTTTTGAAACTTATAAAAAATTTTTTAGAAGTTATTTAAAAACTTTTTTAGATTTAGGATTACAACCGATTCCTGTAAAAGCTGCGACGGGGGCTATTGGTGGAGATTTATCTCATGAGTTTCAAATATTAGCTAATACTGGTGAAAGCGAACTTGCCTACGACTCTAAATTAGTTGACTCTAATTTATTCGAAAAAAGTTATGAAGAAATTACAGCAATGTATTCTGCATCTGACGAAATGATCGATAAATCAAAATCAGATGTGATAATTGGAAGAGGAATTGAAGTAGGTCATATATTTAATTTTGGCACAAAATATACAAAGCCATTGGAATGTTATGTTTTAAATCAAGATGGAAAAAGAATTACGCCATATATGGGATCCTATGGAATAGGAGTCTCCAGATTAACAGCAGCAATAATAGAGGCATTCCACGACGATAAAGGTATCAAATGGCCTATTAACATTTCACCATTTAAGATTAATATTATAATACAATCAAACTCTCACTATATAGCAGATGTGGAGAGTATTTATAATCTGCTTAGAACTAAATATGATAATGTTAGTTTAGATGACAGAGATTTAAGCATCGGAAGAAAAATTAAAGACTCTGAATTGATTGGAATACCTTGGACATTGATTATCGGTAATAATTTTAAAGAAAGTGGTCAAATTGAACTTATTAGTAGATCTAACAGTGATAAGATATTCTTAAGTAAACAAGAAATTGAGAATTTTGAATTTGAACAATACACTCCATAAATTATCTTTCTCCTACATTTTTAATTTTAAAAAAGATAAAGCATTCTCAGTATCAACAATCTTATCATCACTAGCATTAATTTTAGGTATTTCAATTTTAATAACAGTAATGTCTGTAATGAATGGTTTTAGAGAACAACTAATAGAATCTTTAAGTGGTGTTAATGGAGATATTACTATTTACAATGCTAACATAGATAAAATCAAGAAAATCCAAGAAAAAAATCCTTCAATATCTTTTGTTGAAAATATTCAAAGTAGAGTAATAACAAGTAATGAAAATGGGATAGAGGGTCTGCTAATGAAATCCCTCAAAAAAGAAGATATATATAAGATACCTAAAATTAATCAAAATATATTTGAAATTGAAAAAAATATCGATAATTGGGTTTTCATTGGAGTAGAACTAGCAAGATCTCTAAATCTAAAAGTAGGAATGCCTATTCAAATTAATATACCTGGAAATTCTATGACGATTTTGGGCCCTGTTTTAAATTCAAGACAATTAAATATCAAAGGAATATTTAATACAGGAGTATATGACTTTGATAAATATTTTATTTTTAGCAATATCGATCAGTTTAAAAATAATACAAGCAATAAAGTCATAGATGTTTATTTTAATAATAATGACTTTGATAATAGCGATTTAAATGGCCTAAACTACTCAACGTGGGAGGACCAAAATCAAACTTTAGCTCAAGCATTATCTACTGAAAAAAATGTTATGTTTGTAATCCTTTTTTTTATTATTGTAATATCGTCATTTACAATAATTTCAAATCAAATTTTTTTTATTAAAGAAAAATATAAAGATATTGTTTTGTTAAAAGCATTGGGTATAAAGCAATCAAAAATTTGTTTTTTATTTTTTATAAATTCTTTCTTCATATCATTTTTCTCTATCGTGATAGGAACTTGTTTAGGATTGTTACTATCAATAAATATTGACTCAGTTGAAAATTTTTTATCCTATTTGTTAAATTTTGAACTTTGGAATAATGAAATAAGATATTTAGCGTCAATGCCCTATAGTATTAAATTAAATGATATTGTATTTATTGTAAGTATTTCTCTTTTTGCAAGTCTAATCGCATCTTATATTCCAATATTAAGAATATTTAGAATTAAACCAAATCTAATATTAAGATGAGTTTACTAGAACTAAAAAATATTTCTAAATCATACATATCTAAGGTAGGAAACTTACAAGTAATTAATAAATTAAATTTATCAGTAGATCATAATCAAAATATTTTTTTATTTGGTCCTTCAGGTTGTGGTAAGTCTACCTTATTAAACTTAATATCAGGATTAGATAACGTAGACTCCGGTAATATTTACTTTGATGGCAAATTAGTAAAAAATCATTTTGAACTTCTGAAAGACGATATAGGTATTATATTTCAAGATCACTATCTAATATCTGAATTAAATATTTTCGATAACATTCAATTAAAAAGTAATGATAAGAGAAAAATTGAAAAAATCTTATCCTATTTTAATATGGGTCGTTTTAAATTTAAATATCCTAATCAGTTATCAAATGGCCAAAAACAAAGAGTCTGTGTTGCAAGAGCTCTAGTTAACAGCCCTAAACTTTTAATAGCTGATGAACCTACAAGTTATTTAGATAAAGAAAATGCAAAGTTGGTAGTCGATCTTATATTAAATAGTTCTAAAAAATTCAATTTATCAACAATAATAGCAAGTCATGATATTTCATTTCGTCCACTTTTTGATAAGTCTTATACAATTGAAGATAAATCAATAATAGAATGCTAATACCTCTGAGAAATTATTCAAATTATTCAATTTGTGAATCCAATATTAAAATTGAGGATCTCGTAAATTTTGCTGAGAGGAAAAAATTACCTGCAATGGCATTAACAGACTACAAATTATTATCAGGCGCTCTTGAATTTTCAACTAAATGTAAAAATAAGGGTATTCAACCGATTATAGGATTAGATGTTGATTTTATTTCAAAATTAAAACACAAATCAAGACTAACTTTTCTCTGTAAAAGTGATAAAGGTTTTAAAAATCTCAATGTACTATCTACAAAAATAAATACTGAAAATGAATTTTATTTATCTTTAGATAATATTAATAATTTTTCTGAGGGTAACATTTTAATATTAGGTGGACTATTTAGTTATTTCCAAGATTTGAATATCAATACAAGTAACTTAAAAATTATTTTAGATGAAATCACTGCTTTAAAAAACTTTTTTAAAAATGACGTTTTTTTTGAATTTGATGAAAATTTAGATAATAAACCATTAAATGAAATATCTAAAAAATCTGAAATTAATTCCTTTTTATCTTCATTTAGTTTTTATAAACAGGATAAAGATTATGATGCAATAAAAATACTTCATTGTTTGAAGAATGGTGAATATTTACAAAATACTTCATTTAATTTAAATAATAATTATTCTTTAACTAAAAATTATCAAGAAAATGATAACCTAAAACCACTAATACAAAATTCTAATTTAATAGCAAATAAAATTAATTTTCTAATTGAAGAAAAACCTATTACATTACCAAATTTTAAATCAGATTTTGACTCCGATGAAGATAAAGAAATCGTTCAACAATCTAGAAGTGGTTTAGATTTAAGATTAAAAAAAATACTTTCAAACAGGACCATTGAGGATTTTAATAGTCAATCTAAAATTTATAGGGATCGTCTAGAGTATGAATTAAATGTTATTATAAAAATGAAATTCTCTGGATACTTTCTTATAGTAAGTGATTTTATCAGATGGGCTAAATCAAATTCAATTCCAGTCGGCCCAGGGAGAGGGTCAGGTGCTGGTTCTATAGTTGCATGGTCTTTATTAATAACAGATGTAGATCCAATACAATATGGTTTACTTTTTGAGAGATTTTTAAACCCTGATAGGGTGTCAATGCCAGACTTTGATATTGATTTTTGTAAATCAAGAAGAGATGAAGTTATTGAGTATGTACAAAAAAAGTATGGTTATCAAAATGTTGCACAAATAATTACCTTTGGATCGATGATCTCGAGGGGAATATTAAAGGATATTGGCAGAGTAGAAGGTGTTCCATATTCTGAAGTAGAGAGAATGGTAAATAAAATACCTTATAATCCAGTTCATCCATTAAGTATTAGTGAGTTGAAAGCTAATCATTCTGATCAATTAGGTGATTTAGCTGACTCTCCAATGATGGATAAAGCAGAGTCAATGGAAGGCGCATTAAGAAATGTATCTACACATGCTGCAGGAATAATTATTTCATCTGATAAGCTTTATGGAAATATCCCTCTTTTCAAAGATGATGACTCAGAAATAATGGCTACTCAATACAATATGAAAGATTGTGAAAAAGCAGGTTTATTAAAATTTGATTTTCTGGGCCTAGCTAATCTCACCATAATCGATGAGACTCTTAAATTAATAAAAGACAAAAATCAAATTTCTATTAATTTAAATGAAATTTCTTTCAACGATGAAAAAACATTTAAATTGTTAAGTGATGGCTATACATGTGGAGTGTTTCAAGTTGAAAGTGCTGCGATGGTTGACACTTTAATCAAACTCAAACCAACAAGTTTAGAGGAAGTTATAGCAGTTTTAGCTTTGAATAGGCCTGGTCCAATGCAATTTATTGATAGCTTTATTAAAAGAAAAAAAGGTGAGGAAAAAATAATATACGACCATCCTTTACTTGAACCAATTTTAAGAGAAACATATGGAATAATTGTTTATCAAGAACAAATTATGAAAATAGCACAAGTAATATCAGGATATACCTTAGGTCAAGCAGACTTATTGAGAAGAGCTATTGGTAAAAAAATTAAAGCTGAATTAATGAATCAAAAGGATAATTTTATTAAAGGCGCCGTAAATAAAAAGGTTAGATCTAAAGATGCTGAGAAACTATTTTCCTTGATTGAAAAATTTGCAGAATATGGATTTAACAAAAGTCATGCAGCTGCATATGCTTTTATTACTTACTATACAGCATATCTTAAAGCACATTTTCCGTTAGAATTCTATTGTGAGCTTCTAAATAATTCATTAAATAATACTGATAAAATTTTTGTGATACTAAATGAAATGTACGAACAAGATTTAAAAATATTGCCACCTGATATAAATTATTCAGATTATAAATTTATTGTACATGAAGATAAGATTATTTATGGTTTAGCTGCATTAAAGGGAGTAGGTGAGGAGTCCATGAAAGAATTAGTACTCGAAAGAAACGAAAATGGTAAATTCAAATCTCTTTCAGATTTTAATGATAGATTATCCAGATCTGTACTAAATAAAAGACAAATAGAAAAACTTATCTTATCAAATTCTTTTAATTCACTTCATAAGAGTATCTCTAAACTATTTGCTAATGTAGAAAATATTATACAAAAAAAATCTGGAGCAACATTATTTAATGATTTATCTGATGACCACTTTTTTCAAAATAAAAGTTATATCAAAGTTGATCCAATAAAAGCTGAATTTGAAAGCTATGGATTTCTTTACTCTCAAAAAAAACAAACAAAAATACTAACAAACCTTAATCAATCATCTTTTAAAGAAAAAATTAATAGTAAACTTGAATTCTTAGAAAATTTTTATTTTTATGTTGTAAAAGCACAATATAAAACTACCAGAAATGGTAAAAGATACATTCTCTTAAATGTAATAAATGAAAGTGGTTTTTTTGATTTGAGACTTTTTGATGATAAATTTGACGTAAGTTCACTTCATGCACAATACATAAAAGTAAAAATTAAATCAGTTATTAGAAATGACTTTTATAATGTAAATATTGATGATTTACTTATTATCAAGAATGATGAGTTGATAAATCAGATAAACCATATTTCTTATGAGGAACTTCTGGATTTAGACAAAGTCAATGTTTCCAATAACATAAGGGTTCATAATGATAACAAAATTCTTGATATTTCATTGAATTAACTCTTGATTATTAGGATTTATCCTTTAAAACATCAAAAAAAAACAGGTTAATAGACATCCGGTGCCTAAAGGTTTCCATTCTATTAACTAAAGCTAAACCGGAGGTTATATGGAAATTGAAATATCACTCGAAGATCTCTTAAAAAATGGCTCTCACTTTGGTCATAATAAAAAAAGGTGGAACCCAAAAATGGAAAAATACATTTATGGCGAAAAAAATGGTACTCATATTTTAGATTTGAGAAAGTCACTACCTTTAATTGAAAATGCTTTAAAATTTGCACATGAATCTGCAAAAAATAAGAAAAAATTTCTATTTGTTTCAACTAAAAAGCAACATAGTGAAATTATTGAAACTATAGCAAAGGAAACTAGTAATTATTTTGTTAATTTTAGATGGTTAGGTGGAATGATTACTAATTGGAATACTGTCAAAAATTCTATTAACACTCTAAACAATTATGAAAATATATTAAATTCTGATGATACAGTTTTTACTAAAAAAGAATTATCAGATATAGAAAAAAAGAAAATTAGACTAGATAAAACCCTTGGGGGTATTGTAGAAATGAAGTCAACTCCTGACGTTATTTTTATAATAGATACAAATAGAGAACACATTGCTGTATTAGAGGCAAAAAAATTAGGAATACCTATTATTGGTATTGTTGATACAAATTGCGATCCCGATTTAATAGATTATCCAATTCCGGCAAATGATGATGGTGTTAAATCTGTCCAATTTATACTTGATAATTTTAAAAAAGTTTTAGTATCTAATGATAATACTTTATCAGAGGAGAGCTCTAAAAATGAGTAGTATGGAATTAATTAAAAAACTCAGAGACTCTACTGGTAGTGGAATTGTTGATTGTAAAAAAGCTCTCTCTGAAAACGATAATAATCTAGAAGCATCCGTTAAATGGTTAAGAGAAAAAGGAATTCTTAAAGCGCAAAAAAAACAAGATAGAGAAACAAATGAAGGAGTCGTTTCCTTTTATAATAACACCTCTAATAATGATTTTACCGTTTGCAAAATTAAATGTGAAACTGATTTTGTTGCTAAAAATAAAGATTTTTTAAATTTTGCGGAAATGCTTTCTAAAGCTATTCATGAAAATAAAGATATTAATCAATATGGAAGTGATCAAGATTTAGCAGGGTTAAAAATCAATCATCAATCATTAAATGATTGTCTTACTGATCTTATTTCTAAAATCGGAGAAAATATTCAAATAGTCTCTTACAAAAAATACCTTTCTAAAAAATCAATTTTTATTACATATCTTCATAATAAATATAATTCTAGTTGTTCTAAAATCGGTTCTGTAGTTGAAATTTCAACTGATAATGTAGACTCAGCTTTAAAATTAGTTGATGAATTAAAAGTTATTGCAATGCAAGTATCTGCGATGAAACCAATGGGTATTGATAAAAATTCGATAGACTCAAAAATCATAGAGGATGAAAAAGATATAATTTTAAAGCAAATGAACAATGTTCCTGATGACAAAAAAGATCAAATTATTCAGGGTAAATTAAATAAATTTTTAAAAGAAAATACACTTTTAGGACAAGCTTTAATAACAGATCCAAAGAAAAGTGTAAGCTCTTTTTTGAATGAAATTTCAAAAAATAATAACATAAATCTTAACATCACATCTATGGATTTATATACTATTTAATATAATGTATAAAAATATCATGTTAAAGATTTCAGGAGAGTCTTTAGCAGGATCTAATGAGCAAGGTTTCGATTTTGATATTTTAAATGACCTTTCCAATAGTATAAAAAAACTTCAATCTAAAAATCTTAAAATTTCTATTGTCTTAGGAGGAGGTAATTTTATTAGGGGATCTTCCTTTTCTAATGGAGTAGTTGATAGAGTAACTTCAGATTATATGGGTATGCTTGGCACAGTAATAAATTCTTTAGCTTTACAATCTAATTTAAAAAAAATTGGTGTCGAGTCTAGGGTAATGACAGCTATAAGTATAAATAGAGTTGCTGAACCATATATTAAAAATAAAGCCTCAAATCACCTTGATAAAAACCGAGTTGTAATTTTTGCATCAGGAACAGGCAACCCCTTCTTCTCAACAGATACAGCTGCAGTTCTTAGAGCTTCAGAAATGAAATCAGATATTATTTTAAAAGGAACAAAAGTTGATGGTATTTATGATAAAGATCCCAAAGAAAATTCTAATGCAAAAAAAATATCTACTATTTCTTATTCAGATTATTTAAATAAAGATATAAAAGTTATGGATGCTACTGCAATTAGTCTTGCAAAGGATAGGTCTTTACCAATAATTATTTTTTCTATATTAAAAAGCTCGAATATAATTGATATAGTCAATGGTAATGGATCTTACTCCATTATCAAAGAAACAAAATAATGTTTGAAAAAGATAAATGCACTAAAGAAATGAATTTAAGTCTTGATGCATTTTCTAATGAACTTAAAAATATAAGAACTGGAAGAGTTTCTCCTGAAATTTTAAAGTCTATATCAATTGATAGTTATGGATCTAAAACACCTTTAACGCAACTTTCTAATATCAATAATTTGGATAATATGACTTTAAATGTGAATGTGTGGGATTCATCTTTAGTCAAAAATATTGAAAAATCTATTTTAGACTCAAATCTAGGCGTAACACCTCAGACTGATGGCGCAAACATTCTTTTAAAATTCCCTGAACTCTCAGCAGAACGAAGAAAAGAATTAGTAAAGATAATTTCTGAAATTGCAGAAAAATTTAAAATATCTGTAAGAGGAATTCGTAGAAAACATTTAGATGATATAAAAAAATCTGAAAAAGAAAAAATAATCTCATTAGACGAAAGTAAAAAATTTCATGATGATGTGCAGAAAATTACTGATTTAACCATAAAAAAAATTGAAGATTTAACTTTGGCAAAAGAGTCTGAAATACTAAAAGTATAATATTGTCAAAAAAAATAGATCATGTTGCTTTTATTATGGACGGTAACAATAGATGGTCAAAAAAAAATAAAATAAGTAAATATAATTCTTATCAAAGAGGTGCTAAAAAATTAATTGAAATAACTAATTTCATTTTTGAAAATTATCATATTAATTATGTATCTGCCTTTGCACTGTCAAAACATAACTTTAAAAGAGGATCTTTATTAATTAATATTATAAAAAATGTTTTAATTGATTTTTTAGACTCAACGAATGAAATCCATAATTTAAAATTTAATATAAAATTTAAAGGAAATTTTAGTTTTCTTTCGAGAAGCACAATTAATAAATTACAAAGAATAGAAAAAAACAATTTTAAATATAAAAAACAATTAATCATATATTTAAATTACAGTGGTAAAGATGATATTTTTAGTTCAATCAAATCTTTAAATACAATAAAAAATTTCACTAAGAAAAAATTACATGATAATCTTAGCACAAAAGGAATACCTGATCCTGATATTCTTATCCGAACAGGCGGTTTCAGAAGAATAAGTGATTTTATGCTGTATCAATTATCATTTACTGAACTTTTTTTTAGAAAAAAATTATGGCCAGATTTTAATAATAGAGACATAAAAAATATTATTGAAGAATTTAATAGGATTGAACGAAAATTTGGCAATTGATAATAACAGAATAATAGTAGGCTTTCTTATACTAATTTTTTTCTCTTTAAGTTATTTTTTTAAGTTTGATATTTTGATTTTATCTTTAATTACTATTTTTGTAATAATTGAATTATATTTATTGAAGTTTGTATCTAATATTTCTGATTTTATTATAATTATTTTCTTTATTATACTGTTTCCATTTATATATCTTAATTATGAAATTATATTTTATTTAAATATTTTTCTTATTATTTCTGTTTTAATCAATATATTTTTACCAAGTTTTTATTTCAAAAAACTTTTTACATTTAGTATTTTAATTTTTATTAATAATTTTTTTGTGTTTATTTTCTTAGATAGAAATCTTTTATATTTAACTATATTGGCTGCTTTTTTTAATGATACTATAGCTTTTATATTTGGAAAAATACTTAAGGGTCCTACAATTATACCTTCTATTAGTCCAAATAAAACCTGGTCTGGTACAATTATTTCTTTTATCCTTACATTTTGTCTACTTTATCAATTTGATATACCTTTATTATTTGCCTGTTTTTTATCAATTTCATTATTCTTTGGAGATATTTATTTTTCCTTCATTAAAAGAAAATTAAATTTAAAGGATTTTTCAAATTTTCTAAAAGGTCACGGTGGTTTTCTTGATAGATTAGATAGTATGTTCTTTTTCACGATAATAATGAATTATATTTTTATATGAAACCCAAAATTTTAATTATTGGATCCACTGGTAAACTTGGAGTAAAGTTATTAGAATTTTGTAACAAAAAAAAAATTAATATTTTTTGTATTACTGGATATAAAAATGAAAAGTTACTTAAATCTCAATCTTTAAAATACAAAATTAAATATTCTTTTAAACTCAGTGATTCTAAAAATATTAAAGATTTTAAATTATTTCTAAATAATAATAAGATTGATTTGATTTATTTTTTAGATTTTGGTCATAAATCACTTTTATATGCAGAAATTTTTTTAAAAAATAATAATAAATCACATATTGCTATTGCCAATAAGGAAATGATTATTGCAGGTGGTGAGAATTTAATTAATAAGATATCATCCACAAAGAATGTATTAGTACCTCTCGACTCTGAACATTTTTCACTTACAAAAAGCTATATTAAAAATGATAATATACAAAAAGTATATATAACTGCTTCAGGTGGTCCATTTTACTTCCGTAAAAATATCAATCTAAATGAAGTTAAATTAAATAATGTTTTGAAACATCCAAAATGGAAAATGGGGATTAATAATTCAATTGATTCTTCTAATTTTGTTAATAAAATTTTAGAAATATTTGAGCTTTCTGTAATTTACAAAATTGATCCAAAAAAAATTGATTTTCTAGTTTCCAAGGAAGCATATGTTCATAGTGTGATTTTAACTAATGATAACATTGTAAGAGTTAACTGCTTCAATAATGATATGTTAATTACACTCATTAACCCTTTATTAAAATATTATCCATCAATTACCCTTAATACAAATAATATGTTTTTAAACAAAGAAATGTTCAAACTAGAAAAATTTTATGACAAACGCTTCAAAATTAGTAATTACCTACATACACTTAAAAATTTGACACCAAATAATCAAATTTTGTTTATGATATTGAATAATATTGCACAAAAAAAATACTTATCTAAAGAAATAAAGTATAATGAGATAATTAAATTTATAATGAGAAATCTAAATAAACATAATAAACACGTAAAATTTAAATCTTTAAAGGATAGGATTAAATATATTGATTATATTGAGTCGAAATATGATTTGTATGTTTAAATATCTTTTTATTATTTTTTTTTATCTATCATCACTTGATTTATTAGCTAATAATTTAGTTATTAAAGGTTTATCAAAATTATCTATCGATGATCTTCAAACTCAAACATCAATAGATTTAAATCAAGGTTTTTATACAGAAGATGAAATTAATTTGTTAATTAAAGAACTTTATACTTCAGAACTTATTTTTGACATAAAATATATAAATGAAAAAAATAAATTTAATCTTATTATTGAAGAAAATAAGTTAGTTGAGAATATATTCATTAATGGAAATACAAGGATAAATGATGATTTATTAATAAATAATATTTTAACAAAAAATAATAAACTTATTAATAAAAACTCTATTAAAGAAGATATAAAAATTATTAAAAGTATTTACCTTTCGAAGGGTTTCAATTATGTAAATGTTATAGTATCAACAGAAAAGTTTTCTGATGACAGAATAAATTTGATTTTTGATATAACAGAGAATCAACAATCACAAATAGATCGAATTAAATTTAAAGGGAATGATACTTTTTCTGATAGATATTTATTATCACTAATTAATTCAAAGGCTATTAATTTTTATAATATATTCTCTACAGGATCTAATTTAAATTTAAATAATTTTGACTTTGACGTTAATAAAATAAAAACTTTTTATAAACAAAAAGGTTTCTTTGATGTTGACGTTAATTTTACAATTAATGAAATTGTATCAAATAAATATGCATTAATTTTTTATATCAATGAAGGTGATAGATTAATATTAGATGATTTTGAAATTGATAATTCTGATATTAATTTATCCAAATTAATAAGCAATGAATTTGAAAATTTAAAAATTAAATTTTCTAAAAATAATTATTTTTATGATCAATTTATAGTTGATGATTTCTTATCAAAAATTAATAAAGCTCTAATTGATAATAATCAGTTTAATACCTCTTTTACTGCTAATTTGGCAATAAATAATGATTTTAAAAAATTAATTTTCAAACAAAATTTAATAGAACCAACAATAGTAAATAAAATAAATATAATTGGTAATGAGATAACAAAAGATAAAACTATCAGATCTAAATTATCTTTTGAACCCGGTGATTATTTTAATTCTAATTCAATCGATACATCAAAAAATAATTTATTAAAATTTAAATACATAAATAAAATTGATATTAAAACAGAGTCAATTAATGATTCATCTGACGTTACTGTTATTATTGATGAAAACAAAAAAACTGGACAATTTTTAGCTGGTGGTACATTTTCAGGTGATGTTGGAGCTGGAGTAACTCTAGCAATTAATGATAATAATATTTTTGGCACGGGTAATATTGTTGATGCTAAAATTTCAGCTAATCAAGAAAACGTATTATTTAATACTTCTTTTACTCAATTTCCAACATCGTCGAACAATATAAAAAATAAATATACAATTTTTAATGTTGAAACAGATTTAAGTAAATCTTTTGGTTTTAAAAAAGATGAATATGGTTTTAGTTATTCTATAAATTTTGAGCGCGATGAAACTATAGATATTAAATCTGGAATATCATACAAAAAATCCGAAAGACACTCCCCTAAGAAAAGTATCGACTCAATTAGTGATAACATAGGTGACTACGATATATACTCTATAAATTTGTCTTTACTTCAAAATAACACAAATGATTTTCTATATCCAACTGATGGTTTATCAAATAGTATACACTTTGATTATTCCCCTAAAGATATATCTGATGATAGTTTTTATAAAATTATTATAAAAAGTGATATTTATAAACAATTTAAAAATTCAAACACTTTTTTATTTTTTTCTAATGACTTAGGTTTAGCTGACTCACTTGAAGGTAAATTGAGTACAGTAAATGCATTTAGTCTTGGTGGTTTGAATTTTAAAGGTTTCGATTATAGAGGTGTGGGTCCAAAACAAGATAATATTTATCTTGGTGGTAACAAATTTTTTACAAGCACTATTGGATATGGTGGCTCATTTCTATTCGATGATAGTGATAACATCAATACAAAAATCTTTTATACCATTGGATCAATATGGGACAGTGATTATTCTAACGATAACGAATTTGATGTTAGATCTTCTTTAGGTATTTCTTTTGATGTTCTAACTGCAGTTGGTCCAATTTCTCTTTCATATGCTGTTCCTATTGAAAAAAATACTAATGATATAACTAATGAGTTTAATTTTTCAATTGGAACTTCTTTTTAGTATCTAATGTACAAATTTATTAGGAAAAATTTTTTTTCTATTAAAAAAATATATAAAGCTTATGAAATATCTAAATTATTTGATAAAAAGTTAATTAAAAAAAGGTACAATAATAATTTTGACATATTAGATATATCTTCTTTAAAGACAATAAAAAAAAATTCAGTTTTATTTTTAGATCAAGAGTTAAAATCTTCAATAAATGATACCACTAATATTCTTTTTATTACAGATAAAGAAATTATTTTTAATAATAAAAATTATAAAAACATTATTCTTATTAAAAATATTAGTGAGTCTTGGAATATATTAATAAATCTTATTTACTCACATGAAGACAGTTCTGATTATTCTGACGAATTTATAATGTCTAATAATTCTTATATTTCTAAATATGCAAAAATTGACGCTTCTACAAAAATATCTAATAATTGTGTTATTGGTAAAGGTGTAGAAATTGGAAAAAATTGTATAATTAAAAATAATGTTGTTATCAAAAATTCATTGATCAAAAATAATGTTGTTGTATGTGACAATAGTTCTTTAGGAACTACTGGTTTTGGTTTTGATTACAAAAAAAGAGGTTCTTCTTATTTAAATCCCCAAATAGGTATCGTTATTGTTGATGATAATGTGCATATAGGCACGGGTTGCACAATTGATAGAGGAAAAATCGACCATACATACATTGGCAAAAATTCAATGATAGATAATTTAGTGCATATTGCTCATAATGTTGAAATCGGAGAAAATGCTTGTATAGCTGCGCAATCTGGTATTTCTGGAAGTGTAATTATTGGTAATAATGTGACAATTGGAGGTCAAGTTGGTTTTGCTGGACATATAAAAATCGGAGACAACGTCATAGTTGCAGCTAGAAGTGGAGTAACAAAAAATATTTCTGATAATTCAGTGGTTGCCGGTTTTCCTGCTACTGATATAAAAGAGTGGAAGAAAAATATTATTAGGAACAGAAAAAATGGATATTAACTTTATTCAGAAAATCTTACCTCATAGGTATCCCTTTTTACTTATTGATAAAATTATTGAATTTGAACCAGATATCTCTGCACATGCTATAAAATGTGTTACAATTAATGAACCTTTTTTTCAAGGACACTTTCCGGGGAGGCCCCTTATGCCTGGAGTTTTAGTAATTGAAGCAATTGTTCAGGCTGCATGTTTTACTGTAGCAATGAAACTTAAAGACTCCATGAAAAACCCTGGTGTATCATTTATGACAATTGATAAATGTAAATTTAGAAAACCTATAGTGCCTGGTGACGTCTTAAATTTGAAGGTTAATCGCTTAAATAAAGTTAAGAATGTTTACAAATTTGAAGGCAAATGCCTTGTAAATGATGTTATACATGCGCAATGTATATTTTCAGCGATGATACATGACATCCCCGATTCATCCAAGTAGCACAGTTGGCAAATCTGTTAAGATAGGCGAAAATGTAAAAATAGGTCCATTTTGCAATATAGATGGAAATATTTTTATTGGAGATGGTACAGAATTAAAATCTCATGTTTCTATTACAGGAAATACTACGATTGGTAAAAATAACATTTTTTATCCTTTCTCAAATATAGGGTGTGATCCACAAGACTTAAAATTTTCTGGAGAGGAAAGTTTTTTAAAAATTGGAAACTCTAATACTTTTAGAGAAAATGTTACAATTAGTAAAGGAACTAAGGAAGGAGGAATGGTAACAAGCATAAAAGATAATAATCTTTTTATGACAGGTGTACATATTGCTCATGATTGTAAAATTAATAATAATAATATATTTGTAAATCAAGTTACGCTTGGTGGACATGTGAATATTTTAGACAATGTTGTTATAGGTGGATTGTCTGCAGTCATACAGTTTGTAACAATAGGCTCTTATTCAATGATTGGTGGAATGAGTGGAATAGATAAAAACGTATTACCTTTTAGTTTAGCTATTGGTAATAGAGCAAAATTAAGAGGTTTAAATTTAGTTGGGATAAGAAGAAATAATTTCAATAAAGATGAGATAAATAAAATTAGCACAATCCATGATAGTTTTATTAATAAAAAAATAAAACTTTCAACTAATGATAAAGTAGAGTGTATATTTCATGAATATAAATCAATTTTGAATGAAAAACTCGGCCACATCCAAAAATGAAATCTGTCTTATAGCTGGATCAGGTTTATTTGTTTATGAAGTTGCAAATTTCTTAGACAATAAAAACTTATTAAATCAAATTATTTTAATTAATGAAAATAGCCTTATAAAAAAATTTTTTAAGCATAAGTGCAAGTCTTTCAAAATTAAAGATATAGAAAAAATTACAATATTCATTAAGTCTAAAAAATTAAAAAAAATTATGATCATTGGCTATGTTGAACTTCCTTCCATAGATAAGATCAATTTATCAATAAAATCAAAGCTATTAATTTCGAAGGATATATTCCTTAATAATATCAATGATCAATCTAAAATTTTAAAAAAGTATTTATCTAATAATAAACTAACACTTCTCTCTCAAAAAAAAATATTAAATAAAATGCTAATTTCTTATGATGATGAGCACCTTCATAATGAAAATAAAAAAATCATTAGTAAATTAAAAATTAAAAAAAACTTTATAAAAAAAATATTTTCAATGGATGTAGCACAGTCATTTATTTTCAATGGTGATAGAGTTATAGCTATGGAAGATATATTTGGTACAAACGAAATGATAATTAAAATTGGTAAAATAAAACCTAAATTTAATAATTTAATTTTTGTAAAATCTAAAAAATCTAATCAAATTGATGAAATTGATTTTCCTATAATGGGAATTGAAACTCTTGATTTACTTATAAAATATAAATTTCGTGTAATCTGTTTATTTAATAATAATATTTTAATTTCAGAAAAAGATAATTTTTTAAAAAAAATACGTGCTAATAATATTTCTCTAATTGTATTATAAGATGAAGATTTTATTCATAACTCTTGAACAATCTGGAAGACAAATTGTTAAATCAATACTTGATGATAATTTTTTTAAAACTAATAAAAATCAAATATTCACTTTTGGAATGGATGAGGGTTACTTAGAATTTCATGATTTAACTAACATAAAGATTACCCCAATTATGGGATTTGTAGATATTGTTTGTAATCTAAAATATCTTTACAATCTCAGACTTAAAATTAAAGAAATTGTTGATTTACATTTGTTCACACATATTTTTTTTGTAGATTCATTTGATTTTTCAAAATTTTACATACAAAAATTTAAATCAAATAAAATAAAATATTGTCAAATTGTAGGACCATCAGTTTTTATCTGGAAATCAAGTAAAGCAAAATTTATCAATAGAAATTTTGATAAAATTTTTTCCATATTTACTATTGAAAAAGATTATTACAACACAGATATCTATGATTATATTGGCCATCCCTTAAAGAACAAAACTTATTACTCTAATGATTATAATGAAATCAGTAATATTGGTATTTTTTTGGGTAGTAGAAAACAAGAAATATATAAAAATATTTTTATAATTAAGAAATTACTTTTTAATCTAAAAAAATATAAAGAACTCGTTTTTAATTTTTTTGTAACAAATGAATATCATGAGTTTATAAAAAACTATTTTAATGATAATTCAAATATACAAATACACTTGAATGATTATTCTTACTATAAAAAAATATCTAAACTAGATTTTGCTTTTGCTTGCTCAGGGACTGTTCATTTAGAACTATGTTTTTCAAATATACCACATTTAATATTTTATAAAGCGAATATTATAAATTATTCTATTTTTAAATTGTTCGTTAGATCAAAATATTTATCATTAATTAATATCTTTAATAAAAAAGAAATTGTAAAAGAGTTCATTCAAAATGATTTTACAGCTACTAATTTGTCAAATTTTTTTACAATTTTAAAATTAAATAAAGATAAGCTTTATAATTATCGAAAAAATATGTTTGATGGAATTAGAAGTAGCAATTTTGAAAACTTTCGTTCAAGTATAATTACTGATTATTTAGAAAAGTCTTCTTAAGCCACAATAAATTAAATATTGATTTTTTCTCTCTATCAGGCACTTTTTTATAGGACTTATCTTTATCTCCAGTAAATAATTGTCTGGGTCTTGTTATTTTAAACTCCTCATCTTCTATCATTTCTTTCCATTGTGATAGCCATCCAACTGTTCTGCCAACTGCAAAAATTGGTGTAAACATTGTGGTAGGTATATTTAGTGCTTTTAAAAGAATTCCAGAGTAAAAATCAACATTTGGGTATAGATTTTTCTCTTTAAAATACGAGTCATTTAAGGCTAATTCTTCAATCTCTTTCGCTATTTCGAGTTCTTTTGATTTAATTTTTAGATCCTTGAATAAATCTTCTGTGCTTTTCTTTAAAACTTTAGCTCTTGGGTCATAGCTTTTATAGACTCTATGTCCAAAGCCCATCAATCTAATTTTATTTTTTTTATTTTTTACTTCTTCTATAAAGTCTTTAGGTTTTAAATCATTTAATACAATTTCATCAATCATATCTATAACAGCTTCATTTGCACCGCCGTGAGATTTCCCCCAAAGTGACGAAATTCCAGCTGATAAACAAGCATATGGGTTCGCTAGAGATGAGCCAGCAGTTCTCACAGTTGATGTTGAAGCATTTTGTTCATGATCAGCATGAAGAATAAAGATTTGATCCATTATTTTCGAAAAGAGTGGATTGATTTCATATTCCTTTGTTGGTGTTGCAAAGCACATATGTAAAAAATTATCTGCATAACTAAGTTTATTGACAGGATAAACAAAGGGTTGACCTACTGAATATTTATAAGCCATTGCAGCAATGGTTGGCATCTTTGCTAAAATTCTATGTGATGCAATCATTCTATGCTCAGGATCTTCAATATTTAAAGAGTCATGATAAAATGATGATAAAGCTCCAACTATTCCAATCATCATCGCCATTGGGTGCGCATCTCTTCTAAAACCCCTATAAAACTGTATTATTTGTTCATTTAGTAATGTGTGGTTTTTAATTATTTCTTCAAACTCATTTTTATCACTTTCTGATGGTAAATCGCCATGCATGAGTAAATAACAGACTTCAAGATGAGAACTGCTATTAGCAAGTTCTTCAATAGGATAACCTCTATACTGAAGAATACCTTTTTCTCCATCAATGTATGTTATTTTAGAATTACAAGCTGCAGTTGATGTAAAACCAGGGTCATAAGTAAATAAACCTGTCTTCTTGTATAGTGATGATATGTTAATTACATCTGGCCCAATAGATCCTTTGATCCCATCAAATTCATACTCCTTGCCAGTTTTAGTATCGACTAATTTAAAACGTTTTTCATCAATCATTTAAGTATAATAATAACTTTTCTTTCACTTTTTCAATACCAAAGAATAAAATAATCTTTTCAATTGGTATTTTGGACTCAAAATTTACTGTAATTTTTCTGATTATCTTACCTATTTTCTTTAAAGGTAAGTCATTTTCCTCAAGCATTAATACAGCATTATCAGCATCATGCAAACTTTTAATAATTGAATAAATTTTTTTAATTAAAGCTTTTTCATTTTCATCAATTTCAAGGACAATATTTTTTTTAAAAAAGTTTAAAAGTTTTGATACCTCTATATTGATATCTGTATATTTGTTACATCTTTCTAATATGTCCTGGAAAACAAGTTCCAACTGAAAATTAGATACTTGTTTTTCTATATCCTTTTCTAAAAAATTTTTAAATTCTATATAAGATAATTTATTTAAATAATGTCGATTAATAAAATCTAACTTTTCAATATCAAATTTAGCTGGTGATAAGACTGTTTTAGATAAATTGAAATTTTCAATTGCATCTTCAATATCTAAATATTCGATATCATTGAAATTATTACCTAATTTAATGATAAAATTAAATATTGAGTCTGATAGGTAACCTTCACTCAAATAATCGTTTACATTAGTTATATTATTTCTTTTTGATAACTTTTTGCCATTAATGTCGTGTATCAGAGGTATATGGGCATATTTTATATCTTTAAAATTTAAAGCATCCGATATCATTATTTGTTTAATTGAATTAGTAGTATGATCGTTTCCACGAATGACATTAGTCACATTCTCTAAATGGTCGTCAATTAAGTTTGATAATATAAAAGTTGGGCTTTTGTCAGATCTTGCAATTGAAAAATCTTCTATAGTATTAGATGGTACTTTTATTTTTCCTAAAATTAAATCATCATACTCAAAAAATTCATTATCTCTGTTCACTATAAACTTATAAGGCCCATCCTTTGAATGATACGCCATATCATTTGACATCAGTTTTTCTAAATATTCTTGATGAATACTTAAATTTTTAGATTGATAACTAAGATTGTCATATTGAAGTTTAAATATATTAAATATTTTTAATATTTCTTCTTCATATATTTTTTTTGATCTTTCCCTATCTGTATCTTCTATTCTTAAAAGAAATTTTCCTTCATTTTTTCTTGCAAATAAAAAATTGTAAATTGCAGTCCTTAGACTTCCCATATGAAAATTTCCAGTAGGAGAGGGGGCGAATCTAGTGATTATCATTAATATTTTCTGACTAAATTAATCATCTTACCCAATATTTTAATCCTATCTTTTTTATACTTGATTGATGAAAAATTTTTGTGATCACCAAATATTTCAATTTCATCTTTGATTAATTTAATTTTTTTTAGAGTTATCTCACTATCATCTATCTGAATAGCATGTATATCATTTGAACTATAATTTGTAACTTTTTCTAATATAATTATATCATCCTCAAAAATACCATAAGACTCCATTGAATTACCACTTACTTTACAAGCGACACAGTTCCTTTTATTTGATTTTATAAAACTATTTACATCAATATATTCTATTTGTTGACTCAAATTATCTATAGGCTTACCCGCAGATATCGCATTATAAAAAGGAATTAAATTATTTATTTCAATAGACCTAGATTTTAATTTGTCTTTTTTTATGTGACCTTGTTCTTCTAAATATTCTAAATATTGGAATATGGAGGATTTAGATTTTAAACCCATGTGTTCTTTCATTTCCTCATAATTAGGAGATATTTTATTTTTCTCAATATATTTTCTCAAAAAATCTAAAAGCTTTTTGGCGTTTTTAGTCATTTATTTGATATAACCTTAGTTTATTAGTTCTATCATAATAAATCAGACAGTTTGCATATAATATATTTTTTAAATTAGAACTTTCTTGATTATTAAATACTTTAATACTTTTCTTATCTCTTAAACCAAATAAAAAAGATTTTCTTTTCAAAATTTTAAAATTAAATTTTACATTATTGATATCAATTAAATCATATTTAATCTGCGATTTTCTATTATTATAAATCTCGATCAATGATTTAATAATTATATTGGTCAATACAAAGGAAGAGCATGGGTTTCCAGGAAAAAACATATAAATTTTATTTTTCTTTATAAATAATTTAAAAGGTCTACCTGGTTTTAAATCAAGACCATCAATAATTAAATTAAAATTTTCAAAATTGATATCATCTTTACTTTTACCTGTGCCTCCAATAATAACTGTAATATCTGATTTTGAATTATTTATTTCTTTTAGTAATAATTTTTGATCATCTTTTATATGAATACTCTTTTCAACAATATGATTATTCTTTTTTATAAAATTATTTAAATAATAACCATTTGTAGGGAGAATAAAATGATCTTTAGTAAATTCGCTACCTGTCGAAATAATTTTAAATTTTAATGGTTGTAGTATTTTGACTTTTATATCTTTCAGGCTTTTTATACTGCTTAATTCATAAAAAGATAAATATTTATTCTGAAAATCAATTTTACTACCTTTTTTGAAGATATGTCCCTTTTTTCTTATGAATTTATTATTTTTATTAAAATTAATTACATAAGCATTTCCTTCATTTATAAAAATTTGTTCTTGGGGAACTATATATTTTATATTATCAGGAATTAGTGACCCAGTTTTTACAATTAAACACTCATTTGAATTTACCTTTATTTTATTAAAAATATTTAATTTCGATTTTCCAATAATTTTAAATTTTTTTCCAACATTTGTAATTGCTATACCATCCATTGATGATTGATTTTGAGGAGGTATATTTTTCTTAATTACTATATTAGATTTGATTAAATGATTATTATTTAGATTTTGACTAAAAATTGATAAAAATTTATTTTTTGGAAGATAACTTGAAATTAATTTAATTGTCTTAAAAATATCATCCAATATTGTTTTTACCTCCTCTTTTTTTTATTATTTCAATTTTCTTAATAATTATCTTTTTTTTAAAAGACTTAAGCATATCAAAAGTTGTAATAGAGGCACACGAAACAGAATTTAAGGCTTCTATCTCTAATCCTGTTGAGTAGTTTGATTTCACAACACTTTTTATTTCTATATATACCTCATCTCTTAAATTAAGGGTCAAAGAAACATAATCTATTGGAATATTGTGTGTTAAAGGTATCTGGTGTGAGGTATTTTTGGCAGCATAAATACCTGCAATTTTGGCTGTGTTAAATAAATTATTTTTAAGTTCTTTATCACCTTTGATTACTGAATAAAGTTTTTTATCAATTTCAATTAAAGATCTTGCCTCAGCAAATCTTTTTGTTTTATTTTTTTTTGATATATCAACCATTTCAATATTTTTATTTTTTTTATTGAAGTGTGATAAACTCATTAAGCCTCATACAATCTATTTATATATTTAATTTTATTATCATTTTTTAAAATACTACCGCCTATTAAAAAAGAAGATATTCCACTTTCTTTTTTAATTTTTTTTATATTTGAAACTGTAACTCCACTTTCGCTAATTATTATTTTATTTTTTAATATTTTAGATAGTTTTATTGATTTATTTATATCAATCTTTTGTTCTTTTAGATTTCTATTATTAATTCCAATCAATTTTGCACCTATACCCTCAATTTTTCTTGCTTCAGTAATATTTTCAATCTCTATTAATACATCTAGACCAATATCAATTGCCAAATTATGTAATTTTTTTATATTTGATTTAGATAAAATTTTTGCAATTAACAATAAAGCATCTGCACCAAATTCCTTAGTTTCAAATACTTGTGTTTCATTTATTATAAAATCTTTTCTAATAATTGGCTTATCAGTAATTTTTTTTGCAATTGTTATATCATTTAAACTTCCACCAAAATTTTTGTCAGTCAAGATTGATATACAACAACATTTTGATTTATGATATTGTTCGAGAATATCCTGAATATACTTTATTTTATTAAAATTTTTAACCGAAGGACTATATCTTTTAAATTCAGCTATAAGAGCATTTTTATTAATATTTAGATTACTTTCTATTGCACTAAGAAAGTATTTCGATTTACTATATTTAGAATTCTTTCTTTTATTAGTTTTTTGTTTTAAATATTTTGTATGATTAGTTTTTTCTAAAACTATTTTATCTAAAATATTCATTATTTTTTAATTTTGTTTAAATGATTTAAAGCCTTAGACGTATCAAGAGAATTACTTAATATATCAAAGCATTCATCAAATTTAATAGTCGGTTTTATTGTTTGCATCGCGTAAATTGAATTAATAATAGTTATATCTCTGTAACTATCTTTTTTTCCCTGAAATAATTCAATCAGCCTGCTTGCATTATAAGAGGGAATACCTCCTTTAATATCCTTAAAATTTAATTTAGATGAAAGGTATTTTTTATATTTTGTATGAGATATCTTCTTTTTAGTGATATTTTTTCCTTTTTTAAAATAAAAATTTGTTGGAGCAAATATACTTATTTCGTCTAATCCATCATCTGAGAAAAAAATTGTAGAATTTTTATTATCAATTTTAGATAGTATTTTTAACATTATTTCTGCTGAGTTTTTATTCACAGTACCTAATATTTGATATTTAGCGCCTAATGGATTTAATGTAGGGCCCATATAATTAAATATCGTTTTTATACCTAATTTTTTTCTAACTTCTCCAACTTTACTAAGATTTGGGTAAAAAAAAGGTGCATTTAAATAGACAAATTTATCATTTGTTATTTTATTAATTATTTTCTTCGAATCTTTTTCACTAGATATATTCAATTCAGAAATAATGTCAGAAGAGCCACTTAATGAGCTAGCAGCACGATTACCATGTTTTGCAATTGGAATATCAACAGATGATAACAATATAGCTACTGTTGTTGATATATTTAATGTCTTTAACCCATCACCTCCAGTCCCGCATGTATCCAAAGAATTAGAATATTGTTTTATTTTATTAGAATTTTTAAAAATAAATTTTCTTAAAGATAAAAGTATATCGCTATTATTTATTAATTTATTTAATTGATAAATAATAATCGCTTGATGAGAAATATTATCTGTGTCAAATAAATACTTAATAGCATATTCAACATTTCTATTAGTTATTGAGTCATCTAATTTAAATTTCATATACAATCCATAAAATTTTCTAAAATCTTTGAACCCATAAGAGTTTCAATACTCTCAGGATGATATTGTACACCATAAATAGAAAATAATTCATGTTTAAAACTCATTATAATTTTATCATCCTCTGAAATGCTTGTTATTTTTAAATTTTTAGGAAAATTATTTTTATTTAGGTATAAAGAGTGATATCTAGTTGCACGAAACTTTTTATCAATATTTTTATATATCTTACATTCATTTATTTTTTTTAAATTTGATACTTTTCCATGCATTGGTGTACTTAATCTGTCTATTTTAGCTCCAAAATAAACTCCTAAAATTTGATGACCTAAACAAACACCTAATATTGGTATAAATGAGTATATTTGATGAACTAAATCAAGACATTCTCCTGCATTAAATGGATTACTTGGTCCAGGTGATATAACAACTCCTTTGCTATTAATAATTTTATCAATATTTTTTAAAATCATGTCATTTTTGATAACTAAAACTTGATCTCTTTTACTTAAACAATGATACAAATTATATGTGAAGCTATCATAATTATCTATAAGAGTGATCATTATATGTTATGAGCTAAATTGTAAGCTTCAAATAAAGCACTAGCCTTATTAATACACTCAATATGTTCATTCTCAGGTATGCTATCAAAAACAATACCTGCTCCACTTTGCGCATATATTTTTTTATTTTTAATCATTGCAGTTCTTAGATTAATACAACTATCCATATCTCCATTTGCATCTAAATAAAAAACCGAGCCTGAATAAAATTCCCTATTAATATCCTCATTTTTTTCTAATATTTCTAGTGCTCTAATTTTAGGTGCTCCAGAAACAGTCCCTGCTGGCAAGCCAGCAAAAAGAACATCTATAGGTGTTAAATTATTTTTTAATTCTCCAGTAACATTACTGACTATATGCATTACATGAGAATAGTACTCTATTATATTTTGTTCAGTTACTTTTACAGTATTATTTTTTGAAATTTGACCAACATCATTTCTACCTAAATCAACTAGCATTAAATGTTCAGCTAGTTCTTTTTTATCATTAAGTAATTCATTTTTTAAATTATTATCTTCAATCTCATTTTTACCCCTTCTTCTTGTTCCGGCAATAGGTCTAAGAGTAATTTCTTTATTTTTTACTTTAATCATAGTCTCAGGACTAGAGCAGATAATTTGATAATTTTTTAGGTTTAAAAAAACAAGATAAGGTGAGGGATTAATTGATCTTAATGCTCTATAAAAATTAAATGGATCAATTAAATAGTCATTAGAAAATCTTTGAGAAAGAACAGCTTGAAATATTTCACCAACTTTAATATCTCTTTTTATTTCCTTAACTCTTTTAATGAATTCCTCTTTCTTAATATGGTTTTTAAATTTTTTAGGTTTACTGAAATTTAATTTTTTATTTTTGGAAAAAGGTTCTTTAAGTATTTTTTCTAATTTTTTAAGTGATTTTACTGGATTTTTCTTGATATTTGAAACTTCAATTAAATGTGTCTCATTAAGAACATTATCTATTATTATAAGATTTCTTGGTTTTACAAAATGCGCTAGTGGTATTCCTATTTCATTCTTATCAGGATTATAACTTAATTTTGGCAGGGTAAACTTACACAAATCAAATGATACATTACCAATAAATATGGGTAGAGGTATATTCTGATCATATATAGTTTTAATTTTTAAATTTTTATAAATGTCCTTTATAAAAGAGTCTGGTGATTTAATTTTTTTCTTTTGATTATTTATAAGCACATAGTTATGAAAAATTTCAACATTTTGTAATATATTAAAAAGAATAATAGAGTATCTTCCTTTATTATCACCCCCAATGACTGACTCTAAAATGGAGACATCTTTAAATTTATTTGCAAGTTTATTATAAATTGTAATGGTATTTTCAGTATCTAGAAAAACTTTTTTACCATGAACATACATATTAAAGTTGTAAAAGTTGTTCGTTATCAACTTCTATATCTAGAGTATCTTTTATTTCTTTAATAATTTTTGAATATATTAAATTCAC
>CACDXE010000007.1:0-77206 GCA_902556735.1 uncultured Alphaproteobacteria bacterium | reverse complement strand
GCCTCTGATTTGTATATGGATGGTAAACCAGTAGAAGCTTCGCCAAGAATAGCCTTAAAAAGACAAATAGAAAAAGCAGCTAAAAAAAATCTTTATATGAAGTCAGGTGTTGAATGTGAATTCTTTTTGGTCAACGAAGACGGGACATCTTTATCAGATCAAAGGGATACGCAAGCAAAACCATGCTATGACTCCTCTGCTTTAATGAGAAGATATGATGTTATCACTGAGATATGTGACTCAATGATTTCACTAGGATGGAAACCTTACCAAAATGATCATGAGGATGCGAATGGGCAATTTGAAATGAATTGGGATTTCTCAGATTGTCTAGTAACTGCAGATAGACATGCTTTTTTTAAATTCATGGTAAAATCTATTGCAGAAAAACATTTATTAAGGGCAACTTTCATGCCCAAACCTTTTACAAATTTAACTGGTAATGGCTGTCATTGTCATATTTCTATTTGGGATAAATTTGGCAAAAAAAATATGTTTTTAGATAAAAAAGATGAATTAGGTTTATCCAAAACTGGTTACAATTTCTTAGGTGGAATAATGGAAAGTGCGGACAAAATGGCTGCTGTTTTTAACCCAACTGTAAACTCCTATAAAAGAATTAACGGTAGTGTAACAACATCAGGTGCAACTTGGTCGCCAAGCTCGATTACTTGGGCAGGTAACAACAGGACACACATGGTAAGAGTTCCTGGAGCAGGAAGATTTGAATTAAGATTAATGGATGGAGCTACAAATCCTTATTTACTTCAAGCAGGTATTTTACTTTTAGGTTTGGACGGTTTAAATAATAAAAGAGACCCTGGAAAACGATTAGATATTAATATGTACACAGAGGGTCACAAGGCTGGGAAAGTAAAAAAATTGCCATTAAATCTTCTTGATGCAATACGTGATTTTGATAAATCAAAAATCATTAGAGCAGGTTTTGGTGATGATTTAGTTAATAGCTATGTAAAATTAAAAAATCTAGATTGGGGTACTTTTAATAAACACCTTTCTAGTTGGGAAAGAGAAACAACTCTAGATTGTTAAATTATTAATGACACCTGAAGTTTTACAAGAAAAGTTTCTTGATTGGCAATGTCAATCTAGAATTCAGGCATTTAGAACACAAAATGGTAGACCAAACTCATCTATGGCACCAATATTGCTTGATAAAAAAGGAAATGAACTTCTAAGAATTATTGTTGTAATTTCAGAAAATGATCCTGTAAACACGACAAAACTATTTGAACACACATTTAAACGAACTTACGATCCTGCTGATAGATTTGATAAAATGAATAAATTTTTATCTTCTGAATATTTTATGGATAAAGATAAATTTTCAGACTCTTTATTTGCTACTTTTCCAAAAAATTCAAGTATTTCAAAAAAAGTAGTTAAAGACGGCTCATGTATTTTAGATTTTATTCACCTTTCTACAAATTATAGATTGTCATGTTCTCCTTTTATTCTTGATAAAAATGAGGAACATTGGGAAAATATTTTTTGGCATAATAAAAATTTTAATCCTGGTTTGGGGAATGACATAGATGTTATAAAGTTTATTCCAAATTGGAAAAAATCTAAATTAATAAGAATTAAAGATTAAAATATTTGAAAGTATAAGGGAGCAAAGGCTCCCTTATTTATAAAATTTTACTCAACTAACTTAAAGTTCTCACCCTTAGCGTATGTTCTTTTTAACTGTACCAAGGGATGATTAGGTGACATTTGAAACTTAATTAAAAGTTCTCTTGCTAACATATCTCTATCTTGTTGGTTTTTTGGAAGTTTAATCTTCTTTGGCAAAGTGATCCAAGCGTTTGCATTTCTGTCAAACACAGCAGGGGTATCACCTTCAAAACCCATATGGATGTCCTCTAACCAATTTAAATCATCCCAACCCATAATTTCGATATATTGTTTAAGAAATGGTGTTAAGTGCTTGTAATCAGGAATTAAGTTAACATCATAACGATAGCCAATATGCTGGCCAATCATTTTTTCTCTTGATGTTTTAATTTCCTTATCTTTTAATTTAGCTCCGCCGACAACTTGATAACCTTTTGACTTAGTAGGTTTTTTTGATTTTGCAGAAGTTGATTTCTTTTTTGTAACTTTCTTTTTAACCATAATACTCTCCTAAATTGAGTGGTAGTTATCTACACCTACTGTTAAATCTGTACCAGCTAATGGAACTTTTGCCATTGCTGATGACTCCATTGTCAATGCAGCTAGATCTTCTGGCTCAAGTGAGTGAATGTTTGTCTTACCACATGCTCTTGCTAACATTTGGCACTCAAGGGTCATAGTGCTGAGCAAATTATAAACTCTTTCTGCTGCCTCTGTTGGGTCTAATCTACTTCTAAGAACAGGATCCTGTGTGGCCACACCAACTGGACATCTACCAGTATGACAGTGATAGCAGTAACCTGCCTCCACTCCCATTTCTTTTTCATAATCAGCTTCTGGAATATCTTTGTTACAGTTCAATGCTACTAATCCAGCTGTACCGATAGCAATAGCATCTGCCCCAAGAGCTAAGGCTTTAGCCATATCAGCTCCATCTCTAATACCTCCAGCAAATACTAATGATATTTCACCAGTTTTTCCCACATCGTCCAAAGCTCTTCTTGCTTCTCTAATTGCACCGATACCAGGAATACCAGTATTAGCTGCTGCAATGTGTGGACCAGCTGCTGTTGAACCTTCCATAGAGTCTAAAAATATAGAGTCAGGGTCACATTTTGCTGCCATTCTGACATCGTCATAAACTCTTGATGCACCTAACTTCAATTGAATTGGCACTTGATTGTCAGTTAATTCTCTTAATTCTTGAACCTTAAGAGCTAAATCGTCCGGTCCCATCCAGTCTGGGTGTCTAGCAGGAGATCTTTGATCAATACCAGCAGGTAACGATCTCATCTCAGCTACTTGGTCAGTAACTTTCTGGCCCATTAAGTGACCACCCATCCCAACTTTTTGACCTTGGCCAATGAAAACCTCAATGGCGTCAGCTAATTGAGCATGGTGTGGGTTGAAGCCATACCTGGATTGAATACATTGATAATACCATTTGTGAGAGTACCTTCTCTCATCAGGTATCATACCCCCTTCTCCAGAGCAAGTTGCACTTCCAGCCATTGATGAACCTCTAGCTAAAGCAGTTTTTGCTTCATAAGAAAGAGCACCAAAACTCATACTTGTTATGTAAACAGGAATATCAAGTTTGATAGGATTTTTTGCTCTAGGACCTATTATTGTTTCTGTTAGACACTTCTCTCTGTAACCTTCAATAACAAATCTTGTTAATGTGCCTGGTAAAAAAACTAAATCATCCCAGTGAGGAATTTTTTTCATTAACGCCATACCACGCATACGATAACGACCAAGTTGTGATTTGATATGAATGTCGTCCATTACCTCGGGGGTAAAAATTGAGTTTTGTCCTAATAGTTGTGTATTACGTTTTGCCATTAGCCTAATATTCCTTTCTTTTCTGCTGGCTCTAGATTGTCATAATTCCAGAGCATTCTTCCTGCAACGTATTTCTTAAATTTTGAAGCTGGGACCTTGCAATCAATCTCAGCATTTTTAATTTTTTGTTCTAGCCATCTAACCTCGTGCTCATTCATTTCACCAGGTACGCAGTCTGTTCCAAGCGAATGAGGCTCTCCTCCTACAAAAATGATTCCATCATACATTGAGTCACCCATGTTTGCGTTTACATCACCACAAACGATAATTCTTCCTCTTTGCATCATAAATCCCGTGTAAGCTCCAGCATTTCCTCCAATAAGAATAGTGCCACCTTTCATATCAATTCCAGTTCTTGCACCTGCATCGCCTTTAACTATAAGGTCACCACCTCTAAGAGCAGCTCCAAAACAAGATCCTGCATTGTTTTCAACAACAACTTTTCCTGACATCATATTTTCAGCACATGACCAACCAACTCTTCCGTTAACTCTCACTGTTGGTCCATCGATACAACCGATACCAAAATAACCTAAGCTACCCTCAAAGATTAAGTTTAACTTATTTAGAATTCCCACACCAAGTGAGTGTTTTGCACCAGGGTTTTTAATAACTATAGACCCATATCCCTTTCGAATTGCATCTCTAATTTTTTGATTCAACTCATGAGCATCAATGCCTTCACAATCAATGGAGGTTCTTTTATTAAAATCAACTTCGTGATTACCGTAGTAGGTATAATTTTCTTCTTCTGTTACTTCAAAATATAATTTTTGCGATCTACCTGATAAATTTTCATCATCAAAAGCAGTAGTTCTTTTTGTTATGCCTGCCATACTTTTACCTCCGCTTCATAAGGGTCATATGTTTTAATTTCGTGAGGAAATATATTCCTAATAGCAACTTCCTCTGATGCACATGCTACGATGTCTTTACTTTCGTAGATTACCATTGGCTTAGCGGCCATATGGTCTTTTGCCATTCCTAACTGATCCTTTGTTGCTACAACATATGTAAAAACTCCATCGAGCTCATCCAAGCTATCATGCATAGCTTTTTCTAGTTCAATGCCGTTAGCCATCTTATCAGCTATATAGACAGCAATTATTTCTGAGTCACAATTTGAATTAAACCTGTAACCTTTTCTTTCAAGTACTCTTCGATTGCCCCAATAATTAGTCAATTGACCATTATGAACAACTGACACATCCTCAAAAGGGAAAGCCCAATAAGGGTGAGCAGATTTAATATCTACATCAGACTCGGTAGCCATCCTTGTATGGCCAATACCGTGTGTACCCATAAATTTATCAAGGCCATATTGATTGGATACAGTATTTGCATCGCCTAAGTCTTTAATGAGTTCAAGACCCTTACCAATTGATAAAATTTCAGTTTTTTCGACTGTTTCTATCTCTGTAGCCAAATCTGTGAGGTCACCTTTAAAATCAAATATATATCTGAAAGCGTATGGGGTGCTGGAGCTTTCTTTTGTTACTTTAGCACCATGTTTTTTTAAAATAGAGTCGACAGCATTTTTTCTATTTTTTAAATCAGCAGGTGAGTCGACAGTTGCATTTACCTTTTCAGCCTCGTTTTCAGATATTTTAAATCTCATTACAAAGCCTTTTTTTAAAGGTGTTCCGTACATAGCATATCCTGTTGAGTCAGGTCCCCTATGTTTAAGACCTTGTAACATAAGGCCCATTTGTTCACCGACGTTGACTGTCTTCTTTTTATTTATAACTCCAGCTATTCCACACATACTTTTCTCCTATCTTATCTTATGGTAAGCAATCTAGGTATTTATCGAGATCCCATTGAGTCGGAGTTGCTAAAAATTCTTCCCACTCATCTCTTTTATACTCCATAAACACTTTCATCATGTCGCCTGGTAGAGCATCTTGTATTACCTTGTCGGTTTCTAATCGATCTAATGCCTCACCAAGAGTCATTGGTAATTTTTCAACTTGCTTACCAGCTTTCATTTGTTCATACATATTTTGTTGTTCAGGTTTGCCTGGATCCATTTTCTTTGAAATACCATGGTCGAATGCTTTCAACAGACCGCTTCCCATTAAGTATGGGTTGTGGGCTGAGTCAACTGATCGATATTCAAATCTACCAGGGGCAGATACCCTTAAACCACAGGTTCTGTTTTGATATCCCCAGTCCGCATAAACTGGAGCCCAAAAACCTGTATCCCAAAGTCTTCTATATGAATTCACAGTTGAGGAACCCAAGGCTGTTAAAGCAGGAAGGTGTTCCATGACACCACCAATTGCTTGAAGGCCTATTTTTCCAGGAATTCTTCTATCTTTTCCGTCCGGCATAAAGACATTTGTACCTCCCCTACGGTGATGAAATACATTTTCCATACCTGGGATAGTCTTATTACCACATGGTATTAACTCATCTTTTCCGCCCTTCCAGAGTGAAATATTTGTGTGACACCCAGAAGCAGACACGCCAACAAATGGTTTACTCAGAAAACAAGCAATCAAATTAAATTCTCTTGCTACTTGAGCACAGATTTGTCTGTAAGTTGATAGCCTGTCAGCGTTTCTAACAACATCATCGTAGTTGAAATTTAGTTCTAATTGTCCAGGCGCGTCCTCATGGTCACCTTGGATAATGTCCAAACCCATTGCACGTGAATACTCAATTACTTTCATGTAAACAGGTCTTAATGATTCAAATTGATCAATGTGATAGCAGTAGGGCTTAGAGAAACCTGAACCGGTCGGTGAACCATCTTCGTTTTTTGTTAACCACATCATTTCAGGTTCTGTTCCTGCTCGTAATTCTAGTTTGTGTTTCTTTTTAAATTCTTCGTGGGCTCTTTTTAAGTTACCTCTGCAATCAGATGTAAGATATCCACCAGGATCTTTCTCTTCTTCCCTGTTTCTAAAACAAGTACAAAAAACTCTGGCAATTCTTTTATCCCATGGAATTTGAACAAATGTTTCAGGGTCAGGTATACCCACTAATTCGTGAGCCTCTGGTCCATAACCTATGTAATCACCATGTCTATTTGTAAATAGATTAGCAGTAGCTCCATAAACTAATTGGAAACCTTTATTGGCTACACTCTCCCAATGATCTGCAGGAACACCTTTACCTACAATTCGACCTGTAACAGAAATAAATTGATAATAAATGTACTCAATTCCTAATTTATCAATTTTTTTTCTAACTTGTTTTATATAGTCTTGTCTCTTTTTATCCTTAACGTACGTTTCTAGCGCTGTCATTTTATTCCTCCTCCTTTTACATCAACTCCAAGGGAACGGGCTCTTTGAAACCGGATGTAACTTCCCTTCTTCATAACGAGAAAATCTAAAAGGTTCTAGAATTTCAGATTTCTCACCAAGTAACTCATTAGATACAAGATCACCTAACCCAGCCATTTTGTATCCATGGTTTGCATCAGCTATAATATATACGTTTTCTCTGTATCGGTCGAATACTGGAAAACGATCTGGAGTAACACAGCCAATACCGCCAGCTTTTTGCTTTTTGTATTTAGCGTGACATCCATCAAATTGCTTTTGGCAAAAAGCCAAAGCTGAGGTCCATTTATCCTCAAAAGAAGCCCTTGGTTGAAACTCATCTGAATCATGACCATAAGGGTCAAGACTTATGTCGTTTACTGGTTTATTTATGTCATATGGAGAGGAACCGCCTTGTATACCATCTCTGTAGACATCGGGCTTATAGTAAAAACCCCACATAACATTTTCATGTATAACATCTCCTGTTTTATTTGAGACAAGTGTAGCTTCTGTATCAACATGAATAACTGGATACTCTGTTCCTTTTGCTGTTTTATAACTTCTTGGATCAACTTCCAACTCACCCTCTTCAAGTGCCATGTATGACCACATAGGTATATCATCAGTAAATGAACCATCAGGTTTTTTTATTTTTACGGTGTTAGGTAATTCTAAAATTTCCCAGAATTTTCTTACCCATGGACCTGCCGCAACAACTAATTGAGTGCATTCAATTTTACCCTCTGATGTTTCTACAGCCGAAACTGCGCCACTACCATTAGAAGAAATTAAATTGTTAACAGTCACACCTTCTAAAACTTTTGCACCAGCCGATACTGCTAACTTATGGAAGCCCTCTATGGCTCCTCTATTAGCTCCATATCCTGTTTTCTTTTCGTGTAAAACTGAAGTGATGCCTTGAGCTTGCCAATCTGGCAACATGTCTTTCATATATTTATCACAATCTGATGCTCCCTCGATAAACTCAGAGTCAAATCCTATTTCTTTTTGCTGCTCATAAACTTCAGACATGCCCTCTTGCATAAGCTCGGAGTTGATCTGCATGTAGCCAACTGGCTTGTAAGTTAAAGCCTCAGCATTCTCATTCCAAACATTTACAGAATGAGCCATTAGTCTTCTCATTGCAGGCTGGTAGTAGTTGTTCCTTACAATTCCACATGCAACACCACTAGCTCCATTTGCAACTCTGGATTTTTCCAAAACGACTACAGAATTTTCTTTGAGTTGGCCTTTGCTGGATAATTTTTTACAAAGATGCCATGCGGTGCTCAGACCGTGAATTCCAGCCCCGATTATTAAATAGTCACATTTAGTAGGTAAGCTCATTATTTTAGTAACCTCCAAGCAATTACATTTTGTCTGCGAGGTATGAAAAAAACACATTTTGTTTCATATTATGAAACAAAATTTTTATAAAAATCTATTATTTATCAACAATAATCGTCAATTGGCAACAATTAATCGAGAAATTTTAATAGAGGCAGATTGAAGGAGATCAACATAATCCATCATAGTTTTTGGGTTTAAGATATTTTTACTTCCTGATAAAGCGATTCCGGCAAATGATCTTTTATCTTTGTCTAAAATAGCAACCCCTATTCCATAAGAGTTTTCAAAAGCTTCTCCATGATTGAGCGCATAACCGTTAGTTCTAATTTTGGCAAGTTGTCTTTTTAAATCATTTAAATTTGTAATTGTATTGTTTGTGTGAGGATAAAAATTATAGCTTCGATAAATTGTTGCAATTTCATTTTCAGGTCTGTACGCAAGCATGACTTTTCCTAAAGCACAGCAATGAGCGTCAAGTCTCATTCTAAAAGTTCTAATAGTTGCATCATCATTGTTGTCAGAAATTTTATCAGAATGAACTATTTGAGAGCCTTCAAGCATAGCCAAATAGGTAATTAAATTCGTTTTACTGGAGACCTCTTTTAGAATTTCTTTAGAAGTCTCAGAAATTGACTGAAGATAATCTGAGGTTTCTCCAAATTGAAAAGCTTTATGCCCCATAGTATATGTATTCGATCCAGTATTTTTATGGATATAACCAAGTTGAGATAAAACAGACAATAGTCTAAATGTAGTTGTTCTAGATAAAACTGCTTTTCTGGAAATATTTGATGCCTTCAACGGGAAAATTGATTTTGATAAAATTTCAAGAATTTTAAAAGATTTTTCCAGAGATTTATTAATATATTTTAAATCTTGTTGCAAAACTGTCCTCCAACCAATGTTCCACAGAATGAAACATTATAGTATAGTTTAAGTTATTAGCAAATAATGGTTAAATCTTACCAGGCACCCAACCGGTTCCCGCTAAAGGAACTCTAGCCATTGCAGCAGCTTCAACTGTTAATGCACATAGGTCCTCAGGTTCAAGATTATGTAAATCGTTTTTACCACATGCCCTCGCTATAGTTTGGGCTTCAAGAGTCATAACCTTGAGATAATTAGATAATCTTTTTCCACCTTTTACTGGATCTAATCTTTTCATTAATTTTGGATCTTGTGTATTTATACCTGATGGGTCTTTACCTTCATGCCAATCATCGAAAGCACCAGCTGTTGTTCCAAGTTTTTTGTAATCGCTCTCCCACTTTGGATCATTATCACCAAGTGCGATTAATGCTGATGAACCAATGGAAACAGCATCAGCACCCAATGCCATAGCTTTTGCAACATCCGCACCATTTCTAATTCCACCTGAAATAATTAACTGAACCTTCCTGTGCATATCTAAGTCTAATAAAGCATCTACTGCTGGCCTGATACATGCCAATGTTGGCTGACCTACGTTTTCGATAAATACCTCTTGTGTAGCTGCAGTACCTCCTTGCATGCCATCAAGCACCACCACATCAGCACCGGCTTTTACTGCAAGTGCAGTATCGTAGTAAGGCCTAGATCCTGCAATTTTTACAAATATGGGAACTTTCCAACCTGTAATTTCCCTGAGTTCTAAAATTTTAATTTCCAAATCATCTGGTCCAGTCCAATCTGGATGTCTACATGCTGATCTCTGATCAATTCCTTTTGGTAATGTTCTCATCTCGGCAACACGATCACTTATCTTTTGACCGAGTAACATACCTCCTCCGCCAGGTTTAGCACCTTGACCTATCACAACTTCAATAGCATCTGCTTTTCTTAAATCCTCTGGATTCATTCCATACCTTGAGGGAAGTAATTGGTAAACTAAATGCTTTGATTGTCCTCTCTCCTCAGGGGTCATGCCTCCATCGCCTGTTGTCGTTGAAGTCCCGGCAATACTAGCTCCTCTTCCAAGCGCTTCTTTCGCTGGTCCTGAGAGAGCTCCAAAGCTCATTCCAGCAATTGTTATTGGAATATCTAATTCAAGCGGTTTTTTTGCAAATCTTGTTCCAAGAATGACGTTAGTACTACACTTTTCTCTGTAGCCCTCTAAAGGGTATCTTGACATTGATGCGCCTAAAAAAAGAAGATCGTCAAAATGAGGTAATCTTTTTTTTGAACCACCGCCTCTAATGTCATAAATACCTGTTTCTGCAGCTCTTCGAATTTCAGAGTTTGTATAGTCATCAAATGTCCAAGATTTTCTGGGTGTAGTTTTAAATTTTTCTGCCATTAGTACTCCGATACATTATCTATATTAAAATTATAAAGTTTTCTTGCTGAACCATACATTTTGAAGTTTTTAATCTCACTTTCATTTATACTTGCTTTTTTTAAAAGAGATCTCAAAATATTTTGATCTTTTTTATTCATTTTTTTCTCTTCGCAGTCAGCACCGAGTGATTTCACCTTACCCTTAATAAAAATATTTGCTTCATAGATACTGTCTCCCAGAGCGTCTCCAGCATCTCCACATATAACTAAGTTTCCAGATTGAGCCATAAATGCAGACATATGGCCTACCGATCCTTTAACTATAATATCTATTCCTTTCATTGAAATCCCACAACGTGAACTAGTATCACCATCAATGATCAAAGTTCCACCATGTGCTGTAGCACCGGCTGATTGGGATGCATTGCCCTTAACATGAACAGTTCCAGACATCATATTTTCGGCAACACCTGTGCCCACATTTCCATTTACAATGATATTTGCATTCATGTTCATACCAGCACAATAGTATCCTGTGTGACCATCAATAGTGACTTCAATCTCGTCTTTTAATCCAGCACAAATAGCGTGATTTCCATCTGGATTTGAAATTTTAAAAATCTTTTTATTTGATTTTCTATCTATACTTTGAAGAGTTTCATTAACTTTCCTCAATGACTCTTTTTTTAAATTTAAATTCATTATTTGCCCCAGCTATATACTTTTCCGGGCTCTGGTTCAAAAATTTTTGCTGAATTTACATTTGGTAAATGTGCCATTGCTTGAAACTCTGAGGCAATAGCAACATAATCCTTTGTTTCTGCAACAACTGCGGGCTTACAAGCAATCTCATCTCTAACAATTGCCATGCCATTTTTGGTTCCAGAAATAAATGTATAAAAACCATCGAGGTCCTTCAGTCCATCCAAAAGTGTTTCTTTTAGTGATTTTTTGTCAGATAATCCGTTTGAAATATAACCTGCAGCGACTTCCGTATCATTCATGGACTTTATTTCAATCCCTTTTTTCTGAAGCGATCTTCTTAAATTGTTATGATTTGACAAGGATCCGTTATGTACAAGACATTCATCCTCACCTGTGGAATATGGATGAGAGCCATCTGTCGTGATTGCACTTTCTGTTGCCATCCTTGTATGCCCAATAGCATGTGAGCCAGAAAACTTCTCTAGTGAAAAATTTTTAACAACATCCTTTGGATTTCCCACTTGTTTAAATATTTCTATGCAACTACCATAACCAACTAAACTTAATTCTTCATGGTTTTTTAAAATTTCTATAAATTTCTTAGGCTTCATTGCTGTTTCAATTATTAAATGATCTGAAATAGATTTTATTTTGATATCTTTTACATGCCTAGATAGTTTTTTTGAAATTTCTTTTACCTGATCAGTATTAGAGCAGACTGAATATTTATATTTCTTTTTTTTCTCAGATGAGTATATCGCAAAACCTGCACTATCAGGACCACGCGTAGCCATGTTATTCATCATCCCAGTGAGAAATTTACCTAATTGTGAATTGTATTTTTTATTTTTTAAATATATTCCAACTATACCACACATTAAAATTAAATACCCTCATACCCATACTCTAATGACGAGTCAGTAATGCTATGGTAAAAAGAACCACCAAAACTTCTTAATGCATAAAGGTTAAAACAAAACGGTTGGTCGTCTAAATAGTCGATCAATATGTTAATACCGTTATATGTAGTGTTCACGCAATTATTTGGTTTAAACATATTTTCATTAAAATTTATTGGAGAACCTTTTTTTAAAACATTTTTTGCATTTACGCCTGATATTTGTAATACAGCCCTTGATTGTGAAATATCTGTAATAGCAAAATCCTGATCTCTAATCGATTTGTAAATTTCGTCTTTCAAGTCAATTTTTTTTGAGATAATTAACCAGGTATCAGGACCGGTCCACAGTACTCTTGTTTCTTGGTTGTGAGAAACTTTTAGGCTTTCTGTCGGTAAATTAAGTTGATTTATGGTAACTTTTTCAATCTCAATTGAGCTTTTTTTAAATTTAGCAATTTGGAAAATACTTAGGTCTTTTATTTCCGAAATTTTTAGTAGGTTTTCTTTATTCTCATGGTCGCCAAACAAGCCGAGCTTATGATCAAAATGAAGTGGTGATAGATTTTGAGCTTGTTCCATTATGATCTCACCCTTGTGCCTTCGGGGTCAACATAGTGTGAGGATACTACCTCAACTGGAATTGAAATATCTTTTAAAGGAGAGACAGCATATAGATTTTTACCAATTTTATTTTTACCATCTTTTATTATGGCTATGGAAAAGGGATTATTATATTCAACACTCCAACAAGAAGATGAAACATGTCCAAGTTTAGGTATTGGGGCAACAGCACTGTTATCTTCTATAATATGTGAACCCTCTGGGATCTTTGTTTTTTTGTCTAGTGGAACAAGTCCAACAATAGTTTGTCTATCCGACTCAGTGAATGCGTCTTTAGATAAAGATCTTTTACCTATGAAATCTTTTTTCTGACTCACCATACTATTCAGTCCAACATCAAAAGGAATAGTGCGTCCGTCTAATTCTGCTCCTGCGACATGGCCCATTTCTATTCTTAAGGTTGATAGAGCCTCTGTTCCGTATGGTTGAATATCAAATGACTGACCTTCTTCCATGATCTTCTTCCAAATATAAAGACCATAGTTTGACTCGACATTAACCTCATAAGCTAGTTCGCCAGAAAAAGAAATTCTATAAATTCTAGCTTTGATACCGTCTATTGAAGAGTCAACAAGACCCATGAATGGTAAACCCTCATTTGACATATCTACATCAGGAAATAATTTTGATAAAAGATCTCTAGATTTTGGACCTGCCACTGCTATACCAGACCACTGTTCAGTAGTTGATAAGACATTTACATCTAAATCTGGCCATACAACTTGTAAATAATACTCTAAGTGCGATAAAACATTTGCAGCTTGGGCAGTAGTGGTAGTCATATGAAAATGATTTTCAGATAATCGAGATGTTGTTCCATCATCAAAAACCATGCCATCTTCCCTTAGCATTACACCATATCTAGCTTTTCCAACGGGCAGTTTCAGCCATGCATTTGTATAAACTCTGTTTAAGAATTCTGGTGCATCCGGACCTTTAATATCAATCTTACCAAGTGTCGTAACATCACAAATTCCAACGTTTTTTCTTACATTTGCAGCTTCCCTATTAACAGCACTGTTCATGTCCTCAGAACCCCTTGGGTAGTATCTGGGTCTTTGCCATAAACCTGCCGCTACAAAAACAGCATTATTTTCCTCATGCCATGTATGAATGGGAGATTTTCTTGTAGGTAAATAGTGATTACCAACTTCTCTACCCACGATAGCTCCAATTGTTACAGGAGTGTATGGTGGTCTAAATGTAGTATGACCAACTTCTGGAACAATCTTTTTTTCAATTTTAGATACATATTGCAAACCATTTAAATTACTTGTCTTGCCTTGATCTCCAGCCATCCCAAGAGTTGTATATCTTTTGACGTGCTCAATTGATCTGAAGCCTTCTCTAATAGCTAGCTCTACATCAGAAACTGCAACGTCATTTTGAAAGTCGATAAAGCGTTTTGGTTTTTTTCCAGATGGTAAAGGCATACACCAGAGCTTTTCATGTTTTTCATAGCTAGGTTCATTTGAGTTAGGACTATTTGTAGGATTATTTTGATCTGTGAATTTGTTTGATAAATCAAAACCCACTTGAAAACCTTCAGCTAGAGATTGATTTAAGGTGAAAGAACCATTAGCTGCTCCAATTGCTGTTTCTTTTTGTCTTTTTTTATCCGGTACGAACGCATCAATATCATCATTAAACTTTAATTTATTTCCAGCTTGGGAAGATAAATGAACCGTTGGTGTCCAGCCTCCGGACATACAAATGCAATCACACTCTACTGTTTCTTCTGAAATAAAAGATTCTTTTGAAGAGTCAAGCTTGCCGATGATAGCAGAATTTATCTTCAAATGTCCTTTAGTGTCTGCGATCCCTGAATTAAATTTTATAGAAATACCCTTTTGCTGAACTTCCTTGACTAATTCACCGTTTGAGCTGTCTCGAGTGTCTACAATGATTGGTTCAATATCATTTTTAATAAACTCAAGGGCAGTTGAATATGCTGTATCATTATTGGTAAATATAATTGGTTTCTTACCAACTAATGTTTCATAAACCTTCATATACTCTTTTGCTGCTGAGGCTAATACAATTCCTGGTCTATCATTATTTCCAAAAGATATTGGTCTTTCAATAGAACCAGTTGAAACTATTACTTCTCCAGCTCTAATATAATGTAGTCTTTGTCTTGGTGTGTATTTTGAGGGATTTTCAATATGATCGCTAACTCTCTCAATCATTACGGTCATATTGTGATCATAGTATCCGAAGACTTGTGACCTTTTTTTTAATATTACATTTGGCATACTTTTTAGTTGGGAAATGGTATCACTAGCCCACTCTTTTCCTGACATGTTACCAATCGTAACTTCGTCAGTTAGAAGAGAGCCGCCAAAATTAGGCTTGTCTTCTGCTAATATAACCCTTGCCCCATTTTTAGCGGCAGCCAGAGCACTTGCGAGGCCTGATGGGCCAGAGCCAACAACTAGTACATCGCAGTGTTCATAATTATGTTCGTACCTATCTGGGTCAGGTAACAGTGGTGCTTTACCCATACCAGCAGCTTTTCTTATAAATGGTTCATAGATTTTCATCCAAAAACTTTTTGGCCACATAAATGTTTTGTAATAGAAACCTGCAGGAAAAAAACGATTTAATACATTATTGATTTCTCCAATATCAAATTGAACTGAAGGCCAACAATTTTGACTTTTTGCTTTTAATCCCTCAACTAATTCAACTTCGGTTGCAATGATATTAGGTTCAGATTTATTACCATCATGCAATTGTACCATTGCATTTGGTTCTTCAACACCAACTCCCAAAAAACCACGAGGTCGATGATACTTAAAACTTCTTCCAACTAAATGAACACCATTTGCAATTAAAGCAGATGCAAGAGTGTCTCCTTCATAGCCATGATAAATAGTACCATTAAAAGTAAAATTAATTTTTTTATCCTTATTAATAAGTCCAGTTGAGTTAGTTGTTCTAAAACTGTTAGACATTAAAGTCCTCGTTCATTTTACAAGTGTCAAAAATTTCATGTGTAGCGGTGTCTCTTGAGACTTTAAACCATTGTCTACATCCAGAAACATGGTGCCATAGTTCTGAGTGTTTTCCTCTTGGGTTATCTCTGTAGTAAACAAAATTATCCCAATCCTCGGTTGAAATTTCTTCTCCTAGTTGAGGTCTTTTTATAGTGGCGTCTCCGCCATAAGAAAATTCATTTTGTGAGCGCTTGCCACAGTATGGGCATTTTATTTCTAACATCTATTAACCGATCCAAGGTTTAGGGCCTACACCCTTTTCATCTATAATTTTTCCAGTATGGAATCTTTCAAGGTTAAAGTCTGAGTTGAGTTCATGTACTTGATCTTGTGCTATTGTATGTGCAAAAACAAAACCTGAGCTTGGAGTAGCTTTAAAGCCTCCGTAACACCAACCGCAATTAAGATATACCCCCTCAATATGAGTTTTATCGATTATTGGAGAACCATCCATGGACATATCCATAATACCTCCCCAAGTTCGAAGCATTTTGAGTCTACTAAAGTTTGGGAAGACAGCCAATCCACCTGTTAAAACATGCTGTATCATTGGCATATTTCCTCTTTGAGCATAACTATTGTAACCATCTAAATCACCACCCATAACCATTTCACCTTTGTCAGATTGGCTACAATAAAAGTGACCTGCTCCGAATGTAACTACGTTATGAAGTAAAGGTTTAACTGGTTCTGAGACACAAGCTTGCAGAACATGTGCTTCAATTGGAAGTCTCATATTTAGCATGTCTGCTAAAAGTGTAGTGCTTCCAGCAACACACAATCCAACTTTTTTAGTTTTAATATTTCCTCTTGATGTTTGAACGCCTTCTATTTTTCCGTTGTTAACATCAAAACCTGTCACTTCACAATTTTGAATTATATCGACACCCATGGAGTCTGCCTGTCTCGCATATCCCCAAGCAACTGCATCATGTCTTGCAGTTCCCCCACGTGGCTGCATTAAACCACCATGAATGGGAAAACGACATGTTTCTGAAAAATCTGCAAATGGGATCATCTTTTTTAAATCATCCCTTCCAAGAAGAATTGCATCAATACCATTTAATCTCATAGAGTTACCTCTTCTAGCGTAAGCATTCATTTGTGCATCAGAGTGAGCTAGGTTTATAATTCCTCTCGGTGAGTACATAACGTTGTAATTTAATTCTTGGCTAAGTGTTTCCCAAAGCTTCATGCCAAACTCATAAAAATGAGCGTTTGAATCAAACATATAGTTAGATCTCAAGATGGTAGTGTTTCTTCCAACATTACCTCCACCAATCCAACCCTTTTCAAGTATGGCAACGTTTGTGATGCCATGTTCTTTTGCAAGATAATAAGCTGTTGCAAGACCATGACCACCGCCGCCTACAATTATGACATCGTATTCTTTTTTAGGCTCAGGGTCTTTCCAAGCTACCTCCCAATTTTCATGGTTGGTGAAAGCATTTTTTACTAAACTAAAAACTGAGTACTTTTGCATGATTCAATTAAACCTCTTCGAAAATATATATTCCTAATAAAATGCTACAATAAACCTGTTCCATAATATGAAACAACATTTTTATTATCCTTGTATTTATTACAGAGTATGACTAAAAATGGATTGGAAATTAAAATTAAATTATTAATATTAATTAAAATCGGAGGAGAATAATGACAAAAGTTGCACTAATTGGAACAGGTCCCTGTGGACTATCTTTTTTAAGATCTCTGCATCAAGCGCAAAGCAAAGGCGAAAATATTCCTGAGGTTGTTGCCTTTGAAAAACAAGAAAGTTGGGGTGGTCTTTGGAATTATACTTGGAGAACCGGGTCTGATCAATATGGAGATCCAATTCACAATAGCATGTATAGATACCTTTGGTCGAATGGGCCAAAAGAGTGCCTTGAATTTGCAGATTATTCTTTTGATGATCATTTCAAAAAACCAATTCCCTCCTTCCCTCCAAGAGCCGTCCTTCAAGATTACATCTTAGGTCGTGCAGAAAATTCAGATATAAAAAAATACGTAAAGTTTAACACCACTGTTACCTCTGTTACTGATAATGGTAATGGATTTGATATTACATACCGAAATAAAAAAGACGATCAAACTAAAACTGAAAGTTTTGATAAATTAGTTGTTGCGACTGGTCACTTCTCTGTTCCCTACATTCCTGAATATGAGGGGATGAATAGTTTTCCAGGGAGAATAATGCACTCTCATGATTTCAGAGACGCTGAAGAGTTTAGAGATAAAAACGTTGTCGTTCTCGGAAGTAGCTACTCTGCTGAAGATGTAGCGTTACAGTGCTATAAATATGGAGCTAAAACTGTTACTATTGGTTATAGAAACAATCCAATGGGTTTCAATTGGCCTGAAGGCATGAAAGAAGTACATTACATGGATAAGATCGATGGAAACAAAGCAGTTTTTAAAGATGGCACAGTTCAAGAAATGGATGCCTTAATACTATGTACAGGTTACTTGCATCATTTTCCTTTTTTACCAGAAGATCTAAAATTAAAAACTCATAACAGACTGTATCCTCCAAACTTATACAAAGGAGTAGTATGGCAAAATAATCAAAATTTGTTTTATCTTGGTATGCAAGATCAGTTTCATACCTTTAACATGTTTGATGCCCAAGCTTGGTATGTAAGAGACATAATAATGGACAAAATAACTCTGCCTTCAGCTGATGAGTTAGCAAAGGATATTGATAACTGGGTTAAAAAGGAAGAAGCCCTAGAGGATGCCTATCAAATGATTGATTTTCAAACAGATTATTGTGTGGATTTATGTTCTGCTGTTGACTACCCAAAAATTGACTTTGAGTTAATTCGCAAACATTTTTATGATTGGGAACACCATAAGGAAGAAAATATCCTGACTTATAGAGATAAATCCTTTTCCTCGCCAGTCACTGGCACCACTGGTCCCTCACATCATACTACATGGTTGGATGCCATGGATGACTCTATGGCTACATATTTAGATACAAAATAAATATTATATGTCCAATAATACTCTTAATTTTATTGGGTGGGTTTTATTTATTATTTCTGCTGTAGGCTTTATAATATCAAGCATTGGTAGTTTCTGGGCTATGTTTGGAAGTCTTTTTTTCTTTGTAGCTTGTTTTGTGTTTCTAATACCATTCTTTAGAAAAGAAAAAAATAAAGATTAAGGAATATTTTTGTCAATCCCCTTTGGGATTAGTTTTTCTTTATCATAAAATGGTAAATCAATTATTTCGCAGTCAGCTAAATTATCATTAACAGACTCAACTTTAATTTGAAATTCTTTCCACTCACCAGGGTAGTCAAAACGCACATAACCTACATACTTTTCTAAAGTAGGAGACCAAGTTGATGCTGAGAGATATCCAATTTTTTGTTCATTTGATGATAAATAAACTTTTGCTCTAGGAATAATTTCTTTATCAGTAGTTATACCAAACAATCTCTTTCCGAATTTTGTTGATAAAAATTCTAAAGCTTTTTTTCCAATAAAATTTTCTTTTTCTAAATCAACTAGAGAGCCTAATCCAATTTCATAAGGATTCATAGAAGAGTCAAAATCTGTGTTGTTATCTAGGATGCCTGCTTCAATTCTTCTTATATCCATTGATTCTAGACCATCAAATGTCATACCCATCGGATATCCGATTTCACAAATAGTATCCCAAATTTTTTTATAATTAGTCTTATTTCCTAGAGTATAAATTTCGAAGCCTAATTCAGAAGTCCATCCTGTTCTAGAGACATATACATTTTGATCAGCTATTTTTGAATAGCCTGAATGATAATATTTAAAATCATTGTTTATTTCTCCATTTGTCAGTTTTGAAATTATATCTTTAGAAATTGGACCTTGTATTTGTATCACTCGAGAATTAGGGTCAGTTATAGTAACTTCATAGTTTTTTTGATGAGCTTTTAACCAAGTTTCAAGGGGTCCATCAGGTTGGACGTACCAAAATTTATTTTGCTCTAATCTAAAAAGTACACCGTCTATAAATATTGCACCATTTTCATAACAGGCAATTGCATATTTACCCCTGCCTACTTTCATATCTTTAATTTTGCGACAAAATATTTTATCAAGAAATTCCTCTGACTGTGGTCCCTCTATTTGAATAGGTTTTTCAGGTACATCATACATGACAGCTTTTCTTCTCAAATTCCAGTAACTATCTTTGATTTTATTTCCAACAGATATTGGAAAATAGCGATCAGCGTATACACCATAAGAATTATCTTCTTTATGATAAAATTCAAAAAAAGGTCCTTTATCAAACCTGTTATCACTAATTGGTAAAGTTGAAGATTTATCTAAAAAAATTGAACTCATTTAAAAGATAAAAAAAATTAGGATTTAACTCTTGATTTAGTTGGATCATAAAATGGGAAAGGAACAACCTTAGCCTTTATTCTTTTTTGTTGACCATCTAACTTACCTATTTCAACTTCAGTATTAAGCTCGCTGTATTTGACATTGATTTTGCAAAGAGCAATATTTTTATTTAGAACAGGGGATTTCATACCACTTGTTATAATGCCAACTTGTTCCCTTCCATTATTTGAAGGATGAACACAGTCTCCATGCCCGGTAGTTTCATTTCCCTCAATCTCAAGTCCAACTAGTTTTCTTTGAGGATTTGCCTTTCTTTCAAGTAAAGCTTCTTTACCAATAAAGTTATCCTCTTTTGATTTGAGAGGAACTGTAAAACCAATTCCTGCCTCAAAAGGATCAGTTTGATCATCGAATTCATAATTTGCAAAAACTAAACCAGCTTCAATTCTAACTAAATCCAAAGCGTCCAATCCCATAGGCACAATTCCAAACTCCTCTCCAGCTTTCATTACAGCATCCCACACTTCAGCAGCTTTACTCGGATGACAGAATATTTCATAACCTAGTTCACCTGTGTATCCAGTTCTAGAGACCATTAAAGGAATTCCATCTAAAGTATTTAACCTAGCTATAGAAAACCTAAACCACTCTAAATCAGTCAATGATGTTTGATGAGGGGGTGTCCAGATTATCTTTTTTAATATTTCTCTACTCTTTGGTCCTTGGACAGAAACATTATGTAAGTTATCAGTAGAAGATTTAATCCATACCTTTAAGTTATGTTCCTTTGCTTTTTCTCTTAACCATTCACCGCAATACTCATCTCCACAAATCCACCTAAAATTATCATCCGTCATTTTGAATACTGTACCGTCATCAAGCATGCCTCCATGCTCGTAGCACATCGCAGTGTAAACAACTTGGCCAACAGATAGTTTTCTGATGTTTCTTGTGCAAGTCATTTGTAAAAGTTCTTCAGCGTCTGGACCTCTTACTTCAAACTTTCTTAGTGCTGATAGATCCATAATGATAGCCCGCTCTCTACAAGCTTCATATTCTTGGTGCGCCCCATGATTGTTATAATTAGAAGCTAACCAGAAGCCTTTGTACTCAACAATATTTTCAGTAAGTTTTGATACTCTTGGGTGAAAACCAGTTTCTTTAGTTAATTTAGGTTCAGAGTCTGCTTTCATTCTAAATGCCATTCCTTTACTAAAAGGTCTATTTGGTCTATAGACTCTAACAAAAATGTCAGTAGGATTCCATCCATTAGCTGCATCTACATCGTCTGGACAGGCAGAGGAGACACAAACTAAATTTTTCAGAGCTTTAAACATCACATAGTCTCCTGGTCTAGACCATGGTTCATCAAAAATTAAAGCATTATTTGCATCAATGGCTGTATTGTAAAATAAATTTATAGCATTCCAGCCTAGTCTTTTTCTCACAGTAAACTTATCTAATACATAATTGAAATTATCAGAGCAATTTGGATGACCAAAATAGCCAATATCATCATAAAATTTTGAAGTACATGCAGTACCGAACGTATCATGTCTTCCGACAGTGTCTCTGTAGACTTCAACCATGGGCATTTGATTTTCATCGTAATATTTAGAGTGGAGACCTGGCATTGGAAAAGCACTTCCCATTAAATATCTACTATTAGTTGTATCTATTGAGAGCTCTTGGCCTTTTTGAAGGCTCTCTGAGTCGAATGCCATAAAGTCAGAACATTGTCTTCCATAAACATCAATTATCTGAATAAAATCTCCTTCTTTGACCTCATAGGCCATTGCGGTATATCTTTTAACAAAAATTTCTTCAACAGGATCCATTAAAGGGTCTGGTAATAAAAATTCCCCCTCTTCACGTTTTTTATTTCTTTGAACAATTACTCGTAGTTCGGATGCGGGAATATTTTCATGTGTAATTTCACTTTCGCCTGGTGCAGAAATTATACAAACAATGGAGTCGTTTGTTTTAAACTCCTCAATTGAACCTGAAAGTGAATTTTGAGAAAATACTAAAATCGATTTATTAATAGACTCTACCTCATATCCAAGTTTTTTTAATTTAGTACGTGCTATTTGAGCTGACTCCTCCTCGCTCATAAGAATTTTTTTTGTTAATTGTCCGTTGTGTTCGTTATTAAGGCCTAATGCTGATAGATTACATTCTCTCTTTGAATTAAAGCATACAACCTCAGCCTGTTGATGGCCTTCTAAATTAATTATTTTAAATTTATCATCTGGTTCTAATTTTAATGTGAGAGAACCTCCGCCAGTTACTAAATAATTTTCTAAGTCGTCACCAAGAGCTGGTAATCCAGGTTCATAAGGTTGAGTAACTCTTGGGATGATCATTCTCTATGCTAATCCAAGAGCTTTTTTTCTTTCCTCTGCCCAATTTCTAACAATAACATCTACACATATAGCTATAAGAGATACAAATATTCCAAGTGTTAAAGCAACACCTGCACCATCTTTTGTTCTAGATAAAGCACCAAAAATAATTTGTCCTAGATCTTCAGTTCCTATAAGGGCCCCTAAAATTACCATCTGAAGAGAGAAAACAACTGTTTGGTTGACTCCCAACATAACTGTTGGGAAAGCAATGGGTATTTCAATATTTGTCCATCTTTGAAAAGCTGAAACTCCTGACATAGTTCCAGCCTCGTGAAGAGATAGTGGAACACTTTTTAAACCCCAAACCGTATATCTTGTTGCTGGAACAGTAGCATAAACAATAGCTGCAATTAGCACTGAAGTGTCAGTTATATTAAATAAAAATATAACTGGAATTAGGTAAACGAAAGAAGGGAATGTTTCAAAAAAATCGCAGAAAGATAATAGTATTCTTCCGCCTCTTTCAGTTCTACCAAATATTGAACCTAAAATAATTCCATTAAGTGAAGCCATAATTACGGCAAATGAGCCCATATACATTGTAATTAAAGCTCTGTCCCAATATTCAGATAATGCAATAAACAATAACATACCACCAACGATCAAAGCAGTTCTTGCATTACCTACAATATACGCTGCGCCCATCGCTAGTGTAAATGTTGCAATAACTGGCATACCTAAGTAGGCATGTTTCATTGGTCCTAATACTTGCGTTAGCAAAAACTTATTAAAAGAATTTAATGAGTAAAAAAATGTCTCCCAAACCCAGTCAACTGCACCATCAATATAATGAGCTATTGTTAAACCTTTTTCTATGGGAATAACATATAAGTAATTTATTTTATCAAAGTAACCACCAGATATAAAAGCAATGATTGAAAAAATGACGACAGAAATAGCAAAAATAATTAATAATTTATATCTTTGGAAGAATGTTAAATTTTCAAAATAGTCTTTTTGTTTATCAGCCCAAGCTTTTGTAAATCTATCGAGGATAACCGCGATAATAACAATACACAAACCTGCCTCTGCTGCTTTTCCAATCTTTAAACTGTTGAGTGCAATTTTTAAATTCAAACCTAAGCCTTTAGCTCCTACGAATGAAGCTATGACAACCATTGCTAGACATTGCATGATAACTGTATTTACACCATTAAGAATATCTCTTCTAGCTGCTGGAATTAAAACTTTAAAAAGCAATTGAGGTTTTGTACACCCACTCATTAAGCCTGCTTCAACAACTTCAGGAGAAATTCTTTTCAGTCCAAGAATTGTATTTCTTATCATAGGTGGAGTTGCAATAATAATAGTAGCGATTGAACCGGCGTGATCTCCTAGTCCAAATAAAGCAATAATTGGAACTAAATATGCAAACTGTGGCATAGTCTGCATAACATTTAAAACTGGTTGTAAGGCAGTCTCGACTTTTTTATCAAGGTATCCCCAAATTCCAAAAGAAAGACCAAGAACGAAACAAATTGGAGTAGTAATCAACACAAATGACAATGTTTGAATTGACGGAACGTAATTTCCAAATACCGAAATATATAATGCACCTATACCCCCTAAAAGCCCAAGCCTGATACCATTCAGCTGGTATCCAAGAAGAAATGCACCCACAGTTGTTGCTGTCCAAGGCAATGCAGGCCAACTTAACCAGTCATTTTCTTTTAGCCATGAGTCACTTACAAATACGTCTATTATTTTGTCTCCGCCTAATAAGAGCTCTCTTACGACAGTGATTAAAAAGAGCAAGCCTTGTGAAACAGCTTTAGTGAATTCTCTAAAAGCAGCTTTTTCTTCGTACATTTCAAAGACTGGATCCCAAACCTTTAATGGGAACCACTCATATAAAGCATTAAAGATTACGTTATTAATTGCTAATGGAATTCCTTTAAGGACTGATGGGAATCTCCATAAATAATTATTTTCACTTTGAGGGATAAGAAAATAAAGAATAAGAAAAATAAGTATAAGAATGCCAAATTGAGCTGGCTTAGAATTTCTTATAGTTTCTAAGTAGTTCTTATCCACCAAATAAAACTTTTATTACTTTTGAAGGGTTGATTGATCCAACTTCTGAACTGTCCTTAGGATCTATAACTTTTATTATTTCTTTACTATTAAGAATCTTTTCAGCAACACTCTCTATAATGTCGTCTTTAGATACTTTTAGATTGTCTGAAGCATTTGTGTCCTTAGGGTCCATTATAGACTCTATTTTTAATACTTTTTCTCTAGGAACATCTTCTGTAAATTTTTTAACATAATCAGTTGCGGGGTTTAAAACAATATTACCAGGGGTATCTAATTGTTCAATAATTCCATCTTTCATAATTGCAATACGATCAGCTAATCTAAGAGCCTCGTCAAAATCGTGCGTGACAAACATAATTGTTTTGTTAAGAACCCCTTGAAGTCTTAAAAATTCATCCTGCATTTCTTTTCGAATTAAAGGATCTAATGCAGAGAATGGTTCATCTAAAAACCAAATGTCCGGTTCAACTGCCAGTGATCTAGCTATTCCTACTCTTTGTTGCTGTCCACCAGATAACTCTCTTGGAAAGTAATTTTCTCTTCCTTTGAGCCCAACCAATTCGACCATTTCTAAAGCCTTGTACATACTATTTTCTGTACTGACTCCTTTTACCTGCAAGGGGAAGGCAATATTTTCAATGACTGTTTTATGAGGAAGTAGGGCAAAATTTTGGAAAACCATTCCCATTTTCTCTCTTCTAAGCTCAACTAATTGTTTGTTGTTCATTAAACAAATATCTTCACCGTCAACTAATATTTTACCTGCGGTTGCGTCAGTCAATCTTGAAATACACCTCAATAAGGTGGATTTTCCTGAGCCTGATAGGCCCATGACAACTAACATCTCTCCTTTTTCAACATCAAAAGAGGCATTATTTACACCCACTATACATCCTGCTTCTTGAAATTGTTTAGCATCCACAGACCCATTAGAGTCTGCTAATAGCTTGTTCGCGTTGGCGCCAAAGATCTTGTAGACAGAATCGCAACTAATAGTTGGTGACATAAGATTAACCTATCAAAAAAAATTAAAAGTAAAATCCTCCCATTTAAGGGAGGATTTTAAAAATATTATATTACTTCATGAAAAGATCGATTTGATCTCTGTTATTAGCAATATATGCAGTAGCTGCCTCTGCGTGAGTCATACCACCGTTATCAACATAGTTAGCCATTTCACCAATGTTACCTGATGTAAATTCCATTTTTGTGTAGAATTTATATGCAGATGTATGAGTGATTGGGAACTTGATGTGTGCTGCTTTTTTTAACCAACCAATTGGTGAACCACAACCAGTTGTCTCAACAGAACCGCCATCTTCAATTCTACAGCCTTGGTAGAAAGGTGGGAATTCAATAAATACAAATCCCTCAGCATCAGTAAAGTTTGGTGTCCAGTTAAAGATCACTGTTCCTCTACCTTCTTTTTTTGCAGCTGCTAGTTCTGCCCATAATGCATCAGCACTACCAGCAAACTTAACCATCCACTGGTCATCTAAGCCAAGACCTTTTAGTCTGTTAGGCATCACATCAGTGTGCCACTCATAAGGACCTTCTAACCATCTACCTTTACCTTCAGAGTCAGGTGTAGCAAAGTTAGCTTGACACTCAGGAGATTTTAAAGCTTCCCAATTTGGAAGACCTGGGCATAAATTTTCATCAATAACCCATTGTGGAACACCCATATCTTCAAGAGTTGGAGCTAAGTGTGAACCAGCATCGATTAAACCACCTTTATCCATAGCTTCATAAAATGGTTTAGCCATAGTTGACTGCCATGTTTCATGAGCAACGTGAAGTTCACCTACTCTGACAGCTTCATATCTTGTTGCTGACTCAGCAGGGACTAATTCAACATCATAACCAAGCTCTTCAAAAGCTTGTGCCATAACGTTAGCCATAACAATTTGGCTTGACCAGTTTAAAACTGGAATTCTAATCGGGTCTGCTGCTTTTGCTACAGTTGTAAAACCAGCAAACAGGACTAGAGCGTAAAATAATGAAATAAATTTTTTCATTTACTCCTCCTATATCTATTATAATAGTAGAAGTAATATAGGGCATAAGACAACAAGGTTGAAGCCTTAAAATCCATAATATGAAACAACTAGTCTTTAAAAAAAACCAAAAAATCAATAAAAAAATGATTTTTGTAAGTAAAGAAAATCTGTCGCATAATTACAGGCAAATCGATAAGTTTTCAGGTAATTCAAAGATTATAAGCGTAATAAAAGGTGATGGCTATGGGCACGGCCTTTTGGAATGTTGTAAAGTATTAAAAAAGAATAAATGTAAAGATTTTTATGTTGCTAGGTTAGATGACGCTATCAAACTGAGAGAAAATTTTAATAATATAAATATTTACCTGTTATCAGGTGTGATTTCAAACAATGATTTAAAAGAAATAAAAAAATATAAAATAATTCCTATTATTAATAATGTAGATCAATTATCCTTATTAAAAACTTCACAAAAACTTAAGTACGTTTTGCATATTGATACTGGAATGAATCGTCTTGGATTGCAGTCAAGCGAACTTGAAAAATATTCAAATTTAATCGATAAAAAGAATATTATTTTTTTAATGTCTCACCTATCTTCTGCAGATGATTTAAATAAAAATGAGTCAAGTAAACAATTAAATAAACTTATTGACCTAAATAAAAATTTTAATTTACCTTTAAGTATAGCTAACTCATCTGGAATTTTTTTAGGAAAACAATATCATTTAAATTATGTAAGACCTGGAAAAAGTTTATACGGAATTAACCCTTTCTATAAAAAAAGTTTTAACTTAAGACAGGTTATGAGCATTTACTCACCTATATTACAAGTTCAAAATGTCAGAAAAGGAAATTCAATTGGCTACAGCCAAACTTATAAACTTAAAAGAGACTTAAAAGTTGCAACAATAGATTTTGGTTACTCTGATGGATTTCTTAGAAGTGGAAGTAATAAAGCATCTGTTTATATAGATAAAGTTCAATGTAAAATTTTAGGAAGAGTTTCAATGGACTTGATTACGATTGATGTGTCTAAAGTTCCGAATAACAAATTGTATCTAGGCAAACCTGTAGAAATAATTGGAAGTAATCAACGATATGAAAGAATTGCATACGAAACTGGGACTAATGAACACGAGATTTTAATTTCTTTAGGCAGTAACTTAAGAAAAGTATATATATAGTTCATGTACGAAGCTCCAATTAAAGATTTAAATTTTGTAATAAAAAATCTAATAGATTTAGGCAAACTAAATAAAGTTAGTGATTATTCTGAATTTTCAGATGATTTAGTTGAAGCTGTTCTTGAAGAGGCAGGAAAAATAGCCTCTGAAGTGCTAGACCCTTGTAACCTCTCTGGAGACCACGAGGGCTCAAAAAGACTCGATACTGGTGAAGTCGTAACTCCTAAAGGCTACAAAGAGGCTTATGAGAGTTTAAGAGATGGTGGGTGGTTTGGTTTAGAGGCCAAAGAAAAATTTGGTGGTCAACAGATACCAGTAACTTTATCTGCCGCTGTTAATGAGATTTGGCATAGTTCTAATATGTCATTGGCTCTTTGCCATCTATTAACACAAGGTTTGATATATGCGTTGCAAAAATCAGCATCAGAAGATCAAAAAAGCTTCTATATACCAAAATTAGCATCAGGTCATTGGACAGGTACGATGAATTTAACTGAACCACAATCGGGAACAGACCTTTCTACGATTAAAACTAAAGCTATAAAAGAAAATGGTCATTATAAAATTTATGGACAAAAAATTTATATTACCTATGGAGAACATGATTTATCTGAGAATATTATTCATTTGGTTTTAGCCAGAACACCTGAAGCGCCAGAGGGTAATAAAGGTATTTCTGTTTTTCTTGTACCTAAATTTATTCCAAATGATGATGGCAGTATTGGCAAAAAAAATGATGTAACCTGTTTGTCAATTGAAAAAAAACTTGGTGTTAAAGGTTCTCCTACTGCAGTCCTACAGTTTGGTGAAAAGGATGGAGCTATTGGTTATTTAGTTGGAGAAGAAAATCAGGGTTTAAATATAATGTTCGAAATGATGAACCATGCAAGGTTCTCAGTTGGAGTTCAGGGACTTGCAGTCTCTGAAAGAGCTTATCAACAATCTAAAATGTATGCCTTTGATAGAGTTCAAGGAGTTCCGATTGATGGTCAGAAAGGTGATCCTATTATTCATCACCCAGATGTGCTTCGATTATCCTCGACTATGAAATCAGAAATCGAAGCTATGAGAGCTCTTGCAATTTATGGAGCTTTTGCTTTGGATATGACTAAGTCAGAAGAAAGTGAATATTGGGAAACAAAATCATCTTTAATGATACCTATTATAAAAGGGTGGTTGACTGAAAGGTCACTAGAGATTACATCAAATGCTATTCAAATTCATGGTGGAATGGGCTTTATTGAAGAAACAGGAATCGCACAGCATTATAGAGATGCTAGAATTCTCCCAATATACGAAGGCACCACTGCAATTCAAGCAAATGATTTAGTTTTTAGGAAGACGCTTCGAGACAATGGTAAAAGCATATTAGAATTAATTGATGAAATTAAAACCGATACAGAAACATATGCGAGTTCAGATCGATTAAAAGAGTTATGTAAAAAAATGGATAGTTCAATTGACTCTGCAAAAAAAGTTGTTGAGCACATTGTTTCTACTTCTAATAATAAAAAAAGACCTGCTGTATCGAGTGTTAACTATTTAATGATGTTAGGTTATATTTTTGGGGGTTGGATGATGATTAAAACTGCCAAAAAATCACTCGAATTAAAAGATAAAGGCGAAATTGATAATGAATTTCTAGATGCAAAAATAGCTACATCAAGTATTTACATATCAAGTATTTTGCCAAAAATTGATAGTTTAGCTTCCATAATTTTACATGGTGATGAAGATGTCCTAGCTATGAAACATCAATGGTTGTAATTTGGAAAAATTCAAAAATAAATTAAGTAATTTTTTTAGTTGGCTTTCAAAGGCAGAATTAGTTGAGCTAGACTCAGTGGATACTAGCGAAGATCCAATTAGACCAGACATTGACAATGAATTTCGCACCTCGTATGGACGCAAGATTTATGGATTAAAATCCAATGAAGATGTAGAAGGTTTTATTTGTCTAGCATTCTGTAACGATGTACCACAAACAATGAAAGAATTAGACTTAATGAGTAAAAATGCTTTTCATGAAAAAAACGCAAACATTGCTGTAGCCTATACTGTTTGGTCAAGAAAAAGAGGAGCAGGTAAACAAACTATTTTTACAACAAAAAAGCTTGTTAAAGATGAGATGAAAAATATAGATCGCTTTATCACACTTTCTCCTTTGACACCTATTGCAACACATTTTCATATAAAGCATGGTGCTAAATTAGTTAATATCAATGCAACTTCGCAAAACTTTGAATACGACTTTAATTAGGTACCAGAGTAAATAGGTCCACCCCCACCCTCAGGAGTTACCCACTCAATATTTTGAGAGGGTTCTTTAATATCACATGTCTTACAATGAATACAATTTTGAGAATTAATTTTTAAAACTTTTTTTTGTAGATCATTATCAAATTCAACTTCATACACACCTGCGGGGCAATACCTTTGGGCAGGTTCGTCGTATTCTTCAATAGTAAAATTAGTTGACAGATCTTTATCATTAAGTAACAGATGGTTAGGTTGATCATCTGCGTGGTTAGTTCCTGATAGATAAACTGAGCTGGGTTTATCAAAAGTAATAACACCATCATATTTAGGATAGGTAATTTTTTTTGCTTTTTTAGCTGGGGTCAAAGATTCATGGTCAGCGTGCTTATGTTGTAGGGTAAAGGGAAGTTTACCTCCAAATATTTTTTGATCTAATCCAGTAAAAATCATTGCAGGAATCAGGCCCCATTGAAAACTAGGCTTTACATTTCTTGCTTTGTATAATTCTTCAAATACCCATGAGTTTTGGAATTTTGACTCATACTCTGACAGTTCTTTATTGTTATTTACGTGATCATTAATGACCTCTGCAGCAATTATTCCACTTTTCATTGCGGTATGTGATCCTTTAATTTTTGGCATATTTAGAGTACCTGCATCACATCCTATCAATAATGCCCCTGGCATATGCATTTGTGGAAGACTCTGCAATCCCCCCTCTATTAGAGCTCTTGCTCCATAAGAAATTCTTTTACCACCATCTAATAATTTTTTGATATCAGGGTGAGTTTTAAACTGTTGAAATTCATCATAGGGAGAAAGGTATGGATTCTTGTAATCCAAACCGATTACGTAACCTAGGTATATTTGATTATTTTCAGCATGATAACAAAAACTACCTCCATATGTATCACTTTCAAGAGGCCATCCCACACTATGTGAAACTTTGCCAAGTTGGTGATTTTCAGAGTTGATCTCCCAAATTTCTTTAAAGCCTATACCGTATTGTTGAGGAGATTTATTGTTGGAGTCTAAATTAAATTTTTTAAGTACCTCTTTTCCTAGGTGACCTCTACATCCCTCTGATAAAACTGTAACTTTACCTTTGATATTAATCCCAGGTTCATAATTATCTTTAGGTTTAAAATCTTTGTCTAAACCCATATCACCTGTTTGAACACCAATTACCTTTTGTTCGTTATCATAAAGCAATTTACTAGCTGCAAATCCTGGAAAGATCTCCACTCCTAAGTTTTCGGCAAATTCACCTAACCATTTGCAAAGATTAGATAAGCTAATAATGTAATTTCCATGATTTTTTAAAACATTTGGTAAAAAAAAGCTTGGCACCTTCATACTTTTAGTTTTTGTATAAAATAAAAAATCTTCTGATGTTACTAATGTACTGATTGGACTATTGAGTTCTTTCCAATTTGGAATGAGTTCATCTAAAGCCTTAGTTTCAAAAACATTACCACTTAAAATATGAGCTCCGACTTCAGATGCTTTTTCTAGGACACAAATAGACAAATTCGTATCGAGTTGTTTTAGTTTAATTGCTGTTGATAAACCAGCTGGACCAGCTCCAACTATCACTACATCGTAATTTAATTCTTCTCTCTGCACTTCACTCATAATATTAATTATATATTAAATATTACGATTCTATCTGATTAAGTAGATCTAACTCTTTAATAATTTCAGGTATTGCTTGAAATAAATCCAAAGAAAGTCCGTAGTCAGCTATATTAAATATAGGTGCCTCTAAATCCTTATTAATGGCGACTATGACTTTACTTTCTTTCATACCCGCTAAATGCTGTATTGCACCGGATATACCTACGGCAATATAAAGCTCAGGAGCAACCATTTTACCAGTTTGTCCTACTTGGTATTCATTACCAATGTATCCTGAGTCAACAGCAGCTCTCGACGCTCCAACAGCTGCATTAAGTTTATCAGCTAAATCATATAAAAGTTTGAAATTATCAGAGTTTTCTAGTCCTCTACCGCCAGATACAACCACTCGTGCATTGCCCAATTCAGGTCTATCACTCTTTGATACTTCTCTACCTACAAATGTTGTTTTAACCTCTGAGTCGATGAAAGGAATATTTTCTACGGCTGCATCACCCCCAGCTTCTTCACATTTTTCAAAAGAAGTGGGCCTGACAGTCATTAAATTAATTTTTTGATCAGTTTGAACATAAGAAATTGCGTTTCCCGCATAAATAGGTCTAATAAAAGTATCTTGGGACTCTATACCTATGATATCACTTATTTGCGTGACATCTAACTGAGCAGATACTCTAGGTAAAAGATTTTTTCCAAATGTACTGGAAGGTGCTAAAATGTGTGTATAGTTTTCAGCTAAATTAGAAATTATAGGTGATGAAAATTCTGGTATTTGATTTTCTAATTTCTCATGATCACAAATAATTACTTTTTTAACTAACTGTATTGATTTTGAACTTTTAGCAAGATCTTCAATTTTATTCCCTAAAATTAAAAGATGAATATCTTCGCTTAATTTTTTGGCAGCACTAATAGTATTAAGAGTTGATGATTTTAAATTTTTATTATCGTGTTCCGCTACTACAAGTACAGACATTTATATTACTTTTGCCTCGTATTTTAGTTTTTGAACCAATTCTTTAACATCATTAACCATAATCCCTGATTTTCTTTTTGGAGGCTCAATTACTTTTAAGGTTTTAATTTTTGATGATGTATCAATTCCAAGAGTGTCAATATCAATTGTCTCAAGAGGTTTTTTTTTAGCCTTCATTATATTTGGAAGAGAGGCAAACCTTGGTGTATTTAATCTTAAATCACACGTTAAAACAGCTGGAAGTGAGGTTTCTAGGTTTTCAATACCTTCATCTATCTCCCTTGATATAAAAACCTTTTTATTTTCAATTTTTAAATTTGAAATAAAACATCCTTGTGGCCAATTTAATAATGCAGATAAAATCTGACCTGTTTGATTTGAGTCATCATCGATAGCTTGTTTACCCATTAAAACGAGATCTGGTTTTTCTTTATCAATTATTATTTTTAGTGTTTTAGCAACTGCTAATGGCTCTAATGTGTTTTGACTTTTAACCAATATAGACCTATCAATCCCCATAGCCATGGATGTTCTTAAAACATCTTGGGATTTATCATCTCCAATAGATATAGATACTATCTCATTTGCAAGACCCTGTTCCTTAAGCTTTACTGCCTCTTCAATGGCATTTTCATCTGGTGGATTAACAGACATTTTAACATTTTGGGTTTCTACTCCACTATTGTCGCTTTTTACTCTAATCTGTACTTTGTAATCAACGACCCTTTTGACAGCAACTAAAACTTTCATTTGAATTTCAATAAAATAAACTAAGTTAAACAACTTACAAGATCCAATACTATGACAAATGTTAAGAAGAGGAAGATCTATAAAAATATTTATGAATTATTTATTAAATATACTAATAAACTTGATTTTAAAGAGATAAGAGAAAACTACATTTATAATGGAAATAGTGTCTCAGCTATTTGTTTTAATAAACAAGATCAAGTTTTTTATTTCATAAGACAGATGAGACCAAATTATTTTTTTAATAAATTTTCACCTTACCCTCTGGAAATAGTAGCAGGTGGAATTAACAAGAAAGAATCAAGTAGACAAGCTATTATTAGAGAAATTAAAGAGGAACTTGGAGTCAAACCTATTTCGGTAAAAAAGTTGGAGTCACTCATTATTGCCCCAGATATTTTAGAAGAAATTACTGATATCTATCTTGCATACGTACCTAGAATTACAAACTTTAAAATTATAAATCCTAATGAGGGAGAGTATATAAAGATAATCCCGATGAAAAAAAAACAAATTTTAGAAATTTTAAAAACAAATAAAACACAAAATATTATTACAAAATACTCTTTTTTAAAAATAAAAGAGCTTAAGATTTAATTTTAATCATCTCTTTATCATAGATAGGATAAAGATGCACATTGCAGGGAACTTTTTTAGTAGCTATCTCTAATTCGTAATTCCCTTTTTTTACAAAGTTTTGATCAATAACATCTTTACTTCTTATGTACCCATAACCAATAGATTTGCCTATGGTGTATCCATAACCTCCACTTGATAACCAACCTACTTGTTTACCATCTCTAAAAATAGTTTCTCTTCCTAGAAGTATTTGATTTGGATCATCACAAGTAAATCCTGCAAAAATCTTATTCAAACCTTTTGATTTTTGATTTAAAAGTGCTTTTTTTCCAATGAAATCTTTGTCAGAGTTAATTTTAGTTGCCCATCCTAATCCAGCCTCAAGAGGAGTATGGTCTGGCCCGATATCTGAACCCCAAGCTCTGTAGCCCTTTTCTAAACGACAACTCTCTATACATCGATATCCAGCATTAACTAGTCCAAATTGATTTCCATATTCCATTATCTTTGAATAAAGTTCTGAGGAAAAATCTATTGGGAAATGGAGCTCCCAACCTAACTCACCCATATAGGTTATTCTAATTGCATAAACATCTTTTGATGCAATTTTGATTTTTTTACATGTAGCAAATGGAAAATTATCATTTGATAAATCTGTATTTGTGAGTCCTTGAAGGATCTTTCTAGAATTTGGTCCCATTAATGAAAAAACTGAATTATCAAATGTTATATTTTTAACTTCTACTTCTAAATTATTTGGAATATTTGAAATTATCCAATCATAGTCATGGGTCATAAAACCTGTTCCGGTTATAATATAAAAGGTATTTTTATCTATAATTGTTATTGTTAAATCACATTCAATTCCACCATCGTCATTCAACATTTGGGTATAGATTGTTGAACCAATTGGTCTATCAATTTTATTAGCACATAAATACTCTAAAGCTTGTAATGAGTCTTTACCTGATACAATAAACTTAGCGAAAGATGTTTGATCAATTAGAACAGCACTCTCTCTTGCGGCCTTTACTTCATTTCCAACAAATTCAAACCAATTTTGTCTGTCAAAGGAATAAATATCCCTAGGCTCACTTCCTTTTGGTGCAAACCAATTAGGTCTCTCCCAACCCATTTTTTCACCAAAGCATGCATTTGAGTTTTTAAGTTTTTCATAAATTGGAGATTTTTTAAATTCTCTCACTGAGGAGTTTTCCTCAAAAGGCCATGCCATAGTGTAATGTTTAGCATAAGCCTCATAAGTTCTTTTTCTTACCCACTCCAAATCTTGATGGGGTTTTCCAAATCTTCTTATATCAACTGGCCATAAATCGTAAGGCGGTCTTCCATTAGCTACCCATTCTGCAAGTGCCATACCCGCTCCACCTCCAGCAGCTATTCCATATGCGTTGAAACCTGCGCCAACATAAAAGTTTTTTAATTCAGGACTCTCTCCTAAAATAAAGTTTCCATCTGGTGTAAAACTCTCAGGTCCATTTATTAACTCTTTGACTCCAGCAGTTTCAAGACTAGGGACCCTTCCAAGAGCATTATTCATTATTTGTTCAAAATGATCGTAATTTGAGTCTAAAAGTGAAAAATGAAAATCTTCTGGGACTGATTTTTCAGCCCATGATAAAGGGTTTGGTTCATACCCTCCCATTGCAAGGCCTCCAACTTCCTCTTTAAAATAAATTAACCTGTCAGGATCTCTTAAAGTAGGAAGGTCTGATTTAACACCATCTATTTTTTCAGTAACCAAATATTGATGTTGAAAAGATACTAAAGGGACATTAACTCCAACATCTTGTGCAAACTGTCTGGTCCACTGACCACAACAACAAACAATTTTTTCACACTTTACTTTACCTTTAGATGTTTCAATACCTTCAATTACGCCATTATTTATAATTACCTTAGATACCCTAGTTTCTTCAAATATTTTTGCTCCTTTGTTTCTAGCTCCTTTAGCCAATGCTTGTGAAATATCTGTCGGATTTGCTTGTCCATCTGTAGGAAGGAAGGCTGCTCCATAAACATCATCTATATTCATAATTGGCCATAAATCTTGAGCCTCTTTTGGAGTAAGTAGTTCCATCTCCAAACCAAATGAATGAGCTGTAGTAGTTTGTCTTAAAACCTCCTGCCATCTCTCTTTATTACAAGCTAGTCTTAATCCTCCATTCATCTTCCATCCTGTTCCTAATCCTGTTTCTTTTTCAAGTTTGTCATAAAGATCAACGGAATATCCTAATAATTGAGTAATATTTGCATTTGTTCTTAATTGGCCAACTAGTCCAGCAGCATGCCAAGTACTACCAGATGTTAATTTACCACTTTCGATAAGTATAACTTCATGTCCTAAATCAGCTAAGTGATATGCAGTAGAGCAACCTACTATACCACCCCCAATTACTACAATTTTTGAACTATCTATCATTATAGTTTATCAAATGACTCCTCAAATTTTTTGAGATTATCTGAAGTATACTCAGCATAATTAAATTCTATCTTGGAAGTGATCTCAGAGACCATACTCCACATTGTCTCTCTTAATAAACTAGCAGTTTTCATTGCGTTATATTTAATTATTAAATCTTTTGATGGTTTTTCTTTAAAATACATTTCTAAAACTTCATTTTCTAGATTTTCATCTAAATCATTATTAGAAGATAAACCTCCTATATCAAATAAAGGATCATTAAAACCACCATATTCCCAATCTACTACCCATATTTTAGAACCATCATCAAGAAAATTTGCAGCCAATAAATCATTATGACCAAATACAATTTCTCTTGGAGAGGAGAGTTTTTCTAACTTTTCTGCTTTTTTTAATAAACTTGGAATTAATGAAATGTGAGAGCTATTATTATTTAATAAGTAATTTGAGTAGTACTTTATGACATAAAAAACCCAGAAAATTTGAGGCTGACCTGATAACTTGTTAGGTATTTCATCATGAATTTTTCTTATGATCGGAACAATTTTATTTAAATTTTCTCTTACTGTTTTTGGTTCAAGAGTTTTACTTTCAATGAATTCTAAGACCAATACTCCAGGTTCATTATAAATTAATTTTGGAGATACCCCTATTTGATAGGCTGCTTCACTAACAATAATTTCGTTTGATCGATAAACTAAATGTTCTGGTATATCTGACCCTAATCTTACAACTGATTTAGAACCAGAGTCTGATACCAGGAAATTAAGATTTGTAATTCCTCCCTCTAAAGGTTCAATATTTTCAAAATTTTTCCATATTGGTAGACTTTTAATTTTATTTTCAAACTCCATTAGATTAAAACATACTGATCTTTGAATTATTTTCTACGGGTAAAATCCAAAAATATTTTAAAATTTTTATAGAATTTTTTTTAAAAGACATAATAATCTCCATATATATTTAGGAGGTAGTATGGATCTAATACAGAGACTCAATGAAGGACCTATTTTGTGTGCAGAAGGCTATCTTTTTGCAATGGAGAGAAGAGGATATTTACAGGCAGGAACTTACGTTCCTGAAGTGGTTCTTGACAATCCTGAAGTAGTAACTCAACTTCATAGAGAGTTTATTAGAGCTGGTAGCGATGTTGTTCAAGCATTTACTTATTACGGTCACAGGGAAAAGTTACGTTTGATTGGGAAGGAAGAATTATTAGAACCTCTTCAGAAAAATGCATTAGAAATTGCAAAAAATGCTGCAGCTGAATTTCCCCAGTTAGATTTAATGATAGCTGGGAATGTAGCTAATACTAATATTTACGACCCTGATGACAAACAATCTCACATTGATTGTCAAAAAATGTTTGAAGAACAAATAGCATGGGCTAAAGAAGCCAATGTTGATTTTGTTATTGCTGAAACAATTAATTGGACTGAAGAAGCTAAATTAGCATTAAAAGAAATTAAAAATGCAGGTTTAATAGCTGTCGTAAATCTTGCTATACCTAAAGGTGACAAAACAAGAGAAGGTCATAGTGCTGCAGAGGCCTGTAAAATTTTGGAAGACCATGGTGCTGATGTAGTTGGCCTTAATTGTTATCGTGGTCCTGAAATGACAATGAAACTGCTACCAAGCATAAGAGAAAAAGTCTCATGCCATGTGGCTGCACTACCTGTTCCATACAGAACAACTGAAGAATTCCCAACACACATGTATATAGAGGATCCAAATTGTAATTGTTTAGATGGTAATGTTTCTCATATTGCTCTTGATGGATTAACTTGTAACAGGTTTGAAATGGCTGAATTCACCAAACAATGTATGGGCATCAATGTAAATTTTATTGGTATTTGTTGCGGTGCCGACCCTCATCATGTAAGAGAAATGGCAGTTGCTATGGGTAGAAAACCTATTTCTTATAAATATTACCCTGATATGAGCAAACATTTTTCTCATGGCACAGAAAGCAGTCTTAAGGACATTAACAAAACTAACGAATGGCTTAAATAGTTTATAAAACTTATAAAAATTAATTTTAGGAGTTGAGAGAAGTTTTTCTTATGGTGAAATTAGAGAGAGATGGATACAGCTAAGTAAAGAGTTACACCCTGACCAATTAAGAGCACAGGGTGTTCCTCAAGAATTAATCATTAAATCTGAAGACAGACTATCCGAGATAAATCAAGCCTACGATAAAATAAAAAGTATTCGCAAAATCAATTAAACTTTTTTTAACTGATCTGCTTTGGATTTGCCTTTGTCTTCAACAACTTCAAATTCGACTTTGTCGCCTTCATCGAGGCGGTCTAAACCTGCTTGTTGAACAGCTGTGATGTGGACAAAGATATCTTTATCTTCTCCATCAGGGGCAATAAACCCATATCCTTTTTTTGGGTTAAACCATTTCACTGTTCCTGTAGCCATTTATAGTCCTTTCTTAATCTTAAGTAGTAAATATTTAGCGTATCCAAACATAGTTAAAAATTTTATGAGATTTTTTTAATTAGTATTCAAATAGTAAGCCTAAATATTGGTAAACTTTTTATAGCAATTTTTCTAAATTTAAAGTTAAAAATGGTAAACCGGGCCGCTACCTTTACCAATTTTATACAAACTTCCTTTAATTATGGCTCTTTTTATGTAATTTCTTGATTTTTTGACAGAATTTAAAATATCTTCACCTAAAGCTAAATTCGAAGCAATTGCTGACGATAAAGTACACCCAGTTCCATGTGTGTTTTTACTTTTAATGATACTAGACTCAAAAAAGTGAATTTTTTTATTTTTTTTTATAAATAGACAGTCAAATATTTTTCCATTTTTAATTAAACCTTTGATCAGTATATCCTTAGCACCAATTTTTTCTAAAATTTGAATTGCATTAATCATATCATTTTTACTATTAATCTTGGTATTTGTAAGAATTTCTGCCTCTTTCAAATTAGGAGTAATTATCATAGATTTTGTTATAAGGTTTTTAGTTAAACTTGATATAGCGCTTTTCTTTAAGAGTAAATAACCAGATGTTGAAACCATAACAGGGTCTAAAACAACTTTAGATATTTTATAGTTGTCAATAAATTTTGAAATTTCTTGAATAATTTTTTTATCACTTAACATACCAATCTTTATTGAGTCTGGTTTAATATCACTACACGTCGTATTAAGTTGTTCTCTTATGAACTTTGGGGTTGTATTAAAAATACTTTTGACCTCTTGAGTATTTTGTGCAGTTAAAGCAGTAACTACAGACATCGCATAACATTTAAAGTATGTTATAGTTTTAATGTCAGCTTGGATACCTGCCCCTCCTGATGAGTCAGATCCTGCAATTGTTAATACAGTTTTATATCTTTTCATAACTTGAAATAATTTTACTTACATCCATACAATTCTTTTTAATATTACCATTTAATAAAGAGGATATCATAGCAACACCATGGATTTTTAGTTTAAGTATACTATTTACATCACTAATATTGATTCCTCCTATTGCTATTAAAGGAATTTTTGTAGCTTTAGCACAAATTTTAAGCCCGCTTAAACCAAAATAATTTTTCATTTCTTTTTTTGTATTAGACGAGAAGGCTGAAACACCTATGTAGTCAACTCCCTTTAACTTTTTTACCTTTATGAATTCATTTTTATTACTTGCTGAAACTCCTATTATAGATTTTCTTCCTAATATTTTTCTAGCTTGATTATAGGGTAAATCATCCATACCAACATGCGCACCATGAGCATTTATAGATTTTGCAATATCCACACGATCATTGACAATAAGAGTTTTTTTAAATTTAACACAATCTTTTTTTAAATCTTTTCCTAAGTTGTATAAATCAATTGTTTTTAAATTTTTAAACCTTAATTGAATACAATCGACCTTACTCTCAAATATTATTTTCAAATAATTATCCAACTTACTTAATGGTGTAAGTTTATCGTCAGTAACAAAACAAAATTTAAACACTAGTAATCTTTAAATTATCTAAAATTTCTTTTTCTGTAATATTATTTAATTTGTTCAAGAAATTTACTTGAAAATCTCCTGGCCCCTCTGATTTTGATGCTGCGAGTTCTCCTGCGATTGAAAAAATAGCAGCTGAGCTTATCGCAGATTTATATAAACTTTCACTTACAGCAGTAAATGCTCCTACTATGCACGATAAAGAGCAACCAATAGCTGTAACCTTCGTCATCACACTCGATCCATTTGAAATTTTAGTGACATTATCATCATATATAATAAAGTCATCACTACCGCTTATAAATACAACACAATTATTCTCGTTAGATAAAATTTTTCCAGACTCAATAGCTGCGTGACTTTCAATTGATGAGTCAACTCCCTTTGAAGATATTTTATTTTGATCTACTAGTGATTGAATTTCAGATGCGTTTCCTCTAATAATTAAGTTTTTAGAGCTTTTAATAATGTCAAGAGAAGTTTGTGTTCTTAACTTACTCGCACCTGAACCCACAGGGTCTAATATGATTGGTTTTTCTTGTTCAACATAATATTTAGAAGCCTCTAAAAAGCTAGGCCTCCAATTATCGTCTAACGTCCCAATATTATTAACAAGACAAGATGATATAGCAGCTATCTCTTTAAGTTCATTTGTTGCATGAGACATCAAAGGAGATGCTCCGATAGAGAGAAGAATATTAGCGTTTATGTTCATTGCCACGTAATTTGTAATACAATGTACAAGCGCTCCTTTATCTCTTAAGTTTTTTAAATCATTATAAATATGCTCCATTATATACCTTTCTTTTTCATCAAAAGTGTCAATATTGTTGAAAATAGAATTGGCACAAAAAATGATGAGAATAATTTATAGTTATTAATAAATGTGAAATTAATATATAAAAAATCGCTCAATAAATTTTTACTATAAGAGGGGTCAGGAAATATTAATACTCCCAGTAGTAAGCTCAAAAAAGAAATTATGTATATTTGTTTAGTAGTGATATTAAAACCAAATAATCCCAACAAAAAAGGTAAAACTAAACAACAACAAATTAAATCGGCAATTAAGAACACGTATAAGACATTGTAGCCTTGTGAAGATAGTATGAAAACTGCCACCAAGAAAACAATAATAAAGTATAAATTTGAAGAGGATTTTAAGGAGTAACTTGTGCTCAGGGAGACAATCTGAGAATTTATCGCATTTATTAATGTATCAATACTACTCAATACAAGGGAAGTAGCTAATATTACAAAAATGTATTTTATAAATGAAGTCTCGAGTAAACCGAAAAGTTTCACAAATGTTAAATCAGGATCATCCATTGCGTAAAGTGAGATTGAAACTAGTCCAGAGTATCCAATGAAATAAACAATTATAAATATAATTAAAGCAGATATAACTAAACCAATACTAAGTGTTTTACTATCTTTAGCAGCATAAATTCTTTGCCAATTACCATGGTGAAAAAGATTGGTAAATGTAACTGCTATTAAAAAAGTCAAACCTGTTATCCATAGGAATTGATTATTAAAATCAAATAAATGTGCATTTTCGATCATAAATGAAGAGTTATTTGAAAAGTCTTGGAATGGAATTTTAAAAACTAAAAATAAACAAATTCCTATAATGAATATGAATTGAATTAAATCGGTGAATATTGTTGCCGACAGTCCTCCAATTAGAACGTACGATAAAGCAATTAATATAATTATTATTGAAGAAATCCAATAAGGTGTATCATTTAGAAAATTAAAGAACTTTGAGATGGCTGTGATTTCAGCTATTAAGAAAACTGTCATATAAACTAACGAAACTATTATAACAAAGTGGGATAAGTTCTTGCCAAACCGATTTTCGATACAATCGTGAAAGCCTGTTGAGTTTGGAAAAACCTTTCTTACATATTTTCCTATAAAGATGAATAAAACTAAAGGCATCGCAGCTCCAAGTGCATAACCAATCACATTACCCATTCCACCCCAAGTAGCTGCTGCAGCAGGAGAAAATATTATCCAAAAACCCAATGCAGAAGATACAAAAGAAGATATTGAAAAAAATAAGTTATATTTATTTTTAATAACGAACTTATCATCTGATAATTCATTTTTTTTCAAAAAAAAGAATGACGCAGTAAAAATTAATCCAAAAAAAATTAAAAAAAGAATTTCCATATAATTTGTTCTTGTTTTAAAAGTATTTAAGGGAAACTTCCTACGCCAGAATTACCTGGATCAGGTTCGAGGGTTAAGTATTACCTTTCTCAGCCTTTCAGCACCCCTTAAAGGTCAATATTATCAAACTAACTAAAATAAATCAATTATCTTTACTAAAAACAAATTTAATATTAAAAACATCACATGAAAATAATTGAAAACTTCTTTGACTCTAAAGGAATATCTAGTAATTCAGAAGACTTCATAAAATTATATAAACCTAGTACGGGTGAGGAATATGCGCATGTTCCAAAAACAACAAGAGATGAGTTTGAAAAAATTATTAATAAAATGAAATTAGCACAACCTTTATGGGCTAATACACCCATTACGAAAAGAAGTGAAATTTTATTTAAATTTAAAAATTTAATTGAAAAAAATTTTGATTTAATAGCAAAAATAATATCTGAAGAGCATGGCAAGGTTTTTTCTGATGCTAAAGGATCTTTACAAAGAGGTCTTGAAGTAGTTGACTTTGCATGCGGTATTCCTCATTTATTGAAAGGAAATCACTCAATTAACGTTGGAACAAACGTAGATTTGTTTGATATTAAGCAGCCTTTGGGAATTTGTGCTGGTATTACACCATTTAATTTCCCAGCTATGGTTCCAATGTGGATGTTTCCATTATCTATAGCATGTGGAAATGCCTTTATGCTAAAACCTTCTGAGAAAGTTCCTCAATGCTCTTTAAAACTTGCAGAATTAATCAGTGAAGCTGGTCTACCTGATAACGTCCTCACGGTCGTAAATGGCGATAAAAATATTGTAGATCTAATACTTCAGTGTGAAGATATTTCTTCAGTAAGTTTTGTTGGCTCAACACCTGTTGCTAAGTACATTTACACCGAGTGTTCAAAAACAAATAAAAGAGTTCAAGCTCTTGGTGGTGCTAAAAACCATATGCTTATAATGGAAGATGCGAATTTAGAGGATGCAGTAAATGGACTAATTGGAGCAGCTTTTGGATCTGCTGGTGAACGTTGTATGGCAACATCAGTTGCTATGCCTGTTGGTAATATTCAAAAACCATTTATGGATTTGCTAAAGGAGAAGGCAAGTAAAATCAAAGTTGGTGAGTCATTAGACCCACAAAGTGAAATGGGACCTCTCATTACAAAGGAACATAAACAAAAAGTTCTATCATATATTGAAAAAGGTGTTCAAGAGGGTGCGAAATTAGAGTTAGATGGACGAGGAATTAATCTTCAAGGTTATGAAAATGGTAATTTTGTTGGTCCTACAATATTTAATAATGTTACTGATGGTATGACTATATACAAAGAGGAAATTTTTGGCCCTGTTTTATCTGTCCTTAATGTGAATAATTTTGAAGAGGCTATAAAACTGATTAATAATCATCAGTTTGGCAATGGCACTTCTATTTATACATCAAGTGGTTCATTAGCGAGAAATTTTATGAAAAATGTTCAAATAGGAATGGTTGGGATAAATATTCCAATACCAGTTCCAATGTCTTTTTACACTTTTGGTGGCTGGAAAGGTTCAATATTTGGTGGTCATGGAATGCATGGAGAAGAAGGGATTAATTTTTACACAAAACGTAAGACAATAACATCGAGATGGCCAGATGATGTCGCAGGGGCTTCACTAAACATGCCAACTATGAAATAATGAACTATGGACAAATTTAAAGACAGACAAAAAGCCTTTGAAGCAGAGCAAAGCCAAAAAGAGCAAACAGAATTTGAAAAAAGAAATTCAAGAAACAAAATCTTTGCTCAATACATTTTAGATGATATTGGACAATCCGATAATTCAGAATTACTGAGAGAAATAATATTATCTGATCTTGAGGAACCAGGAGATGAAGACATAATACGTAAAGCCTTAGATGTATTAGCTCAAAATAATGGTAGTCTGACTAGAGAAGATCTAGTAAAAAAACTTTCGGAAATATAATCTACCAAGACCCATTATTTTGCATACTGGCCCAAGGCTCTTTTATTTCAAGGCTCTCACCCTTTTGAAGTAACTCTATTGATATGCCGTCTGGTGATTTTATGAATGCCATATATCCATCTCTAGGAGGCCTGTTTATCACAACATCCTTTTTAATCAGATTTTCACAAACTTGATAAATATTATCTACTCTAAAAGCTAGATGACCAAAATTTCTGCCACCTTTATATTCTTCTTTGTCCCAATTGTAAGTTAATTCTAAAAGAGGTTTCTTTTTACTATCAGCAGTGTCTTTATCATCAGGAGCACAAAGAAAAATTAGAGTAAATCGACCCTTTTCACTCTCTTTTCTCGAGTATTCAATTAGTCCTAATTTATTACAATAAAAGTCAAGTGATTGCTCAATATCACTTACTCGAACCATTGTGTGCAAATATTCCATTATGATTAAATATCAAAAAATTTTAAATCTGTCTAAAAATTTCTAAAATTGCTTATTGCTTCCAAGGACTATTTTTTTACGAAGGACAGTTTCACGATAAAAAATATATCCGACTGAAAGTAAAATTAATGGACCTCCTAGTAGCACCTCTTTCGAGAGAAACTCACCAAAAAAAATATAACCGATGACAAATGCCCAAACAACAGAAGTGAAGTCTAAAGGAGCAAGAACAGAGGCTTCTGCTAATTGAAAAGATTTTGTAAGACAAAATTGAGCAGTAAACCCTAAAAAACCCGAAGCAATTAGAAAAACTAAGTCTAAATTATTTGGCCATATCCAATCATCACTATAGAAAAATAAACTTGAAACTGTTCCAAATAAAGTAAAGGCCCATACCGTTAAAATATTATTATTAGTTATTAATATTTTTTTTAGAATTATCACTGCCATTGACAAAAATATACTGGCTAAAAGTGGTAAAACAGAATAGTTGTTTAATAAATCTACGTCCGGTTTCAAAATAATTACTACTCCTATAAAACCAATAATAATTGCAATTACCCTCCTATATCCAATTTTTTCACCCAGAAAAAAAATTGATAATATAGATATAAAAAAAACAGATGAAAAACTGATTGTTTGCATTTCGATCAGCGGAACATATCTAAGAGATATGAAGAAAAGACTCATTGCTGAAATTCCTACTAAACCTCTAAAAAAATGAAGTTTATAATTGTTAATAGAGGATATTTTTAGATTTAAATAATAAATGACAACTATCAATGGAATAAGAGCAAATAGATTTCTGAAAAAAACTACCTCAAATAATGGTAAGTTGTCGCCTGTTGCTTTTATACATACACTCATTAAAACAAAAAAAAGAACGGACAAAGACTTGTAGATAAATGCTGACATGTGGTTAATCTAAATATATTAAATATGAATGAATTTACTAATAGTTAATGGATATGACAAAAACGGATGGGGTAAACTAGCTAGATATGGATTACAACCAATTTGTGAGTTTTATAGAGACCAACTAAAAATAATTAATTCAAAAATAAAAACTACATTCATTTATCCTTCTATGAACTTAGATGAAAATTATGATGAAAGTTTCATCAAATCATTTACTGGCATTGTATGGACAGGTTCAAGTCTTAATATTTATGATAATACAAGAGAAATTAAAAACCAAATTTCTCTCATGAAAAAGCTATCAAAGTTAAAGGTAAATATGTTTGGTAGTTGTTGGGGTATGCAACTTTTTACTGTTGCAAATGGTGGCACAGTAAAAAAAAATCCTAAAGGTAGAGAAATTGGTATAGCCTATAATATAAGTATTAATAAATATGGTGCGCATCATCCAATGTATAAAGATAAGCCCTTGATATTTGATGCTTTTGCTTCTCATATTGACCATATATCCCAAAAGCCAAATAGCTCTCATGTTCTTTCAGATAATCATTTCTCAATTCAGTCTCTTGTAAGCAATAAATTTTGGGGTACCCAATATCATCCTGAATTTAATTTTAAATACACAGGACAAATTTTAAATGCAAGAAAAAATATTTTACTCAAAGAAAAACTATTTAGTAAAAATCAAATACAAAGCTTAATTAAAGACTTTAAAAGACCTAATATAAAGAGCTATAGTCAATCTTTGTTAAAAGATACGTTAAGACACAAAGAATTAAAAAATTGGCTAAGTTATTTAAGAAAAAATTAATATAATTCTTTAAATTCTTTTAGATTATTACAAACTGAAAATAAATCTTTAAAGTTCTTATAAGCAAATTTAGAGTTCATTACTTTCTTATATTGATTAATTATATCAGACCAATAATTATTATAATTAAATAAAATACATTTTTTACCTTTTATAACACCCAATTGAAGAGCGCTGATTACTAAACTAATTTCTTCTATTGTGCCCCCGCCTCCGGGTAAAGCGATAAAACTATCTGACAGTTGTAGAAACTTTTTTTTTCTTTGCTCCATTGTTTTCGTAACATGAATTTTGTTAATTTTTGTGTGAATTTTCTCACGCTTATCTAGAAAAGATGGGATAATACCAGTTACATGGGCGTTATATTTTAATGCAGTCTTAGCTACAACACCCATTAATCCATTTTCTCCACCTCCATAAACAATGTCATAATCATTTTGTGCTAGATATTTTGTAACTGTTATAGCTAAATCTTTAAAATTTTTGTTTGATCCAAACATAGATCCACAAAATACAGCAACTTTATGTTTAGAATTTTTTAATTTCATATAAATTTACTGTACAGCAATATTGAAAAAAATGACTAAAAAAAATAACATTGAAGAGCTTAAAAAAGTAAGAAAGAAAATTGATAATATTGATAACAAGATTATTGAACTGATTGGTGATAGATTTAAAGAAATACACAAAGTCACTAAATTAAAGGAAAATAGAGAAGAAATAATTGATCACGAAAGAATTACTCATATTTTAAAGTCTGTTCAATCAAAAGCAAAAAAAAATAAAATTGACGCTGAAATAATTATTAGAATTTGGCAAATTTTTATCCAAGAAGCTATTAAACTAGAGTCTGCAAAAATAAAAAAATAATCACACCAAAACGATTACTAGCATTATCAATAAAATTGATATTAGAATTGTGCCTGCAAAACTAGGTGTTGTAACTTTAATGTAGGATAAATTACTAAATTTATAAGATTTACTTAATACTTGTTTAAAAGAAAAACCTAAATTTTTATATAAACTTTCTGTTAATATACCTATTTTTTTAAATAAGGGTTTACCAATTCCAGGTAACATTTTTCTGTAAAACCAATCAGAATTTAAAACAGTTGATCTAATCTCGGAGGGATAAAGTTTAAATTTAACTAAAAATAAAAATGCAATAATTGCAAAAACTAAAAGTTGTAGCTGACTTATTACATGGTCTAAAGTATAGGGCTGATAGTCTACTGTGTATGGAAGTATTTGATACAAATATTTTGGGAACACACCTATAGCAATACATAAAAAAGCAGCGATACCCATTGCAATGAGCATATTAATTGGAGCCTCTTTAACTTTATTTTTCCTCTCGTGTGCAAAAAAAGCAAAGTAAGGTATCTTTATCCCTGAGTGCTCCAAAACACCTGCGGAAGCAAAGAATAAAATAAAGTAAATTAAAACCATTCCCATACCTCCAAGCGAGGACATTATCAAAGATTTAGCGACAAATCCGCTGAACAACGGAAATGCAGAAATAGACATGGCCCCTATAATGCAAAATATTGTTGTGAATGGCATGTATTTGTAAAGGCCACCTAATTCAGAAGCTTTTGTTGTTCCAGCTCTGTATAAAACAGCACCCATACTCATAAACAAAAGAGCTTTATAAATTATATGAACGAACGCATGTGCTACCGTTCCATTAAGAGAAAGTTCTGTCCCAATACCAATACCAACAACCATAAAGCCTAATTGGTTATTAAGACTAAATGACAAAACTCTTCTTAAATTATTTTCAATGACTGCAAAAAACACAGGAAAAGCTGTCATAATTGCACCTATCCAAATCAATGAGTCAGTGCCCGGAAAGGTTCTAGCTAAAGCATAAATTGCCAATTTTGTTGTAAAAGCAGAAAGTGCCACTGTCCCAGTAACTGAAGACTCAGGGTAAGAGTCTTGTAGCCAACCATTTAAAAGAGGAAATGCAGCCTTAATTCCAAAAGCAATAAATATAAAAATTCCAAAATTTGTTTTTAAATCTAGAACAACTAAACTATGGTTTCCCGTTTGATATAACATCAAACATGCACCAATTAAAAGTAATACGCCTGAAGAAACTTGAATGATCAGATATCTCATAGCTGCATCTTTTGCTGCATTTGTATTTCCAGCAAAAACTATAAAGACTGAAGTAAGAGCCGTTGCTTCCCACCAAATAAATAAACTAAAAAAATCTCCTGCGTGAAGAGCGCCAATAGCAGAGCCTGCATAAGCTAGTGTCGCCATGTGCTCCATTAAATTTTTACTGTGCCAGCTAAAAATTATTACAAGTATAGCTGCAATATGAAAAATAATAGCAAAAGGAAGAGTTAAACTATCTGATTGATATAATATTAAATTTAAACCGAGAATGTCCCACTCTAAAAAAGTTCCATAACCATTAAATAAAGATAAAGCTGATAAACCCACCGATAATAACATCGCAGGGTGTCTAAAGTATTGAGGAATTGTTGGCAATAAGAATGAAGTAATTATCATTATTAAACCGGGAATAAAATTACTGATCATAATAATCCTCCTTCCTCATTAAGAATTTCCTCAGCCACTTTCCTAACATGACTATAAAAACAAAACTTACAAAACCGAAAAATGCAGGGAAGCCATATATCTCGGCAAAGGAAAAGTATTCATGTCTATGAAAAGTAAAGTCTAAAAGTATTAAAAGTGCTCCAATTATAAGTATGTACTTTGTAAAGCTTTTACCCATACTTTTTAAATCATTTTTTTTCATTTAACTCACTATTACTCCACTAATACTATTCAAGAAATAGTTTGCATAAAAAAAGAAAACTAAACAGCCTAAACCTGTAATTAATGGTGGCCAAATAGTTAAAGGGGCTTTTATTAATTTTATCTCTTTCTTAGAGTTTTGGGTGAAGCCTACTACTACAGGCTGTAATAGATAATAAATATTTAGCAATGAGGAAATACCTAAGATTATTGCAACGATTATAAATTCTCTCTCAATAGAGCCCATGATTAAATAAAATTTACTCCAAGAACCTATAAAGGGAGGAACCCCAATGATAGATAGAGCCCCTAAAGTGTAAGCAAAAAATATTAACGGTAATTTGTAGCCCATACCTTTTAGGTCACTTACCTTTTTAATATGGGCAGTTACATAAATAGCACCTGCACAGAAGAATAGAGTTATCTTACCTAAAGCATGAGTTATAATATGAAAAGATGCCCCTTTTAGAGCTAAAGATGAAGCCAAAGCTGCTCCCAAAATAATATAGGAAAGTTGACTTATAGTAGAATAAGCTAATCTCGCTTTTAAGTCATCTTTTGTTATCGCTATGATACTAGAAGCCATTATAGTGAAACATGCTAACCAGACTAACCAGTCAGAGCTTTTTGTTTGAAGTAAAAAGTCTGGACCAACAATATAAACAACGACCACGAGAAAGCTAAATACACCAGCTTTTACTACAGCAACGGCGTGGAGTAATGCAGAAACTGGAGTTGGCGCCACCATTGCAGCAGGCAACCAACGATGAATAGGCATAATTGCTGCTTTACCTATACCAAACACAAGCATAGCTATTAGAAAAGATAGGTACTCTGCTGGGAATTTATTCATAAGTATTCCCCCATCTTGAAAATCTAAAGTCCCTGTTTTAAGCCAAATCCAAAATATAGCTGGTAAGAAAAATATTAAAGAGGTACCCACTAAAATCGACAAATAGAGCCTTCCTGCAGATTGCGATTCAGTGTTTTGCTTATGTCCAACTAAAGGGAAAGTTGAAAAAGTTAATATTTCATAAAAAATAAATAAGACTAGAAGATTTCCAGACCAAGCTATTGCCAATGCAGCATGGATTGCGATTGAATAAAAAATTACAAATCTTGTTTGATTTTTTTCACCAGCACCCCTCATATAACCAATAGTGTAGATAGATGCTAGTATCCATAATGAAGATGCCACTAAACTGAAAATAGATCCAAGAGCTGATACTTTAAAAGCAAAATCTACCCCATCAAAAAGTGTAAAAAAAGTTATTTGATATACCTCATTATTTTGTATTCCATGAAAAATTTTTAAACTGATTACAAAGGTTAAGAGACCTCCAATTATACCAAAAGAGTCTCTTAAGTTATTATTATATCTACAGACATAAGAAAATAATGCTGCAAAAAGTGGGGTGATAATACCCAGTATAATTAAAAATGAATTACTCAATTTTGATAACCTGATATTAAATAGTCTGCGGACAAGTTAGAAAATTCAATTATTGGTGTTGAATATATCCCAAAAACAATGATTGAAATTGTAACTATCCATATTGGTAAATAAATATAAGTATCTTCTTTTTCAGATTTAAATTTAATTTCTGAAAACCACATCTGTTCCACTATTTTCCAAAAATATACAACAGCTAATGCGGAGCTTATCGCAACTAAAGCGATTGAAAAATACATCTGGTTTGTATAAAGAGCTTGAAATAAATATAATTTTGAAATGAAGCCATTTGTTAGAGGTAATCCAATTAAAGATAATCCACAAATTAATAAAGCAAATGAAGTTATGGGGTATTTATAGCCAAAACCTTTTAAACTGTTAAGGGTTACTCGATCCTTATAAAGAATAGCGAAGTAACCAACAGCCATAAATAATCCTCCTTTGATCAAAGCATGATTAAATATATGCACAAAGCCCGAAGCTACTCCACTGTGGTCTTTAAGGCTAAAAGCCAGTGTGATGTAACCAATTTGCGCAATTGAGGAAAATGCCAAAAGTTTTTTGATATCATCTTGATAGATGGCTATTACAGTCCCAATGAATATAGCGAGTAAAGATAGAGGATATAAAACAAAATCTAAAAACAAACTTAAATAGCTCGGATAAATTATGAATACTTCGTACAAAAGTCTCACAAAAAAATAAAGAATTGTTTTTGTCGCTAAAGCAGCCAAGAGTGTTGAGACAGCTGATGGAGCATAACTATATGCAGGTGGTAACCAAATATGGACAGGAAAAATTGCAGCCTTTACCATTAGACCTATAAGCATGAATGACATACCTGCGAAGATAGCTAACTGACCATCAGAATATTGGGCCAGTTGAATTACAAGATCATTCATGTTCAACGTACCTGTCATAGCGTAGGCAAAGCCAACCCCAATTACATAAAATGTAGCACCGATCGCCCCGATAATTAGATAATTAAAAGCTGCGAGTAATGCTTTTCTATTTTGTCCTGCACCTAAGGCAATTAAAGAAATAGAAGCTAATGCAGATATTTCTAAAAAGACAAATAAATTGAAAACATCATTAGTTAAAATAATCCCGTTCAGGCTTCCAACTGCCAATAACCATAAAGAATAGGCCTTTCCAGAGTCCCTATAGTCAATTTCATTCAAGAAGATTTTTCTTGAGTAAAATGTTGATACCAAAACAAAAATTGAAAATAACAATTGAAGTCCAATATTCACCCCATCTATTTTAAAAGAAATACCCCATGGTGGTTCCCAATTTCCAAACTCATATATAATTAAACCAGAAACAGAAATTTCTTTAAGAAGATGTAAAGATAAAAATAAATGTAACAACAAAGTGATGATTGAAACTATCCAAGGCCATATTTTTGACGGCATAAATGCAATAATTGCAGAAATAAGTAGAGGTAAAACTACTACCAATGCAGGAGCATCGTCTAAAAATATATCAAACATTTATTTATCTGACTTTAGCTCCAAAGACTCTATTTCTTTTTCTTCAATTGTTTCGTAGTTCTTGTAAATTTGTAATACTAAAGCTAATCCAAGCGCTGAAGTAGCCACTCCAACGACGATAGCGGTCAGTATTAAGACGTGTGGCAATGGATTTGAATAGGCATTAGCCATTTTTGTTAATATAGGGGCAGTTCCATCTAAAACTTTTGCGAGTGATACAAAAAATACAAAAACTGCAGTTTGAAAAATTGCTAAGCCAACTACTTTTTTTAAATAGTTTTGACTTGTGATGATTATAAATAATCCGCCAACCATAAGTAAAATAAAGGCAAAATGGTTCCAAAAATAAATAAAATTACTCATTAATTTCCCCAAAGGAAGCAAAAGAGTGATACAAAGCAATCATTACAGTTGCAACTGTAATGCCTACTCCTAGCTCAACTAATATAATACCAATATGTTGACCAGTTGATGGGTCTGATGACAAAACATTGTAATCTAAATACATCCCATCAAGAAATATTGAAACTATTCCGACACCTGCATATAATAAAACACCTATGCACATTAAATATCGATTGATCATTATTGGAACTAAAGTTTCACCTTTTGAAAGCCCAAATATCATTGAATACAATATAAATGCTGCCGCTACTATTACCCCAGCCTGAAATCCACCGCCTGGTCCATAGTCACCATGAAATTGAACGTAAAGCCCAAATATAATAATTGGTGCAAAGAGAATTTTACTTACTACGCTTAATACTGGACTAGATGAAATTTTATCTCTCATTTTTTTTTATTTTTTTTAAAATTAGTTTTACGATTAAGAGTGTTGCTAGTTAATAAAGCAATGACACCTAAACCTGCAGTAAATATTACTATTGTTTCTCCTAGAGTATCAAAACCCCTATAACTTGCTAAAATATTAGTAACAACATTAGGTATATGAAAAAAATCTTCACTTTCCTCTAAGTACTTTGGAACTACATGAAGATGTATTGGCGCATTAGGATCTCCTAACAAAGGGAGATTAGCAATTATAATAATCAATATAAGTGATATTGCTACTGCAAGGATGATGCTCGGAAATAAATTTATTAATTTATTTTTTTTTCCTTCTGGTAATTTAGCAGCAGCCATTACCATTAGAATTGTTGATATACCAGATCCAACGGCAGCTTCAGTAAATGCTACATCAACCGCATCTAAATTCACATATATAGCTGAGCATAACAAAGTAAAAGCCCCTGTAAGAGCAACCACACTTATTAATGACGTGGTTTTAAAAATAAAAAAAGTTGTTATCAATAGAAGGGAAATTAGGAAAAAATTAATTAATAAAAAATTCATTTTTTATTTTTTCCCCTTGGTTTATAACCCGACTCATGCGCAAATAGAGCTATTGCATGGCCTGTTACAGGGCTAGTGAATATTAAAAATAAAGGTATTAATAAAAGTTTAAGGCTTAATAAACTAAAACCTGAATAAATTATTAAAGCTAGGACTATAAAACCCGATCCCAGTGTATCTATTAGACCAGCAGCATGAATTCGACTAAATACATCGGGTAACTTTATTAAGCCTAGACTCCCAGATAAAATGAAGAAGCAGCCAATTGCTAATAAGACAAGAGAAATCAACTCAATATAATTATACGACATTGTTTTTTTTTCTTTTTATTTTGTAATACCTAAGTATTGCTATGGTGCCTAAAAAATTCAAAAGTATGTACATTAAAGAAATATCGACAAAATCAGGTCTATCGAATGCAAAACCATGAACACTGATACCTATGGCTATAATAGTTCCAATGCTTGATATAGATAAAATTCTATCAAAAGGAGTTGGTCCTTTGATTGCTCGAACTAAACATAATGCAACAGAGACGCCCAGAACAATTAAAGTTGCAAAAAAAATCATTTATCTAAATCCGTAATTACTTTGTTCATATCATCTGTTTGCAAGTCTTCTGATAGCTTCTTACTTAATGCGTGAACTAGAAATGTTTTTTTATCTACTTCTATTGTTACTGTACCCGGAGTAAGAGTTATAGCGTTTGCATAGTTTGCAATACCTGTTCTATTCTTCTGAGATGCTTTAACACTTATTAGTTGTGGAGAGTATTTACCATTCCATATTAAAGCTGTTGTCGTAATTCCTGATTTAAAAATTTCTTTAAATAACCAAATCCAATAAAATGGTAATCTAAGAATAATTTTTAAAGGAAGAGAGTCTTCCTCGAGAGCTTTAGCTCTATAAGACATCCAAAAAACAAAAAGAACACTGACTAGTCCAAAAAAAAGTAAAAGCGATTTAAGGTAACCAGATAAAATAAACCAGAATACAAAAAGTATTATGAAATAAGTTATGAATGATAAGGTCTTAAGTGAATCTTTATTAAGTTTAGCCACTAAAAGCTATTATGAGAATAAATCACCCTCTGTAAATACTGCAGTATTCATGTCTTTAACAAATAATTTACCTTGGTCTGATTTAAATCTTGATACCTCAATAAATCCACCTTTAACTGCGATTCTGACATTTTCAGCATTAATTGATATGATTTGACCTGGAAAATGCTCAGCACTTTGCTCGTCAATAAACTTAGTGTCATAAAAGACATACTCATCACCCATGAATTCAGCCCATGCACCAGGCTGAGGGTTGCAACCCCTTATTAAATTATAAATTTCGTTTCCGGGTTTTTTCCAATCAATTCTTGCATCACTTTTTTTACACCAAGACTCATATGTTGCTTTAGAGTCATCTTGAGGTGTCTTTGGTGCATTACCAGACTCAATTAAATTTGCAGCTTCAACACAAGCTTCGAGACCTAATGGAAATATCTTTTTAAAGTAAACATCTCCTAAAGTATCATCAGGACCAATATCAACTTCTTTTTGAAGTAATATTTCACCCTCATCTAGCCCATCATTTGGATAAAAAATTGAAAGACCTGTTTTTGTGGAGCCACCAATTATAGGCCAGTTTATTGAACTTGGTCCTCTATGGAGTGGAAGTAGTGAGGGGTGAAAACAAATAGATCCATGAGTAGGAATATCTCTCGCTCCTTCAGGCACGAAAATTATTACATAAGCCATGACACATAAATCCGCACCATGAGACTTAATTTGGTCTAGTACCTCTTGGTCTTTAAAATTTGAGGGTTGGTAAACAGGCAAACTAACACTTTGAGCGTATTCTTTAACAGGATCGACTGGTTTACCCTCTTTGTCAGGTGCACAATATACCGCTACTACTTCATGGTCTGTTTCTGTATGAAATTTTTTTAAAGCACTTTTTCCAAATGCCTGTTGCCCCATTAAAATTATTTTCATTATTGCTCCTTAAATTAAAATATATCTTATACTGCTCCGGCCTCTCTTACAGCTTTAATTTCATCGTCACTCATCTGACAAAATTCTTTTAATATCTCATCAGTATGCTCTCCGAGAAGTGGAGATCTTTCAACTTTTGCTGGGGAGTCAGATAACTTAATTGGATTACCAACAGTCAAATATTTCCCTCTTTCAGGGTGATCGACTTCGACTATAGTATTAGTGTCTCTCAGGCCTTGATCTTCAGCTAATTCTTTTAGAGATAATATTGGACCAACTGGTATATCTAAAGGGTTACATATATCCATAACCTCAAATTTAGTCTTGGTCATTGTCCATGACTCAATTGTATCAAATATTTCGTTTAACCTTGGTAGTCTTTTAGCAGGAGTTGAGTAATTTTCATCCTCTTTCCATTCGGGTTTACCAATAACATCACATACTTTTTCCCAAACAGCCGCCTGGGTAATAAAATATGTATATGCATTAGGATCCTTTTCCCAACCTTTACATTTTAGAATTCTTCCAGGCTGACCACCACCTGAGTCGTTACCTGCGCGAGGCGTAGAGTCACCAAAAGGAATGTCTTCTCCAAATTGAGAGTATTCTTTTAAAGGCCCTCTTGAAAGTCTTTGTTGGTCACGAAGTTTAACTCTGCAAAGATTTAAAACTCCATCTTGCATTGCGGCAGATACTCTTTGTCCCTTTCCTGACTTTTCTCTATGGAATAAAGCAGTAACTATACCCAATGCTAAGTGTAGTCCTGTTCCACTATCTCCTATTTGTGCACCGGTGACTAAAGGAACTTCTCCAAGCATACCTGTAGTTGAAGCAGATCCACCTGCACACTGAGCAACATTCTCATAAACTTTACAATCTTCATATTTGCCAGGACCAAAACCTTTAACAGATGCATAAATCATTCTTGGATTTATTTCTTGAATTTTTTCCCATGAAAAGCCCATTCTATCTAAAGCACCAGGAGCAAAATTTTCTACCATGACATCACACTCTTGGATTAACTTAGTAAATATTTTTGAACCCTCTGGTTTCTTTGGGTTTAATGTTATGCTTCTTTTATTTGAGTTTAGCATTGTAAAGTACAAACTATCTGCATCAGGAACGTCTCTTAGCTGACCTCTTGTAGCATCACCCACTCCTGGTCTTTCAACTTTTACGACATCTGCACCAAACCAAGCTAGTAATTGTGTGCAAGTTGGTCCGGACTGGACGTGTGTCATGTCTAATATTTTGACACCTTTTAAAGCTTCCATAGTTTCCTCCTAAAGTTTATTTGTACATAGTCTGGTTTTTTGTACCAGGAGCAAATTCTTCTTTATCCACCCAAATATTTACGATTGCAGGTATACCTGACTTTACGGCTTCTCTAGCTCTTTGAAGGGCAGGTTGGATTTCTTTTGCTTCTCTTACAGCTTCGCCATGACCACCAAAGATTTTTGCAAACTCATCAAAGTTAACATCACCCAAGATGTTTCCAACATTTCCTTTATCTTCACCATACTTCATAATTTGACCAAATCTGATCTGGTTTTGAGCAGAGTTATTACCAATAACTGTTAAAACAGGTGCTTTGTGTCTGACAAAAGCCTCGAAGTCCATTCCGGTCATTGAAAAAGCACCATCACCACAATATAAAAGAATTTCTTTTTCAGGTGCAGCTAATTTGGCTGCAAGCGCGTATGGTACTCCGACACCTAAAGTTCCAAGGGGCCCTGGGTCCATCCAAGCACCAGGCATTCTAGGTTGAACTGCTTGAGCACTTATGGTTACAACGTCTCCTCCATCACCTATGTATATAGTATCATCATTTAAAAACTGGTTGAGTTCCCAAGCTACTCTATAAGGACTAATAGGAGATTTATCTGTTGTAAATGTAGGCATCAATTTTTCTAAAGCTGCCTCTTCTCCAGATCGAAGTTCATTAAACCAATCTGAACGATCTTTTTTTGTTCCTGCTTCAGAGATAGCCTTTAGAGTTGTTCCTATATGTCCAACTAAACCAAGTGATATATCTCTATTTTTTCCAACAGTTCTATAGTCCATATCAATTTGAATAACAGTTGCGTTAGGATTTAATCTTTTACCGTAACCCATTCTAAAATCAAAAGGTGTTCCAACAATTATAATACAATCTGACTTGGTAAACGCATTTCTTCTTGTTCTGTGAAAGTGATGTGGGTCCCCAGGAGGCATTGAACCTCTTGCAGCACCATTTAAATAAGCAGGAATATTCATATTTTTAACAAAGTCAATTGCATCTTTCGTAGATTGGCAAGTCCAAACCTGTTGACCTAAAAGTATGCATGGTCTCTCTGCATTTGAAATTATGTCTGCAGCTTTTTGTACATCTACTGGGTCTGCTAATGTTTTTGATGAAGCACTATATTTTCCAGCTTCTGGCAAGACGGCTTTGCTCATTGGAATTGAAGAGTCAAGTATGTCTCTTGGAATTTCTAAAAATGATGGACCAAAAGATCCATTTCTAGTTTCCCTAAAAGCCATTGATACCATATCTGCACATCTTTCGGTTGACATTACAGTTGCTGCAAATTTTGTGATTGGTTGCATCATGTCTACATGAGGTAAATCTTGTAAAGATCCCATTTTATGTTGTGTGAGTGAACTTTGTCCTCCTATTAAAAGCATTGGGATTTCAGCTCTAAAAGCATTTGCTACTCCTGTTAATGCATGTGTCGTGCCTGGTCCAGCAGTTACAACTGCACACCCAGGTTTTCCTGTCATTCTTGCATAACCATCAGCTGCATGAGAGGCAACTTCTTCATGACGTACGTCAATAATTTTAATTCCTTCGTTTAGACATCCATTGTAAATATCAATAATGTGTCCCCCACATAAAGTGTAAATAACCTCAACTCCCTCTGCTTTAAGGGCTTTAGCAACCAGCTCCCCGCCAGTTATCATTTGTTCGTTAGATCCTGTAGACATTTTTCACCTCTCCCTGGTGGTATAATGTATACCAGATTTAGAGGTCTTGCAAAGAATTTTGCCTTATGAATTAATGCTTTCTTGTATCTTATCAACTAAAGTAAGTGCGTGATTTTTAAGAAGTTTTTCTGCTTTTGATCCCTGGCCTGCGACAAGAGATCTAACAATGTCATTGTGTTCATCAATTGATTTCACAGCTCTATGTGACTCTATAACAAATTTTTTCCTCAAGTATTGTAAATGAATTAACTGTGACTCTAAAATTTCTCCCATTAATTTTACTTTAGTTAATTTCATAATTTGATTATGAAATTTAATATTATCATTTGAGTAGTTATCAAGTTCAGACAAAACGTTCTCTTTTGAGTAATGACAATACTTATTTAAACTTTCAATCTCATCTTTAGTGGAATTAGCAATAATTAAATGAGCTGCATAACCCTCTAGACCTGCCCATACAGTTACAATATCAATCAATTCTTTTTTTGATTTTCTGTGCACAAATACGCCTCTTCTTGGAACTGTTTTCACAATTCCCTCTTGCTCTAATTTAGCAACAGCTTCTCGAATAGGTGTCCGACTAACTCCTAGCTTTTCAGACAATTGTCTTTCATCTAGATGAAAATCACTTTGTTTTAAATATATATTAAGTGACAAAATATATTTTTTTAGTGAATCGTATACCTTACCTTTTAGGTTTACCGGCCCTATTTTTTGGATCATTTATGAAGTGTGGTCTGTGCTTTTTTAAAAAATTTTCTATAGAGAGGGCCAAATGCTGGCATAATTAAAAGCACAATTGCAATATACATTATGATTGCAGCAATAGGTTTTTCTGCCATATCAAAAAATATTCCCATACTACCATCAGATAAAATTAGAGACTGTCTTAAAGCTTTTTCAGCTAATGGACCAAGGACAATAGATAAAACAGCTGGTGCCACAGGGTAATCTAATTTTCTCAAAATATATCCGGCAAAACCGAATAGCAACATTAACCATACGTCGTGAAGGCTTTGTGTAGGTGCATAACCGCCTGTTACACAAAGAACAAAAATAACTGGGGCCAAGATGGCAAATGGTATCCTTAATACCATTAAAAAAGCTGGAATTAAGGCAATATTTAAAACTAGTGTAAAGAAGTTAGCAATGTAAAGACTACCAATTAAGCCCCAAACAAACTCGGGTTCTTGAGTAAATAAAAGAGGACCTGGTGTAAGTCCCCATAAAATCATGCCACCAAGTAAAATAGCAGTTGTAGGTGATCCTGGAATACCTAATGTTAACATAGGGAGCATACTTCCAGTACTTGCAGAATTATTTGCACATTCCGGAGCAACAACTCCAGCAGGAACACCTGAACCAAATTCTTTTGAATTTTTTGATAGTTGTTTTGTAATTCCATATGACATAAGTGATGCCGGTGTGGCACCTGCCGCAGGGAGAATTCCTACAAAGAAACCTAGAAAAGAACCAATGTTCATTGCCATTATAGTTTTTTTAAGAGCGCCAAATGCTCTTCCAACTTCCTTCATGTTGACTGATAATTTTGACATTTGAACTTTACCTTTTGTTTCTTCAAGGGTCCAAAGCATCTCTCCAATTCCATAAATTCCAATAGCAAGTACAAGGAAATTAATTCCATGAAGAAATCCAGGGATATTAAAGAAAATTAATCTTGGCTTTCCTGTAATTAGATCTAAGCCTATAGTTGATAAAGCTAATCCAATTAATATAGAAAAAATAGTTTTTGGAACGTCATCTCCACCTAAGCCTACAAATGTTGCAAAGGCCATTACCATTAATGCAAAGGTTTCAGGCGCATTAAATCTTAGTGCTACCTCAGCCAGAGGTGGTGCAAATAAAGTAAATAAAATAACAGATACAGTTCCACCAACGAAGGAACCTACTGCTGCTGCAGTTAAAGCTGTCATAGCTTCTCCCTTAACAGCTAAGGGTCTTCCATCAAAAACTGTAGCTACTGCAGTAGAAGCTCCAGGTATACCTAGCATAACGGAACTTATGGCACCTCCATACATAGCGCCGTAATAGACAGCTGCTAAAAATATTATTGCTGCAGTGGGTGGTATAATAAATGTAATTGGAATAAGTATTGCAACACCATTAACTGAACCAAGACCAGGCATTGCACCCACAAATAAACCAATTAGACAGCCAAATATTAAAAGACCAAGGTTTAAGGGTTCAAAGGATACAAAAATTCCCTCTAGAAGAAGTATAAATACATCCATCTTTTATGTCTTTACTTTACCAATCTCATTAAGAATACATAAAATCGTATACTGGATAAAATAAGGGCTCTGAAATACCTTGAGGTAAAGGTATTTTTAAAAGCCATTCAAAAAATAAAAAGGTTAAAACTGGTGTGATTAGAGAGAATACAGATATAAATAGGATACTTTTAGAACTAAAATATCTAAGATAAAAAGCTAAAAAAAAGATAAGTGAAAAGTAAATTCCCAAATAGCCTATTGCTAAAACTAAAATAACTAATGAAATAATTGTTACTGCAATATATTTGAATGCTTCAGCCTCAATAAAAGGTGAGTCATCTTTAGATTGTGGTGATCTTTTTAGAACGAATTTAATTATGGTAAGGACAGTACAAATAAGCATGCCAAGAGAAAGGTAAAAAGGAAGAAATCCCGCACCCATGTTTTCTTCTGCGTTCCATGTAATTCTATTCTCAGCACTTTTAATCATCAGAGCGATTGAGCATAACGCTAAAATAACGGCCACTACAATTTCTGCTCTTCTGACAGTTATTTTGTTTGTTATGCTCATATCACTCTTAATTTAAATATTAGTTAAAGTTTTTAATGATCTCACCGTGCTTAGCATATTCGATTGCTAAGAAATCTTTAAGACCAAAACCCTCTAACCAGCTCATTAACTTTCCGTCGTCGATGTTGAAAGTTTGGAACTCGTTATCATGATAAACAGTGTGAAGAAGTCCTGTGTAGTACTTCTCTACCTCTGCATCAATACCAGCTGGAGCCATAAATGCTCTCATCATATAGTATTCAAGATCAGGATAACCTAATTCATATGAAGATGGTACATCTGGGAACGCAGGATTTCTCTCAGGAGTCATCATAACTAATGCTTTTGAATCACCTGATTGATAGAAACCCATCTGCTCAGAAGGGTTGTTTAATGTAAAATCTGACTCGCCGCCAACTAGACCTTTTGCAACAGCACCACCACCGTCATATGGTACGTACTTTGCATCAAATCCAAACTGACCTCTCATCATACCAAGAAGTAATTCATCCTCAGACATACTTCCTGTACCACCCATCACTAAACCATTGCCTTTAGCAAGTGCGATGAAGTCATCAAATGTTTCTACACCTTGAGTATTTTTACCTTCAGTTGCAATCCATACTAAGAATGTATCTGTAATAAGTCTTGCTAATGGTGTGAAGTCATTAAAGAAGTCAATTCCTAACTCAGGCTGGTTAACAGGTGTAGTTAGAACATTGTTAAGAGTAATGATAAGTGTGTGCTCATCACCAGCTTTTTTCTTAACATAAGTCATAGCTTCACCACCAGAACCACCTTTTTTATTAATTGGAATCACTGGCTTAGATGCGTAATCGTTTTTCTCGATAACACCTTGAACTAATCTAGCAATTTCGTCAGCTCCACCACCTTGACCAGCTGGGATAATAAGCTCAATAGGCTTCTTTGGACTAAAAGGCTTCGCAGAAGACACTGAGCTAACAGCGACAAGTGAAAGTGAAACAATAACTAATGCTAATTTTTTGATTATTGACATATTGTTTCCTCCTATAGGTTAAACAGTACAATAAACTATTTAAGAGAATATTAAAAATACATTCTTAATTTAGGATTTAGTTTAAAATTAGAAAAAAACCTTGTTTTATCATTGATTTTCTTGACATTTACAACAGTGATTGTGTTATTTAATTGTATAATGTATACAAAATACCACAGGCAGTTAAATTGAAGTTTATAAATTATAAAGATGGAAGTTTGTTTCTAGACGAAAAAGAGATCGCTGACCCTCTTGATGAACAAATCCAAATTGAAATTCATTTCGCTGGAATAAATAGAGCAGATATTCTCCAAAAAAACGGACATTACCCACCACCCTCAGGTGAGAGTGAAATTATTGGATTAGAGTGTTCCGGAATAGTTACCAAATTAGGAAAGTCAGTAAAAAACTTTAGTTTAGGAGAACAAGTTTGTGCAATTCTTGGAGGCGGCGGATATGCGGAGTACGTAAATGTCAATGAAAAACAAGTAATGCCATTACCAAAAAATTTAAATTTACATGAAGCTGGTTGCTTACCGGAAACCACACTCACTGTTTTTGAGAATATTTTCAATGTATCTAAATTTCAAAGAGATGAGGCGATTTTGATACATGGTGGAAGTAGTGGTATCGGCACAACTGCTATTTCAATTCTTAAAAATTATACAAAAAATATTTTTGTAACCGCAGGTACGAGTGGGAAATGTAAGAGTTGTATCGAATTAGGAGCCACTGATGCTATTAACTACAAAGATACAGATTTTGAAGAATATTTTAATCAGAAAAAATTAAAGGTTGATGTAATATTAGATATGGTTGGAGGAGATTACTTAAAAAAAAATTTAAAAATATTAAATTTTAAAGGAAGACTTACTTATATTGCTGCCCTCGGTGGGATTAAAGCAGAAACTAATCTTTTACATATAATGAATAAACAATTAAAAATATCTGGATCAACATTAAGATCAAGATCTCCATCTGAAAAGGGAAATATTGTTGATCAGGTTGTCAAAGAAATATGGCCTTTAATAGAGAATGATAAATATAAACCAACGATTTTTAAAACTTTTAATATGAGTGATGTAAATAAAGCACATGAGGTTATGGAAAAATCTGACCATACAGGAAAAATAGTTTTAAGCATAAAAGGAGAAAAAAAATGAATCTGCACGAATACCAAGCAAAAATATTATTAAAAAATAATAACGTTAGAGTTTTAAATGGCTACCCAGTATTAGATGATAGCGATATAGAAACTGCTGTAGACTCTATCCAAACACCAGTTATGGTTGTGAAGTCTCAAATTCATGCAGGTGGAAGAGGTGCAGGAAAATTTATAGATAGTGGTGATGATAAAGGTGGTGTGAGAGTTTGCTTCTCAAAAGATGAAGCCAAAGACAATGCAAAAAAAATGTTTGGTAAAACTTTAGTTACAAAACAAACTGGTCCAAGTGGAAAACAGGTAAATAGACTTTATATTGAGGAAGGGTGTGATATCAAAAAAGAGTACTATCTAAGTATGCTCGTGGATAGAGCCTCATCTTCAATTTCAATTATAGCCTCTACTGAGGGTGGTATGGAAATTGAGGAGGTAGCAGAAAAGCAACCTGAAAAAATTATTACTGTTAATGTCCCTGGGGACAGTATTATTGACCAAAAAAGTTTTAATAAATTAACTGAAGGTCTAAAGATAGATCAAAACCTTTCAAATGATTTTTGTGATCAAATTCAAAAAATTTACAATAGCTTTTTGTCTTCAGATGCCTCTTTAGTAGAAGTTAATCCTTTTGTATTGACTAGTGAGGGTAATTTTTTGGCTTTAGATGCGAAGGTATCGATAGATGATAATGCGCTTTATAAACATAAAGATGTAGCTTCAATGAGAGATGAAACTGAAGAGGACCCAGCAGAGATTGAGGCTTCAAAACATGAGCTCAACTACGTCAAATTAGATGGTCAAATTGGATGCATGGTAAATGGAGCTGGTCTTGCAATGGGTACAATGGATATAATAAAATTACATGGTGGTAGTCCTGCAAATTTTCTAGATGTAGGAGGAGGAGCTACAAAAGAGAGAGTAGCTAAAGCTTTTTCTATAATTCTGCAAGATCCAAATGTAAAAGCTATTTTGGTTAATATTTTTGGTGGTATAATGAAATGTGACATTATCGCTGAGGGTGTGGTAGCTGCAGCTAAAGAGCTATCTATTCAAGTTCCATTGGTAGTAAGATTAGAAGGGACCAATGTTGACCTAGGAAAAGAAATTTTAAATAAATCTGGGCTGTCAATTATTTCGGCAGACAATTTAGAAGATGCAGCTCAAAAGGCAGTTAAGGCTTTAAACTAAAGGAGAAATTATGTCAGTATTAATTAATAAAAACACTAAAGTTATTTGCCAGGGTTTTACTGGTTCTCAAGGTACATTTCACTCAGAACAAGCTATAAAATATGGAACTCAAATGGTCGGTGGGGTAACACCCAAGAAAGGTGGTCAAGATCATTTAGGACTTCCCGTGTTTAATAGTGTTAAAGAGGCAAAACACAACACAGATGCAAATGCAACTGTAATATACGTTCCACCTCCTTTTGCAGGTGGTGCTATAATTGAAGCGATTGATGCAGACATGGAACTAATTGTTTGTATAACTGAAGGAGTTCCGGTCCTTGATATGATGCAAGTAAAAAGAAAATTGGAAAAATCAAAATCTCGCTTAATTGGACCCAACTGCCCTGGAATAATTACACCTGATGAATGCAAAATAGGCATTATGCCAGGTCATATTCACCAAAAAGGAAAAATAGGAGTTGTTAGTAGATCTGGCACACTAACATATGAAGCAGTAGCACAAACTTCTGCTGTAGGTCTTGGTCAATCGACTTGTATTGGTATTGGGGGAGATCCTATTAACGGAACAAACTTTATAGATTGCCTTGATCTTTTTTTGAAAGATCCCGAAACTGAAGGTATCATAATGATCGGAGAGATTGGTGGAACTGCTGAAGAGGAAGCTGCGGAATTTATTAAAAAATCTGAAATAAAAAAACCAGTTGCGTCTTTTATAGCTGGTGCAAGTGCTCCTGCTGGAAAAAGAATGGGTCATGCAGGTGCTATTATTTCAGGTGGAAAAGGCACTGCAGAGTCAAAGTTTAGTGCTTTAGAAGAAGCAGGAGTTCATATATCCAAATCACCAGCAAAGCTAGGTGAGACAATCAAAGAAGCTCTAAATTAATATAATTTAGCTTCTTTAGCTCTAAGTTTAGTTAAAGCAAGAACTGTATCAATTGTTGGTGTTGGAACATTTGTAATTTTTCCAAGCTCTTGAACAGAGGTTATTAAAGCATCAATCTCCATAGGTCTATCGCGTTCTAAATCTTGGAGCATAGATGTTTTATGTTCTCCAACTGCTTTAGCTGCATCAATTCTTCTTTCAACATCGAAAGGCTTGTCTATTCCTAAATTTTGAGAAATTGCATGAGCTTCATTCATCATATTTTTTATGACTGCTCTGACTTCGTCGTTGCTACAAATTTTGACAAGTGTAGATGTTGTAAGTGCACTAATTGGGTTGAGAGAAAGATTACCAAAAAGTTTTAACCAGATATCACCTTTTATATTAGGTCTAACAGGTGCTTGAAAGCCAGCTTTCTCTAAAGTTTCAGAAAGATTTTTAATTCTATCTGTTTCCTCTCCATTTATTTCTCCTAGTTGAAACTTATCTCCCTCTAAGTGCTGAATAACGCCTGGTTTGATAACTTCTGATGCGGGATTAACTATACAGCCGATGATTTTTTCAGGGCCAATTCGATCCCATTGACTTCCATCTGGATCAACTGAAGTAACTTTTTTATCTTTAAAATCAGGATTGGTGTGATTGTAGAAATACCACCATGGGATACCATTCACACCCCAAACAAATGAAGTATCGTCTTTCATAAGAACTTCAAATGCATCAAGACAACCCGGAACTGAATGAGCTTTTAGAGTGACAAAAATATAGTCTTGCTTTCCAGCTTTTTCCGCAGTGTCTACACACTTTGGATATACAACTAATTCTTTGCCATCTTTTCTTAATCTTAATCCATCTTGCTTGATAGCCTGGTAATGAGGCCCTCTAGCAATTAAGGTTACATCTGCACCTATCTCAGTAAGTTTTGCTCCCAGATAACCCCCAATTGCCCCTGCACCGTAAATACAAATTTTCATTTAAGCCTTTAAATGTTTGATAGCAGCAGCAACACCGCTTCCAAGTTCAAATTTTATTCCCACATCGTACATGGCTAATTCTGCGGTAGAGATTGCACCTAAAATCATCGTACTGTTTAAATCTCCAAGATGGCCTATCCTAAACAACTTTCCAGCTACTTTATTTAGCCCTCCTCCAAACGAGGTGTTATACTTGTTGTAAGCTGTTTTAACAACATCAGTAGAGTCAATTCCCTCAGGGACCATTATTGCTGTAACAGTATTTGAATAAAGTGATGGATCTTTTGCACAAAGTTTAAGACCCCATGCACTAGATGCTTTTTGAACAGCTTGTGCTAAAAATTTATGACGTGCATAAATATTATCAATTCCCTCTTCCATCATCATATTAAGTGCCTCTCTGAGCCCTCTTAAAAGTGGCATTGGATTAGTATAAGGCCAATAGCCTGTTTCATTTATTTTAAGCATATCATGATAATCATAGTAAGCTCTGGGTAAGTTAGATGTTTTTGCAATTTCTAAAGCCTTTTGGCTTACACAAGATATAGCTAAACCAGCAGGTAACATAAATCCTTTTTGAGAGCCTGAAACTGCTACATCAACCCCCCATGCATCCATTTCAAATTTGATTGAGCCTATTGAGCTTACACCATCAACAAGTAATAAGGCTGGATGATTAAGTTTATTCAAAAGATCTCTTGTTGCTTTGACGTCATTTGTTACGCCTGTGGAGGTTTCATTGTGAGTTACAAGAACTGCTTTAATTTTATGATTTTTGTCTTCTGATAATATTTTTTCAAATTCGTCATGAGGTGTCCCGGAACCCCAATCTAAATCAACTTCCTCAACATCAATGTGTAGTTTTTTACACATTTCTATCCAAAGGTGTGAAAAATGCCCAAATCTAGCTGATAAAACTTTATCTCCCTTACTTAACAAATTTGTAAGTGCTGCTTCCCATCCACTTGAACCTGTACCAGGGAATATAATTGGTTGTGCAGATGTTGTCTCGAAAACTTTTTTTAAATCGCTTATTAGTGGGTGCCAAAATTTATCCATACCGGGTGCACGATGGTCCTCGTTTGAAATATCCATCGCCTGTCGTACCCTATCTGGCATGTTTGTAGGTCCTGGTACGAAAAGTGAAATTTTACCTGGCATAATTTAATCTATATCCTTTCTATACAAATAATGACCTTATGGATTGCTTTCATACAATATTTATTAAAATTTCACAAAGTGAAATTAAAAAGTCAATATTTTGGCATCTCCTACGGGAATCGAACCCGTGTCTTCACCGTGAAAGGGTGATGTCCTAACCGCTAGACGAAGGAGACATCAGTGTTTAAAACAAACAAAATAGCTAGATTTACTAAAAAATCAATCAATGAATATCTTCAAGATGAATTATAGTTTTTTCGCTATAAGTATCTTTTTTTACCTTAAAATAACAATTAAACTCAGGTTTGTTTGATAGATAACTTTTTAATTCTTTCGATGAAATATCGAAGAACATGCCTTCACATGAAAAGCCAAGATTGTCAGATACTTTTAATTTGGCATGCTTATCTTTAAAAATTTGTAATATTTCAATTTTAGCGTTTTCAATTTTAAATATTGGCTCAGAATTTTGTTGTCCAAAAGGACTTAAAAACTCAAGATCACTTAAAAGTTTATTGTTAATCACATTGATATCAATTAAAGAGTCGTAAAACTTTTCATTTAAAATTTCCAAGTTATTTGTTTGTTCAATCAAAAAGTTTTTAAAATCATCAACATTTTCCTTTTTTAAAGTGAAACCGCAGGCTTTATGATGACCACCACCTTTAATTAAAATACCTTTCTCTGTAGCTTTCATCATCAGTAATCCAATATTTTTTTCACCCTGAGATCTACCTGACCCAACAATCAAATCATTTGACTGAGTCATTACAAATGATGGACGATTATTAATGCGCATTAATCTTCCAGCTATAATTCCTACAACACCAATATGCCATTTTTCATCAAAGAAAAAATTTATATTTAAATTGTTATTGATATCGATGTTTATTTCTTTAACGATTTTAGATTGAATTTTTTGTCTATTTTGATTGTGTAGTTCAATAATTTGTGCAAACTGAACAGCTTGATGTATATTTTCTGAAGATAAAAGATTATAAGCAAGTAAAGACTCTCCCATTCTTCCTCCAGCATTAATTCTAGGGCCTATAATGTATCCAAGATGATATTCAGATATTTTTTGTTTTATCTTTGCAAGATTAATAAGAGTTTGAATACCTTTATTATTGTTTTCAGAATTAATTAATCTCAATCCTTGTTTAACAAAAGCTCTATTTATATTATTTAAAGGTACTAGATCACAGATAGTAGCAAGAGAGACAAGATCTAAATATTGTAATACATCTTTTTTTTCAAAGATTTCTTCATTATTTAAAAAAACTATAACTAAAAACGATAGAGCTGTTGCACATAAATCATCAAGATTAGATTTATCCTCTTGTGTTTTAGGATTTATAACAATCGACTTGTTAAAATAATAATCACATTCATGATGGTCAATTATAAGTAGTTCTGCGCCTTGGCTGTTAATATATTTCTGTTCATCAACATTATTACTGCCACAATCTAAAACTAAAATGTTCGAGCTAAATTCCAGTAATTTATCACAGGCAGGTTTGCTTAATCCATACCCTTCATTTAACCTATTAGGAATATAAACAAAAACCTCAATTTCGAATTGAGAGAGATATTTTTTAAAAATTGATGCTGCACAAGCTCCATCTACATCATAATCTGAGAATATAGAAATTTTTTTTTCATTTTTTATTTTTTTAAAAAATGAAATTATTTTTTTTATATTTTTTAATTTTAAAATTTCATTAAAAGACATGTTGTCTTTTAGTTTTGAATTTAAAAAATTTGGAATTTTACTTACTTTACGATTTATTAATAATTTTGAAAGATTAATAGATATATTATTTTTTTGAGCAACTTCAAAAACTAATTCATCATTTAATTCTGAATTTAATGGTCTCCAAATAGTACCGTTAAAACTCTTATCAGTAGTCAAGTTGTTTGATGTCAAAGTTGTGTTTTCCATCAATCTCTCTGATAGTTCCTGTTTTTGAACGCATCACAATAGAGTGTGTTTTAGCAAAATTCTTGTTTATATTTATACCACGAAGCATGGTACCATCAGTTACTCCTGTAGCTGAAAACATTACATCTCCTCTAGCTAAATCGTTTAGCTTATAAATTTTATCTAAATTTGTAATGCCTGTTTTTTTTGCTCTATCAGTTTCTTGATCGTTATAAAAAATAAGCTGTCCCTCTAAATAACCTCCAACACATTGTAATGCAGCTGCAGCCAATACTCCCTCTGGCGCTCCACCTATGCCATAATACATATCAATATTACTATTATCTATTACAGAAGAAATGACAGCACTAACATCTCCATCACCAATAATTTTAATTCTAGCACCTGCAGATCTTATTATTTCAATATCCTCTTGGTGTCTTTCACGATCTAAAACACATATTACTAAGTCTTCAGTATTAATTTTTTTATATTCTGCGAGTGCTTTGATATTTGATTTAAGATCTTGGCTGAGAGATATAATACTGTCACTTTCAACCTTAGCTGAAATTTTTCTCATATAAACATCGGGTGCATTTAAAAAACCACCCTCTTGAGCTAAAGCAATAACTGCCATAGCGTTCTCTCCACCTTTTGCAGTGATAGTAGTGCCCTCTAAAGGATCAAGGGCTATATCCACATTAGGGCCACCCAGACCCACTTTCTCACCTATGTAGAGCATGGGTGCTTCATCTCTCTCACCCTCACCTATAACTACTGTCCCAGAAATTGTTAGAGAATTCAGACACTTTCTCATTGCATCAACAGCAGCCTGATCAGCTGCCTTTTCATTTCCTCTTCCAATGTGTTTAGAAGCAGCTAGTGCTGCAAATTCAGAAACTCGAACTAATTCAATAGCAAGATTTCTATCCAATATTTTCCTCTATCCTTATAACTGAAATCTCGTTTTTAATAAAATTTGTTCTCTTTAAATTATTTACAACTTGAGTGATATTTTTTAAACCAACAGGATCAGATATAATTATTATAGGGACAACTTTTTCATTAGTAGTATTCAATTGAATTATAGATTTTATGGAAATTGATTTTTGAGAAAATAATTGGGCAATCGATTTAAGAACACCAACTTTATTGAGTACAGACATTCTTAAGTAATATGGTCTAATTCTTTGTGATTGAGTAACAAACTTTGCATTCAACATTTGTGAGTATTTTTTTATAAAAATACCTTTATTAGGAGAATAATTAATTAATCTCTTGATATCTGAAATAATAGAAGTAGCTGTTGGGTAACCTCCTGCTCCTTTGCCAACTAAGCTAGTTTTTAAAAAATTCTCACCTTCTAAAGTAATAACATTTTCTTCAAAATTAGTTTTTGCAATCAAACTTGAATCTGGTACAAAACAAGGTGCTACAGATGAAAAAAACTTATCTTTGTATCTCTCTGTAATGGATACAAGTTTTAATTTATAACCAAGATTAAGACCTTGCTCTAAATCTATAAGCTTGATGTTTTCTATTCCATCAAAGTGCATATCAGAGAATTTAAACTTTTTTCCAAAAGATATATTTGAGATTAAAACAAGTTTGTGCATAGCATCTCTTCCAGATAAATCGGCACTAGAGTCTTGTTCAGCAAATCCATTTTTAATGGCTTGATCTAATGTTTCTTTGAAACTAATCTTATTTTCATACATTTGTGAGATAATGTAGTTAGTAGTGCCATTAAAAATTCCATAAATTGTATTAATTTTTGATGGGTGAATACTATGTTCAATTGTTCTTATTACGGGCACAGCGCCTAATACAGCAGCCTCAAAACCTAAAAATAAATTTGACTTATCAAAACCCTTGAAGATCAAATCAGACTTTTCAGCTAATTGAGCCTTATTAGCAGTAATTAGAGATATTTTATTTTTTAAACAAAACTCATAGAGATCATTTATGTACTTTCCTGTGCCTCCAATAGTTTCAATGATTACATGAGGTTTAAATTGATTTAAGCCCTTGAAATCACTTACCCACTTATATTTATTAATATTGAAATTTCTTTTCTTTTTCTTGTTTTTTGCACCAATCGCTACTATTTCACATTTTGTGTTGTCTAAAATATATGAATTTTGTTCTAGTAGCTTTACTACATGGGAGCCTACGACTCCCAATCCTAAAATTGCAATTTTAATCTTGTTCATTTTGAGTTTTTAAAATTTGTTCTTTTCTAATACTACTCTTTTCGTTGAAATCCTCTAATTCTTTTTTCTTTTCCATCAGATTTTTATCGAAATTCTGAAAGGACCTCTCACAAGAAACTATAAATATTAAAAATATAATGACAGAAAAAATAAATAAAAAATTATCTTTTAGAGAACTGAAAACTTCGTCTAGCTTTTTGCCTACCATACTTTTTTCGTTCTACTGTTCTAGAGTCTCTTGTAAGAAACCCATTTTTCTTTAATATATCCTTGGTGTTTGGATCTATTTTTGTAAGAGCTCTACTCAGTCCATGTTTTATTGCGCCGGCTTGACCGGATAAACCACCGCCTAAAACTGTAATTCTAAGATCCACTGAGTCTGATTTTTTTGCAACTTCTAATGGTTGATTAATAATCATTCTTAAGGCTTTATCTGGAAAATAATCATCAATACTTTTTTTATTAATTGTAATATTTCCTGTTCCGTTGGAAATCCAAACCCTAGCAATAGACTCTTTACGTCTTCCGGTGCTATAGACTTGATTAGACATTTATTTCATTTTTCCTGTTAATGGACTTAAAATCTAAATTTTTTGGATTTTGAGACTCATGTGGATGATTAGCATCTTTATAAATTTTTAAATTATTTTTCATAAGGTCTCTAAATAAAGGAGAGTTTGGAAGCATTCCTTTTATAGCTTTTTTTAATATATCATCAGATTTGTTTTTTTCTTTTAGTTTTTCAGGTGTGATTTCTTTAATTCCGCCAGGATGACCAGTGTGTTTATAATATTTCTTATCATTATTTTTGTTACCTGAAAATTTTATTTTGTCTGTGTTAATAATAATCACGCCATCACCTACAGGTAAATTAGGAGAATATTGTGGTTTATTTTTGCCTTTAAGGATCAAGCTGACTCTTGATGCAAGCCTGCCAACAGAAATATTAGTTGCATCTAGCAAATGCCATTCTTTCTTAAATTCAGATTTTTTTAAAGTAGTTGTCTTCACGATAGGGGGAATATAAGTAAAATCATTAAAAAATCAAGGATTATAGATAAAATTTTCTTCGTAAATTGACAATAAATTGATTTTTTAACATTATTCTCATTTTTTGGTCGGGGGTACTGGACTTGAACCAGCGACCTCACGCCCCCCAGACGTGCACTCTACCAGACTGAGCTAACCCCCGATTATTCTGACTTTTTAAGTAATCCCAATATATCTTTTAAATCTGAAATGATATTGTCATCAAGTTTTTTAATTTTTGATTTTGATAAATATTCATTAACTCCATCAAGAGTCAATTTTTGAACATCAAGCAAATGTTTTATTTTTTTTAAAAGAAGTAGGTTCTCGTAACTATATAACCTATGTCCTGATTGAGTTCTAATGACTTTAAGTTTCTTAATTCTAGACTCCCAAAATCTGATGGTATGTTTTTGTTCTCCTAGCAATTGCGATACATTATCAATATTGTAAAAATTTCTATTCATAAGATTAATTTGATTGATTTTTTAAAGCTAATTACTTTTCTAGATTCAATAATATGTTCTTCCTTTGTTTTTGGATTTCTACCTATTCTCTCATTTTTTTTTTTTATTTTAAATGAGCCAATATTATTTATTGATAAATCAGAGTAGGTCATTTCATGACTCCAAATCTCAAGAATTTTATCAATTTTTTTGTAAACTGTGGAATATGCTATACCAAATTCAGCAGATATCTGTTTAGCTATTGTTTCTCTTGTTACTTTATCTTGAGACATTTTTCTTGATCTCATTTAATAAATCAAAGTCAATACATTTTACACCAAACTCTATAGCGTTTGCAAATGCATGAGAGTCTGCATTTCCGTGACTTTTGATAACAATACCATTAACTCCAATAAACATCCCTCCATTATAGTTTCTAGGATCTATTAACTTTTTAAAGCTATTGAAATTTTTTTTTAAAAGTAGAGATAGCAATTTTGAATATGATGATGAAGTTAGACTTTTTTTCAAAGAGTCAGTAATAAATTTAGACACTCCTTCAGCTGTTTTCAGTGCAATATTTCCAGAAAATCCATCTGTGACAATCACATGATTTTTTGTTGAGGTTATCTCATCTGCTTCAACGAAGCCCTGATAATTTATTCTTTTATCACTCTTCATTAATTCATGAGTCTCTTGAATTAAATTATTCCCTTTGAGCTCTTCTGATCCAATATTTAAAAGTGCTACTTTAATATCTATTTGTGGATATAGAACTTTGTAATAAGTGCTACCCATAACAGCAAAATCTAAAAGATTTTCTGAGTTACATTCAGCATTTGCTCCCAAATCTAGAAAACATACAGGATGATTTTCTGATGGAAAAAGAGATGCAATTGCTGGTCTCGTAATATTTTCAATAGTTCTCAAATAAACTGTTGAATAAGCCATCATGGCGCCTGTATTTCCTGCAGAAATAGATATTTGATTTTTATTTTCTTTTAACTTTAAAATGGTATTTGACATAGAGCTATTTCGATTGTCTTTTTTTAAAGCATCGCTAGGCTTCATATCCGGAGAAATAAAATTTTCAGATTGTATCCATTGAGAATTAGCAAACAAATTTGAATATACCGGCTTAAATTTTTCATATATTGATCTATCTGAATGTAAATTGAAATTAATAGAGGAATTTTTTGTTTGGGCTATTATTGCTCCTTCCAGAACTGATTCTGGTGCAAAGTCTCCTCCATGAAGGTCAAGATTTATTAAATATTTATTCATATGTTTATTATTGCTTTAAAGAAACTTATACCTTATTTGTTTTTATTGTGAATATCTTAAAAATACCTTTTCTTTTTATAGCCTTATTAAGTTCAATCTTATTGTTTTCTTGTTCAAAAGATGTTTATTTTTCAGGTATTTCACAAAATAGTTTCAATGAAATTAAAGAAAATTATCAGAAAATTAATTACTCAAAAGATGACGTGATAAAAATAATTGGACCTCCTTTAATAAAGGAAAACTCTGATAATTTATGGATCTATAGAACAGCAAAAAAAACAGGAATTGCCGCTTTCAAACAAACAGTCTACAACAGAACCTTAAAACTCAAATTTGAAGATAATATTCTAAGATACGTTGAAGAAATTAACTTGAATTAGATAATATTTAAATGCACAACTATTGATAGCAGTAGGATCGATACAATATTAGTTATTTTAATCATTGGGTTAACAGCTGGACCAGCAGTATCTTTATATGGGTCACCGACTGTATCTCCAGTAACTGATGCTTTATGAGTTTCACTGCCCTTTCCACCCAAATTACCATCTTCAATATATTTTTTTGCATTATCCCACGCGCCACCGCCAGCAGTCATCGAAATAGCAACAAAGAAACCAGTAATTATAACTCCAATTAAAAGAGCACCTAGTGCTTGAAAAGCTGTATTAACACTTCCAGTAAGAGAATAAACACCAAAGAAAATGATAACTGGTGATAGTACCGGAAGCAATGATGGAATGATCATCTCTTTAATTGCTGCCTTTGTAAGTATATCAACACACTTACCGTAGTCAGGTTTTTCCTTTCCCGACATGATACCCTTTTTTTCTTTGAACTGTTGTCTCACTTCTAGAACAACTGAACCAGCTGCTCTTCCTACTGCGGTCATGCTTAAAGCACTAAATAAAAAAGGTAGTAGACCACCTAATAATAATCCGATTATTACGTAAGGTTCTGATAAATCAAAAGATACTTTAAATGCACTATTGCCAGTTTCTTGATTAAAGAATTTAAGATCCTCAGTATAAGCAGCAAATAAAACTAATGCACCAAGTCCTGCTGATCCAATAGCGTATCCTTTGGTAACAGCTTTTGTGGTATTACCTACTGCATCTAGAGCATCTGTTCTTTCTCTTACTCGCTTATTCAAACCTGACATTTCAGCAATACCGCCTGCATTATCTGTAACGGGGCCATATGCGTCTAAAGCAACTACCATACCAGCAAGTGCCAACATTGATGTAACTGCGATTGCGATACCAAAAAGTCCAGCAGTTGAAAATGTTAGGCCTATGCCTGCGCATATTATTAAAACAGGTATTGCTGTTGATTCCATTCCCATTGCGAGTCCTTGGATAATATTAGTTGCGTGACCGGTTTGAGACGCTTCAGCAACACTTTTTACGGGTCTGTATTCAGTACTGGTGTAATATTCTGTTATAAAAACAAGTGCCAAAGTAATCAATAGGCCGTAAACCGCGCAAAGGAATAAATCCATTCCATTATACCATTTGTTTCCTAACTGGAAAAATTTATCAAAGCCAATTGAATATTGTGTAATAATTGCAAATAAAATTACTGAGATAAATAAAGTCATAAAAAAACCTTTGTATAATGCTCCCATAATTGAAGATTTAGGAGTTGATATTGATACAAACTTTGAACCAATAATAGACGCAATAATACTAGAACCTGCAATTAATAAAGGGTAAATAGTTAATTCACTAACGGCTCCCTGAAAGATGATAGCTAAAACCATAGTTGCAACAATAGAAACAACATACGTTTCGAATAAGTCTGCAGCCATACCAGCACAGTCACCCACGTTGTCTCCAACGTTATCTGCGATCACAGCAGGATTTCTTGGATCGTCTTCAGGGATATTTTTTTCAACTTTTCCTACTAAATCAGCTCCGACATCTGCTCCTTTGGTAAATATTCCACCCCCCAATCTTGCAAATATTGAAATTAATGAGGATCCAAAACCAAGAGCAACTAAAGGTTCAATGAGCTCTCTTCCAGTTCTTTCGAAACCATAAAATAAAATCATAAAATATCCAGCTATTCCTGCCAAAGCTAATCCTACAACTAATAAACCCGTTACGGCTCCGGCATTAAAAGCAACATAAAGTCCTTTTTTGAGAGAGGAACTAGCTGCTTGAGCTGTAATAACATTAGCTCTGACAGAAACATTCATTCCAATATAACCAGCAAGACCAGAGAGAACAGCACCAATCAAAAAACCAACAGGCACATCGTAGATATGTTTAAAAGGTATAAGAAAAAACGCAAAGAAAATAACAATTCCAACAATTGCTATGGTGGTGTACTGACGGTTTAGGTAAGCTTTTGCACCTTCTTGAATGGCACTAGAAATTGAGGTCATTCTTTTTGTGCCTTTTGGCAAACTTAAAATCTTATTGGTTGTTAATAATCCGAAAGCAATTGCTGCTATTGCAGCAAATATTACTATTTGCAAGAACTGTATTTGAGACATGCTAAGTTGTTAATCTATTTTAATTTTATTTTCAAGGTGCTTTTTTAGAGGCATCATCTAACAAATAATTGAAATATTTTACCTCTTCTTGGGTAAGAAAATCCCTGGAAAGCTTGATATATTCGCTC
>CACDXE010000006.1:0-78376 GCA_902556735.1 uncultured Alphaproteobacteria bacterium | reverse complement strand
AATTCGAAAACATCACATGGGCCTAAGAATGCAATTAAGCACTTCGGATTTAGATATTTTTTCCAATAAAATAAATTCAAAAATAATAGATTTAATTGAAAAGATTAATCCAAATAGTTCTGTAGGATTATTTTATCCATATAAAAATGAGGCAGATGTATTGAGAATTTCTAATGATTTAATAAATAAAAATATCAAATGTTCACTTCCCAAAGTAATATCAAAAGGGTCCTCTTTAAAGTACTTTGAATATAACCCTCATAATCCAAATTTAGAAAAAGGATTTGGCGGTATCATGGAACCTAAAGGTGAAAAGACATTAGATCCTGATATAATTATAGCATCATGCTCTGCATTTAATGAAAAAGGATTTAGGGTGGGCTATGGAGGAGGTTTTTTTGATAGAACAATTGAAGAATTGAAAAAAAAAGGAAATTTAAAAACTATTTTAGCTGCTTTTGAAATTCAAAAAACCAACTACAATTTTCAGGAGAGTTTTGACCAAAAAGTAGATTACATTTGTTCAGAACAAAAAATGTACTCTTTATGAATTTTTTAGTTATAGGAGATGTTGTAGGAAGATCAGGTAGAACAGCTCTCAAAGAAAATTTAAAAAAGATACAAGATCAATTTAATATTAGCTTTACAATAATTAATGCTGAAAATTCAGCTGGTGGTTATGGACTTACAGGAAAAATTTACGAAGAGCTTATAAGCTGGGGCGCTGATGCTATAACTTTAGGAAATCATGCTTGGAAACAAAAAGAGATCATAGAATATATGGATCAAAACCCAGATCATAATATTATCAGACCTTTAAATTTCGAAGTTGGATCTCCTGGTAGGGGGTTTAAAATTTTTACTCATAACAATGGAAAAAGAATTTTGGTAAGCCAAGTTCATGGTCAAACATTTATTAACCTTCCCTTAAGCAATCCTTTTAATTCTATTGATACACAACTTTTATCTATAATTAATGACCATAAAATAGATTATTCATTTTTAGAGGTACATGCTGAAGTAACATCTGAAAAAAATGGTATAGCGCAAAATTATGATGGAAAATTTACAGCTATATATGGAACTCATGTTCATATTCCAACCTCGGATGCTAGGGTATTAGAAAAAGGAACTTGTTTTCAAACCGATATTGGCATGACAGGAGATTATAATTCTGTTATTGGTATGAAAAAAGAAAGCGCAATAAAAAGAATGAGAACTGGGTCAAACTCTCACAGACTGGAACCTGCAGAGGGATTGGCAACTATTTCTGGAGCGGTCATTACAACAAATGTGGGGGATAAAAATTCAATTCAATCTATTCAAATAGGTGGTGTTTTGGATAGTAATTTATTATCTTAGCTCATGGCAGGACATTCAAAATTTAAAAATATTCAATATCGTAAAGGTGCTCAGGACAAAAAAAGAGCAAAACAATTTGCAAAAATAGGAAGAGAAATTCAAATAGCCGTGAAGATTGGAGGAACTGACCCAGAGTCTAATCCAAGATTGAGACTGGCAATTACAAATGCTCGAAGTGTAAATATGCCAAAGGATAATGTAGATAGAGCTATTAATAAAAATAATACTGAAGCTTCTGATTATTCAGAAGTTCGCTATGAGGGGTACGGTCCATTTGGAACAGCTTTTATAGTTGAGGCCTTAACAGATAATAAAAATAGAACAGCTTCAGAAATTAGATCTATTTTTTCAAAGAATGGGGGGAACTTGGGGGAGACAGGAAGTGTGAGTTTTAATTTTAATAAAGTAGGAGAAATACAAATCAAAAAAGAAATAGATGATAGTGCACTGGAGGACTTACTAGACCACGGTTTAGAGGATTACAATACAGATGACGATGTAACATATCTTTATTCTTCTTTTGAGGAATTAGCATCTTTTGAGAAAATACTAGTAGATAAAAAATTTGACATTGAAAGTGCAAATATTATTTGGAAGCCAAATTTAACTGTAAAAATTGAAAAAAAGGAAGATCTTGACAAGCTTATTAGATTAAATGAAGAGTTAGAGGATAACGATGATGTTCAAAATTGTTTTTCAAATCTTGATTTTGATAGTGAACTTTTAGAGGTTAATAATGCCTGATAAAGCATGGAAAAATAGGGAAAGACTTGTAGCAAAGTTTTTTGGAGGTATGAGAAATGCCCTTAGTGGGATTAATTCAAAAGTTACTCATTCAGATGTAATTCATGATAATTTATTCATTGAGTGTAAACTAAGAGCTAAACACACAGCTATTAAATTATGGGATGATACAAAATCTTTAGCAGACAAGGAAAAAAAGACCCCAGTCATTGCATTATGTGAAAAAAATAGACCTGGTTTTTGGATAATGGTACATTCAGATGATTTTGAGAAAGTCTCTAAAGAACTTAAAAATAAAAATTTAATTGATGAAGAATAATTAATGGAAGAAGTAGTCAACTTAGCATCCCTTGAAGGTTCGGTAGATTTCTCAATGATGGGAATGTTTCTAAAATCTGACTGGGTTGTAAAATTTGTAATTATATTGCTAGTGATTTTTTCAATTCAATCTTGGAAGATAATCATTCAAAAAACTTTGTTAATAAATAAACTTAAGAAAATCTCAAAAAAATTTGAAAACCATTTTTGGTCTGGAGTGTCTTTAGATGAGCTATACAAACAAATTGACGAATTTGATCAAGAAAGTTTCTCAAATATATTTAGAAATATTATGAATGAATATGAAAAATCTTTAATTCAGAAAAATAAAATAGACTCTGCTTTCATTCAAAGACTCTATACCTCTCTTGATTTAAGTATTGCTGTTGAAGATACAAATTTAAATAAAGGATTATCTTTTTTGGCTTCTTCTGGATCTGTAGCTCCTTTCATTGGATTATTTGGTACAGTTTGGGGAATTATGAATAGTTTTCAAGCAATAGCAATTGCTCAAAATACTAATCTCGCTGTAGTAGCACCTGGTATTGCAGAAGCTTTATTTGTAACTGCTTTGGGCCTTTTCGTTGCTATTCCTTCAACCGCTTATTACAACCACATAACTTCAAAAATTGATAACTATTTGTCAGAGGCTGAGAGTTTTGGGAAGGATTTAGTTAATATAATTTCACGCCAAGTTAAATAATTATATGAGAAAAAAACATCGACCTGTTTCAAATATAAATGTAACGCCTATGGTTGATGTTATGTTGGTTTTACTTATTGTGTTTATGGTTACCGCTCCCCTTCTAACTGTAGGCGTTCCAGTAAACTTGCCAAAAGTTGAGGCTAATTCTTTAGATGCACAAAAGGAACCACTTGAAATCTCGATTAATGAGAATAATGAGATTTATTTAGGTGAGGAACTTATTGCTTTTGATGAGTTAATTTTAAAAGTTAAAACTATTGCAGGTTCCAATAATGACATAAGGATTTTTTTAAGAGCTGATACTACAATTAACTATGGAGAAGTGATGAAGGTTCTTGGTGCTCTCAACACATCTGGTTTTTTAAAAATTGCTCTTGTGACGAAAAAACCAAGTTAAGTGTCTACTATTTCACTATTTAATCCTTTTAGAAATTTAATCTTATTCATTGAAAATTTCAGTTATAAAAAAAGTGATTTTTATTTCCAAATATTTTCTTTTCTACTACATCTATTAATTTTGATACCTATGATAAATTTTACTTTTGAAAAAAAAATCAGTGATATTCCAATGATTTTACCAGTTGAAATGTTCATTATTGAAGAAGAAACAGCCGCACCTGAATTTATTGAGGAGATAAATGAAATTGTTCCAACATTTGAAGAAGAGACTCCAAAGCTGGGTGAAACTGAGGTGATTGAACCAGAATTAAAAAAAATAACATCTCAAGAGCCAAATGACTCAATAATTCAGGATACCAATGAAGAAATATTAATTGATAACTCCGCTGACAAAACAAATGAATTTATTATCGATGAGAAAGTAAAACCTGAAATTAAAAAACCAGAAGAGGAGACACCTCCGCCAATTGAAAATGATTTTGAGATCGAATTAAAACAAAAACCTGAACCTAAAGAAATACCCGAACCCAAAAAGGATATTGAGATTGTTGTTAAGAAAAAACCTGTAAAGAAAACTTTCAATGTTAGTACTGTTCTAAAAGATTTAGAAAATCAAGATAAAGAATTTAAAAAAGAGCAGGAAGCATCTGAAGTCAAACAAGAAGAAGTTTTCACAGAAAAAGTTGGACCAACTATGACTATTTCAGAAATTGATTTATTACGGCAACAGTTACACGGGTGTTTAAATCTTAATGTTGGTGTTGCCAATTTAAAAGAAATAAAACCAGTCATTTACATTGAAGTTAACCCTGATCGAACTGTAAAAAGCTCTAAAGTTGTTAATAAAGAAAAATTAAATGATCCATCATTTAGAACTGCTGCTGAAGCTGCAATGAGAGCAGTAAATAATCCAGATTGTAGCCCTCTTTTATTACCTGCAGATAAATATGAACAGTGGAAAGAAATAAACTTTACTTTTGATTTCAGCTGGATGTTTGATTAATTAAAATTTAAGATATAAATTGCGTAATCGGTAAAATATTTTTATGATTAAAAAATTCTTAATAATTTTGTTGTTTTCACTTAATGCAAACGCTGCATTAGAAGTAACCATAGCTCAAGGAAAAGTTGAACCCACTCCTATAGCTATAACTCAAATTTTCGGTGCAGACTCAGACACAGCCAGATACGGAAACACACTAAGACAAATTATTTCAAATAATCTTACAAATTCCGGACTTTTTTACACAGTAAACGAGGACCTTTATATTCAATCAGACAATTTAGTAGAAAAAGTCCCACGTTTTGAAGACTGGAAATTAATTAAAGCACAATTTTTATTAAGCGCAGATGTCAGTAAAACTGATAAAGGTATTAGACTACGAATGAGGCTTTATGATGTTTTTAATGCAAAAGAAATAGAAAAATTACAACTTTCAATACCTGATGAAAATTTAATTAGAAGAGTAGGCCATACTGTAAGCGATATTGTTTATGAGAGAATAACTGGTGAAACGGGTTACTTTGATACAAGAATTGTTTATGTTTCTGAAATTGGCCCACTAGACCAAAGAGTAAAAAGATTAGCGATCATGGATCAAGATGGACATTTAGATAGTCATCAATTTTTAACGGATGGAAAAAATTTAGTTTTAACTCCACGCTTCGCACCAAATAAACAATTAATAACGTATATGGAATACAAAAATAATCTTCCAAGAGTCTATATTTATAATCTTAAAACAGGTGAAAGAGAAATTGTTGGAGATTTTCCTGGAATGACTTTCGCTCCAAGATTTTCACCAGATAGCCAAAATGTAGTAATGTCTTTTTCAGATCCTAATAATGCAGCAAACTCTGAAATATATTTAATGGATTTAAACACTCGATCTCGCTCAAGATTAACAAATGACTCTGGAATTGATACATCGCCCTCCTTTTCTCCTGATGGACAAAAAATTGTTTTTAATTCTGATCGTGGTGGGAGCCCCCAATTATTTATTATGGATAAGAATGGAGATAACATTAAAAGAATTTCAAAAGGCAGAGGTGTATATGGAAACCCAGTTTGGTCCCCAAGAGGAGACTTGATTGCTTTTACCAAGTTAACACAGGGAAATTTCCATATAGGGGTTATGGATACGAATGGAAATAATGAAAGAGTAATTGTAAAAGATTTTGCATTAGAATCACCTGCATGGTCACCTAATGGAAGGTATTTAATATTTCACAGACAAAAAAGGTCAAATTTAGATGGTACAGGAGGTGAAGTAACCATACATTTCATAGATATTACTGGATATAATGAGAGGGTAATTCCAACTCCAAGAGATGGAAGTGACCCAGCCTGGTCACCATTACTATAAAATTTTCTAAAAATCAGCAAAATTCGCTAAAAAATTAATAAGAATTGTCTTGATTTCACAAAAATTCAGTGTTTATTTACCTAAACTATAGTAAGAATATATTTACGCGGAGATTTATAATAATGTTAAAAAAATTGTTAATGCTTATTGTTGCGGGTTTTTTCCTTGCTTCATGTGCTGCTACTAATACAGAACAAGGCGGAGACGCTGATGCAGCCTCATCAAGTGCTAGTTCATCTTCAGGTGGTGAGATAACAGCTGGCACACAAGAGGATTTGATTGTTAACGTCGGCGACAGAGTTTTCTTTGAGTTTGACAGTTCAGAATTAACTGTCGATGCTCAAGCAACACTTGATGCACAAGCAGCTTGGTTAATGCAATACCCTGACACTAACATAACTGTAGAGGGTCATGCCGATGAAAGAGGTACTCGCGAGTACAACTTGGCTTTAGGCGATAAAAGAGCATTTTCTGTTTACTCTTATTTAGCGCAGGCAGGGATTGACACTAACAGGATGGAATATGTAAGTTGGGGAAAAGAAAGACCAGAAGTTATTGGATCTGATGAAACAGCTTACAGCCAAAATAGACGCGGCGTTACATTAGTAAGTAACTAATTAAAATTTCATTAAGGTGCTCTTTTATTTTTATTAATAGAGCACCACTTGCTTTATGAAAAAAATAATCAACATTCTGTTTATTTTTTTTGTACTATTTTTTAGTAACAAATCATTTTCCGAAAAACACAATCAAGTATCTATAGAAATAGAAAGAATAAAGAACGATATTATTGATCTTCAAAAGTTTGTTTACAAAAACGAGTCATCATTAGCTAATAATTCTGACAAAATTAGAACGAATGATGTAGAAGATTTAAAAAAATTAATAAGTGATATCTCAAATATAATTATCTCATTGGAAAAACAAATTTCTGACATAAAAGATGACGTGAGTAATTTGTACTCTTTATACACATCTTCTGAAACTGAAGAAAAAAAAATTATCAATACATCTGATCAACTAAACATTGAAGAAAGCTCCTCAAATATAGTAGAAAATTCAGAAGATGATCAAATATTAGGTCAAATTAGTCTATCTGATCTTAAGGGAGATGAAGTAAAAATAACTGAAACCCTAAATGAAGGAACTGATGAAACAATTTCTATTTCGAGTCCTGAAAATGAGGAATTTGATGAAATAGAGATAAAACCTATTTCAGAAGTAAATATTTCTATGCTTAATGATTTAGATATGCTGATAGCAGAGAGAGAGACACAATTAAATAAGCCCATAATTGATATAGAATTAGAGTTAAAAAATGCAAAAGCTAGCTTTGCTAGTTTTGACAACAAGTCTGCTATTGAAAGTTTACTCTTAATCATAAATTCCAACACTGATCAAAAAGATTATCTTGCTGAAACCTACTATCTTCTTGGTAGGTCTTATTTTCTGGAAAATGAGATTATTGAAGCTGTAAAATATTTTGGAATAAGACATAGGGATTTTTCATCTACTACCAAATTTAAGTCTGAAAATTATTTTTGGCTTGGAAAGTCACTCTTTGGAATTGGAGATCATGAAAATGGATGTTTGATAATGGAAGATCTTATTTTTTCTAATACTTATACAGAAGGAAAAGGAGTTATTGAGTCTGCAAAATTACTTCAAACTGAAAAAGACTGTGGTTTAATTATTGACTAAAGAGGTATTGACTTTACTTAGCTTTAAAAATTATCTTCAATATAATATAAGTCCTAATAAAAAAATATTACTTTCAATTTCATGTGGTTTAGACAGTACAGTCCTATTTGATTTAATAAACAAATCAAAATATTTTAAAGATAAAAATATATATTACTTAATATTTGATCATCAAAAAAGATCTGAAGGAAAATATGAAATTAATCAGTTTATTAAGTTTTATAAAATTATAAATAAAAATATTTTTATAAAGAAATTATCCATAAACAATAAATTAAAAGGATTTCAAGAAAAATCTAGATTTAGTAGATATGATTTTTTATATAAATTTTCCAAAAAAAGAAATATTGAAGATATATTTTTAGGTCACCATCTCGATGATCTTAACGAAACGTTTTTTTTGAGAAAAATTCAACAATCTGGCACATCAGGCTTATCAAATATTTTTTCAAATATGTACAAAGGTATCAAATTACATCGTCCATTAAGTAAATATTCAAAAAAACAAATTGAAAAATATGCTAATGTTAAAAAACTTATTTGGTTTGAAGATAGAAGTAATTTAGAGTTAGATTATACAAGAAATAAAATAAGATATTTTTTATCAGTAAATAAGCTTTGGTCAAAAATTAATAAAGAAAGATTATTATTTTCAGATATTTATATAACTAAATCTTTGCATCAAAATATTTTTAAAAAAAAACAAAATAAAATTTTCGATATTGATTTAGAAAAATTTAATAAATTAAATGAAAATCTTAAATTTATAATCATACAATCTTTTTATTTTGAACATCGAAACATATTTAAAAGACAAATTCGTGATGAAAATATAAGGAATTTTATAAAAATTTTGAGAAACAATTTTAAAAAAGGTGAAGAAAGATCAGTATTTTCAGGGAAAATTGGTGTTTTTAATAAAAAAATATGTTTAAATCTTACTTAGTACTTTAAACGTAAGTAACACTAACTATATTATAAATATGAAAAATTTTTCTAAAAATATTTTTGTTTGGATCATCATAAGTCTCATTTTACTTGGTTTGTTTAATGTTTTTAAAAACTCCCAAAGAGATTACTCTAATGTTACCTACACTTACTCTACGCTCCTTGACAAAGCACAAAATGGTGAAATTAAATCAGTTGAAATCCAAGGAAACAATATTTTTGGTCAAACAATGGATGGTGTTGATTTTTCAACATATGCCCCTAGTGATCCTAACTTAATTGAAACACTTAACGAAAATCAGGTAGCTATTAACGCAAAACCTGAGCAATCTGGTATGCATCCATTACTAAGTATATTCGTCTCATGGTTCCCTATGCTTCTACTCATTGGTGTATGGATATTTTTTATGCGTCAAATGCAGTCTGGTAAAGGTGGAGGTGCCCTCGGCTTTGGAAGATCAAAAGCTAAATTGCTAAATGAAAATAAGCAGAGAGTTACTTTTAATGATGTTGCTGGAATAGATGAAGCAAAACAGGAATTAGAGGAAGTTGTTTCTTTTTTGAAAGACCCACATAAATTTCAGAGGTTGGGAGCCAAAATACCAAAGGGAGCTCTTTTAGTGGGCCCTCCAGGCACGGGTAAAACTCTTCTTGCTCGAGCAATAGCTGGAGAAGCAGGTGTTCCATTTTTTTCAATATCTGGCTCAGATTTTGTTGAAATGTTTGTTGGTGTAGGTGCTAGTAGAGTTAGAGATATGTTTGAACAAGGAAAGAAAAATGCTCCATGTATAATATTTATTGATGAAATTGATGCAGTTGGAAGACATAGAGGGGCAGGATTAGGCGGTGGAAATGATGAAAGAGAACAAACTTTGAATCAACTTTTAGTTGAAATGGACGGCTTTGAGGCTAATGAAGGGGTAATTATTGTTGCTGCAACTAATAGACCTGATGTCCTTGACCCGGCATTACTTAGACCTGGAAGATTTGATAGGCAAGTTGTTGTTCCTGCACCTGACATTATTGGAAGAGATAAAATCCTTAAAGTTCACACAAGAAAAATTAAGATGGATAAATCTGTTAAAACTATCGCAATAGCTAGATCAACCCCAGGTTTCTCTGGAGCAGACTTAGCTAATATAGTAAATGAAGCTGCACTTATAGCAGCCAGAAAGAACAAAAAGATTGTGACAATGGATGATTTTGAGGACGCTAAAGACAAAGTTATGCTTGGAACTCAAAATAAGTCTAAAATAATATCTGATAGTGAGAAAGAAGTTATTGCTTATCATGAAGCAGGTCATGCTTTAGCTAATCTTCATTGTAAGCATGCTGATCCGATATATAAATCCTCAATAATACCGACTGGTAGGGCCTTGGGTTTTGTTATGAGTGTTCCTGAGCAAGATAAAGTAATTCATCGCAAAGATGAATACCTGGATAAATTAGTTGTCACAGTTGCTGCAAGAATAGCCGAAGAAATCATATTTGGACCAGAAAAAATAGGTTCTGGCGCTGCTGGTGACATTCAACAAGTTACTAACTTAGCTAGAGCTATGGTAACACAAATGGGATATTCTGATAAACTTGGAAGAGTTAGGTATACTGGAAATCAGGAAGAAGTATTTTTAGGTCACTCTGTAACTCAATCTAAAAATATTTCTGAGGAAACTGCTAGAATTATAGACCAAGAAGTTATTAAGCTTGTCGAAGAAGCTGAGTCCAAGGCGAGGAAAATACTAAATGATAATATAAATGATCTTCATACAATAGCTAAAGGACTTTTAGAATATGAAACTCTTACAGGTGATGAGATAAAAAACTTGATTAAGGGAATTAAGCCTAAAAGAGATAATGATTTGTCTTCAGATAGCTCAGATGATAGCTCAGATAATAGAAATGAGTCTTCAAAAAAAGGCCCTTTACCATCATTTACAAAAGATCAAAACTTTCCTCTTCCAAACTAACCCTAAGTTTAATAATAAATACCTCTTATGAGATTATTTGGTACTGATGGAATTAGAGGTGAGGTAGGTAAATATCCTTTAACCTCAGAAAACGTACTTAAATTAGCTAAAGCATCAGCGCTTGTTTTAAGGAGAAAAAACTCTATCTCAAGAGTGGTCATCAATAAAGATACTCGACTATCTGGATATATATTCGAGCCTGCATTAACATCAGGTTTTATATCTATGGGTATTGAGGTGATCTTAGTAGGTCCCTTGCCAACACCAGCATTAACTGTTCTTGGCAAGTCTCTTAGAGCAGATTTTTCTGTAATGATTACTGCTTCTCATAATCCTTATAAAGATAACGGATTAAAATTCTTTTCTGGTCAAGGTTTCAAGATTACCCCTGAAGAGGAAAATAAGATTGAGGATTTTTTTTTTAACTATGATTTTGATAATTTTAAAATAAAACAGTCAAACTATGGTAAAGCCATAAGACTTAATAATGCTTTAGGAAGATATTCAGAAGCTCTTAAACAAAGTGCTGATAGAGACTTAAATTATAGCAAATTAAAAGTAATCTTAGATTGTGCAAATGGGGCATCTTATAAAGTAGCACCAGAAGTTTTATTTGAATTAGGCTTAGATTTACATACGATTGGTGATCAACCCTCTGGCATTAATATAAATCACAACTGTGGATCTTTATTTCCACTTAAAGCATCAAGTCTAGTTAAGAAAAAAAAATATGATATTGGAATTTGTTTAGATGGAGATGGTGATAGAGTAACTATAATTGATGAAAAAGGTAAAGTGCTATGTGGAGAAGAAATAATATATATTCTCGCTAAATATTACCTTGTTGAAAAAAAATTAAAGAAAGGCTCAATTATTGTTACGAATGAAATTGCAAATCATGGTCTTGATATTTCTTTAAAAAAATTAGGTTTGAAATTAAAAAGAGTAAAAGTGGGCGACAAAAATATACTGAAAGAAATTATAGATAATAAATATTTTTTTGGTGGTGAGCCATCTGGTCATTTTATATTTAGAGGTGACTTACTAATAGGTGACGGTATGGCAACAGCTATCAGAATTTTAACCCTAATACTAAAAGAAAAGAAAAAATTATCAGTATTAAACAAAGGTATTGAATTACTTGAAGTAGTGAATATAAACCAAATTATTGATCGAGAAAAATTTTATTTGGTTCAAGAAAGTATTTATCAAAAATTAAATAAACTATGTGAAAATTTAGATATATATTACAATATACGTCCATCTGGCACCGAACCACTTTTAAGAGTGAACTTGCAATATGACAAAAGAAATATAAAAGTAATAACTCTGAATAAATTAAAAAAACAAATAATCAAAGTAATCTCAGATGCTTGTTAATTCTTTCGATACAAAGTATTCTAAAATGGCTAAAAAATATGAGAACTTAGATAATTCATTCACTAAAATCGTAGCTTCAAACAAAAAATTTTCAAGAATTTTTACATCTGTAATTGAAAATAAATCTTTAAAATCTCACTCTGATGCTATTCTTCGGTCAGATATTACAGGTCAGGTAATAAATACAATTTTAACTCATGACTCAAATTCGAAGCACTTTCTTTATTATATGGGAGATGTTTTTAAAAAAGATAAAATTAACAATAATATTAAACAATTTAGACAACATGGGGTGGAAATTATCAACCTACCCAAAAATAAATCTTTTAAAGAGGTTTTAGAGATCTTAGATAGAGTTTTAAAAAACATTCTAAAAAAAAATAACTATACCTATGTCTTTACTGATCCAAAGATTAGTAAGAAAATAAGCTACCTCCTGGATGAAAGAATTCATAAAAATAATATTTCAAAATTTATAAATATTTTTAAAAAAAATATTAAAGCTCCATTTGAATTAAATTTAGAAAAAGATTTTTTTTCTCAAGATTATCATCAGGATATTTTTTTCTACGTTTATTCAAATTTTTCAAAAAAAATTATAGCCCAAGGTGGAGGATATCAATATAAAAAAAATAAAAAAAAATTAGATGGCTTTGGTTTTTCATGTAATGTTGATTATTTAGCTGAATTAACTTTATGAACAAAGCGGTTATTGGGCTTCAATGGGGTGATGAGGGCAAAGGTAAAATTGTAGATTTCCTCTCTGAAGATTTTGATTTAGTTGTAAGATATCAAGGTGGTAATAATGCCGGTCACACAGTAATAGTTGATGATAATACTTATAAATTGAACCTAATTCCATCAGGTGTAATAAGAGGAAAAAAATGTTTTCTAGGTCAAGGTGTTGTCATTGATCCCAATCATTTTTACACCGAGTATAATCAAATTAGAAAAAAGATTGATGACCCAAAAATATATCTATCTTCTAACATATCTCTAATTTTAGAATATCATAAGCAACTAGATATAATAAATGAGTCAATATTAAATAGTGAAAAAAAAATAGGAACTACCTCAAAAGGTATTGGTCCTGCATATCAAGACAAAGTTGGAAGAAAAAGCATTAAACTTTATGATTTGAAATCAAGAAATACCATTGAAGAAAAACTATACTCATTAAAGAAGTTTTATGACCCTATTTTGTACAGTTTTAATGAAAGTAAAATTAATGTAGATCAAACAGTCCATGATTTACTTAGTTTTTACGATTTAGTTAAAGAACTTATTGTAGACAACTCATTCATAAAAAAAGAATTTAAAAATAAAAGAATATTATTCGAGGGCGCTCAAGGGGCATTACTTGATTTAGACCATGGTTCATATCCTTATGTGACATCATCAAACACTGTCTCATCGAATATTGTCATTGGTTCTGCATTACAAGTTGAATACAAAACAGTAGGTATTTTTAAAGCATACTCTACTAGAGTTGGAAATGGTCCTTTTCCATCTGAGTTATTTGATGATATTGGTGATTACATTGCTGAAAAAGGTCTTGAAATAGGTACTGTAACAAAAAGAAAAAGAAGATGTGGTTGGCTTGATTTAGTATCTTTAAAATATAGCTGTGAAATAAATCATGTAAAAGAGCTTTGTATGACTAAAGCTGATGTATTGAATAATCTCACAGAAATAAAATTGTGTAAAAGTTATAATTCAAAAAAATACGAGGATATTAATTTTAGTGAGAGTGATATTTTAGAGTCATTATCCTTAGTTGACAGTGACTTTGAGGTTTTTCAAAGTTGGGGGGATATTAACGATTTAAATAACTTTGAAACACTACCTGACAATTTAAAAAAATATATCAAATATATTGAGCATTATTTGAATATCCCTATTAAAATTATCTCTCTAGGTCCTGAGAGAAACCAAACTATTATTAGATAACTTAAGTTTTTGGCAAAAGTTTCTGATCTGAGATAATTTTTATTTCTTCTTGTAGTTTTTTGATAGCTTTATTTTCTATTTGTCTGACTCTTTCCCTACTTATCGAATACTTTTTACTTAAGTCCTCTAAAGTTTTTGGCTCTTCGTCTAGGCGTCTAGCAGTCAATATTTCTATTTCTCTTGGTTCAAGTATTGCAACAGCCTGTTTATATAGTGCCTTTCTTTTATTTAACTCATCACTCTCTTCAACTTTTGACACAGTATCAATAGTTTCATCTTCTACTTGATCTATCCACTCTGAGTCATTTTCATCATTTAAAGGTGTGTTTAATGAAAAGTCTTGATTAAAGACCCTACCTTCCATTTGTTTTACCTCTTCTTCAGTTACTCCAAGATCATCAGAGATAGATTTAATTTGATCTTTAGTAAGATAACCCTCTTCATATTTTTTTAATTGATTTCTAAGTCTTCGAAGATTAAAAAAAAGTTTTTTTTGAGCTGCCGTAGTACCTATCTTTACTAAAGACCAACTATGCAAGACATACTCTTGTATGGAGGCCCTAATCCACCATATTGCATAAGTTGCTAATCTGAACCCTTTTTCAGGATCAAACTTTCTTATTGCTTGAATAAGACCTAAATTACCCTCAGATATTAAATCAAATACAGGTAATCCATATCCCCTGTACCCCATAGCTATTTTTGCAACTAATCTTAAATGACTTGTTACAAGCTTTTGGGCAGCTTTTGTATCACCATTTTTAATCCAATTAACAGCAAGTTTTTTTTCCTCTTCATCTGATAAAATTGGAAACTGATTAATCTTTTTTAAATATGGATAAACATCATTTTCAGAGGTAATAACAGGCAATAAATTTTTATTTTCGATATTCATTGTAAATTTTTATTTAAATCTTTCATGTCATAAGGTAATTCACAAGTAATTTTAATATTTTTTTGTTTAATTGGATGATAAAATTCTATTTTATAAGAGTGTAAAGCTTGTCTAGGGAATAATAAAACTAAATTTTTAAGTTCATCTTTCATATTTGTCAAACGAAATTTTTGCTCTTTATTTAATCTATAATTTTTATCACCAATTATTGGAAGTCCTAAACTTAAAAGGTGAACTCTTATTTGATGAGTTCTACCAGTTATAATTTCACAATCTAAAAGGCTAATTGAACCATAGAATGTCTTAACGTTGGATACTTTAGTTATAGCATTTTTTCCAAAATTATCTGAAACATTAAATTTGGTTCTATGCACTTTATCCCTTTGAATATTCTTATTGATTTCAATTTTACTTTGACTAAGTATGCCATAAGTAAAAGCAAAGTAATTTTTTTTAATACACCTATTTTTAAACATTTCTCTAAATTTATTTTTAGAAATAATATTTTTAGTAATAATTATAATACCACTTGTATCTTTATCTAGGCGATGAACAATACCTTCTTTAAAATTTTCTCCATCATTTATAGTAAATTGATCTTTTAGGCTTTCTTGTAAACTTGGGCTATTATCGAGTTCATTTTTTTTATGTGTAAGAAGCCCAGATGGCTTATTTAATATTGCTATATCACTATCCTCGTATAATATTTCAATTTTAAAATCTTTATAATTATATGATTTATTCATAAGGTGTATGTTAAAAAAAAATTTTTTAATTAGTTTAGTTGTTATACAAGGATTGTTAATAGTTATAGGAATAATAGCAATTATTTTTGTTGTTTTCCATAAAATGAATAACAACAATAATCTTGATGTAAAATTGAATAATTTGGATTTAAGTAGTGTTTACTTACTCAATGAAAATCAATATCAGAAAAAATTTATAAAAGAAGACAAAGCTATTTTTCTAATAATAGATCTTGAGTCAAATAAAGTTTTGAAAGAAATAGTTATTGAAAAAAATTAAATTTATTGTCATCGCAGGTTCATCAGGAGGTCATATTTTTCCCGCACTGAAATATATTAATAATTTGATTAATATAAAAAAACCGGATGAAATCCTTTTTATAACAAATGAAGTAGGAGAAAACTATTTGGCAAAAATTAAGAGTAACGATATAAATAAGTTAATAATAAGCTCAAAAAATAAATTCATTTTTGTCTTTAGGATATTCTTAAATTTATTCCTAATATATCTTTTCAATAGAAAAATAACTTTACTAGGTTTTGGTGGATTCATCACAACACCTGTGCTCCTATTTTCAAAATTGTTTAATATTTTTTTCTTTTCTTCTAATAAAATTTATATTCATGAGCAAAATTTCATATATGGTTTAGCTAATAAAATAAATTACATAATCGCAAAAAATGCATTTATTTCCTTTCCAAAAATTAATATGCGAAGTAAAGAAATATTTGTTGGTAATTTTTTTTTAGATAAAAAAAAAATAAAACAAAAAGTTCATGATGAATTATTAAAAGTTCTTTTGATAGGCGGAAGTTCAGGCTCATTAGAGTTAAATAATATAATGTTAGAAGAGATTAAAGTGTTGAATGAGGATCATTTAGCAAAAATTAAATTCTTTATCCAATTACCTGAGTCACATTTTGAAATTTATAAAAAAAAATATTTAGATATTGTTGACATAAATAAATGCACTTTTTTTTCATTTAGATATAACCTCGATCCCCAAGAATATGATTTAATTCTCTCAAGATCTGGTTCTGGTTCTATTAATGAAATTTTATATTACTCAAACAATGTACATTTTATTCCTCATTTAATATCAAGAGACCAGCATCAAAAATATAATTTAAATTATTTTGTCTCTCGCAAAATGACCCAAATAAAATTTTCTATACCAATAAAGAAAAACTTAATTAGCCAATACTATTTTAATTCATTTATTAATCCTCACTCAATTGAAAAAATGATTTGCTACACAACAAGATGAATTTTTTAGAATTGTCACTAAGTAAAGTCCATATTATTGGAATAAACGGAATTGGTATGAGCGCTTTAGCTATTTATTTAAAACAAAATGACGTAGATGTTACTGGCAGTGATATTACTTACAACAGTCATACTGTAAACTTAGAAAAATTTAAAATCCCAGTTTACATTGGTCACAAAAGATCAAATATAAAAGATAGGGACATAATATTTTATTCTTCTGCTATAAAAAATAACCCTGAATTGAATGAGGCAAAAAAAAATAAAATACCTTGTTTTAATAGATCCAAACTTTTACAACTTATTTGCAAAGATAAATTTACTATTGTTGTTACAGGTTCACACGGTAAAACATCCTCTACCTCGATTTTAGGTCATTTATTAGTCAGTGCAGGTTTAAATCCAACAATTATTTCTGGAGGCATTATGCAGAATTATGGACAGAATATATATCTAACTAATAGTAAGTATGTTGTTGTAGAAGCTGATGAAAGTGATGGAACAGTTTTTAAATTAAGTCCAAAATATTTGCTATTTTTAAATGTTGACAGAGAACATATTGATTTTTATCGAACATATTCAAATTTTAAATCTAAAGTAAAAAAATATATCCTTAGTCAAAATCAAAAAAATGTGAAAATTTTTATTAATAATGACGATCGTTTTCTTTCTTCACTAAAAAAGTATTCTAATAACATAAGAACATTTGGTTCAAATAAAAAAGCTAACTATAGTTATAAATTGATAAAGCTAACTAATAAGAAATCATTATTCAATATTTTTAAAGGAAAAAAATTTTTATCTCAAAATTTATCTTCAAATTTATTGGGAGAACATAATGTTCAAAATATAACTGCAGCTATTTCAATTTTAGATGATTTAGGATACCAAGTAAAAAAGTCTCATATAGCTAACTTTAAAGGAACAAAAAGAAGGATGAATATTCTTGGGAAAATTAATAAAACATTATTTATTGATGATTATGCTCATCATCCTACTGAAATAGAAAAACTAATAAACGTATCTTATTTTTACAAAAAAAATCGTGTTTTTTTTGTCATTGAACCGCATAGATATTCTAGATTAAATGATTTGTATGAAGAGTATTTAAGAGTATTAAAGAATATTAATAATTTAATAATTTTAAAAACATATGAAGCAGGAGAAAACTATAAAAAAGGGATGAAAAACTCACAAAACTTGGTTAATGATTTGAATGTATATAATAATCAAAAAACCAAGTACATTGGAAATTATCGAGATTTATTTAATTTATTGGACCAATTTTTATTAAATAAAAGTGATAGCATTATTTTTTTTGCTGGGGCGGGGGATATTTCAAATCAAATTCGTTTTTTTTATGAAACAAGAAAATAAAAACTTAGTTACCAATTACTCATCTGCAAAATACTCATGGTTAAAATCTGGTGGTAAAATTAGCTATCTTTATAAAATTTACAAACAAAATAACTTAATAGATCTATTCAACGAAAATAAAATTAGAGAAAAATCATTATTAGTTATAGGCAATCTTTCAAACACATTAATTAAAGACGAGGGTTTTAATGGTATAGGCATAAAACTCGCAGGTGATTTTACTAGTGTGCAAATAAAAACCGATCACATGTTAGTAGGTGCAGCAGTTTTAGATAATTATTTATCAAAATTTTGTTATCAAAATGCTATTTCAGGTTATGAGTTTTTATATACAATTCCAGGATCAGTTGGAGGAAACATATTCATGAACGCTGGTTGCTATAATCAAGAAATTAAAGACAAATTAATAAGCATAATTTTTTTTGATATCAACGATAATAAGGTTTATGAAAAAAATGTTAACGAAATACAATTTGATTACCGTAGAGGCTTTCAAAAAAAAAATACAATAATTTTATATGGTAAATTTAAAGTCACTCATGGCCATCAGAAAAAAATAAAAAATTTAATGCTTGAATACGATAAAATAAGAAAACAAACTCAGCCCCAAAAAGTCAATTGTTGCGGAAGCATATTTAAAAATCCAATTAATCATAGTGCTTGGAAATTAATTAAGTCATCTATAGATGAAAGTTTTTATGATGGTCCTATTAAATTATCAAAAATACATTCTAATTTCTTTGAAAATGAACCTAATATTAGTGCTAATAGTATAGTTTCATTTATTTCTAAGATTCAAAATAAAGTTAAAAATAAGCATAAAATATTACTTGAGAGAGAATTAAGAATTATAGATTGATAAAAACAAATATTAAATTAATAAAAATTCTCGTGGTAGCAGGTGGATGGTCCGATGAGAGAGAAATATCTTTAATGTCTGGTCGAAATATTTTTTCTTGTCTCAAAAAAAATAAATTTAATGTAAGATTTTTTGATTTAAAAAAAAATAATATTCAACAAATATTAAAATATAAGCCAAATTTAATATTTAATGCTCTTCATGGTGAATTTGGTGAAGATGGTGGAATAAATACATTTGCTTTTATAAACAAAATTGCCATTACTCATTCTGGGAGTGTCTCATCTGCACTTTGTTTTAATAAACGTTTATTAAAAAAATATTTAGAAAGAGAACTTAATATTTTATCTCCTAAAGAAATCTTAAATACAAAAAATATTAAATTCCCAGTCATTTTAAAGCCTAATTGGGGAGGTTCATCAAAAGGAATTAATTTTATACATAATAAGAATTTTCTTAAAAAAAATATAAATAATAATCAATTTTTAATTGAAGAAATTATTTATGGAAAAGAATTAACTGTAACAGTAATTGAAAATAACAATAAAATAATGGCTTTAGGTGTTACTGAAATTGAATTTGAGAACAAACACTACGACTACGCTGCAAAATATATTAAAAATAAAAGTTTACATTTTCTCCCAGCACGAATATCCACTTTAAAGTATAAATATCTAATGAAAATATCAAAAAAAATATTTCGTATTTGTAATTGTAAAGGAATAGCAAGATTAGATTTTATAATTAGTAATAAAAATGAGAAAATATATTTTTTAGAAATGAATACACATCCAGGCTTAACTAAAATATCACTTGCACCTGAACAAGCTAAACATCAAAGTTTTTCATATTTATATCTATTAGAGCAAATTATCTATTCATCTTTATGAAAATTAGATTCAAAGAAATAATAATCTATTTATTATCAGCTATAATTTTAACATTATTCTTTTATTTTTCGATTAATTATCTAATAAAAAAACCATATGAGGTCATAAATTTTCTAGACTCTAAGATTCATGAGGATTTTGAGTATGAAATTACTAATAATTTAAATGATATAAATAATTATCTTAAAAAATATTTATTTATCGAAAGCCATTTGCTTAAGCGTCAAAATAATGAAATTAACATTCTAATAAATTTCAAAAAACCTTTTGCTATTAACAAATTTACTAATGAGATAATATTTCATGATAACATTACTGCACCAATTAAGTATTTTAATCTGGATTACCTAGACTCCATCGAACTAGTTGATATTTCTAATAATAGTATTTACATAAATAATTACCTAAATGAGCACTATGTAACTTTGTCCAATTTATTTAATATAAATCAAATAGAATATGTAGACGATAGGAGATATAATTTGGTTTTAAGTAATGGCAGAGTAGTAATGCTTCCTAAAGTGATTGATACCAAATTATTATTTTTTATTAGAGATAATATTGATTTAATCGAAAAAAGTACGAATTATAGTGAGTTTCTTGATTTAAGAAATTTTCATAATAAAACAATAAGATTAAAATAATTGGATAGTTACAAAACAATAATTGAAATCGGATCTTTTTCTATAAAGACGATAATTTACTCAGAATTTAAACAAGAATTTTCAATTATTGGCACAGGCAAGACTAGGTCAAAAGGATATACTGGTGAAGATATCGAAAATTTTGATGATTTTATCGATTGTATAAAAAATTCAATCGTACAAGCTGAAAAGCAAGCTAACTATATTATTAGAGATGCTTATATATTAGTTACAAATCAAAGTGTTCAAATTAAGAAAACACAAAAAGATCTAAATCTTAATGGTGCTATTATTGAAAATAATGATTTAAGAAAAATCTCGAAAATCAAAATTCCAAAAGATGACAATTATTTTTATAGTATATATACATCACATTATAAAATTGATGATAAATTAATTACAGATAACCCAGTTGGTTTAAATTGCAACAAGTTATCAATTATTTCATTAGTTTCGATGGTTGATATAAAGCAAATTAATCTTTTGAATAATATATTTCAAAAACTTCAGATTAAAATTTTAAATTATTTAGACTCTACTACTTCTTATTATTTTTACCTAAAAAATAAACCTAAGACTAAATCAAATATTGTTCTTATAGATTATGGTTTTAAATATATTAATATTATAATGGTAAAAAATAAAGTGTTACACTTCATAAAAAAAATACCTCAAGGGAGTAAAAATATTTCTAATGATTTAGTAAATATCCATAATATTAGTTTTGATTTCGCTGAAAAACTTAAAATTTCTACAATTGATTTATCCGATACTAGAAATTCAACAGTTGAGATTCCTATCTGGGAGGAATTTGGCGACAACAAAACAAAAAATGTTGGTCATGACAATTTAAAGGAAATTATTCAAGATAGATTAGATGAAACATTTGGATTAGTTTTAAAATCATTACCCAAAGACAATAATTATTATTCATATATTATTACAGGAGGGGGCTCTAAATTAAAAAATTTTTATAATTATTTTCGAACAAAGTTTGGTTATGATATACAATTTTTAGAGCCACCTAAGTCATGTGGTATCCCTAAAGTTTTAAATGATGCAAGTATAATGTCTCTTTATTCAAGCTTTTGGCTATTGACTAATAAAAGTGCTGAAAATAATAATTTTACTCAAAAAATTGATTCTTTTTCAAACAAAATATGGTACAAAAGATTCGTAGACCTACTATAGGTTGATTTGCGGGGAAAAAAATGACACTAGATATAGAACCAGTAGTTGATCAAAAAAACTTAAAGCCATCTTTAACTGTGATGGGAATTGGCGGTGCGGGTAGCAACGCTGTAAATAACATGATCCAATCAAATTTAAACAATGTTGAATTTATTGTTGCTAATACTGACGCCCAAGCACTTGAAAATTCACTTTGCTATAATCGCATACAATTGGGCTTAGAAAAAACTAAAGGTTTAGGCGCAGGAGCAGATCCAGTTGTTGGAAAAGATGCTGCCGAGGAAAGCATAGATTTAATTTCTGAAGAATTGAGAAATACAAATATGTTATTTCTAACAGCAGGTTTAGGTGGAGGCACAGGTACAGGTGCTTTACCTGTAATTGCTCGTATTGCAAAAAAATTAGGAATTGTGACTGTTGCAATAGTGTCAACACCTTTTAATTTTGAAGGCACTAAGAGAATGAATTTGGCTTTACAAGGTCTTGATGAAGTTAAAAATAATGTAGATACATTATTGATTATACCAAATCAAAATTTATTCAAGGTATCTAATGAACAAACTTCTTTTGCAGAAGCTTTCAAAAAAGCCGATAATGTCTTATTTGATGGTGTAAAAGGACTCACTGATTTAATCACACAACCTGGTCTTATAAACTTAGATTTTGCAGATGTAAGAACAGTCATAAAAGAAATGGGTTATGCGTTGATGGGAACTGCAGTTGCAGAGGGTGATAATAAAGCAGTAGAGGCTTCTAATTTAGCTTTAACAAACCCCCTGATAGAAAATATAGATATGAACACTGCTAAAGGAGTTATTGTAAATATTTCTGGTGGAAGCGATATGACCTTATTAGAAGTAGATCACGCAGCGAATATAATAAGGCAAAGTGTTAATCCTGAAGCAAATATAATATTTGGATCTTTAATAGATGAAACTCTACAAGGAAAATTAAAAATTAGTATTTTTGCTACGGGTATTGAAGCCTCAGGGAAAAAAATCCTTTATTATCCAGACTCTGAAAATAGTTTAGGCTTTAGTTCTATTCAAAATAAAATTGATGAGAGTTTATCTTATGACATCAATAATATTAAGCATAATGAAGATATTTCAAATGTTGTTAAAGAAAATCTGGCTACCTCTGAAAATGAAGAGTTTAATTTGACTAATGAGTTAGATGAAGAAATTGATGATAACAATGAAAATTCTAAAAAAAGCGATGAAAATAATGTCAATTTTGAAAATCTTGAGGAGAAAAAGAAATCAGGCTTTTTTAGTATGCTTTCTAACTTAATGAATTCTAATAAAAAAACAACTGAGGTTATTGATAAAACACAAGAAAAAAAACAAAAGTCAAAAAAATCTAAGACCGATCCAAACCTTTTTTTATTTAGTGATGTTGTTGAGGAGGAGGGCAGTGGAGTAAGACAAAACTCAGATGGAGATGAAATTTCTGAACTTTCAGATATTTCTGAATTTAGCACAGAAAACGACCAAAATGATGATATAGATACCCCTTCATATTTAAGAAAAGGCTCCAATCAGTAGATTTATTAAATACAAAGTTTTACAAATATAAAGTAATACTTTTCAGGTATTTTCTTAATATCATATAAATGAAAAGCTTAACTCTAAACGAATCGATCAGATTAAATGGAGTAGGCTTGCATACTGGTGTTAAAACAAATATAACTCTTAGGCCTTCCCCAGTAGGGACTGGTATTTTTTTTAATAGAACTGACAAGTCTGCAATTATATCTGCTAAATGGGATAATGTAGTATCAACTAAATTTTCTACTAACTTAGCATCAAATGAAATTGAGGTTAAAACAGTGGAACACTTATTGAGTGCGCTTTCAGGTTTGCATATTAACAATTGTGAAATTCTTATTGATAATGTAGAGGTACCTATTCTTGATGGTAGTTCAAAAGTATATGTTGAAAATATATTAAAAAAAGGATTAAAAGAACAAGACTCTGACCAAAATATTTTAGAAATAATTAAGCCTGTTAGATTTAAATGCGATTATGGATTTGCTGAACTATTACCAAACTTACCAAAAGATGAGGGTTTTAATATAAATTTAGAGGCTAATTTTGATGGAAAGTACGAAGATCAAGATATTAATATAAGTAATTTAAACGGTAATTATATCGAGTCTATTTCTAAAGCAAGAACATTTGCTTTTTTTCATGAAATAGAATACCTAAAGTCACAAAATTTAATTAAAGGTGGTTCACTTGATAATGCAATCGTAATTAAAGATAAGAAACCTCTCAATAGGGACGGATTAAGATATGAAAATGAATTAATACGCCATAAGGTTTTAGATGTAGTAGGAGATTTATACTTATCCGGTTATCCTATAATAGGAACTTATAAAGGATTTAAAACTGGTCACTTCATAACAGTAAATTTGCTTAAAGAATTATTTAAATCGAAAGATAACTATAAAATACACAAAATTAATTAAACCATTTTTCTTGGATTGGTGTATTTGCTAAATTCCTCCTCAGATAAATCTGTTAATTCCATACAGGATTGTTTTAATGAAATATTTTTGTTGTATGCATTTAGAGCCACTTTTGATGCAAGATCATAACCAATAACTTTCGTTAAAGGCGTCACTAGCATCAAAGAGCGATTTAAAAGTTCATTTACTCTTTTTTTGTTAACTTTTAATCCTTTTAAACATTTTTTATTAAAGGAGGCCATAGCCTCACTAATTAAACTAATTGCATCAAGAGTGTTATGTATGATTAATGGCTTATAAACATTTAATTGGAAATGGCCTTGTGTACAAGCGAAAGCTATAGAATTTCTAAGACCAATCACATGTGTACAAACCATCGATAGAGCCTCACACTGTGTAGGATTTATTTTTCCTGGCATGATTGATGAGCCAGGTTCATTGGCTGGAAGAATTATCTCAGAAATTCCACTTCTTGGCCCAGATGCTAATACCCTAATATCATTTGACATTTTAAATAAAGCACTAGTTAAAATTTCAACACCTGACATGACTTCTATAAATACATCATGGGAAGCAAGAGACTCATACTTATTTGGGGCAGATTTAAATGGAAATCCTGTTTCTTTTTTTAAATATTTAATAAATATATTAGAAAAATTTTTTGGCGCATTTACTCCAGATCCAACAGCAGTACCTCCTTGAGCTAGTTCATAGAGTTTATCTAAACTTTTTTTAATAACATTTTCTGCATAAGATATTTGATCATAAAACGCTAAAAATTCATTTGAAATTTTTATTGGTGTCGCATCTTGAGTGTGAGTTCTTCCAATTTTAATTATTCCTTTGAACTCAGAAATTTTCTTTTTTAAAGATTTTTTAAAAAAAACTATTTCAGGAAGTAATTTTTTTTTCATTGATAGCACAGTAGCTATGTGCATAGCAGTAGGAATACTGTCATTTGATGATTGAGACATATTAATATGATCATTAGGATGAAGTGGGGTATTTGTTGGGAGCTTTCTTCCTAACAACTGATTACTTTTATTTGCAATTACTTCATTAAGATTCATATTGATTTGAGTCCCTGATCCTGTTTGCCATACAACAAGAGGAAAGTGACCATTTAATTTTCCAGATATAATTAAATCACAAACTTTTCCAATAATTTTTGTGTGATTTTTCGGTAATAATTTTAATTCTGCATTTGCAAAAGCACATGATTTTTTTTGTAAGGCAAGGGCCTCTATAAAAATATCTTGAAAATGAAATTTTCCAATACCTATTTGAAAGTTTTCTATTGATCTTTGAGTTTGTGCTCCCCAAAGTTTCGTGCTTTCAACTTTAATTTCACCTAAGCTATCTTTTTCAATGCGAAATTTGACCATGAGTAATTAATAATATATATCAAATTCAATGAAAAATATTTTATTAATTCGCCATGGTCAAAGTGAGTGGAATAAATTAAATCTTTTTACCGGCTTTAAAAATATTGAATTATCTGAACAAGGCATTGAGGAGGCAAATAAAGCTGGGCAAAACTTCAAAAATTTAGATATTAAATTCAATATTGTATTTACAAGTGAATTAAAAAGAGCTCAAGAAACCGCTAAAATAATTCTTCAAAACCTCGACCAGTGGGATTTTTTAAATAATCAAGAAAAAATAATCTCAAACATCAATTTAAATGAGAGAGATTATGGTGATCTCACGGGTTTAAATAAAAAGGAAACCGCTGAAAAATTTGGAGAAGAACAAGTTCATAAGTGGAGAAGAGGTTATTCTGATCAACCCCCTAACGGTGAAAGTCTTGAGGATGTGGTTAGAAGAGTTACAAAATATTTTGATGAAGTAATTAAACCTGCTATTCAAAGTAATGAAAATGATAATATTTTAATAGCGGCACATGGGAATTCTTTAAGAGCGCTTTTAATAGTTATGAATATTTATGAACCACATAATATTAATTCTGTTGAACTCTCAACTGGTGTTCCAATACATGTTATATTAAAAGATAATAAGTTTAGTATTAAAGATTAATTAATTGATAGATATAGCTTTAGTTGTAGCAATAGTATCATATTACACCGTCATGTTTATCACACCTGGGCCCAATAATGCTATGTTAACGATCTCAGGCTTAAAATTTGGTTTTAAAAGATCTTTACCACATATTACTGGTATTTCTTTAGGTCATGCTCTTCAAGTTTCATTAATTTGCACAGGTTTAGGTTTAATTTTGATTAATAAACCAGAATTTCAAATGATACTAAAATGGCTTTGTTTTTTTTATCTTATTTATTTAGCTTATCAAATGATTGGGTCTCTAAAGGATTACAAGAAAGATACAGGTAGACCCTTAAATATTTACGAAGCTGCTCTTTTTCAATGGGTAAACCCTAAGGCATGGACAATCGCTATTACAGTTGCATCTGGTTTTATGCCTTTAGAAGAAAAGCTTTGGATAGCTGTTGTTTTCACAGGTTTGATGTCATCATTGGTAAGCTTTCCATGTATAAGTTTGTGGGCACTTTTTGGAAGTTTAATTAAAAATTTAGTATCTAACCCTAAATTAAAAAGAAGTTTTGAGTATTTCTTTGCATTATTATTAGTATCTACAGGTATTTATTTAATATTAAACTAATTTTTCAATTAAAGTTAAATAACGAAAATTAATATATCCTTTTTTGGATATATAAAATTTCTCAATGCTATCTTTTTTTAAGGAATTACAAAATACTGGCAATTTTGCTTTTAATTTTTTACTTATATTAACAGTTGATTTTAGCAAAAGCTCTTCATTAGCAGATTTTAAAATTTTGATTGAGTGTTTGCCACTCAATAAATCATAAAATAACAGAGAACAATTATTTTTCAAAATTTTATTTAACATAGCTCTATTTTGCTCAAAACACTCTACAACATTGAATAAGACTAAGTAATTTTGATTTGACTTTATTTGACTTTGTTTCAAACCTTGCATTGATAAGAATAAATCTATTTTTTGATTTTGATAGTATTTACACCCAACTGAAATATATTCTTTCTCTTCAATTATTCTGTCAGTAAATTTTTCTATATAAAAGTTGAATTTAGTTGATATGTTTTTTAGTTCAATAATATCATCTGGTATTAGGGGCATTCTTTTTTCTTTTTTCACCATATCTGAGAGTATACAAATATTCATAATTAAAAAAAAATATATACTATAATCTTATGAAGTTAATTCCAGAATGGGAAGCACATGAAAAATGTCTAATGGCTTGGCCATGTAATAAAAATCTTTACAACGAAATAATTAAAGATGCCAGATTAGAAATGGCGCATTTAGCTAATTGTATTTCGGATGAAGAAACAGTTTATATGTATTGTAATAAAGAGGATTACAATGAGTGTAAAAATTATATTAACAATCAAAAAATAAATATTATTCAATTAGAACTAGATGACTCTTGGATGAGAGATATTGCCCCAATTTTTATAAAAGAGGACAATGAACTTAAATGTATTAACTTTAATTTTAATGGTTATGGAAAATACCCAAATTATTTTAATGATAATAAAGTAGGTGAATATATCTCAAATCAATTTTCTATTACTTCATATTTAAATGACCTTACTTTAGAAGGTGGTGCTATTACTTACGATGAATATGGAAACTTGTTTACCACTGAAAGTGTCCTACTTAACCCAAACAGAAATAATCCTGAAAAAGCAAAAATAGAGCAAACACTGACAAGTTTATTTGATTTAAATTCAATGATTTGGATCCCCGAAGGTTTAAAAGATGATGATACTGATGGGCACATAGACAATATTTTATGTCCTATTGGAAATAGAAAATATTTAATAGCAAAAAGTTATGATTTAGATGATTTGAATTCAAATAATTTAACTAAGATTAAATCAATTATTCTAAGTAACCTTTCGAGCATTGACAGTAATATAGAATTAATTGATATACCACTACCTTCAAAAATAGTTGTCAATGATAAAAAGCTTATTGCCTCGTATATAAATTTTTATTTTTCAAAGCGTAAAATCTTTGTTCCAAAATTTAATGTTAAAGAAGATGAAATGGTTTATGATATTTTTAAGGATATTTTTAAAGATAAAAAAATTGAGATGATTGAAACTTCACATATAAATTATGGTGGAGGTAATATCCATTGTGTTACCATGAATGTACCAAAAAATGTCAATTAAGGTTGCTGCTTCACAATTTAAATCAATAAAAGAAAAAAAAGATTTAAACATAAATAAGGCTATACAAATTGCTCAACAAGCATCTAAGGAAAATGTAAATATTTTCCTCCTGCAGGAGTTATTTCAGACTGAGTACTTTTGCTCAACTCAGGATAAAAAGTTTTTTAATTATGCAATTGAATTTCCTAATGACAAACTATTTGAAATTTTTTCTAATTTTTGTAAGAAAAATAATATGGTAATGCCAATCAGTTTTTTTGAAAAAAAAGAAAATAATTTTTTTAATTCACTAGTTGTGATTAATGCTGATGGTAGATTAAGTGATTTATATAGAAAGTCCCATATTCCCGAGGGCCCTGGTTATAACGAAAAGTTTTACTTTAAACCTGGAGATACTGGCTTCAAAGTATTTAACACAAAATATGGAAATCTTGGTTGTGGTATATGCTGGGATCAATGGTTTCCTGAATGTGCGAGATCTATGACACTTTCTGGTGCAGATATTTTATTATATCCCACGGCAATTGGTTCTGAGCCTCAAGACCCTTTATTAGACTCAAAAGATCACTGGCAAAACGTAATGAAAGGTCATGCAGCTGCAAATCAAATTCCAGTCATAGCTTCTAATAGAATTGGCACAGAAAATGAGGGTTCAATATCTGTTACATTTTATGGAAGTTCCTTTATCGCTAATCATTTGGGTAATATTGAAATTGAAATGAACAAAAAAGATGAGGGCTTTGTATCTAAGAATTTCGACTTTTCAGAAATAACAAAATACCGCCAATCTTGGGGAAATTTTAGAGATCGTAGACCAGATCTATATAAAAAAATTTGTGATTTTTAAAAAAAATTATCATATTATTCAAATTCTACTTATTTAAGAGGAGAGGTAATATGAATAAATTTTTAACAGCTCTTTTAGTGCTAATACTTCCTATGAGTTTGAGCGCTAAAGAAGAGTTATTTATATACAATTGGTCCGATTATATAGCTGAAGATACAATTGCAAATTTTGAGGAAGAAACTGGTATTGATGTAACATACGATGTATTTGATTCAAACGAAGTTCTAGAGGCTAAGCTTTTAGCTGGAGGAAGTGGTTATGACTTAGTTGTTCCATCAGGCTCCTTTATGGAAAACCAAATTAAAGCTGGAGTTTTTCAAAAACTTGATAAAAGTATGATTCCAAACCTCAAAAATTTAGATCCAAGTGTTTTAGAAAAAACTGATGCTCATGATCCAGGTGGGGAATATTCTGTTAATTACATGTATGGTACAACTGGAATTGGTTACAATGTTGCTGCCGTCGAGGAAAGAGGTGGAGATGTTGAGTCATGGGACATAATATTTGATGTAGATCAAATTTCTAAATATGAAGATTGCGGTGTGGCTTTCCTAGATGCACCAAGTGAAATTGTTGAGATTGCATTAAATTATCTTGGTCATGATCCAAATACAGAAAACACCAAAGCTAATCAAGAGGCACTAGAATTATTGAATAATATTAGACCTTACATAAAGTATTTTGATTCCTCTCAGTACATCGATGATTTAGCAAATGGTGAAATTTGTTTAGCAATAGGTTGGTCAGGTGATGTATTTATAGCAGCATACGAGGAAATCGAAGAGGTCTGGTATTCAATTCCTAATGAAGGAACAGTAATTTGGTTTGATATGATGGGAATTCCAGCAGACGCGAAAAATGTAGAAAATGCCCATAAATTTATAGATTATATTTTGAGACCAGAAGTTGTTGCAGAGATTACTAACTATGTGTGGTACTCAAATCCTAATCTAGTAGCTAACACAACTGAAGGTTTGATAGATCCAGATATCCTTTCAGACCCAGCTATTTATCCAACAGAAGAGACATTAACTAAACTTTTTGCAGATACAGCTGACTCACCTCAAAAGTCTAGGATATCTTCAAGAGTATTTAATAGTTTTAAAGCTTCTCAATAATTTAATTAAAGCGCAACTTTTACTTTAGTTGCGCTTTTCACAATCTTTTTTATGTCTGAACCTTTTTTACAAATCATGGATGTATCAAAAAGGTTTGATAATGTCGTTGCTTTAGACAAAGTTAATCTAAAAATAGCTAAATCTGAAATATTCAGTCTTCTAGGATCTTCAGGATGTGGTAAGTCAACACTTTTGAGAATTATAGCAGGTTTTGAGAAGCCTGATGAAGGAAGAATTCTACTTGAGGGAAAGGATATCACGAAACTTCCACCATATGTAAGACCTCTAAATATTATGTTCCAAAATTATGCACTATTTCCGCATTTAAATGTCACTAATAATATCCAGTTTGGACTAAAAGAAGAAAAAATTTCTAAAGAAGAAATCAATCATCGTGTTAATGAAATTTTAAATTTACTAGAACTGAATGGTTTAGAGAAAAGAAAAATCAATGAGATTTCTGGTGGTCAACAACAACGTGTAGCGTTAGCAAGATGTCTAGTCAAAAAACCAAAATTACTTTTATTGGATGAACCACTTGCAGCATTAGACAAACAGCTAAGAGTACAGACACAATTCGAGTTAGTTAATCTACAGTATAAGTTAGGTATCACTTTTATAATTGTTACCCATGATCAAGAGGAAGCAATGTCATTATCTGACAGAATGGCAATTATGAAAAATGGAGAAATCCTCCAAGTCGGTAATCCTGTTGAGATATATGAAAAACCGAAGGACAAATATATAGCCAATTTTATAGGCACAGCAAATATCTTTAATGTTCTTAATAAAAATAATCAAATCATCATTAAAGAATTAAATTATGAAGTTAAAAATATTAACAATAAAGAAAACTATGTTAAATGTTTAATTAGGCCTGAAAAAATTTCTGTTAAAAAACTAGAAAATCAATCTGATAATTTAAATATTGGTGTAATTAAAGAAGTAGCTTATTTAGGGAGCTATACTAAGTATTTAATTGAGGTTAATGGATTTCAATTTTATTCTTTTATGCAAAATAGTTTAGTTTCAGATAACCTTCAAATAAGATGGGATGACAAAGTTCAGATAAGTTTTAACGAAACATCAATATATTTCTTTAATGATTAAAAATTTAAAAAAACAAAACGTGTGGTTTGTATTCACTCCATATTTATGGCTCGTTTTGTTCTTTTTTGTTCCATTAGCGTTAATTTTTAAAATATCAATATCTGTGTCTGAATGGGGTATGCCACCTTATCGTGATCTTTTTTCTTTATCTGAAAATGGATTGGAGATTAATTCAACTCTTGGAAATTATTTATTCATTTTTTCAGACCCTTTCTATATCAGATCTTATCTCAATTCACTGTCACTAGCTCTCACATCAACTATATTATGTTTATTGATTGGTTATCCCATAGCTTTTTACGTTGCAAAATCTAAAACAAGTACAAGAAACATACTATTGATTATGCTTATCATACCTTTTTGGAGTTCTTTTCTTCTAAGGGTATATGCATGGAAAGTCTTACTGCAAGGCTCTGGTATTATAAATTCAATTCTTATACATGTTGGGCTAATTTCTGAACCAATATCTATGTTACACAATCATTACGCTGTAATTTTAGGTGTTGTTTATACTTACCTTCCATTTATGATTTTACCGCTTTATGGATATTTGGTTAAATTTGATTTAAATTTGATTGACGCATCTAATGATTTAGGTGCAAAGCCTTTAAACACGTTTGTAAAAGTTATCTTACCTCTATCTTTACCAGGAATAGTAGCGGGGAGCATGTTGGTTTTTATACCAGTTGTTGGAGAATATATAATACCAGAAATGTTAGGCGGCAGTGATAAGCTTTATTTTGGGAAGATAATTTGGGATGAATTTTTTGTAAATAGAGATTGGCCTATTGCTAGCGCACTTGCTATGTCTGGAATTGTAATACTTGTATTTCCCATAATTATTTTTCAATTAATGTACGCAAAATATAATTTTAGAAATGAATAAATTATTTTTTAAAATTTTTACCTTAACAATTGGATTTTCATTTTTATATTTTCCTATTTTAACTCTTATAGCTTATTCTTTTAATGATAATAAAAGAGTTATGGTCTGGAAGGGTTTTTCTTTTAGATGGTATAAGGAATTATTTCATAATGAACAAATTTTAGAGGCTTTTTATACTAGTCTAAAAATTGCTTCTCTTTCAGCAACATTTGCAACAGTCATGGGTGTAATGATTGGTTTTTCATTAACAAGAATATCTAAAATTCCAGCCAGGCCTTTCTTTATTTTCTTGAGTTCTTCTCCTTTGGTTATGCCTGAGATAATTTTAGGGCTTTCTTTGTTGTTATTCTTTATATCATCTAACCATATTATAGGCTTTCCTTCCTCAAAAGGACAACTAACAGTCTTAATATCACATATAACTTTCTCTGTAGCTTTTGTTGCAGTCATTATCCAATCAAGGTTGAGTAGTTACGATAAAAATATAGAAGAGGCTGCTCAGGATCTTGGGACAATTCCAAATATGATTTTTTGGAAAGTAACTGCTCCTGTAATATTACCTGCAATATTATCAGGTTGGTTACTTGCATTTACACTCTCTTTGGACGATCTTGTTGTTGCTAGTTTTACTACCGGTCCCGGAGCTAACACTTTGCCAATAGTGGTTTTTTCTAAAGTTAGATTGGGATTGAGTCCAGAAGTTAATGCTCTTTCCGCAATAATAATGCTAATTGTTATATTAGCAGCAATTAGTATTTACTTAATTAATAGATCAAACATTAAGAAGTAAATATTCTCTTTCCCATGCAGTAATTATTTTATTATAAGCATTCACCTCTAGGTCTTTAATTGAACAAAATAATTCTATAAATGTTTCACCAAATATCTCTTTTGCCTCCTTAGATCTAGAAAAAGTATCTATTGATTGATAGATGCTTTCTGTCAAAGAAACATTCACGTTATATGCAGCTTTTTTGGTCTCCGGGGTTGCTTTTAATTTTTTCTTCAAACCTAAATATCCTGCAGATAATGTTGCAGCCATAGCTAAGTATGGATTTACATCTGATCCACACAGTCTATTTTCAATTCTCGCCTGGTTAGCAGAGTTAAAATTTGGGACTCTAAAACCACAGGTACGGTTTTCAAAACCCCAGTTAAGGTTAAATGGCGTACCTTCCTCCCAATAACCTCTGAGCCTTTTAAAGGAATTAACGTTAGGTGCAAAAAGAGGTAAAAAAGCTTTTGAATATTTTTGTAATCCACCCATATAATTATCAAACTGTTTTGTAGTTTTAAGATTTTTGTCCACAAATATTGGTTTACCTTTTTTTAAAATTGATTGGTGTATATGCATCGAGTTCCCTGGAGTATCTTCCATCGGTTTAGCCATAAAAGTTGCATACAAATTATGCTTCAATGCAGTTTGTCTAAGAGTTCTTTTAAATAAAAAAACCTGATCGGCCAAGTCAAGGGGGTTACCATGCTTGAAGTTAATTTCCATTTGTGCTGGTCCATCCTCATGATTAATATTCTCTACGTCTAATTCTTGAGTCTCACAGTAGTCATATAGATCCTCAAAAATATGATCAAATTCATTAACAGCATCAATACCGTAAGACTGATTTCCTTTTTCAATTCTTCCAGATTGCCCACTTGGTGTCTCTAAAGGATTGTCTGGATCATTGTTTTTCTTAACTAAATAGAATTCAATTTCTGGAGCAACTAATGGTTCAAGGCCTATTTTTTCATAAAGACCAATTACTTTTTTTAAAATACCTCTAGAGTGGACCTCTATAACATTATCATTATTATCAACAGCATCACAAATAACCTGTGCGGTCGGCTCTTCATACCATGGAACAGTTCTCAGAGTATTAAAATCAGGCTTTAATATAAAATCACCATCTGTAGGATTTAAAATCTGATCATCTATTGAATAAGTCACATCTCTAGATACTGCTAATTTGAATAGTGCTAAAGGTAATCTTAATCCACCTGACTCAATAGAGCTTAAAAATTTTTTTGTTGGTAGTATTTTTCCTCTTGGTATACCTGAATTATCAGGAATCATACATTCTACCTCTGTTATTTTATTTTTCTTTAACCAATCGACATAATCATTCATAGCTATAACTAACCTTTAAAATTTGATATTTATGTATCTGATGGATTACTCAGATAATTATTACGTAAGAACAAAAGCATTCATCCTTAATACTAACAAATTAAATGAGAGCTTACAATGTGATGTTTGTATAATTGGTGCAGGTTTATCAGGAATTTCATCAGCATTATATTTATCTAAATTAAATCCAGATTTAAACATAGTCATATTGGAGAAAAATAAAGTTGGTTGGGGCGCATCTGGAAGAAATGGTGGGCAATTATTACATGGTTTTTCCTCAGAGAATTACTCTAGCCAAAAACACACTCAAGAGGAAATTAAGATATTATGGCAATTCACATTAGACGCTGTTAGAGAAGTAAAAAAAAATATCAAAGACTTAAATATACAATGTGACTTAATCGAGGGTTATGTTTTAGCCGCAGTAAGTAAATCCCATGATGAAGAGTTAAAAAAATACGTAGACAGGCTTCAAACAAAATTTGATTATGAATCGGTGACGTATCTACCAAAAAATAGAATGGACCAGTATTTTGATAGCCCTTATTACAAATCTGCAATGTATGACTCAGAGTGTGGTCAAATTCATCCACTTAATTATTGTATAGGATTAGCAAGAGAATTATTAAAAAATCAAAATTGTAAAATATTTGAAGATACCGGAGTGATATCATATGAATCTCAAAAAAAAGTAACAATAAAAACTGAAAAAAATTTAACTGTTAAATCTGATAAATTAATTATCTGCTGTAATGCATATATTAATAATTTGAATAAAAGTTTAAGAAAAAAAATAATGCCTGTTAAAACTTATGTATCAGCATTTACTGAAATTCCAAATACAGAATTGAGTAAATATTTTCGAAAACCTATCACAGTGGGAGATATGTTATTTGTACTAAATTATTTCAGACTGGATTCTAATAATAATTTAATTTTTGGTGGAGGTGTAAGTTACTCTAATATAGATCCGATAAATTTGGAATTATCTTTAAAAAAAAGTATAAAAAAGATACTTCCTGGTTTAGAAAAGTTCAAAGCTTGGTGTACCTGGAGTGGGCACGTTGCCATAACTGTAAACAGATTCCCTCATATCGGTAGTATTGATAATAATATTTTTTTTGCACAAGGATATTCAGGACATGGTTTAGCAATAACAACTATGGTTGGAAAAATGATTGCTGAAACTATAACAAATCAGAACAATAATTTGGGCTTATTTGAAAAGTTTAGACATAAAAACTTTCCTGGTTTTGGCGTAATTGATAAGCCATTATTAGTTTTAGCAATGAGTTATTTTAAATTAAAAGATCAATTAAGCCTGAAATAACTTATTTTTGCCTAATCTAGAGTTGGGATCCAAGTGTTTTTTTAATTTTTTAATAAAAAGGTAATTTTCACTAGGTTTATATTTTTTTAAAAGATAATTTTTTTTCAAACCAAGACCGTGTTCTGCTGCCACACTACCTTCGCTTTGAATAGTCAAATCATAAATAAATTTTGAGAGGTAAGCACAATTCTTTTTTGAATTAGGATGTACTTTAAAATTGCAATGCAAATTACCATCTCCCAAATGCCCAAAAAAATAAGGAGTAAAGATTTTATTATTCTTTACAAATGTATTTACCTTCTTAATAAAGACAGACCACTTATCAATGGGTAAAGAAATATCAAATTTTTCTGTAAAATTATATTTTATCTGATTATATACTAACTCTTCTCTTTTGCTCCATATCCATGACTTCGATTTATCATGTTCTATTTTATCAATTTTAAATTCATTTAAATTAAAGTATTTTTTTAAGTCTTTTTTGTAATTACCAATAATATTAGATTGTATCTCTATGATTAAATTGAAGTGATGTGCACTTTCGTTAAATAAATAAGAGCTAGGTATTGGAAATATTATTTCAAAACTTGTTAAATTATCGAAGTACTTGTTTCTTAAAAATTTTAGTAATCGAATTGACTTATTTAAACTATTTGTTTGTATTAAGTATGTAGAATTGTATTTTTTTTTTGGGATTAACTTTAAGCTTGCTCTTGTAATTATTCCAAAAACACCCTCAGAACCACAAAATAACTTCCACAGTTTTGGGCCAAAATTATCTTTTTTGAGTTTATTTAAAAAATTTAAAATAGTTCCATCACTAAGCACTACTTCAAGGCCATTTATATGATCCTCTATGTTACCATATCTCAAGGTTTGCAAACCCCCAACATTAGTAGATATATTACCCCCAATTGTACATTTATCACTTGGCGCAATATTAACTGGAAATAAAAGTTTTTTATTATTTGCTGCTTTTTGAATAGTTTTTAACAATGTTCCGCTTTGAGCTGTTATTATAAAGTTATCAGTATCAACTTCTTCAATACGATTCATTTTTTTAAAATCTATTAGGATAGTTTTTTCAAATTGAGGTTTTGTGCCATCCACTCTATTAGTCTCTCCACCAATAGGTAAAATATGAAATTTATATTTGTTAGAAAATTTAACCAGTTTAGATACCTCCAAAGAATTTTTAGGGAAAGCAGTTATTTGGGCATTTTTTCTTATAGTTTTTATTGGAAACTTCATTTAGATGCTCTTCGTAATCTATCATTTATAGCGACTCCTATTTTCTTATAAGGAATAGGTGCGATACTTATACTTTTATATTGGTTGTCGTTATCTGCTAAAAAAATAAAATGATATAGATTTTTGGCAGCTTCAATTAAATTTCTAGTCTTACTTAAATTTTTGAATTGATCTTTCTTATTTGCTCCAAAGTTTATATATGCAGATTTTTTTTTAGCATTTTTGACATTTAAAAATATTTTCTTCTTCGGAGAATAATGTTTTCTTGAAGTTCCAGGAAAACTTAAATTTTTGTTATATTTACTAATAACCATATAGGGTAATATTTTTTTGACATTTTCTAATGATATCATCCCTGGTCTTATTATATTCAATTTGTTATCAGATATTCTAATTAAAGTTGACTCGATACCAACTTTACATTTTCCATCATCTACAATTAATAAATTTGTCTCAATAAATTGCTGAAAAACCATTTCACTGTTGATTGGGCTTAGTTGTTTAAATTTGTTTGCTGAAGGCATTACAAGGGGCTTTCCTACTTTATTAATTAAATTTAATGTAAATTTATTATTTGGAACTCTTACAGCACACTCATTATTTAATGTAAGAGATTTGGGTATTTCGAGAGACTTCCTTTGTAAAACAAGAGTAAGAGGCCCAGGCCAAAATTCTTTAGCTAAAATTAAATTTTCATCATCTAAATTAAAAAATTTATCTACCATTTTTAAACTTGAACAATGAAATATTAGTTTTTTTTTCAACGGTCTTTTTTTTAATAAGAAAATTTTTTTTGCTGCTTTAATATTGGTTCCTAAACCAGCTAGCCCATAAACAGTTTCTGTTGGTAAAACTACTAATTCATCTTTTAATAGTTTAGACTTTAAGAAATGTGAAAGTTGCTTTGATAAATTTGATTTAACGATAATGGGCATAATTTACATAATTAGATATATTTTTAGTATTCAGTTAAGATTAATTAATATTATTTTACAACTTTATGAATATATGCGCCATTATTCTTTCTGCTGGAAAGAGCAAAAGATTTAAATCATCTAAACCAAAATTTCTCCATGAAATATCTGGTAAAGAGTTAATACAGTATAATTTAGATGCACTAAATAAAATTAAACAAGTAAAAAAAACTTTTATTATTTCAAGTAAATCTAATAAAAAATATTTCATTCATGAAAAAGTATTTATTCAAAATCCAATAGACGGTACTGGCGGAGCTTTTAAACAATTTTATAAGTACAATAATAAATTTGATTATTTTTTAATGACCTTAGCAGATACACCTATTTTCGATTATAAAATACTCTCTGATTTTGTTTCAAAAGGTGTAAAGAATAATGATGACTTATCAGTCCTTACACAAAATGTAAGAAACCCAAAAGGATATGGAAGAATAATTAAAAAAAATAATTTATTAATCAGTATTATTGAAGAAAATGAATGTTCAAACGAAGAGAAATTAATCAATGAGATAAATACTGGCATATTTTTAATTTCAAAAAAAGCTGCATTAAATTTAAAATTAATAAAAAAAAATAAAAATAAGAATGAATTTTACATTACTGATTTAGTAAATGTCTGTTTAAATAAAAAACTTAAAATGACTACTTTTTTAAATAAAGCCACAGTGATATCAGGTGCTAACACCTTAAATGAACTTAATAAATTAGAAACATTATCTCAAGATTTTATAAAGAAAAAATTAGTAGATAGTGGTGTTAGAATTATTCAGCCTGATACGGTTTATATAGAGAGCAATGTTAGTATCGCTCCAGGAGTAGTAATTGAACCACATGTTGTTATAAAAAAAAATGTAAGCATCAAAAGTAATTCTATTATTAAGTCCTTTTCTTATATTGAAAATTCCACAATAGGTAATAACTGCTCCATCGGCCCTTATGCAAGAATAAGACCTGAGGTTATTATGGCAGATGAGGTAAAAATTGGTAATTTTGTTGAGATTAAAAAATCAAAATTATCAAAAGGAGTAAAAGTAAATCATTTAAGTTATATCGGAGACTCATCTGTAGGAACAAATAGTAATATTGGGGCAGGAACTATTACTTGTAATTATGATGGAAAAAATAAGCTGAAATGCAAAATAGGTAATAATACCTTTATTGGCTCAAATTCCTCTATTATTGCACCTGTTAATATAGGCAATAAAGCATACATAGCTGCAGGATCTGTAATTACTAAATCAATACCAAATAATCATTTTTCAATAGCCAGATCAAAACAGAAAAATAAAATTAATAATAAAAAATAATGTGCGGTATAGTTGGTATCTTAAATTCATCTTCTTTAAAGAATAACTCTATAGATATTTTAAAAAAGCTGGAATATAGAGGGTATGACTCTGCTGGCATTTCCTTGTTTTCAAAAGAACGAATAAAAACCATTAAAAGTGTTGGCAAAATATCAGAACTAAAAAATAAAGCTCAAAATGTATCAGATAAAAATTTTTATGGTGTGATAGGTCATACAAGATGGGCAACACATGGAGTTGTTAGCAAAAATAATGCTCATCCATTTGCAAATGATGATCTTACTTTAGTTTGTAATGGTATAATTGAAAACTATAGAAAAATTCAAAATCGATTTGTAGAAATTCCTAAAAATATTCAATCAGATACTGAAATCAGTTTTTACTTTCTCACCTATTTAGTCAATAAATATAAAAATTCAGATGAAGCTATTAGAGTATTTAAAAGTGTAATTAAAGGAAACTACGCCTTTGTTATATTTATAAAAAAAAATAATTGTTTTTACTTATTAAAAAATGGCAGTCCAATCGCCTTATCACATAATAAAAATTCATCTTACATATGCTCAGATTCATCTATTTTATCTGATTATAGTGATAAGATTTATCATCTTAAAGATGGTGATATTATTAAAATTCAGCAGTCTAAAATATCTAGTTTAAATAAAGCTAAAATACTCTTTGAAAAAAATGAAATTAAACAAAACCCATATGATAAAGGAAAATATCAACATTATATGTTGAAAGAGATTCATGAGCAGCCTGAAGTTATAAAAAATACTCAAAAAAATTATGTACAAGAATTTTTTAATGATTTTGAAAGCAAATTTAAAAATTTAATTTTAAACAAAAAAATAATATTTGTTGGATGTGGTACTGCATACCATGCCTGTTTAGTTGGTGAGTATTACTTTAATAGATATACAAATATAGATACTTCATCAGAATTAGCTTCCGAGCTTAGATATAAAAAAATAAATAAAGACGAAAAAATTTTATTTATATTTATTTCACAATCTGGTGAAACCATGGATACCTTGATGGCTTTAAAATATATCAAAAAAAACAAACATTCCTCTATAGTTATAACTAATTCTTTACAGAGTAGTATGGTAAGGGAGGCTGATGTAACTATACCTACTTATGCTGATAAAGAAGTTGGTGTAGCCTCAACTAAAGCTTTTACTTGTCAAATATTGAGCTTAGCCAATCTTTCTATTGAAATTGGTAAAATGACAAATTCCATATCGAAAAAAGATTATAATAAGAATTTAGCGATTCTAAAGTTATTACCAATAAAGTTGAAAAAATTAATAAACTATTTTACACCAGAGGCGAAAAAAATTGCAAAAAAATTAAGCCAATCTGATACTTGTTATTTTATTGGAAGGAATATTGTATACCCAATAGCATTAGAGGGATCCTTGAAATTAAAAGAGATATCTTACATGCATAGCGAAGGCTTTCCTGGAGGAGAGATGAAACATGGCCCAATTGCATTGATCGATAAAAAATCATTAACAATTTGCTTATCTCCAAACAACGAATTATATGAGAAATCTATTTCTAATGCTGAGGAAATCGCTGCTAGAAATGGTAAGGTTATAATTTTATCGAGTGTTAAAATTCACAGTAAATCATTAAACACACATAATGTAAGCCTACCCAAAGAAAACTTTATTGACACACCTTTCATTTATACTATTCCTCTTCAACTCATTTCATATTATTTTGCTCTTAATGAAGGTACTGATATTGATCAACCAAGGAATCTCGCTAAATCAGTTACCGTTGAATAAATTGAATACTATTTAATATGAATATCGAAGTTGATAATGAGATTTTAGCTAGTGTGATTGACGCTCGGTTTAGTATCAAACCACAGCTTTCTTCAAATATTGAAAAAGCTAATTTTAAACAAACTATTTTTTTTCCTGAGGATAAATTGAAATCAAATACATTTAATTCAGTGCCTTTAGACACATATGGAATAATCAATAAATCTAAGTTATTTACAAGAGAACCTATTACAGGAGAACAAATATCTTATTTAATTAATGATAATGACTACACTGTTAAAGATAATAATCCAGATATTAAAATCAAAACAACAGATTATAAAATTTTTTATAGATTTGAAATTAATGAGACTCAACACAAATACTGCTCATCAATTTTTACTAATTTAAAATTCAAAAAAATTAATATTGTTTTTCCAAATAGCAGCACAATACACTTTTTTTCTGAGAATATATCCCTTTTAAAAAAATATATTAAGAAAATTGCTAATAAAAAAATTCAAGAGAGTGATCTTATTAAAATCAAAGTCCCAACTAGTTTATCTATTTATTACTCTAAAAATAATAATTCCAAAGAGATTACAATCAAAAATAAATCTTATTTTGGAATATGTTTTGAATTAGTTAATCTTTTAAGCTTAAATACTTTAGACACTAAGAATACGTATAATTCCAGCAATAATAACAATTACTATATTAATATTCTTTTTTTTAATTTTTATAATTTTTTCCCTAAGTTTATATCTTTATTCATATTTAAATTTTTACTCAGGTTTAATAAATCTTACATATTTTCTAATCAAGTATTAGAAATTAATAATAATTTTAACAAACAAAATAATTTCTTCTCTAATATTATTGATGACAATCAATATCCTAGTTACTTATCAAAAGGAACTTTTTTCCCTAATTTAAAATTAAGTAATAAAAAGTATATTCATGAGATACTCAAGGATGATGATACATATATACTTTCAAACAAATATAAAATAAAAAACATAAAAAATTTTATTTTTCTATCTGATGGTTCTGATAAAAATTCTTATCAAATCGGTAAAAGTTCATATGATTATTTAAATTTAGATAAATGCTATTACATTACAGACAATCATGGCTTAATCACCACAGTAGATATCGTTGATAATATCGGAATTATCAATCATGAAGATATTGACTCAAAGTATTCAGATAATAAACAATCCAGCATAGATAATTTTTATGCTACAGGTTATGAGCCATCATTACCTAAATTAAAGCTACCCAAAATTTGGCCTTTTAAATCTAAAACCCAATAATTTCTTTTATTTAATACATTTAACAATATAATCCTTGCCTCATGAAATGGACTAAAGATAGTTGGAAAAACTTTGAAGCAAAGCAAATGCCTGCCTACGCTGATCAAGGTAAGTTAGACTCTGTAATTGAGGAATTATCCTCTATGCCTCCTTTAATATTTGCTGGTGAGACTAGGTCTCTAAAATCACAAATTTATCAAGTTCAAAAAGGAGAGTCCTTTTATTTACAAGGGGGTGACTGTGCTGAGAGCTTTCAGGAATTAAATCCCAATACAATTCGAGATAATTTTAAATTACTATTGCAAATGTCTGTTGTTTTAACTTTTGCCACTAACAAACCGGTCGTTAAACTAGGGAGAATGGGTGGACAATTTGCTAAACCAAGAAGCTCAGACTTTGAAGAAAAAAACGGTCAAAAGCTACCTAGTTATAGAGGAGATATCATCAATTCATTTGAGTTTAACGAGTCCTCTAGAGAACCAGACCCAAAAAGAATGATCAGAGCTTATAACCATTCAGCTTCAACTTTAAATTTATTAAGAGCTTTTGCTCAAGGAGGTTTTGCTAGTTTAACACAATTAAATAAATGGAATTTAGATTTTGCAGATAACTTTGATACAACAAAAAAATTTAAAGAATTATCTGAAAAAATTGCAGAAAGTATAAAATTTATGAATGCCTGTGGTGTAAATGAAAAAAATACAAGAGAACTAAGAGAGACAGATTTTTACACAAGCCATGAAGCACTTCTTTTACCTTATGAACAAGCTTTTACAAGAATAGATAGCACTACAGGTGAGTGGTACAATGTAAATTCTCATTTTTTGTGGGTTGGTGATAGAACTAGAGATCCTAATGGTGCTCACATTCACTATTTAAGTGGTATAAAAAACCCTTTAGGTCTTAAAGTAGGACCATCTACAACCATTGATGATTTAAAAAAAAATATTGAGATACTGAATCCTGAAAATGAAGGTGGAAGACTTACACTTATTGTTAGAATGGGAGCAGATAAAATTAACTTACAATACCCTGATTTATTGAAAGAAATTAATAAACTCGGTCTTAATCTTACATGGATATGTGATCCTATGCATGGAAATACATCTACAAGTAAATCTGGCTATAAAACTAGAGCTACTGAGAATATTTTTAAAGAAATTCAGTCTTTTTTTGAAATTCATAAATCAGAGGGTTCAGTCGCAGGAGGCGTTCACCTCGAATTAACAGGTTTAGATGTAACTGAATGTGTCGGTGGACCTGATGATATTAAAGATGAAAATTTAGGTGATAGGTATCATACGTTTTGTGACCCAAGACTAAATGTTAATCAATCATTAGAGCTATCTTTTCTTCTGGCAGATTTATTGTCCAATGGCGAAATGAATTAGTTTTCTTATTCATAATGAATAAAAAAACAAATTCAAATTTAATTAATAATTTTACTGATAATTATTTTTTAAAAACAAAAAAAATTATCCATAAGTATGGAGATATTAAAGTTACTTATGCTGTTTTTATTCGTAGACCAGGTGTTATAGCATTAAAACTAGCAATAAATTGGATTAAACAAATTTCAAAAGACAGAGGAATTAAAGTATCAACTTCTAGTCCATTCAAAGAGGGTGACCATTTCGGTGCTGGAGAACCAATTCTTTATATTAGGGGTTCTTTTAAACATATAGTCGATTTGGAAACTTTACTCTTACAAAAAATTGGTCCAGCTTGTATAGCAGCAGCTAATGCATATCAAATGTGTTTAGACTTGCCTAAAACGTCCTTTATAGCTATGGACGCAAGACATTGTGCAGGTACAGAGATGTCTGAATTAATGTCATATGCGGCATCAGTAGGATCAAAATCAGCAAAAAGAAAAAAAGCTAAAGGCTTTATTGGAACATCGATAGATGCAACATCACATTATTTTCAATCTAATAAAGCATTAGGAACGATGCCACATGCATTAATAGGATATGCAGGATCTACTCTTGAGGCAGTAAAAATGTTTCATGAAACATTTCCAAAAGATGATTTAGTTGTATTGCCTGATTATTTCGGTAAGGAAATTACTGACTCTATTCAAGTTTGTAGCCACTTCGATAAGTTGTCTAAAGCTGGAAAAGTAATGATAAGACTTGATACCCCAAATGGAAGATTTATTGAGAATCTTGATACCTCAAAATCATATGAGGTCTTAGAAAAACACGCACCCGGTTCAATCAAAGAATACAGATCTGACAAAGAGTTAAAACACTTAGTTGGGCCTGGAGTCTCTGCTGCATCTTTGTGGTATTTGAGAGCACAACTTGATAATTTTGGTTTTAAAAAAGTAAAAATTATTGCATCTAGCGGATTTACAAATGAGAAATGCAAGGCAATGTCTTTAGCCAAAGCTCCAATAGATGTCATAGGAACTGGAAGTTATCTACCAGAAAAGTGGTCAGAAACATATGCAACTGCTGATATTATTAAATATGGTAATTCCTCTAGAGTAAAAGTTTCAAGAGAGTACCTCTTAAAAAAAGTTAAATGATAATTACACGTTTTGCCCCGAGTCCAACTGGTCACCTGCACTTAGGAAATATGAGATCTTGCTTTTTAAATTGGGCATATTCGAAAAAAAATAATGGTAAATTTATTCTTAGATATGACGACACTGACCAAGAGAGAAGCAAAGATGAATATGTAAAGTCCATAGCATCTGATCTTGATTGGTTAAAAATAAAATATGATGAAACTTTTTATCAAAGCAAAAGAATTGAGAGATATAATGAACTTTTCGATCAATTAATTTCTTTAAAATTTGTTTACCCATGTTTTGAGTCAAGTGAGGATTTAGATATAAAAAAAAAGTTGCAGTTAAAAGCAGGAAAACCTCCAATCTACGATAGATCCTCATTAAATTTATCTAAAGAAGAAATTGAAAAAAAAATAATTAATGGTAATCAGCCTTATTGGAGATTTAAGCTTTCACAGACTAAAATTAAATGGAATGATTTAGTAAAAGGAGAGACCGAAGTAGATCTAGCTTCTCAATCAGATCCTGTTTTAAGAAGGGCTGATGGTAGCTACCTCTACCATTTTCCAAGTGTCGTCGATGATATAGATATGAAGATTTCTCACATTATTAGAGGCGAAGACCACTTAACTAATTCAGCAATTCATTTAGAATTATTTAAATGTTTAAACTCTGATTTACCTTCATTAGGTCACAATCCATTAATGCTTAATGAGGATGGAACAAAACTAAGTAAGAGAAATTTGGACTCAATTTCACTTAAGCAATTCAGAAACAGTGGATATACTGTTAACAGTATTCTATCTTATTTGTATTCACTTGGTTTAAACTCAGATTATGATTTTGAAACCATTTTAGAGAATAATTTTAGAGATTTTAATTTAGAGGATATTTCTAAAAACTTACCAAAAATTGATATTCATAAAATTGACTTTTTTCAAAAAAATTCATTAAGGTCAATGAATTTAAAAGATTTAAATAATGAATTCCCTGAGCTAGAAGAGTTAGCTTTAACTGAAACTGAGTGGGAACTTATTAAAGAAAATGTTGAAAAATATGAAGATATAAGAAATTTATGGAATATTATTAATAGAAGAGAAATTAAAATTCAACCCTCAGGTGACTTTATCAAACTTTTGATTAAAAATTTGAATGGTATTTCAAATTTTAGTTTTGATGAATATGTCAATTACTTAATGAGCATTGATAAATCACTATCAAAAAAAGAAATATTTACTAATACACGTTATATACTTACAGGTAATCAAAATGGCCCATCTGTCAAAGACCTATATAATTATTTTGGCCACGAAGGTTTAAAAAAAATTTTAAATGAATATTAATCTTTTTAATACTTTAACCAAAAAAAAAGAAAAACTTATACCTATTAACTCATCTGCAGTTAAGATGTATGCTTGTGGACCCACCCTTTACAGTAATCCACATATAGGAAACTTCAGACCAATTATAGTTTTTGATATCTTATTTAGAGTCCTAAGACTAATTTTTGGAGAGGATAGTGTACGTTACGTAAGAAATATAACAGACATTGATGATAAAATTATAGATAAAGCTAATGAACTTAAAATATCAACAGATGAGTTGGTACATTCTACTCAAAAAATATATCAACAAAATCTAAGTTCTTTATCAATATTATCTCCAACACATGAACCAAAAGCCACAGATTATATTTCAAAAATGATTGAGATGATTACATCTCTTATTGAAAAAAAATATGCCTATGTATCTGAAGGACATGTTTTATTTGAAGCAAAGAAATTTAAGGGTTATGGTTCTCTCTCCAAGTTCTCATTAAAAGACATAATATCTGGTGCAAGAGTAGAAGTTGCCGATTACAAAAAAAATCCTGAAGATTTTGTCCTTTGGAAACCATCAAAAACAAATGAACCTCATTGGGATAGCCCATGGGGTAATGGTAGACCTGGATGGCACATAGAGTGTTCAGCTATGATTTCAGAATTACTTGGAGAAACCATTGATATCCATGCGGGCGGTATTGATCTTATTTTTCCACATCACGAGAATGAAATTGCTCAATCAACATGTTGTCATGATAAAAAAATGTCGAACTTTTGGCTCCATAATGGATTTATAAATTTTAAGGGTGAAAAAATGTCAAAATCTTTAGGAAATACCTCAATTGTTAATGATTTATTATCTAAACACGATCCTGCTGTTCTCAAATATTCACTACTGACTACTCATTATCGTCAACCACTTGATTTTTCAAACGATCTTATAAGTTATAGTGAAAACATCATTAACAAGTGGAGAGAGCATATTAAAGAGGTTAATAGCAAAGAATTAGACTCAGAATTTGTTAATGCACTTTTAGATGACCTAAATACTCCAAAAGCACTGATGAGATTACAGCAAATAATAGCTAAAATTAAAAAAGACAAGAATAATGATGATTTATTAGCTCATTTTAATAATGGTTTAAGCTTACTAGGATTAAATCCTAGTTTTAATAAAACAGATTTAAACCTTGATAAAGAATTTATTGAAAATATGATATCTCGCCGACAAGAGGCTAAAAAAAATAAAGACTTTGAGCTAGCAGATAAAATTAGAGATGAGTTATTTAAACAAGGGATTGTTTTAGAAGACACCATAAATGGCACAACATGGAAGAAAAACTAGAAAATAAAATTTATTTTTTTGACACTACATTAAGAGATGGTCAACAAACTACCGGTGTTGATTTTACTGTAGATGATAAAATCAAATTCTCTAATGCTCTCGATGAATTAGGTTTAGATTATATTGAGGGTGGTTGGCCAGGGTCAAATCCAACTGATGATAGTTTTTTTAATTCTACAACAAATTTTAATAATTCTAGTTTGGTTGCTTTTGGAATGACCAGAAGACCTAATACGAGTGTTTCAAACGATCCAGGTCTAAATACTTTAATTAATACAAATGTAAAACATATTTGCATTGTTGGGAAATCATCTTCATATCAGGTCGAAAAGGCTTTAGGCATTTCAAAATCTGATAACCTAAAAATGATTGGTGAAAGTATCGCTCATATCAATGAAAAAGGCTTAGAGGCAATGTATGATGCTGAGCATTTTTTTGATGGATATAAATCAGATCCTAAATTTGCATTAGATTGTTTAACTGAGGCTTTAAATAATGGAGCTAGGTGGATAGTATTGTGTGATACTAATGGTGGAACTCTGCCAAATGAAGTAGAGACAATTGTTCAAGAAGTAACAAAGTATATACCAGGTGAAAAACTGGGCATCCATGCGCATAATGATACAGAAAATGCAGTTGCCAACTCACTGGCTGCTGTGCGAGCAGGAGTGAGACAAATTCAAGGCACAATTAATGGATTAGGAGAAAGGTGTGGAAATGCAAATTTAGTATCTCTTATTCCCTCAATAATTTTGAAAACAAAATTTGAAACTAGTATTCCTAAAGAAAAATTATCAGCCTTAAAGAAAACCTCATTGCTTCTAGATGAAATTTTAAATCGTATGCCAAATACTCAACAAGCCTATGTTGGTGAAAATGCCTTTTCACATAAAGGAGGTTTGCATGTTTCAGCAATTAACAAAGACCCTAAAACATATGAGCATATAGACCCAGAAATAGTAGGTAATACTAGAAAAGTTGTAATTTCTGATCAATCTGGCCGATCTAATATCATATCTCTTTTAAATACTGTTGGTATTAACCCAGATGATCATTCAGATAAATTAGATTTTTTACTCCAAAAAGTAAAAGAGAGAGAATTCAAGGGTTACGCTTACGATCAGGCAATTGCGAGTTTTGAGATACTAGCTAGACAAACTCTTTTCGGTATCCCAGAGTACTTTGAATTAAAAAGATTTAAAGTTATTGATGATAGAAGATGGAATGCTAAAGGAGAATTAGTAACTGAGTCTGAAGCAACTGTAAGGATAGAAGTTGAAAAAAAAGAATACATGAATGTAGAAGTAGGAAATGGTCCAGTAAATGCTTTGGACAAAGCTTTAAGAAAATCATTAATGGGCTTTTACCCTGCTTTAGAGGATTTAGAATTAACTGATTTTAAGGTAAGAATTTTATCCTCAGAAAAAGGAACAGACGCAATAGTTCGTGTTCTTATCGAGACGAAGGATCAAAAAGGATCCATTTGGACAACAGTAGGTGTCTCTACTAATATAATTGATGCGTCTTATAATGCCCTTAGAGAGAGCTTAATTTATAAATTAATTAAGTCCTCTTGAAAAAAACAATTCAATTTATATTAAACAAACCCCAGTTATCTGAAAATGTTGGTATGTCTCTAAGATCAATAGGATGTTTTGGTTTTGAGAACTTATCCTTAGTAAGTCCAAGAAAAATTTGGCCTAATGATAAGGGAATAAAATCTGCAAAGCATTTTTCATCCTTAGTTAAAAAAGTTAAAGTATATCAATCAATACCAGAAGCTATGAAAGATAGTGATATCTTAATAGCAACGACAGTTAGGAAAAGAGATTTTCACATACCTCCAATAAAAGTAAATGAAATATCTAAACTAAAATCGAAAAAAATATCAATTTTGTTTGGTCAAGAAAATAATGGATTGTCCAATAAGGAGATATCGCATGCTAATTTTCTATTGTCTCTCCCTACATACAACAACAGTTCGCTCAATTTATCTCATACTGTAGCTTTAATTGCTTATGAATTGAGTCAAATATCTCTATCTAATATTAATCAAACTTTTGAAAATTCTCCAGCAAGCTCAAAAGATATTGAAAAATTTTTATCATTTCTGATGAAAATACTAGAAAAAAGAAAATTTACATCAATCTCATCCAAAAGAGATAATTTAGAAATATCTTTAAGAAATTTTTTAAAAACATCAAAAATAGACCAAAAACAAATAAAAACAGCCTATGGAATTTTAAAATTTATTACAAAATAAATTGACTTAAAAGGCTAAATCTATATAAATCACCAATTCATGACAAAAAGACTATCGTCAAAACATAAAATTGATAGAAGACTAGGCCTAAATTTATGGGGTAGACCAAAAAGCCCTTTTAATAGAAGACCCTATGGTCCTGGCCAACATGGTCAAGCAAGAAGAAGAAAACCTTCTGATTTTGGAGTTCAATTGGCAGCTAAACAAAAACTCAAAAAATATTATGGCGATATTACTGAGAAACAATTTTTAAAAATTTATCAAGCAGCTTCTAGAAAAAAAGGCGATACTAGTCAAATTTTAATTGAACTTTTAGAACGAAGATTAGATGCTGTTGTGTTTAGACTAAAGTTTGCTCCAACTGTATTTTCTGCAAGACAACTAGTAAATCACGGGCATGTTTTGGTGAACGGTAAAGTAGTAAATAAAAAATCTTATCAGGTTAGTGATGGTGATGAAATATCCCTTCAACAAACTAGCCAGAATATTCCAATGATAATTCAAACATTAAGCTCTAATGAAAGAGATGTTCCTGAGTATTTACAACTAGAAATATCAAAATGTCTTGGTAAATTTGTTAGAGGACCTCAATTGACAGATGTTCCTTACCCTGTTCAAATGGAACCTAATTTAGTTGTTGAATTCTACTCTAGATAATCAATAGTTAATAATCTATTCAATTAATCTAACAGCGCATAAATTTCGAAAAGATATTTATGAAAATAAAAATACTAACAGTCATACTTTCTCTTTTTATTACAAGCCTTTTCGCTGCTGGATCTAGTTCTGATGATAGTGCTAAAACTAATTATGGAAAAGATTATAAGTCAGCAATTAAGCTTATAAGAAGCAAAGATTATGATAAGGCAATAAGAAAGCTAAAGACTCTTACAACTGCTAGTTCTACAGATTTTACTAAAGCTGATGTTTACAATGAGTTAGGTTTTGCTTACAGAAAAAGTGAAGACTTTGATAATGCAGCAAAATATTACAAAAAAGCTCTTGAATTAGACCCAGAACATTTAGGTGCTATCGAATACCAAGGTGAGATGTATGTAGATCTTGGTCAAAAAGAGAATGCCCTAAATAATTTAGCTCTACTTAAAAAACTAGTTGGAGAAAATAATTCTTATTATAAAGAATTAAATAATTATATTTCAAATAACTAATGAGAGGGGCAAAATAAATGCCCCTTTTTTAATTTACTTCAGTTTTGATTCCTTTTGTGTTTAGTAATTCTAGAAGTTCACCAGACTCAGCCATTTCTTTCATAATATCACAACCACCTACAAATTCTTTTTTTATGTAAAGTTGAGGTATTGTAGGCCAATTTGAATAAGTTTTTATACCTTCTCTAATGTTGTTATCTTCAAGTACATTACAATGGCCAAACTCAACCCCAGTTTTTTTTAAAATTGCGCTTGCGACTGACGAGAAACCACACATAGGAAAGTCAGGGTTACCTTTCATAAATAGGAAAACTTCATTATCTCCAATCATTTTTTCAATTTGTTCTTTTGTACTACTCTCTAATTCCATTATTTTGTTCCTTTCGTTTTTAATTGCATAGCATGAAGCTCTTTATCCATTAATCCATCTAGTAATTTGTAAACTAACTGGTGTTGTTGTATACGTGACAATCCATTAAACATATCACTTTCAATTTCAACTGAATAATGATCGTTATCACCGGCAAGATCCTCAATTACAATTTTAGAATTTGGAAATTTGTTCTCAAGGAGTCCTTCTAATTTTTTTTGTTCAATAGGCATCTAACTAATTATCTTCTCAAAATCATTACGATATTTATTCATAATATCAAAATAGTCAAATTTTTTAGAGTTTATCTCAATACCTTCTTTAATTATCTCCCCAATTTCGAGGTATTCAGCACCTTTTTTTGTCAGAAATGAAGTTACTTCTTCAAAATCTTTACTTCTGATTTCAATCACATATCCAGCACTATATTCGCAGAATAAATCAATAGGATCAGGGACCTTGACCCTAAAACCCATATCCTTATATTGCATTTTTAATAATGCCGAAAAGATACCCCCTCTGGAAATATCATTGCAAGACATAATGCATTTCAAATCTGATAATTCCAAAACACAATTTGCAATTTTTTTCTCAAAATCTAGATCTAATACCTCTAAGTCATTAAATTCACATATGTTGAAAGCAATTTTTTGATCTTGTAATAAGTAAGGACTACAATTTTTTGTTAATTGTTTTCCTAAAATAAGGATCTTATTACCAATTTCACAAAACTTATTTGTGTTTATTTTATTTAAATCCATATTGGAACCTACCATTCCTATTACAGGTGTAGGCTTAATTGGTATTTCATTTGTCTGGTTATATAAAGATACATTACCTGAAACAATAGGTGTATTGAATTTAACAGCTGCAGTTTTTAATCCATGAATAGATAAAACCAACTCTCCCATAATGTTTGGATCTAAAGGACTTGCAAAGTTAAGGTTATTTGTAATCGCTAAAGGATTAATATTGCATGCAATTAGATTTCTATATGACTCAGCAACCGTATATTTCATTCCTTCATAAGGATTGATTCTTATGTATAATGGATTGCAGTCGGTAGATGCACCAATAACTTTTTGTGTTCCATGAATCTTTACTATACCTGATGATTGACCTGGTTCTCTGATAGTATCTCCCATCACAGTAGAGTCATATTGATCGAAAACCCAACTTTTATCTAAATAATTAAGATTTGTAAGAATGTTAATTATCATATCTTCCAATTTAATTTTTGAAAAATCAAAATCTTTATTTTTTCTTTTTCTTGGGATGTAAAACTCTCTATCGTATTCAGGAGCATCATCAACAATTATTTCTACAGGAAGATCGACAACTTTTTTATTATTTGACTCAAACACAACTCTTTTTGTATCTGTAATTTCTCCAATGACTTCATAATCAATTTGCCATTTTTGAAGAATTTCTCTGACTTTATGATTATTTTTTTTATCGATAACAGCTAGCATTCTCTCTTGGCTTTCAGATAAAAGTATCTCATAGGCGCTCAGTGGTTGCCTCAATGGAACTTTATCAAGATTGATATGAACACCTACATTTCCTTTTGAAGCCATTTCTACACTGGAGGAGGTAATACCCGCAGCTCCCATATCTTGCATAGACTCTATTAATCCTGAAGACATTAATTCTAAGCAACCTTCCATTAAAAGTTTTTCCATGAAGGGATCACCAACTTGTACAGAGGGTCTTTTTTCATCCTCATCTTCCTCTGAAAAAACATCAGAGGCCATACTTGCTCCATGAATTCCATCTTTTCCAGTTTTAGATCCAATGTAAACAATAAGGCCACCAATAGATTTTGGTTTAGAGTAAAAAATTTTATCTTTTTGAACATGTCCCACAGCCATAGCATTAACCAAATTATTAAAATCATATGTTGACTCAAACTCACACTCACCACCAATATTAGGAATTCCAATACAGTTACCATAGTGTCCAATTCCATGAACCACACCATTTAACAAGTATTTTGTCTTTTCAGTTTCTATTAAACCAAATCTAATTGAGTCAAGAGTAGCAATTGGTCTTGCTCCCATTGTAAATATATCTCGTAGTATACCTCCAACACCAGTTGCTGAACCGTTGAAAGGTTCTATGTAACTTGGATGATTGTGACTTTCTATTTTAAACGCAATACCATCGTTATCTTTCAAATCAATTACACCAGCGTTTTCTCCTGGTCCCTGAATTACAATTTCATTATCTGTAGGGAGTTTCTTAAGCCATTTTTTTGAAGTTTTATAACAACAGTGTTCATTCCACATAGCAGAAAAAATACCCAATTCCTCAATACTTAAGTCTCTGTTTAGATATTTCCTAATGACCTGAAATTCATCTAAAGTTAAACCGTGTTGAAGTATTAACTCTTCATTCATGAAATTAAAGACTCTATAATAAGTCTTCCATCTTGTGATTGATGAAAATCAGAATATGCTCTCTCGGGATGAGGCATCATTCCAAGAACATTCTTTTTTTTGTTTGTAATGCCTGCAATAGCCTCTATTGAACCATTTATATTTTCTTCAGTGTTTGAGAACTCACCTTTGCAATATTCAAAAGCAATTTGTTCATTATTTTTTAATAAATTTAAAGTTTCAATATCACAATAAAAATTTCCCTCGTTATGAGCTATAGGTATTTGAAGAATTTGGTTATCTTTGATTGATAAATTAAAATTATTTTTAAATTTTTTTTTAATAAAACAATTTTTTCCTAAAAATTTAAGTTTCTTATTTCTAATTAATGCTCCTTCAAGAAGTCCAATTTCAGTTAAAATTTGAAATCCATTACAAATACCTAATAAATATCTATTATCATTTGCATGTTTTACAACCTCATCAATAATTTTACTTTTTGATGCCATTGCTCCTGATCTTAAATAATCACCAAAGCTAAAACCCCCAGGTAAAATTACTAAATCAACTTTTGGCAATGATGTCTCTTCATGCCAAATATTATGAACCTCACCTTTAGTTAAATCTTTTAAGTAGCATAATGCGTCTCTGTCACAATTAGATCCAGGGAATGTTATAACAGCAGATTTGAAACTCATCCAAGCACTTCGTACTCTTCAATAATATCGTTGACTAAAAGTTTTTTGCAAGCAGAGTCGATTTTTTGTGCTTTTTCCTCTTTACTTATACTATCGGGTAAATCTAATTCAATGAGTTTTCCCTGTCGGATATTTGAAAATTCTGTAAATCCTAAACTATTAAGTGACTGTTCAATTACTTTTCCCTGTGGTTCTAAAATTTGGCCTTTAAGTCTTACTAAAATTTTTATTCGCATTAAATTGTCAAGTTTAACCTATTAAGCACCTCTTCATATGCTTCTTCGATATTTCCTAAATCTCTACGAAATCGATCTTTATCAAGTTTTTTATTTGTTTTTAAATCCCACAAACGACATGTGTCTGGTGATATTTCATCTGCTAAAACAAGATCATCGGTTTTTTTACAAATTCCAAATTCTAATTTAAAGTCAACTAGATTTATTCCTATAGAATAAAACGTAGACCTTAATATGTCATTTATTCTCAAAGAATATTCATCTATTAACTCTAATTCATCAAAATCACATAAACCTAAATTAAGAATATGTTCAGAACTTATATGAGGATCGCCAAGTTCATCCGATTTTAAACAATACTCAATTAGCGTATCAGATAATTGTGTTCCTTCTTTTACACCAAACTTTTTAGATAAAGAGCCAGCAAAGAAATTTCTAACTAAAACTTCAATTGGAATAATATCTACTTTTTTTAAAAGCTGAGATTTTTTATCAATTTTCTTTATAAAGTGTGTTGGAATATCACAATGATTCAATATTTGAAATAAATAACTCGATATAGCATTATTAATTGCACCCTTATTCTTTATAGAGCCCTTTTTTAAATTATTAAAAGCTGTAGCATCATTTTTATAGGTAGCTATGACTTCCTTACTAGTTTTGGCATAAATAATTTTTGCTTTTCCCTCATATAATTTTTTCAATTTTACTGCCATCAATTAATCCTTTTAAATATTTTATCAACATTTTTAAAAAGATTTTTATTATTGAAGATATTATTAACTTTACTTGATATTTTTAATTTGGCTAAACGAGGATGACTTAAAAGATTATCTTTAAAAGACATATTACCTTCCCAAGTTTTCAAAGCACAATCTTGAACAATCTTATAGGCATCTTCTCTTAAAACTTTATTTTCAATAAGAAAAATCAGGACATTTTGTGAATAGGGTAGACCTTTTAAAAGATTTAAATTTTTCATCATATTTTTTTTATTTATATTTAAATTATTTAAAACGTTTATCATTCTTTGAACTGCAAAGTCGAGGGTTATGGTGGCATTGGGAGCGTTTATTCTCTCAACACTGGAGTGACTTATATCTCTTTCATGCCATGAAGTTATATTCTCCAAAGCAGGAATGGTTAATGATCTAATCACTCTTGCTAGTCCTGTTAAATTTTCTGATAAAATTGGATTTTTTTTATGAGGCATTGCCGAACTACCCTTTTGGCCTTTTCCAAAACCTTCTTCAATTTCTAAGACTTCTGTTCTTTGTAAGTGTCTAATTTCAGTTGATAGACGTTCTATGGAGCTTGCAATAATAGCAAAAGAGCAAAAAAGGTCCGCATGCCTGTCTCTTGGAATTATCTGCGTGGAGACAGGTTCGATTGAAAATTTTAATTTTTTAGCAATCATTTGCTCTACCCTTGTGTCAATATTTGAATATGTCCCTACGGGACCAGACATTTGAATTGTTTGTATTTGTTTTATCGAATTTTTAAGACGATCTACGTTTCTTTTGTTTTCGGCTAGATATCCTAATATTTTTAATCCAAAAGTAGTCGTTTCGGCGTGAATACCATGACTTCTACCGATACATAATGTGTACTTATGTTTTTTTGCAATATTTAAAAGAGATTTACTCAAAGTTTTTAAACCTTCAAGAATTATATTGCTTGATTGGTTAAGTTGTATGGAGAAAGAAGTATCTAAAATATCACTAGAAGTTAGTCCCTTATGAATATACCTAGACTCGGGTCCTACATACTTTGCTACATTAGTTAAAAAAGCAATTACATCGTGCTTTGTTTTTTCTTCAATTTTTTCTATTTCTTTTACCTTAAACTTTGCTTTTTTTTTGATTTTATTTGTGGTCCCTTTAGGTATCTGACCCAATTTTTCCATTGCCTCACAAGCGAGAATTTCAAGGTCAAGCCATATTTGAAATTTATTACTATCTTCCCAGATTTCTTTAAGAATTTTTCTAGAGTATCTTGGTATCAATTATAAAAAGCCTTACTAGGGGACTCTGTTAGAATCTCAATAATATCACCATTAATGTATATCGTATGTTCGTACTGAGCGCTAAGTGTTTTATCTTTAGTCACTGCAGTCCAACCATCGTTAAGTATTTTAGATTGATATTTACCAACATTGATCATGGGTTCAATTGTAAAAATCATTCCGTCTACAAATTTTACCTTATCATACTCACTATCGTAATAGTGTAAAATACTAGGATTCTCGTGAAACTTTAATCCAACTCCATGTCCACAAAAATCTCTAACAACACTAAAGTTGTTTCTAGTTGCTATATTCTCAATTTTTTTTCCTATTCTACTGATAGGCTCACCAACTTTTATCTCGCCAATACTCTCTATCAAACAATCGTGGGTAACCTTGCATAGATTACTTGCTTTAATTGAAATGTCTCCTACTTTAAACATCCTTGATGAGTCCCCATGCCAACCATCAATTATTGTCGTTATATCTACATTTAAAATATCCCCATTTTGAAGGTTTCGATTATGGTTTGGAATCCCATGACAAATAACATGATTTAATGAGGTACATGTAGACTTTGGAAAACCTCTGTAAAACAACGGTGCAGGCGTGCCTCCTAGCTCTTGAATTCTTGTTAAACAATAATCATCAATCTCAGATGTTGAGACATCTTCTTTTATAATATTATTTAGTTCGTCTAAAATAGTTGCAGTAATTTTACTTGCTTCTCTACACGGTTCTACTTCATAACTTTTGTATGATTTAATTTTCATCAATATTTATCTCACCAGTAATATTTATACCTTTATATGATACGTTACATTTAAAAGCTCTAAATTGTACGCCACTTTTTTTTGCTATTAGAGAGTTTTCATAATACTCATTATCCAAATCTTTAGCTATAGAAAATCTATCTACATCATTTCGTTGAATTAGATATATTAAAAAACATTTACTTCCTTTTTTGGACATATTACTTAACTCAATTAGGTGTTTAGATCCCCTTGAAGTAACTGCATCTGGAAATTCTGCTAAATTCTTTTTCCTTGATAAAGTAACTGATTTGACTTCAATGTAAGTATCTCCATTAGGGTGGCTAGCAAAGATATCAATTCTAGAATTTTTTCCATATTTTACCTCTTTTTTTAAATCACCTTTAATTTCCTGCAAAATCTTTCTTCCCCTCATAGCGTTAAGAATTATGTCATTTGGTAGAGATGTGTTTACACCTACAAAAGTTTTGAGGTCTTTAATTGCCTCCAATCTATATTTTAATTTTGCATTTGGGTTTTCAACTTTTGCAACTAATACTTTAGAACCCTCTTTCAATAAACCTAAAAGTGACCCTGTATTTGGGCAATAAGCTGTAACAACTACATTATCAATCTTTAAATCGACAAAAAATCGCTTATAGCGTTTTATAAAAAAACCCTCTAAGATTTCCTCTTTATACTTCATTTATGGTAACTACTAAAAAAATTAATTCAGCTTGTCTTGTGATCATTGGCAATGAGATATTATCAGGTAGGACACAAGATAAAAATATAAATCATATAGCTAAAGAGTTGTTCATTTGTGGTATATCTCTGCAGTTAGTGGTTGTAATTCCTGACCAAAAAAAAATAATTATTTCTCAAATAAGGAAATTAAAAAATCAATATGATTTTATTATCACTACTGGTGGTATAGGTCCAACTCACGATGACATTACATCTGAGTCAATTAGTTTGGCAGTTAGAAAAAAATACAAATTACATAATGGCGCATATAAAGAATTAAAAAAATATTACAGGAAAATTAAATCTGCATTAACTGATGCTAGAATGAAAATGGCGTATATGCCGGAAGGCTCTAAGTTAATTTTAAATAAAGTTAGTGGAGCACCAGGTTTTAAAATTGAAAATATTTATGTTTTTGCTGGCATACCCTTAATAGTACAAGCGATGATGAAAGAATTTAAAAAAATGATAAAAATTAAAAATAAATTTTATTCAACCACAATATCTACAAAACTTTTTGAGAGTAAAATAGCCCATATACTTGTTCGAGCTGAGAGAAAATATAAAAATATTTCTATAGGTAGCTATCCAATTTTTGATGGAAAACCGAAGGGTGTAGAGATTGTTATAAACTCTCAAGTGAATAAAATTGGTGTTAGTAATGCAAAAAAATTCATATTAAGAGAAATAAACAAAATCATTTAAGATTAGGCTAATATAATATAAAACAATATTTCTTTATGGCGGAGTAGCTCAGTTGGTTAGAGCGGTGGAATCATAATCCATGTGTCGGGGGTTCAAATCCCTCCTCCGCTACCAAGAATAATCATTGTAATTGTTGATATTTTGACATATCTTTCGTTTTCTGATCGCGGGGTAGAGCAGCTTGGTAGCTCGTCAGGCTCATAACCTGAAGGTCGTAGGTTCAAATCCTACCCCCGCAACCAACTTCCTAAAAAAAGCCATCTTTTCAATAGTTTTTTTTTATTTTTTTTAATGAAATGCATTTGACAATGTCCCCATAAAGTGTAGATATATTCTACTTTTTATTCGATTCACTAGGCCATTTATTGTGCATTAGTGATTCTTGCTCTTTATTTTTTGTAAATATGAAATGAATAGACGGTGGGTTTATAACGTCAAATTTCGATCAAGCTTTCATTTGAGAAAAATGACAGCTCGTTATTTTGGCGTCTAACCTACGTCAATTTAAAACTTTGTTTTTTATGAGTAGGTAATTCAACTTAAGAGTTTGATTATGGCTCAGAACGAACGCTTGCTGCATGCTTTATACATGCAAGTCGAACGGAGGCCCTAGCTTGCTAGGTGTCCTTAGTGGCGCACGGGTGAGTAACACGTGGGAACATACCTTATAGTACGGAATAACTGCGGGAAACTGTAGCTAATACCGTATACTCCAGTAATGGGAAAGATTTATCGCTATAAGATTGGCCCGCGCAAGATTAGCTTGTTGGTGAGGTAAAAGCTCACCAAGGCTTCGATCTTTAGCTGGTTTGAGAGGACGATCAGCCACACTGGGACTGAGACACGGCCCAGACTCCTACGGGAGGCAGCAGTAGGGAATATTGGACAATGGGGGCAACCCTGATCCAGCAATGCAGCGTGAGTGACGAAGGCCTTAGGGTTGTAAAACTCTTTCATCGGTGAGGATAATGACAGTAGCCGAAGAAGAAGGACCGGCTAATTCCGTGCCAGCAGCCGCGGTAATACGGAAGGTCCTAGCGTTGTTCGGAATTACTGGGCGTAAAGCGCATGTAGGCGGAACAGAAAGTTAGAAGTGAAATCCCTGGGCTCAACCTAGGAATTGCTTTTAAAACTTCTGTTCTGGAATTCAGGAGAGGAAAATGGAATTTCCAGTGTAGAGGTGAAATTCGTAGATATTGGAAGGAACACCAGTGGCGAAGGCGATTTTCTGGACTGATATTGACGCTGAGATGCGAAGGCATGGGTAGCAAACGGGATTAGATACCCCGGTAGTCCATGCAGTAAACGATGGGTGCTAGTCGTCGGACTTTTGTTCGGTGTCGTAGCTAACGCGTTAAGCACCCCGCCTGGGGAGTACGGTCGCAAGATTAAAACTCAAATAAATTGACGGGGACCCGCACAAGCAGTGGAGCATGTGGTTTAATTCGACGCAACGCGAAGAACCTTACCAGCGTTTGACATGGAAAGTGCCGGTTACAGAATGGTAACCTTCAGTTCGGCTGGCTTTCGCACAGGTGCTGCATGGCTGTCGTCAGCTCGTGTCGTGAGATGTTGGGTTAAGTCCCGCAACGAGCGCAACCCTTATCGTTAGTTACTAACAGTTCGGCTGAGGACTCTAGCGAAACTGCCGGTGATAAGCCGGAGGAAGGTGGGGATGACGTCAAGTCCTCATGGCCCTTACACGCTGGGCTACACACGTGCTACAATGGTAACTACAACGGGACGCAATACCGCGAGGTGGAGCTAATCCCCAAAAGTTATCTCAGTTCGGATTGCACTCTGCAACTCGAGTGCATGAAGTTGGAATTGCTAGTAATCGCGGATCAGCATGCCGCGGTGAATACGTTCCCGGGTCTTGTACACACCGCCCGTCACACCATGAGAGTTGGTTTTATCTTAAGTCAGTGCGCTAACCTTCGGGAGGCAGCTGCCCACGGTACGGCCAGCGATTGGGGTGAAGTCGTAACAAGGTAGCCGTAGGGGAACCTGCGGCTGGATCACCTCCTTTCTAAAGGAAAAAAAACTTTGAACTAAGTGTACGTTCGAAGTAACCACCGTCTATTTGTTTTGCTTTTTTCAACATGTGTTGATAAAGAGCATTGATTGGGCGTGTAGCTCAGTTGGTTAGAGCGCGCGCTTGATAAGCGTGAGGTCGGAGGTTCAAGTCCTCCCTCGCCCACCAACAATGTTGGGGGATTAGCTCAGCTGGGAGAGCGCCTGATTTGCATTCAGGAGGTCAGCGGTTCGATCCCGCTATCCTCCACCAACTTTTTAAAATCGTAAATATGTAAGCTGATAACACAGACGAATGACTTGCACGAGTTATTCGTCAATTAAACAACTAATATAACAACAAATAACTACAAAAAGTTATTAACTACAAACTTTTCACTGTGTGTTAATAATTCAAGCGCGTAAGAGCATTTGGTGGATGCCTTGGCATAAAGAGGCGATGAAGGACGTGACAGACTGCGATAAGCTCGGACTTGCTGTCAATAAGCTTAATCCGAGATCTCCGAATGGGGAAACCCAATAACTTATAAGTGAATTCATAGCTTATAAGAGCGAACCTAGGGAACTGAAACATCTAAGTACCTAGAGGAAAAGATATTCCGTTAGTAGTGGCGAGCGAAAGCGGATCAGGCCAGTGCTACTTTTTACTAAACCAGAACTGTATGGAAAGGCAGGCCATAGTGAGTGATAGCCTCGTATGGGTAGATAGTAAAAAATAGACATGAGTAGGGCGGGACACGTGAAATCCTGTCTGAATATAGGAAGACCACTTCCTAAGCCTAAATACTACTTTATGACCGATAGTGAACCAGTACCGTGAGGGAAAGGCGAAAAGAACCCCTAGCAGGGGAGTGAAATAGACCCTGAAACCGGATGCTTACAAGCAGTTGGAGCCTCTTTATGAGGTGACAGCGTACCTTTTGTATAATGGGTCAGCGACTTAATCTCATTAGCAAGCTTAAGCCACATAGGTGTAGGCGAAGCGAAAGCGAGTCTGAATAGGGCGATTTAGTTAATGGGATTAGACTCGAAACCGAGTGATCTAGTCATGAGCAGGTTGAAAGTGAAGTAAAATTCACCGGAGGACCGAACCCACTAGCGTTGAAAAGCTACGGGATGACTTGTGATTAGGGGTGAAAGGCCAACCAAACTCGGAAATAGCTAGTTCTCCGCGAAAACTATTTAGGTAGTGCGTCGTGTGAATCTTGTCGGGGGTAGAGCACTGAATGGGCTAGGGGGAAGCAATTCCTACCAAACCTAATCAAACTCCGAATACCGATAAGTCTGCACGGCAGACAGTCCATGGGTGCTAAGGTCCTTGGACGAGAGGGAAACAGCCCAGATCAACAGCTAAGGTCCCCAAATAATGATTAAGTGTGAAAGGGAGTGGGAACTCCAAGACAGCCAGGAGGTTGGCTTAGAAGCAGCCATCCTTTAAAGAAAGCGTAACAGCTCACTGGTCTAATTAAGAGATCCTGCACCGAAAATGTAACGGGGCTCAAATCATTTACCGAAGCTTTGACAATTACTTTGTAATTGGGTAGCGGAGCGTTCTGTAAGCCTGTAAAGGTGATGCGTAAGCATTGCTGGAGGTATCAGAAGTGCGAATGCTGACATGAGTAACGATAAGAAATGTGAAAGACATTTCCGCCGAAATCCTAAGGTTTCCTGCGTAAAGCTAATCTGCGCAGGGTTAGTCGGCCCCTAAGGCGAGGGCGAAAGCCGTAGTCGATGGGAAGCAGGTTAATATTCCTGCACCAGCTGGTAGTGACGGATGAAGTAAATTGTAAGTTCTTACTGGATTGAGCTTGCAGTGAATTTGTCCCTGGAAATAGCTCCAGCATTAGACCGTACCAAAACCGACACAGGTAGGAGGGTAGAGAATACCAAGGCGCTTGAGAGAACTATGTTGAAGGAACTCGGCAAATTACACTTGTAACTTCGGGATAAAAGTGACCTGCTATTGGGCAACCAGTAGGAGGTGGCACAGAAGAGGGGGTAGCGACTGTTTACTAAAAACATAGCACTATGCAAAGTCGAAAGACGACGTATATGGTGTGACGCCTGCCCGGTGCCGGAAGGTTAATAGGAGGGGTGCAAGCCCTGAATTGAAGCCCCGGTGAACGGCGGCCGTAACTATAACGGTCCTAAGGTAGCGAAATTCCTTGTCGGGTAAGTTCCGACCTGCACGAATGGCGTAACGATTTCCCCACTGTCTCCAACATAGACTCAGTGAAATTGAATTCTCGGTTAAGATGCCGAGTAACCGTGGTTAGACGGAAAGACCCCGTGCACCTTTACTGCAGCTTTGTATTGGTATTAGGGAACAGATGTGTAGCATAGGTGGGAGACTTTGAAGGAGTGGCGCTAGCCATTCTGGAGTCACTAGTGAAATACCACTCTTCTGTTCCTTGATGCCTAACCATACACCGTTATCCGGTGTTGGGACCATGCATGGTGGGCAGTTTGACTGGGGCGGTCGCCTCCCAAAGAGTAACGGAGGCGCGCGATGGTAGGCTCAGAACGCTTGGAAACCGTTCGTCGAGTGCAATGGCATAAGCCTGCCTGACTGCGAGACCCACAAGTCGAGCAGAGACGAAAGTCGGTCATAGTGATCCGGTGGCACTTCGTGGAAGGGCCATCGCTCAACGGATAAAAGGTACGCCGGGGATAACAGGCTGATCTCTCCCAAGAGTCCATATCGACGGGGAGGTTTGGCACCTCGATGTCGGCTCATCGCATCCTGGGGCTGAAGCAGGTCCCAAGGGTTTGGCTGTTCGCCAATTAAAGCGGTACGCGAGCTGGGTTTAGAACGTCGTGAGACAGTTCGGTCCCTATCTGCCATGGTTGTGGAAGCTTGAGAGGATCTGCCCTTAGTACGAGAGGACCGGGGTGGACGTACCTCTGGTGTACCTATTGTAGCGCCAGCTGCATCGTAGGGTAGCTATGTACGGAATGGATAACCGCTGAAAGCATCTAAGCGGGAAGCCAACCTCAAAACTAGGCTTCGTTATAGGATCGTGGAAGACTACCACGTTGATAGGCTGGGTGTGGAAGTGTGGTAACACATGAAGCTAACCAGTACTAATAATCCAATGCTTGAATTACAATACACAGCGAAAAGTTTTAACTACAATGTTATAAAAAGTTTGTGGCGGTCATAGCGGAGTGAAAAAACCCGATCCCATTTCGAACTCGGTCGTGAAGGCCTCCAGCGCCGATGGTACTTAGTCTTAAGGCTTGGGAGAGTAGGACGCCGCCTATTTATTAATTAGCAATACATATTTACAGATTGTCTTCTTTAATAATTTTTTTAGACTCATTGTCTACCACAACAAAATTTTCATAAAATTTTAATTTGGGTTTCGAATATCTATTTGTAATCCATTCAATCCTTTCATCATCGAACCATCTTTGTGCGTTTAACATATTATCAAAACAATATATACCTCCTGCAATATTGTTTTTAAGGTCTGAAATATAGTTTTTTCTTATCAAACCAGGTGTGGTTTTGTAAATTGGAGCTGTCTCTAAAAATTTTTCCCTTAATGTTTCTTTTGTTAAAGTCGGATCTATTTTAAAAGTTACTTCGACAATGATCATTTAGTAAAAAGTGGTAGCCTCGGGCGGACTCGAACCGCCACGGGAATAAATCCCACTGGATTTTAAGTCCAGACTGTCTACCAATTCCAGCACGAGGCCATGTTAAAATTGTTAATCGAATTTAGATGATTGCTTAAGTTTTTCAATACTTTTATCAATTTAAATAGTCTTGATTGTCTATGATATCATCATATTTATATTTACCAAAAATTAGACCTGAAAATAGATCATAGTTTTTATTTTCTAAAGAATAATTTGGCTTAAGTACATTTTTATTTTTACTTTCTAAAATCTTTTTGTAATTGTCAGGTAAATCATCTTCAATACTTCTTACTTCATTAATTGATAACGGACTTAACTGGATGTTAAAATCTCTAAAGGCCTTTAGCCTTACCTCTTCATCAATTAGATAGCACAAAAACCCTGAACCTTGAGAGTTGTTTAAATAAGCGCTGAAACCATAAAAAGATAAAGGTTTACTCTCTACACTTTCTTTAAAAACCCCCTCATCACTATCCCAAATATATTTACTCTTTGGAAAAAGTTGAAAACTTCTAAAATCAATATTTTTATTGAGTAAAATCCCATCACTAAATAACGTATAAACATTCTCTGAGTTTTCATAAGAGTTGAAAACTTCTAGGAAGTTATTATTAACAATATTTTTGTTAAGATTTTGATATGTTTTTGAAAATAAATCTGCAGTTAACTCAAATGATAAACTATTCACATTAATGGAGGGTTGTTCCAGATGATATAATATTAAATTAATTATATCCTCTTCAGTTTTAAAGCTCATTCCCAGTGTATATTTTATCGGATTATATAATTCTGAAAATTCCTCAAAATTTAATTTTTCATAATTATCCTGGCTTAATAATATAAATGTATCTAAATCTAATGGAAATATATTTCCCATAACTTCAACTTCATTATCATTATAAAAATTTAAAACTTTATTAGGTACCTGAGTTTGATTTATACTGAACTTAGCTAAATCTCTAAATTCTCCAAATATAATATCAAATTCATTTGCATTTTGATTAACTTCGCTAATTGTAAATTCTACATCATTAATTAAGGAGTAATCACCGAGTGCATAATATAAGTAATATTTATAATCTATGTAATTATTTTCGATAAACCCGATATTCAACTCTTTTTTAATTAAACATTCATTAGCAATAGAATTTTTTTGAAAAATTAGTAATAAAAAAAAAATTAAGAATACTTTTGAGTTGTTAGTAAATTTCACTTAATTAGTGGGATTTAAACATTTCTTTATAAACACGTTCTTCAATTTTATGATCATTATCAAATAATAAAGGTATTTCCATACCCTCGGACATCTCAATTTCAACAGAAATAACATCTTTAGCTTCAATATGATCAGCATGAACTACTATCGGTCTTTTAGATGGATTATTATTAATAATTTTAATTTTTGCATTATCTTTTAATAGACCTCCACGCCAATGTCTGGGACTATAAGCACTTACAGCAGTTAGTGCTACAACATTGCTTCCAAGTGGAATAATTGGTCCTGAAGCAGAGTAATTATACCCTGTGCTTCCTGCTGCTGTTGATAATATTACACCATCACAAACAAGCTCTTCTATTCTTACTTCGTTATCTATCATAATTTGAATTTTTGCAGCTTGATATTTTTCTCTACGAATACTAATCTCATTAATCGCAATAGCTTTAATTTCTTGACCTGTAGGATTTAAAGTTTTCATTACTAAAGGTCTTAATTTTGTTAATTGAGCGTTATTTAGTCGTTCCTCTAATCCATCAAGTTTGTAATCATTCATCAAGAATCCGACAGATCCAAAATTCATACCGTAAATTGGCTTGTTAAGTTTCATATAATTATGAAGTGACTTTAATATAAAACCATCACCTCCAAGTGCTACAATGAAATCTGCCTCTTCAGGCTCGTAATGACCGTATTTTTTTATAAGTTTCTCTTGAGCTTCAATATTTTTTTCAAGAGGAAAAGAAACAAAACATATTTTCATTTATTAACCTCCAGTCTCATTCATATAACGATTAACATATCCCTCAAAATTATCTTTTTGAATTTCAAAGTTATGTGCTTTTGGTTTAATTGACATGGCATATTCTATTAAGGCAATAATATCATTTTTTGTTTGATTTCTTAGGGCAAATTTTAAATCTACAAAATCATTTTGTCCTAAACACATATATAACTTACCAGTACATGTAAGTCTTACTCTATTACAAGTATCGCAAAAGTTATGAGAAATAGCAGATATAATACCAATTTTTGATTTATGATTAGAATACTCATAGTACCTAGAGGGGCCATTAGTTCTGTGTTTAGAGGGAATTAAATTGAATTTATTTACTAAATCCTCTTCAAATTTCTTCATTGATAAATATTGATTAAATCGCTTTTCTCCAATATCACCTATGGGCATTATTTCAATTAACGAAATATCAAAATGATTTTTTTTACACCAATCTAAAATATCAAATATTTCTTTATCATTAAAATTTTGAGTCAAAACAGTATTTATTTTTATCTTTATACCTTCTTTTTTAGCTGCCTCTATACCATTTAAAACTTTACTAAGATCTCCCCATTTAGTTATTTTCTTAAAACTTTCAGTATTTAAGGTATCAAGAGAAACATTTATTCTTTCAACACCATTCTTTTTAAGAATAGATGCATATCTTGATAAATTCGTACCATTTGTAGTTAGAGTATGCTCTGAAATTTTACCCTGATTTTTTAGGTTATTTAAATGTTCTATAATTGAAACTATGTTTTTTCTTACAAGAGGTTCGCCACCTGTTAATCGAAATTTTTTAACACCTAACTCATTAAAAATATTTGTAAGTTTAATAATTTCTTCAATTGATAAAACTTCTTGTCTAGGCAAGAAGGTTACATCCTCAGCCATACAATAAGAGCACCTTAAATCACATCTATCAGTGACAGATATTCTCAAGTAATCAATTTTTCTTTTAAAATTATCAGTCAGCATTTTCGTGTATCTTTAAATCAACTACATTTAAATCTATAACTTTTTTCCCTACGTTCTCAAAGTTAATAGTGATTTTACTATTTATACAAGATTGAACTTGACCCAGGCCCCAATCTGGCTGAGAAGGGCACTCCACGATTGTACCTGGTATAAAATCGCTAAAATTATAGTTATTTTCCATTATTACTCTTGTTAAGTAGAAACAAATATTTACTATTTACTATAGAATCAAATGGATAAAAAAGAAAATTTAAACAAGCTCAAATCTGTTATCAGTAATATTGAAAAATCATATGGAAAAGGTTCCATAATGATGCTTGGAAAGAAGGATATAGATGCAAATATTGATGTATATTCAACAGGTTCTCTTGGTCTTGACATAGCTTTGGGAATAGGCGGTTTACCAAAAGGAAGAGTCATAGAAGTTTATGGTCCAGAAAGTTCAGGTAAAACAACTCTAACATTACATATAATTGCGGAAGCTCAAAAAGTTGGAGGAACTTGCGCTTTTATTGATGCGGAACACGCATTAGACCCAGGTTATGCAAAAAAACTTGGAGTGAATATTGATGAATTATTGATATCTCAACCTGATACCGGTGAACAGGCTTTAGAGATCTCTGACACTCTTGTAAAATCTGAAGGAATAGATTTATTAGTTATAGACTCAGTAGCAGCATTAGTTCCTAGAGCAGAATTAGAGGGTGAAATGGGAGACTCTTTACCCGGACTTCAGGCAAGGCTAATGAGCCAAGCGCTTAGAAAACTGACTAGCTCCATCTCAAAGACAAATACAATGGTTGTTTTTATTAATCAACTGAGAATGAAAATAGGTGTAATGTTTGGAAGTCCTGAGGTCACCACTGGAGGTAATGCTTTGAAGTTTTACTCTTCTGTAAGACTAGATATTAGAAGGATTGGTGCAATCAAAGATAAAGATAATATTATTGGAAATCAAACAAGAGTGAAGGTTGTCAAAAATAAAATGGCTCCTCCTTTTAAAATGGTTGAATTTGACATTATGTATGGTGAAGGAATTTCTAAAATTGGCGAAATCATAGATTTAGGTGTTCAAGCTGATATTATAGATAAGTCTGGAGCGTGGTATTCTTACAAAGACGAAAAAATTGGTCAAGGTAGAGAAAATACAAAACAGTTTTTAAAGGACAATCCTGAATTATTGAATGAAATAGAAAGTAGAATAAGATCAAATTCTGACACTGTTGAAGAGCTGATGATTGATCCACCCCCTTCTACAACAGAAGAAACCGTCGAAAAAAACCCTAAAGAATAATATTAAATTTCAGTTAAATTAATCTATATTCCATGAATATGAACTCTAATGAAGTCCGAAATGCGTTTATTGATTATTTTAAAAATAATGATCATAGGCATGTCAAATCTGGATCTTTAGTGCCAGAAAATGACCCCTCTCTAATGTTCGCTAATTCAGGAATGGTTCAATTTAAAAATGTTTTCACAGGTATGGAACAGTTAGACTTCAAAAGAGCTACAACCTCTCAAAAATGTGTTCGGGCAGGAGGAAAACATAATGATTTAGAGAATGTTGGATTCACAACTCGACATCATACTTTCTTCGAGATGTTAGGAAATTTTTCTTTTGGTGATTATTTCAAAGAGCAAGCAATTCTATATGCTTGGAACTTAATAACTAAAGAATTTAAAATAAATAAAGATAAATTATTAGTTACTATATATCATGATGATGAAGTTGCAGAAAAATTTTGGAAAAAGATAGCTAATTTACCCGATAGTAAAATAATTAAAATTTCAAGTTCTGATAATTTTTGGTCAATGGGTGACACAGGACCTTGCGGACCATGTTCGGAGATATTTTATGATCATGGCGATAAATATTTTGGTGGCCCACCAGGTTCGGTTGACGAAGATGGTGATCGCTTCATTGAAATATGGAATTTAGTTTTTATGCAGTATGAGCAGGTAGACAAAAATACTAGACTTGATTTACCTAAACCATGTGTAGACACTGGGATGGGTTTAGAAAGAATAACAGCGTTATTAAATGGTAGTAATGACAATTATAGTTCTGATTTATTTTCAAATATTATTGATATTACTCAAGAGTTTATACAAAAAAAAATATCTGAACAAAATAAATCTAGTTTTAGAGTCATAGCAGATCACTTACGGGCTTCCTCTTTTTTAATAGCTGATGGGGTTTTACCTTCAAATGAGGGGAGAGGGTATGTATTAAGGCGAATATTAAGAAGGGGAATAAGACATGCTTATACATTAGGCTCCTCAGAACCATTATTTCACAAAATATTTGATGAATTGCAAAACTTAATGGGCGATTTCTTCCGAGAACTTAACACTGGGGCTGAGGCTATTAAGGAAACTCTCTACAATGAGGAAATAAAATTTAGAGAAACTTTAAGTAAAGGTTTAGAGATACTCGGACAAGAAATACCTAACATTAAAAATAATAAATTAGACGGCAAAATCGCATTTAAATTATATGACACCTTTGGATTTCCCCTTGATTTAACACAAGATTATCTTAAATCAAAGAAAATCGATGTTGATGTAGAGTCTTTTGATGCATCAATGAAGCTACAAAAAGAGGAAGCTAGATCTTCATGGAGGGGTAGCGGTGATGGAAATACTGAAAAGCTATGGTTTGATATTGCAAGAAAAACGAAACCAACAGTATTTAAAGGATACGATGAAACTACTTTAAAGGCAAATGTAACTGCTTTAGTCTTAGACTCAGAAGTAGTTGAAGAATTAAGTGATAAAATAAAAAAATCAGCAATTATTACAGATGAGTCATGTTTTTATGCAGAGTCTGGAGGGCAAGTTGGAGATAAAGGCATAATTTCCACAGAAAATGCAGAATTTAAAGTGACAGATACTAGAAAAACTCCTCAAGGCATTTTTATCCATTTTGGTAATGTAATTTCAGGCAATTTTAAAATAGGAAATGAAGTTAAACTTAAAATAGATAGTAGTTTAAGGGAATTAATTAAAAAAAATCATTCTGCTACACATTTGCTGCATGCAGCATTAAGGAATAACTTAGGACTACATGTAGCTCAGCGCGGATCTTTAGTTAACGAAAATAAATTACGTTTTGATTTCAGTCATAATAAACAAATATCATCAAAGCAAATAGATACTATTCAAAAAGAGGTTACAAATATAATTTCGAATACTTGTGAAACACGAATTGATATTAAGTCTCAAGAAGAGGCAATAAAACAAGGGGCAATGGCATTGTTTGGAGAAAAATATGGCGAAGAAGTTAGAGTAGTCACTCTAGGAGAAAATAATAATAAACCATATTCAATTGAGCTTTGCGGGGGAACGCACGTAACAAATGTTAAAGAAATAGAAAAATTCCACATTATAAGTGAGGAGTCTGTATCATCAGGAGTAAGGAGAATAGAGGCTTGCACTGGTAATAAGGTAGATGAATTTATTAGTAATAAACTAAAAGAGGATCAATTACTTGAAAAAAAACTTGATGATAAAATTATTAACTTAATCTCACAAATAAACAAATTTAATGGAAAAATAAGTTTTAGCGAGGAAAATAAAAACCTTTATATAAAGAAGTTAGAAAATTATTTAGATAGTTTAAAAAATAAATCAATACTCTCAAATGAGGAGAATAATAAAATAGAAGAAACAAATATAAATGGAATTAATTTTATGTCTCAATTAATAGAAAACTTGCCTCCCAAAGAACTTAGATCAATTTTTGATAAATTTAAATTAGAAAAATCTAAATCTATTTTGGCATGCATTACCACAAATGAAGATAAGGTATCCATTATAGTTGGATTAACTAATGATTTAATTGATACTTATGATGCCAGAGTACTAATAAAAAGTACTTTTGATATACTCGGTTCAAAAGGTGGTGGGGGAAGAATTGACTTCGCTCAAGCTGGTGGAAACAAAAAAGATCAATTAAATCAAGCTTTTTTGAGTATTAAAAACCAGATTTAACTTAATTTAGCTTGAAGATTTTTATCAAGACAATTTAAAAAATCTTCAGTGTTCATCCAAGGCGAATTTTTGTCTACAAGTATTGCTAAGTCCTTAGTCATTCGACCAGACTCCACAGTTTCAACACAGGTTTCTTCAATCGCCCTAGAAAACTTAATAAGTTCATCATTTCCATCAAACTCACCTCTAAAGTTTAAACCTTTTGTCCAAGCAAATATTGATGCTATAGGATTTGTTGAAGTTTTTTCTCCTTTTTGATGTAGTCTATAGTGTCTAGTTACCGTTCCGTGAGCAGCCTCAGCTTCAATTGTTTTGCCATCAGGTGTCATTAAAACACTAGACATCATACCTAAAGAACCAAATCCCTGTGCAACTGCATCTGATTGAACATCTCCGTCATAATTCTTACATGCCCAAATAAAGTTACCTGACCATTTCATTGAAGACGCAACCAAATCATCAATAAGACGGTGTTCATAGACTATTTGATTATTTTCAAAATCAGTTCTAAATTCTTTCTGAAAAATTTCATTAAATATTTCTTTAAATCTTCCATCGTATTTTTTTAAAATAGTATCTTTTGTTGAGAGATACACAGGCCATTTTAATTTTAATCCATAATTAAAACAAGCTCTTGCAAAACCTCTTATTGACTCATCTACATTATACATAGAAAGGGCAACACCCTGATTTTGAAATTGAAAAACTTCTTTTTCCTCTATTTTCCCCTCTTCATCAACATATTTCATAAAGAGTTTTCCTGGTTTGTCGATCTTCATTTCTGTAGCTTTATATTGGTCACCAAACGCATGCCTACCAACAACAATAGGGGCATCCCATGTTCTTACAATTCTTGGAATATTTTTACATATAATTGGTTGTCTAAAAACAGTTCCATCTAAAATATTTCTTATAGTTCCATTTGGAGAACGCCACATTTTTTTTAGTTTAAATTCCGACACTCTATTATCGTCAGGGGTGATCGTTGCACATTTTATACCTACTCCAAATTTTTTAATTGCTTTTGCAGCCTCAACTGTAATTTCATCATTTGTTTGATCTCTATTTTGCAAAGACAAGTCGTAATATTTGAGATCTATATCAAGATATGGAATAATGAGCTTTTGTTTAATAAAATCCCATATAATCCTTGTCATTTCATCGCCATCTAACTCGACTACAGGGTTTTTTACTGAAATTTTTGCCATTTATATAGAGTTATTGACTGTATAACAGATTAAATTAATAAAAAAAATCTATTTTATTGATCAAATTATACAATTCAGATAATAATTCCAACTTATGTATTTTAAGTTCCACAAAGAAATTTCTGCTGCGCTAATAATACTGTTCTTATTAGTAATTTTTTTTTATTTTATATATAAACCTCTATTTTTAATTTTTTTAATATTACTAATTTTTACATTTTATTTTTTTAGAGATCCTGAAAGAGTCGTTCCATTAGGTGATGATATTTTATTAAGTCCAGCAGATGGATTAATCACAAATATTAGTGAGTATAAAGAGGGAAAAAAAAAATATACCAAAGTTTCAATTTTTTTGAGCGTATTTAATGTACATATCCAAAGATTGCCAATTTCAGGTCAAATTACAAAAATTGATTATATTGAGGGTAAATTCATTAATGCAAATTTAGATAAAGCAAGTGAAGATAATGAAAGATTAAGATTAACTCTTAAGTCCGGATCGAACGTTATATACATAACACAAATAGCTGGTTTAATTGCTAGAAGAATAATTTGTTATCTCAAAACTAATGAGAAAGTAAACCAAGGTGATAGATATGGAATTATCAAGTTTGGAAGTAGAGTAGATATAGAATTTCCCAACTCCTACAATTTAATGGTAAGCATTGGTCAGCAATGTATAGGCGGTGAAACTATCATTGCTAAAGATTTTAAAAATAACAAAAATATACAATCTAGAGAATTTAAAAAAATCTAGACATTTAGATGACCGAACATCCGCTCACTAAATTTATACCTAATTTAATTACATTAATGTCACTTATTGCAGGTATTTCCTCAATAAAGTTCTCAATTCAAAGTAATTTTAAATTTGCTGTGCTTATGATAATGCTAGCAGCATTCTTTGATTTCTTTGATGGATGGATGGCTAGAAAATTAAAAAAATCATCCCAATTTGGAGCTGAATTAGACTCTTTATCAGATTTTATTAGTTTTGGATTAGCCCCATCTTTACTTATAAATTTAAGTTTCACTAATGAGCTTGGTAGAATTGGTTGGGTTATAAGTCTTTTTTACATTATTTGTGCAGCCCTTAGACTTGCTCGTTTCAATATTGAAAATATGAGAGAGCAAAGCAAACTATTTTATGGCATACCCTCACCAGCTGCCGCAGGTATTATAATGATCCCGCTTTATCTAAATTTTATTGAACAAATACAATTTACTATCAACTATCCTATTGTAAGTGCCTTTTTAATTATTTTTGCGGGCGCTATGATGATTAGTAGAGTTCCGACTCCATCTGTAAAAAATCTAAAAGTAAAAACTCTATATTTTAGACTTATGATTATTTTTGCAGTTATTATCTTAATATTTTTAATAAGTTATTTTTGGCAAACAACTCTTTTAGTTGCTCTTACTTATTTATTATTCTCTTTATTGAGTTTGTTTTCTTACTTTATTAAATTTTTTAGAGGAGTTAGTTAAGTATTTTGATTTAAGCATCAAAGCTGATGGAGTCACAAGTAAAGTCAATAGAGTAGAAAAAAGTAATCCAAAAACAATTGCCCTCGATAAATCTACCCACCACTGAGTATCAGGGGAGTTATAGCTATATTCAAAGTTTACAAAATCAATATTTAATTTTAAAGCCATGGGAAGCAAACCAAGTACCGTAGTAGTTGTTGTCAATAAAACAGGTCTCAATCTTTGTGCCCCAGTCATTAAAATCGCCTCTCTAGCATCATTTGTCTTTTTTATTAATCTATCAAAGGTATCTATCAAAACTATATTGTTGTTTACAACTATGCCTGCTAAAGAGATGACACCTATACCGCTCATGACAATTCCAAATGGTTGTTTTGTAATTAATAGCCCTAAAACAACACCAACCGTTGACATAATTACAGCAAAAAGAATTAACAAGGTGCTACTAAAACTATTAAATTGAGTCAAAAGAATTAAACCCATTAAAAATACTGCTATCAAAAAAGCTTTTTGAAGAAAAGCTTTAGACTTCTGTTGACTTTCATCCTCCCCCTTAAATTCTATTTTTACTCTAGGATCAATATTTGCAGAATTAAATTCAGGAATATTTATACCAAAGTTATTTGGAATATTGAATTTTTCAATTCCAAGCCAATGTTTAATAAGTCTGACGTAAGCATCAGTTTGATAAAATCTAGTTACATCTGATTTAATTGTTTCAATTCTATTCTGTTCAACTCTGGTCAAATTTCCTGTCTCCTGGTTGGTTTCAATTTTAGTAAAATTTGAAATTGGTACATAGCCAGAAGATGTCGGTATTTTGATATTATCTAATTGATCAATGGTTCTCTGTTCTTTTGGCAATCGAAGGTATATGGGTATAGACTCATCACTGTCATCGGGCCTAAATTCACTCAATTTTAATCCACTGGTTAGAAGTTTTATTGTATTACCAATTATTGAAATACTAGCACCGTATTTTGCTGCTTCTTCTCTATCAACGTAAAGCTCATATTCTATACTGGGAGAGGGCAGAGATGTTTCTAGATCTTTTAAACCGGATATACTTGACAGATATATCTCAATTCTCTTAAGTTCTTGAACTGTAATTTTAGGATCAGATGAAGTTAAATTAATTTCAATTGGCTTGCCCCTTGGAGGTCCTGCTCTTAAAGTTCTTGTTTCAACTTTAATTCCAGGAATAACTGAAGTTTCTTTTCTTATTTCAGAAATTATTGTGTCTGCTTTTCTTCTTTTATCCCAATCTTTAAATTCTATATCAATAAATCCTATTATATCTGGTGAGCTTTCTTGTCTATTTTCAACATTTCCCGATGTTGTATAAACAGACTCAAATTCATTATTTTTTTGTTGTAAGTTTAATACTTCTGACTCAACTTTTGCTACGAGTCTATCTTTTTCTAAAACTGAGAGATTGCCTGTAGCATAAATAATTACTTTAGTATTTTCTGCTTCAACTGAAGGAAAAAAAGTAACTCCCTTACCAAACTTTCCGTATGCACCATAGATACCAACTAACAATATAAAAGAGAGAAAAACTATTTTAATAGGATTATTTATACAGAGCCTCAAAATTAAAAGGTAAATTTTAGTAAAAAAACCTACTTTTTTTATATCAGTTAAGTCTTCGTCATCATCAGCATTAATTCTAGGAATAATCATTTTCTGAAAAAAACCTTTATTTTTTATATACCTAAAAATAAAAAACAAAACGACACCAATTGAAATTGTTATTATAGCTTTTGCACCGATATTAATATAGCTATCAAATTCTAACTGAGATAAAAAATTAAATGCAACAAAATTAATTATGCCAAATAGAATTAAAGGTATAATAAAGAAGAAAAAAAGATTTTTAATTTTATAGGCCTGAGTTCCAATTATAGGAATAACTATTAATGCCATTGCTAAACTAGAACCTAAAACAGATATTACTGTTATAGGTATATACTTCATAAAACCACCAGTTGTGCCTGGCCAAAATAACAAAGGAATAAATGCTGCTATAGTAGTAAAAGTTGAAGCCATAATAGGAAGTGACATTCTTGATGCAGCCTTTATATATGACTCTGCAAGTCCCATACCTTCTTGTATTTTTCTTTGCGCATATTCAACTACAACCACAGCCCCATCAACAAGTAGCCCAACTGACAGAATTAACCCAAACAGAACAACCATATTGATTGTAAAGCCAAGTGAATAAAGGATTAAAATAGATGATAAAAAAGAACCCGGTACAGCTAAACCTACTAGTAAACTTGACCTTATACCAAGAAAGATAACAACCACACTCATAACAAGAATAATTGAAAAAATTACATTATTTTGGAGATCTCCTAGCATACTTTTAATGTTTACAGACTCATCACCAGAAAAAGTAATATTAACCTTTGAAGGAAGAATTTTTTGTTCTTCCTTTACTAATTGTTTTATCTGATCAACAGTCTCTACGATGTTTGCCCCAATTCTTTTTGATATCTCCAGAGTGAATGCAGACTCATTATTTAAGCGAGCAAATTTTTCTGGATCTTTAAAAGTTCTTTTTAGTTGAGCAATATCTTTAAATTTAATCGTCTTTTTATCATTAACTTTTATTGGTGTGTTAAAAACATCATTAAGACTTTCATATAAACCAGGAATTTTAATTACAAACCTTCCATCTCCTGTATCAAGATTTCCAGCAGAAACTATTTGGTTATTAGATCTTACAAAATTTAATATTTCATTTAAGTTTAATCCATAAGCTTCAATTTTATTCTGGTCAATAACAATGTCTAATTGCTCTTCTCTTTCACCACCAATATTTACCTCTAAAACATTTGGTAAAGATTGAATTTTGTCTTTTAGGTCGTTTGAAATTTTCTTCAGTAAAAACTCAGACATATCCCCACTTATTGATACCACTAAGATAGGAAATAAGCTTATATTGACTTCACTTACCTTTGGCTCATCTGCATCATCAGGTAGATCTGATTTTGCTCTGTCAACTTGTTCTCTAGTGTCTAAAAGTGCTTGATCAGGATCAAACCCAGCATCAAACTCTAATAAGACATTTCCACCTCCTTGATAAGAAGTGCTAGTCATTTCTTTTTTTCCTTCGATATTTGAAACTTCATCTTCAACAGGCTTTATTAAAAGTTTTTCAGAGTCCTCTGGAGATATTCCTGTTAAACCAAGAGATACATATATATAAGGCAAACTTACATCTGGGGATGACTCTTTAGGGATATTATTAAACACAAGTGATCCACTAACTATAACAAATAGGAAAATGGAGATTGTAGTTCTGTAGTATTGACTTGCTAAGTTAACCAAGCTCATGATTAATTAAAATTAACTTTTTCTCCCGAAGAAACGTATTGCTGTCCAACAATTATAATTTTTTCTTTTTGACTTAAGCCAGAGACCAACATGTAATCAGAGGTATCCTCTATAACGTTAATTTTTTTAAATTGTACTGTATTATCAGAACCTATGACTTTTACACCTAACTCTCCTGAGTTTCCTAAAGCAAGGATTGAGGGAGAAATTTTATGCGCAAGAACATTTCCTTTAACTATAGAAATTATTGATGATAATCCATCTTTATACCTAAGATCTTTATTTTCAACTTTAACAACAATTTCAAAAGTTTTTGTCTCCGGATCCGAAATAGGAGAAATGTAGTCAATTGTGCCATTAACTTTTTCACCAAGTATTGTCACCTCAACTTCATTTTCTAAGGATATATCTAGAATCTCATTTTCATTAATGTAACCAAATATTTTTAACGAGCTTAAATCTATAATTTCGTAGACTTTTTCTCCAGGCATCACAAGCTCTCCAGCAATCTTGTGACCATCTAAAAGTATTCCACCAAAAGGTGCAAAAAGAGCATATTTGTCAAATTCACTTTGAGACAATAAATTTAATTTATATAAATCAGCGTTCGTTTTATAATCGTCTAATTCAACTATATGCTGACCTTTTTTTATTTTAGATCCTGCTTTGACCAACACTTTTTCTATTGTGGTCATCACCTCACTCTTAACTTCAATTCTCCTTAAAGCTTCAGTAGTTGAGCTAAAAACAATACT
>CACDXE010000005.1:0-99404 GCA_902556735.1 uncultured Alphaproteobacteria bacterium | reverse complement strand
TAAAACATGGTGAAAAAATAATAATCACAGCTGGAGTACCTTTTGGGAAAGTTGGAAATACAAACATTCTTCGAATAGCTAAAATTATTTCTAATAGTAAATTAACTTAATTTAGAACAAGCAGTTTTAATTCTTTGGCAAGCATCCTCTAATATTGAGTCAGAGGTTGCATAAGATATTCTAAAGAAACCCTCTAGTCCAAATGCAGAACCTTGTACACCTGCAACACCCACCTCTTCAAGAAGATAATCCATAAAGTCACCATCAGTTAAGAGTTTTTTACCAGACTCCGTTGTCTTACCTAAAACCCCTTTACATGAAGCAAAAACGTAAAAAGCACCTTCTGGAGTTCTGCAAGACAATCCAGGTGTTTCATTTAAATGTTTTACAACTAAATTACGCCTTCTAAGAAAAGATTCATTGTTTGATATGATAAAACTTTGATCTCCATTTAATGCCTCAACAGAAGCCGCCATTGATATTGATGCTGTTGAAGATACGTTTTGTGATTGAACTTTGTTCATTGCATTGATGAGACTGACTGGACCTGCTGCGTAGCCTACTCTCCAGCCTGTCATACAATAAGACTTGGATAATCCATTCATCGTTAACGTTCTTTCTTTTAAAAATGGGCAAACTTCAGCTATTGTTTTGAACTCATTAGTGTCGTAAACGATCTTTTCATAAATATCATCTGATAAAATATAAATATTTTCATAACTTTTAAGAACATCTCCTATAGCCACCAATTCATCTTTGGTATACATAGATCCAGTCGGATTACTTGGGCTATTTAGCATCAGCCATTTTGTTTTTGAAGATATATTTTTCTCCAAATCCTCAGGTGTGATTTTAAAACCATTTTGCTCACCACACTCAACTATGATAGGCCTTCCATCATTTAAAATTACAATATCGGGGTAACTCACCCAATATGGAGCAGGGATTATAACTTCATCACCTTGATTAATAGTTGCTGAGAAAGCATTATAAATTATATGCTTTCCACCAACTCCAACTGTAATATTACCAAGTTCATAATCTAAGTTATTATCTCTTTGAAATTTTTTTTGAATTGCGACCTGCAAGTCTGGTGTTCCTTTACCTGGTACATACTTAGTAAAACCCTTATTTATCGCCGCAATAGCTGCGCTTTTAATGTGATCAGGTGTATCAAAATCTGGTTCTCCGGCTGCTAAAACAATCACATCCTTACCAGCTCTTTTCAGTTCCTGGGCCTTCATATTGGTGGCTATTGTTAATGATGGTTTTATGTTATTTACTCTATTTGAAATCATTTTTTTTATTTAGTTATCTATAAACTTATTTATAAATTTCTACAAGTATGCCATTTAAAATAGTAAGTGAAAATAAACCTAAAGGAGATCAGCCTCAAGCAATTAAAAAATTGATTGATGGTTTAGAAAAAAGGAAACAAAGCCAGGTATTATTGGGTGTAACCGGCTCTGGAAAAACATTTACAATTGCAAATGTTATTGAAAAATATAACAGACCAACATTGATTATGGCTCCAAATAAGACCTTGGCTGCGCAATTATATGAGGAGTTAAAAGTATTGTTTCCTAAAAATGCAGTTGAGTATTTTGTGAGTTATTATGATTATTATCAACCAGAAGCTTATGTACCTCGATCAGATACATTCATAGAAAAAGAGTCCTCTATAAATGAGCAAATAGATCGTTTTAGACACTCAGCAACAAGATCATTAGTAGAAAGAGAAGATGTAATTATTGTAGCAAGTGTTTCATGTATATATGGCATCGGGTCCGTTGACTCTTACTCTAAAATGACTTTAGAAATAAAAAAAGGACAGAACATTAATTTAATGGAGTTCCTGAGAGAATTAGTAGAGTTACAATATAAAAGAAATAATATTGATTTTAGAAGAGGAATGTTTCGAGTAACTGGGGATCGGGTTGATGTTTTTCCTGCGCATTTAGAGGATATAGCTTGGAGGATAAGTTTTTTTGGAGACGAGGTGGAAGATATTAAAGAGTTTGATCCTCTCACAGGTGAATTTATTCAAAGCTTCGAAGAAGTAAAAATCTTTGCAAATAGTCATTACATTACTCCAAAGCCACGATTAGAGAACGCTATTAAAGAAATTAAGAAAGATTTAAAAATAAGACTAGAGGAGTTTGATAAGGAAAAAAAGTTGCTTGAATTTCAAAGATTAAAAGAGAGAACTAATTTTGATTTGGAAATGATACAAGCAACGGGAACATGTTCAGGAATTGAGAATTATTCGAGATATTTAAGTGGAAGACAACCTGGTGAAGCACCACCAACTCTATACGAGTTTATTCCAGAAAACTCGCTTCTTATAATTGATGAGTCTCATGTATCCGTACCTCAAATAAATGGAATGTATAAAGGTGACAGATCTAGAAAAAAAACTTTATCAGATTATGGATTTAGACTTCCATCTGCATTGGATAATCGACCTTTAACTTTTGAAGAATGGAATATGATGCGTCCCCCCACTATTTTTTTATCTGCAACACCTGGCCCATGGGAATTGAATGAAGTCGAAAATGAGTATGTTGAACAAATCATACGACCCACAGGTCTAATTGATCCTGAGTGTGTGATCAAAACAACTATCAATCAAGTGGAAGATTTGATGGGTGAAATTAAAATAACACTGAATAATAAAAATAGAGTATTAATTACAACTCTTACAAAAAAAAATGCCGAGGACTTAACCAATTACTTAAAAGAACATAATTTAAAGGCTGAATATATGCACTCTGATGTTGAGACAATTGATAGAATAAAACTTATTCGCTCTTTAAGAATTGGGGAGATTGATATTTTAATTGGTATTAATTTACTCAGAGAAGGACTAGATATTCCTGAGTGTGGTTTAGTAGCCATTCTTGACGCTGACAAAGAGGGTTATTTAAGGTCAAAAACTAGTTTGGTCCAAACTATAGGTCGTGCAGCCAGAAATATAGATGGAAAGGTGATTTTATATGCAGATGTATTAACTAAAAGTATTAAAGCAGCTCTTGAGGAAACAGAATACAGAAAAAATAAACAAATTGAATTTAATAAGAAAAATAACATTACCCCTCAATCAGTGAAAAGAAATATTGGTGAAATTATCGAGAGCATCTATGAAAAAGATAGCTATACTGTGGGTACATATGAAATTGATAAATTGAGTCCTAATAAATTTGAAAAACATGTTCAAAAATTAGAGAAAAAAATGTTATCTGCAGCTGAAAATTTAGATTTTGAAAAAGCTGCAATGTTCAGAGATGAGATACGGAAACTTAAAAAAGATCAAATGGGTGTGAATTGATTGAGAGTTTATTAGGATTATTAATAAGTCTTGCTCTATTAATATGGTCATGTGATTTTGCAATAAAAAATTCAATATTAATCTCACACGTTTATAAAATTAGGCCAATCCTTGTTGGAATATTTATTATAGCTATTGGCACTTCCCTCCCTGAGTTTGCAGCAACATTTCAAGCATTAAAGTTAAATTCCGTTGGAATAGTAGCAGGTAATCTTGTTGGAAGTAATATTGCAAATATCTTATTGGTAGGGGGTATCATGTTATATCCCATTACTAGGTTAGTAACTGATAAAAGGGATAAAAGTACTTTTTTATTTTTTTTAATTTTTTCAATCGTTTTTTTTATTTTCATAATATTTAATTTTAATATTGGCTACATGTACGGTGTTTTAATTTTTGGGTTACTTTGTTTTTTTATTTATTTTGAATTAAAAAAACCAATTGATGAAACTAACACAACATCCGAGATAACACATTCTTCATCTTTTTTTATTATTTTAAAAATAATATTAGCATTTATAGCTTTATTTTTTAGTTCTAAGTATTTTATTGTTTATGCGAAAGGTCTAACTAGCATATTTGGTGTTGCAGAAACTACTATTGGAATAACAATTGTTGCTTTTGGTACTTCTTTGCCTGAGGTAATTGCAACAATTTTATCAATTGTGAAAAAACAAAATAATTTGGCAATTGGAAATATTCTCGGATCAAATATAGCCAACATATTTGGAATAACAATTATTGCTGTGCTAATCAATGGAAGTATAAATTTTTATGAATTACTTGGTCAAATTGATAAATGGCTATTTTTAGTGACTTCTTTATTATTTTTTATAATTATTTCTTTAAAATTAGCTGGAAAATTAATTTCTCTTGGCTTTATATTAGCCTATATGATCTATTTTGTGTTCCTATATTTATAGAATGAATAAATGAAAAAATTAAAAGTCCTAATACCCATAGCAATACTTTTAATTTTAGTGATTTTATTTGGACTTAGTTTTCTAAGATTGCCAATGAATATTTTATCTCAAGAAATGGTCGAAAGAGAAACTAAAGGTTTAGTTACATTGAACAGTTTATCAAATCAAACTTTAAAAATTATGCCTAAACCAATTCTCTCTATAGATAATTCAAATTTCAAGATTAATCATTATTTAATCCAAACTGATTTTGCAGCTTCTGATATTGAAATTTCTAGATCTATTTTTAACGCAGAGGATATATCAATTACACTCAACCAAGCAAGAATAGAAAATATAAATTCAAATTTTGTTAAAAATGCGATTTTACTAGAGGGTGATATCGATAATTTAAAATTAAAGATCTCTAACGAGGGCAATAATACAAGAATAATATCAAATAAATTTAAATATAAAGGCTCTGATTTATATTTTGATATTTATACAACTGACTCAGATATAAATAAAATTGATTTTTCCATAGAAAATCTTGAAATAGATGAACTAGTATTACTTTTAGGGGAAAATTACCAGAAGGTTTTAAAAAAAATAAATTTTCAAAGTCTTGACATAAAAGGTGAATATGTAAAAGAAAATTTAAATATTGAAGACCTAGTTATTACTTTAGCTGACAAATCACAAATTAGTATTGAGGGGAATATCAATTTAAGCAATTTCATTAACTCTGATTTATCAATTAGAGGTCAAAATATCTCTTCAGATAATTTATTTCAAATGATTCGTAATATAAATATTTTCAATGAAATTATAGACATTCCTCAAGGAATAATTGAAACTTTTGATTTAAACTACAATTCAAATAATTTAACTATAAATAAAATCTTGTATGTCTCTGATCAAGGAACAAACTTAGATTTAAACGCAACTATTGAAAATCTTGATTTTTATAATGCTAACTTTAATGCTAGTCTTAACTCTAATTCCAAAGATGACTTATCAGTATTATTAGAATTTTTACCTTATTCGGAATTAGTAAAGCAATTTGAATTTGATGAAATTGAATTATCCAGCAATTTCGCAAATAATATTTTTACAATTGATCAAATAAATATAACTAATAAGGATGAAAATATTATTCAAATTAGCGGCACTTATGGGCTTGATGATATCAATAGTCTACAATTAGATATTCAATTAAACAGGTTTAGACAATTTGAGTTAATTCCATCTAACTCATTAATTAGATTATTAAAAACATTAAATACTGAACATATCAACGCGAGAGGCCTTATAAATGGCTCAAATTTAGCTATTGAAGATCTTCAATTTATTAATTTGGAAGGTTCGAATTTATTGATTGACGGTAATTTAGATCTTAATAATTTTAATAATGCCTCTTTGAATATTGGAATTGAAAATTTAAATAAAACAAAACTATTAAATATTATCTCTGAATTAACTGAAGAAGATTTTACGAATATTGCGGATCTTGTTGACTTTGATTATTTAGAGTCAAACTTATACGTTGATCCAGTCAATGATCTATTTTTGATAGAAAATTTAGATTTAATAAATAAAGATAAAATTTCAAATATTTCTGGATCAATTAAAAATCAGATGTTTACTGGTACAGTCAAATTAAATGATTTAAATTTATCTAATTTTGATCGTTTATTTTTAAATACATCTCGTATTAAAGGAAAAATTAATCTATCTTTAGATATTTCTGAACCTGTTAATCTTAAAAATATTAAAAATATATCTGGAAACATAGATGGTGATATTAATGTTAATATTACTGAAGAGGAATTTGCACTAGTTTTATTTATTCAATCTCTATCTCAAGATATTGAGGATTTTGAACAAATTAATGAATTATTAAACACACTAGCAAATTCTTTCATTAATCAAAGTAGTTCTATTTCTGGACAAATTTCAAATAATAATTTGAATGAATTGAAAATTAAAAACTTAATTTTAACATCACCAGACGGAGAGACTTTAGAGGCAGAATTAGAATTAGCTTTGAATAATTTTAAAATTAAAATTTTTGATATTATTGACAATGAGGATTTTGTTATAAAATATCAAAATGGAAATTATTCCTATGAAAGAGTCATACCTGATGGGACTGTAAAAAAACCTATAGAAGATTTAATTCAAAAAAATATAAATAAGCTTTTTGAAAATTTATTTCAGTGATCTTAAAACAAAATCAATAATATCTTTTTCAATCTTACTTTTATTTAATCTGTTGATTTCTTGAATTCCAGTAGGAGAGGTAATATTTATTTCTGTTAAATAGCCATCTATCACATCAATACCAACAAAAAATAATTTTTTTTTCACCAAAAATGATTTTATTTTTTTACAAATGTACTTATCTTTGTCAGTGATATTGGTTTCTACTGCCCTTCCACCTGCATGAAAATTTGCCTTTATGCTATTAGTTCTAGGCACTCTTAATACAGCTCCAGCAATGTCCCCGTTTATAAGAATAATTCTTTTATCTCCTTTTTTGAAATTTTTAAGGAATCTTTGAATAATTACTGGGCAATTCGAAAATTTTTTTATGTAATTTTTTAAGAACGTGCTGAGATTAGTCTTATTATGGCTAATTTTTTGAATTCCTAATCCTCCATTTCCATAAGCGGGTTTTATAATAACCTCTTTATTCTTCTTTATAAACTTTATGATGGCTTCTATATTTGATGATATTAACGTCGGGGGAGTTAATTCTGGGAAGTTCATCATAATATGTTTTTCTGGGAAGTTCCTAATCTCCTTTGAATTATTTAAAATTAAAGGTTTTTTTAATTGATCTAATAAATAGGTATTAGAAATATAATTTAAGTCGAAGGGTGGATCTTGTCGAATAAAAATGGCATTCATCTGTTCTAAATCAATTTCTTTTAGGATCTTTCTTTGATACGAAAGCTGATTATTTTTTTTCAAACTTAATCTAGAAACGTGAGATTTAATTTTATTGACTTTATTAATCTCACTAAATACCCATCTTGGATCATTATAATAACAATCTATTCCTCTATTTAAAGACTCCTTGATTAACATATAAGTAGAGTCCTCGTTAATATTTATTTTTTTGGGATCATCCATTTGAAAAAGAAATTTCATAGCAAATTCAATAATAGGTATTATTTAATAATGATAATATATCTTTTTTATCCTTAAACTCTTCAATTAACAAATCTGCAGGATTTTTTTGTTTTTCAACAATATTATATAATTTTTCAAGATGAATACTTTCATCTCTTCCTTCAGAATTTAAATATCCTCTTTTTTCTAATCCCTTGTTAGCGAGGTTAAGAAGGTTTTTACCATGCTCATATAAGGGCGAATTAATAAAGTTACTGTTTAATCCTTTATAAGGAACCTCTAGATACAAATTTAAAATATCATTCTCTTGCCACGAACTAGTTTCTTTCCAAAGATGTTCAAGATTTTCATCATCATAAAGTATGCCAACCCAAAATGCTGGAAGAGCGCAAATCATTTCCCATTTCCCAGCGTCTGCACCTCTAAGTTCTATATATGACTTTAATCTTACCTCTGTAAAAATTGTGGAGAGATGATTTATCCAATCTTGTATTGATATGTTGTAATTTGAAAGGTCTTTATTTGCAGTGTTTTTAGTTAACAATTCATTAAAAGTATAATCTGTTGTGTCATATTGTTTTCCATTGATCTTTAAAAAATAGTTTTTTACTTCCAAAACAAAGTCAACATATTCCTCAATAGAAAAATTCTTGTTCAGAAATGATCTTTTTATTCCACATCTTTGATCATCAGTGTCTTGCCATGTATAAATTCGATTACTCACTAAATTATTATATTTCGACTCACGAAAGGGCGAATTACAAAATATACCCATAACTATTGGTTGAATTCTATTAGAAACAACAAATTTTTTAATTAGATCTGTTTCATTAAAATAATCTAAATTTGCTTGAACAGTACATGTTCGGGTCATCATATCTAATCCTCTTGAGCCAACTTTGGGCATATATTCACTCATAATTTTATAACGCTCTTTTGGGATAAAAGTTAAATCCTCTAATTTACTTATTGGATCAAATCCCAGTCCTAAAATGCATAATTTATTCAATTCGGCATATTCTTTTAATTCTCTTAAATGTTCATAAGACTCCGTACATGTTTGATGAACATTCTTTAAAATTTTACCAGATAATTCTAGTTGACACCCTGGCTCTAAAGTAATGCTAGCACCATTTTTAGACAAAGATATTAATTGATTGAAACTATTGTATTCTTTTTTTTGCCAACCCTTTGATAAGAAAAATTGAAATAAATTTTGTATACTTACCTCTCCATCAAATTGAAATCTTTTATTATCTTTATAAAAGATAAATTTTTCATGTTCAGTTCCAATGCCTTTATACTCAGGATCAGTAAAATTGGAGTAGAAATAATTTATAAGATCTGATTTTTGTAACAATTAAAACACACTATTTTTATGAAAATTACATTTTGTTATTTGATTAGAATAATCATTAGCTTGACGTTCTACTTTTTTTGCCACCTCTAAAAGCCATTTTTTTTTGTTATAAGATTTTTTTTGATACCCACCCTTGCCCTCATGGTAAGCAAGGTAATGATTGTAAACATCACTTTTATCAATTTTCAACAGACGGTAACTTCCATCAACATACCAACCTATAAAATCACTAGCATCTCTAAAATTTTTTCTATCGGCATTATAGTTTTTTGTTGAAACTTTATACTCTTCCCATGTTCCATCTAAGGCCTGACTGTAACCATAAGCGCTTGATGGCCTTAAACCAGGTATAAAACCCAATACCTTTTTCCTCGGAGGCCTTGCAGTTCTTTCAAAAGAGGACTCTTGTTTAATAAAGCTTAATTGCAAACTAACTGGAACTCCCCATTTTTCTTTTGTTTTTTCTGCATATGATTTCCATTTAGGATTTGTTTTGAAAATATCGCAAATATTTGCTGTGTTAAAAGACCTATCGGTTGTAATACAACCTGATAATAATAGAAAAAATATCAGTAAGTACTTCACTAATTAAAATTTTTCCTTAAAAAATCACTCATTATATCTAATCCCTGTAATGCAGCTCCTTTGGAGTCTTGAGACCAAGCAAAGGTGTCAAAGTGAAACCAAGGTATATTCGGAGATTTTAAAAATTCTTGAAGAAAAAGTGCTGCCGTAATAGAACCAGCCATACCATCTAAAGATGCATTACTAAGATCTGCTACTTGAGATTTAATTTTAGACAAGTAAGGAGAGTACAAGGGTAATCTCCAACATCTCAATTTTTCTTTATTTAAATTTTCGATTTTTTTTGCAAATGTTTCATTATTACAAAAATAAGCAGGAAGGTTTTCACCCAGAGCTACTCTTGCTGCTCCAGTAAGCGTTGCAAAATCAATAATCATACATGGGTTATAAGAAGAAGCTTTTTCTATTGCATCTGCTAACAAAAGTCTTCCCTCAGCATCTGTATGGGCAATTTCCACAGACTTTCCTGATACGGATGAATATACATCACCAGGTCTCATTGATTTGGATGATATTGCATTTTCAGCGATTGGGGCAATTAAAACAATTTTAGTTTTTTTTAAAAAATAATTTGCTAACAAAAATAATGATATAGCGATAGCAGATCCTCCCATGTCTTTTTTCATATTTCTCATTGAGCTACCTGGTTTTATGTTTACACCACCTGTGTCAAATGTAACGCCTTTTCCAATAATAACCAATGGTTTATCTTTTTTTGAAAGTTTTCGATTTGTTATTTCAATCACTTTTGGTTTTGAAGAGGAAGATTTACCAACAGCACATGTCAAAGGAAAATTTGAATTTATTTCTTTTTCAGTGTAATCAATAAAATTAAAACTTTTAAACAAATTATTATTTTTAATTTTTGAGTAATAAATTGATGGGTTTAATTTATTTGCAGGGCTATTTATCAAGTCTCTTGAAAGATTAATACAATCTGAGTAAAAAGTTAAAAACTCTAATTCCTTTTGTTCCTTTACGTATAATAAATTTTTTTTAGATTTAGACTGATAATTATAGTTGCCCCAAGCCCATGCTTTGTATATTTCAGACTCCTTTGATTTGGCAAATTTACAAGAGATATAATAGTTACCAATGTTAGATGCAGAAAAAGCACTAATTGCCTCTAGGTTTTTATCTGCGCCCTCTCCTAATATGACCTCTTTCAATCTTCCGTCCTCATAGGGAATTTTGAGAATTTTTCCTGATTCTGCCTTGAAATTATTAGATAAAGCCCAATTTTTAGTAAAAGATGATTGTGTTAACAGCCATTTATCAAATTTACTTTGTGAAATGACAGAAATTTTTGTAGAACACTCAGTATTATCATTGGTAAACATTACTTATAATAAGGATATTAAAAAAAAATGACTAAACAACAAGCGGAAAAGAAAACTGTAAAATTTGAAACTGAAGTATCAAAGCTCCTAGATATAGTTGCTAATTCACTCTATACCGAAAAGGAAATATTTTTACGTGAATTAATATCAAATTCATCAGATGCTTGCGAAAAGCTTAGATATGTTAGTCAGACTGACTCCAAAGCTCCTAAAACAAATAAATTCCAAATTCGAATTCATCTTAATGAAAAAAATAAAACTATCTCAATTAAAGATAATGGGATTGGCATGGATGATAAAGATATGCAATCAAATTTAGGCACAATAGCTAAATCTGGCACGGAAGAGTTTATTAAAAAGATGGGTGATAAAAAGGGAGATATCAATCAAATAGGTAAATTTGGAGTTGGATTCTATTCATCATTTATGGTTTCAGATCAAGTAGTAGTTAGATCAAAAAAATATGACTCATCCAGTGGTTACCTTTGGACTTCAGATGGTAAAGGTACATTTTCAATTGAGGAAACGGAATACAATGAAATTGGAACTGAAATTACGTTATCAATTAAGAAGGATGAGAAAGAGTTTTTAAGTAAATATAAAATAGAGGAAATAATAAAAAAGTATTCTGATTTTGTTCCTTTCCCCATTTTTGTAACATCCGAAGAAGATAAAAATGATAAGAAAAAAGATGATAAAACTGAAGAACAAGTAAACTCTGCTGAAGCCATTTGGCTAAAAGATAAATCAAAAATTAAAAAAGATGACTATAAATCTTTTTATAATCAAGTTTCAAATTATTATGATGAGCCTTTAACAACTATTCACTTTAAAGCTGAGGGAGTTGTAAATTATACTGCCCTTTTATATTTACCAAAATCGCAGCCTCAAGATCTTTACCATCCAGATCGCAAAAACAAGTTAAAGCTATATGTTAATAAAGTATTTATTTCTGATAAGTTAGATGCATTAATTCCAGCTTGGCTTAGATTTGTGCCAGGTGTGGTAGACACAGAAGATCTTAGTTTAAATATTTCAAGAGAAATTTTACAAAATAATGCCGTAATTAATAAAATATCTAATGCTATTACAAAAAGAGCTCTCAAAGAAATTCTTGAATTAAAAAAAAAGAAGCCAGATGAATTTAAAGATTTTTGGAAGAATTTTGGGCCCGTTTTAAAAGAGGGACTCTATGAATTTAATGACTTTCATGATCAAATATTTGAGTTTTCAACTTTTAACTGCTCTGAGAAAGAAGAGATGATAACTTTAGATCAATACGTAAATGATTTTTCAAACGATAAAAAGAAAATCTATTATATTTCTGGCGAAAACAAGGAAAACCTCATTAATAGCCCTCAAATGGAACTATTTAAAAATAAAAAAATAAATGTTTTGTTAACTACGGATCCAGTCGACGAATTCTGGATGCCAATGAAAATGAAATTCAAAGATTATGAATTTACATCTATTACTAAAGGTGAAGTAGATATTGAGGATAAAAAAGAGTCAAAAAAAGACAAAGAAGAGCCAAAGGAAGACAAAGATTTTGTTGGTTTTTTAAAAGACAATCTGAAAGATAAAGTTAAAGATGTAAAAATTTCTAAAAGACTAACTACAAGTGCTTCATGTTTAGTAGCTGATGAGAACGATATGGATATGCATTTAAAAAAACTGATGGCCGCTAATAATCAAAATATTTCTGATGAAAAAAGAATTTTAGAGATAAATATCAATCATGAATTAGTTAATAAATTAAAATCTTTAGATAAAAATCAAAAAGACAAATTCTGTGAAATTCTTTATGATCACGCAAAACTAATGGAAGGTGAAAGTCTTGACGACCCAAAAAAATATACGAATTTAGTCTCAGAACTCGTTTCATTATGAGTGATCAAAACAAAATAGCAGACCCCATCGAATATGTTTCAAAAAATACTGATATAGTAATGTGCGACGGTGGAAGTGGTGATTTAGGTCATCCTGCTGTTTATTTTAAATTTGGTAAAAAAAAAGAAATAGTGTGCAACTATTGTAATAAGAAATTTATAAAAAAAGACTAAACTTTTTTTTCTTTATTTACCTCTCTCACTAAAAAATCTCTGAGAGCTTCAATTTTTTTAGAACCCTTCAATTCAGGTGGATAAGTAAAATAAATGATTGTTTTTGGAGTATTTGCATTAGGTAAAATAGGAACAAGATTGTTATTAGATATTTTCATATATTCTGGTAAGGCACCAATGCCCGCTCCTCCACCAATAGCTCTCATAACTCCATACATATTAGATATATAAATGGTCTTGGGTTTTTTTGATTTAGGAATTAAATCCAAAATACAGTTTACATCGGGTATAGATGGCTCAACATCATGACCAAAAGCAATTATTGTATGTTTTGATAAATCACTTACACTTTTTGGTATACCAAATTTTTCAATGTATTCTGGTGAGGAGTAAATTTTAAATTGAAACTCATACAAAGGAAAACGAATTAAATCCATTTGTGTAGGCTCTTTTAATCGTAAAGCCACATCAGCTTCACCTAAGGAAAGATCTGTATACTTATTTTCAATTCTTATGGAAATGTCAATATCAGGATATGAGTTTGAAAACTTTGCTATTCTTGGGGCAAGCCATGTGGTACCAAAGGCAACAGTGGCAGCTATGTGTAGTGAGCCCGTAGGTTTTTCTTTAGAGGAAGTTAATTGAGACTCAGTTAAAGCTATCTTTCCAAATATATCATGTGCTGTTTTGAATAAAATTTTACCTTGTTCAGTCAATGTTAATCCTCTGGCATGTCTTTTAAATAGTGATACTTTCAAATCTCTCTCTAGTGAACTAATCTGTCTACTTATAGATGAATGGCTTATATTCATTTTATTAGCTGCTTCTGAAATATTAAGATCTAGTGCAACATTATGAAAAATTTTAAGTTTATCCCAGTCCATGTTTTAATTTGATATTTAGTTATTTATACTATCTATTTTCTGATTGGAAACTCATTAATTTTTTTTTGTGATTTATAAAATGTCTGTAATATAGACTTATGATTGGGCTAGAAATTCTTAAAAACAGAATAAAAGATGCACCTCAAAGTTCAGGTGTTTATCTTTTTAAAAATAAAAAAGATAACCCGATCTATATAGGAAAAGCTATTAATATCAAAAGGAGATTATCTAATTACAGTAATCTACCGAAACTTCCAAGAAGACTTCAAAAAATGGTATCACAAACAGTAAATATTGATTTTGAGCTAACAGAGTCTGAAAGAAATGCATTATTATTAGAGGCTTTACTTATCAAGAAATTTTCACCGAGATATAATATTCGTTTAAAAGATGATAAGAGCTTTCCATTAATTAAAATTACTAAAGGTGACTTTCCAAGACTGACTAGATTTAGAAATGAATTTTCTAATGAAGATAAAGTATTTGGTCCATTTACCTCTGCGTTAAAAACAGACAAAGTCATAAAAATCTTACAGAAATCTTTTAAGTTAAGGAGTTGTAGTGACTTAGAATTTAAAAATAGAAAACGGGCATGTCTACTTTATGACTTAAAACAATGCTCCGCTCCATGCGTAAATAAAGTAAGTCAAAATGAATACAAAAATCAAGTTGATGATACAGTTAAATTTTTTCAAGGAGGTCAAAAAAAAATATTTGATAAATTAGAAAAACAAATGGTTTATTTTAGTGAAAGTCAAAACTATGAAAAGGCAGCAGAGCTAAGAGATAGTATACAATCTTTAAATTTTATCATCAGAGAAGAAGTGAAAATCAGTACTCAAGATACAAATTATGACTATATCCATATTGATGATAAAAAACATTTCTCAATATACATTGGTTTCATAAGGTATGGGCGATATCTTGGTGGGAATTTAATTTACTATTCTGAAAAGTTTGAAGATGATATAGACCTTACTTCTTTAATTATACAATTTTACTTAAAGAACTTTAGACCTAATAAAATAGTAATTTCAAAAAAAATTAATGGATATTATGAATTAAAGTCAATTATGAGAGATAATTATAAAATTGATGTATTTCTAAAAAGTAGCAAAATTAATGGTGTTCAGAAAATTTCGAAACTTACCGCAAAAAGAAATGATAAAGAAGTAAATCTTCAAAAACAAAAGTTTATTAATAATCAAGAAATTTTAACTTTAATAAAAAATAGGTTTAATATGAATAACAAAATTGAACGTGTTGAAGCCTATGATAATAGTTTTTTTGGTAACAACTATGCTGTGGCATCCTATGTAGTATTTAATGAAGAGGGTTTTAGTATAAAAGACTCTAGAACGTATAAATTTAAAGATTATGATTTAAAAAAATTTGGTGATGCAGATTTAATGCGAAAGGTGTTTAAATCTCGTTTCTCCAAAGATGATAAAATTTTACCAGATTTAATAATTATTGACGGGGGTCAACCTTATTTGAAAATTTGCAAAGAAATTATTGATGAAAGCAGTATTAGTGAAAGTATAAAGTTAATTGGGGTGTCTAAAGGTTTTAAAAGAGATTTTAGATTTGACAGATATCATACTCTAAGTGAAAAAAATCTATCTTTGAAGGATAGCCCTCAAATAGAAGGTTTTATCCAAAAAATGAGAGATCAGGCTCACAAATTATCAAAAAAGAATAGCATGAAAAGGATGTCCGACTCCCTAAAAACAAGTTTTTTAGATGATATATCTGGCATTGGGAAAATAAAAAAAATGAGGATCATTAATTTTTTTGGAAGTGTTCAAAATCTAAAGAAAGCTAACAAAGATGAGTTAACTCAAATAAAAGGATTAAATTCGAAAAATATTAAGGCTATATTGGATAAGATAAATGGCTAAAATTTATACCATTCCAAATATTATAACTTTTGTAAGAATTATTTTAATTCCCATAATTTTATATTTACTGTTCTCTGATAATTCTAAAGTGGTTCTTATCGCAGGCTTACTTTTTATAATATCTTCTATTTCTGATTATTTTGATGGGTATTTAGCCAGAACGTTAAATCAATCATCTAAGCTTGGTACTTTACTTGATCCTATAGCTGATAAACTTTTAATAGCAGCTGTCATTATAGTGTTGATAGACACAAGAGTAATTGCGGACATTCATGTTATTCCAGCCTTAATTATATTATTAAGAGAAATTGCAATTTCTGGTTTAAGAGAATTTTTAGCTAAACTAAATACTGATATGCCAGTGAGCAAACTAGCTAAATATAAAACTACATTTCAAATGGTTAGCTTATCTATTCTCATAATAGGATTGGGTTTTGAATTAAATGATTTTCTTTGGAATTTAGGCTTAGTAACATTATGGCTAGCCGCTATAATTACTTTGTTATCTGGATATAATTATGTTGCAAAAGGTCTTAAACATATTTGAATATTACATTAAAATATTTTTCTTGGATAAGAGTTAAACTTAAAAAAAGTCATGACTTAATTGAATTAAATCAAACAATAAGTTTTAAAGAATTGAAAAATATTCTCATTTCAAAAGACCCTGTATTTCAAGAAATATTTGAAGATAAGAGCGTAAAATATTTTTTAAACTTGACGGAAATAAATGATGACAATCAAACACTAAATAATGGTGATATATTAGCTTTGTTACCTCCCGTTACAGGTGGATAATGATTAAAATAACTAATGATAGTTTTGATCTAGAAACAGAATTTAAATGTGTTTCATCCGATACAAATGGTGCATACAGTTTCTTCTTGGGAACAGTTAGATCTGATTTAAGCTCATCAAATAAGAAAATAAAAGGAATTTATTTGGAGTGTTATGAAGAATTAGCATTAGCTCAGCTTAAAAAAATTAGAAGCAAAGCATTAAGTAGTTGGAAACTAAATGAATGTTTAATAATCCACCGAATAGGAAAATTAGATTTAGGAGAAAAAATTGTCTTAGTAATTACTGCTTCTTCTCATCGTGCAAACGCTATAGAAGCTTGTGAGTTTGTAATTGATAGCTTAAAGATAGATGTAGCTTTTTGGAAATTTCATTTATTAGATAATAATGAAAAAGAAACGGTATTACAAAAAAACTTAGATAATGAAAAAATATTAAAATGGAAAGATATTATTAGTTAATTATCTTTATAGTTGGGGTCTACCTCTTTCATATACAGACTTGAAATCCTAGCTGTAATATCTCCAACTTTAAAAGTTTGATTATCTATTTTTCCTACTGGGGTTACTTCTACAGCAGATCCTGTTAGGAAAATTTCTTCGGCATTTTTTATTTCATCTGGATATATGTCTCTTTCAATAACTTTAATACCCTCATTTTTAGCAATTTCAATGACAGCCTGACGTGTAATTCCATTTAAAAAACAATCGGGCACGGGAGTATGAATTTCTCCATTAATTACCAAAAAAATATTTGACCCAGTAGACTCGCTTACTCTACCTTTATAATCAAGCATCAAAGCATCTGTAAAACCATTTTTTTCAGCCTCATGCTTACTTAAAGTACAAATCATATATAGGCCAGCAGCTTTAGTGTCAGTTGGTATACAATCTGGGGGCGGTCTTTTCCAAACTGCTGTTTGAAGAGATATGCCTTTTAATCGGTCTTCTTTAGTGAAATAAGTAGGCCATTCCCAAGTAGCGACAGCTACATTTATTTTGCTCTTCTGTGCTGAGATAGCCATCATTTCACTTCCTCTCCAAATCACTGGACGAACATAGCCATATTTTATGTTCATTTTTTTAATTGTCTCTATCTGGGCATTGTTTATTTCATCTTTGGAATATGGTATTTCTATTCCCATTCTTTGAGCAGAGAAAAATAGTCTATCAGTATGTTTTTCTAGTTTATAAATTTTTTCCCCGTAAACTCTTAGGCCTTCAAAAACACAACTTCCATAATGGAGTCCATGATTTAGTACATGAGTTGTAGCATTTTGCCATTCTACAAATTGACCATTGTGCCAAATGAAACCAATTCTTTTGTCAAAGGGAATAATTTCCATAATCCGAAATAATGTAATATTATTTATTAAAATTCACAATATAATTATAATTATATCTAATGAATTTAAATTTCGCAGATACTCTATATTTTAAAAAAGAAAACACACTAGAAATCATTTTAGGTCTACATAGATCTTATAAGTCTCTTCAAAGGGAAATTCAAAATTGTTGTGAGATAAATAATTTAACATTTAATGAATTGATAGTAATTTTAGAAATAAAAAAAGGTTTTAAAAAGAAAATTGATATAGCAAATAAAGTATTTTTAAAAAAACAAAATTTAAACCTTATACTCAAAGACCTTCAGGTAAAAAAAATATTAAAGCTGGAAGATAAAAATATATTTATAACAAAAATAGGAGAGGAATTAATTGAAAAAACTACAACAAGAATAAATGAAAAAATTATAAAAGTTTTTAGAAGGACTGATCCTAAAAATATGTCTGGTTTTATAAATATAATAGAGTCTTTATAATGAATGATAAACATATACTTTTAGTTGAAGATGATAAAACACTTCACGAACTTATTGAAAAATTATTATTCAATAATAAATATATGGTATCAAAAGCTGTAAATATTGGTGAAGCAAAAAAATTAGTTGATATTTTTTTATTTGATTTAATTATCTTAGATGTGATGTTACCCGATAGTACTGGTTTAGATTTTTATGAAAATACAATTAAAAATAGAATAAATACGCCTGTAATATTCTTATCTGCTCTAAGTAATGTGGATGATAGAGTCATTGGGTTAGAACTTGGTGCAGATGACTATATTGGCAAACCATTTGACTCAAGGGAATTGTTACTAAAAATAAAAAAAAATATTTCAAAAAAACAATCACTTGATTTAGTAAGTTTTGGGAATGAAACAGAATTTGATATAAAAAAAGAACAATTATTATTTAAAAAGCAAAAAATAAACCTTTCAAGTAATGAAGTAAAAATATTAAAACTATTAATAAATTACTCACATCAATATTTAACAAGAGATATTTTAAACGCTGAATTAGGACTTGATTACTTGTCAAGAAGTGGGGATATGCAAATTTCAAGATTGCGTTTAAAACTTAAAAAAGAATGTGATCTTAAAGATATAATTAGATCTGTTCACGGTAAAGGGTATAAAATTTTCATATAATGTTTAAATGGAGTAATTTTTCAGAGAGTCTTTTAGTAAGATCAGTTTATCTCATAACAATACCAATAGTATTGGTTCAAATTATTGGAATAGTAATATTTTTTGAACTGCATTGGGATTTAGTTTTAAAAAGAAGTGCTCAATCAATATCAAATGAGATAAAAATTTTGGAAATGCAGAAAGAATTGCCATCGCGAGATAATTATGCAAATACATTACAAATTATTACAACTGATAATTTAGATTTTAGTGAAACTAAAGAGGTATCAAATTGGATATTCAAGAAACGAATGATGAATTCATTGGGACAAATATCATTAGATTTTAAGGTTTTACAAAATAAAGATTACTTTATTTTTTTTAATTCAAAAAATACAGATTTTTTTTATTTAGTACCAAAAAAAAGAGTTGAGACTAAAACTGTAGGAGGTTTTTTTCTATGGACAATAGCCATAAGTATTATTTTATCATTAATTTCATATTTATTTATAAAAAAACAAATTCAACCACTTAAAAGACTTGGAATATTAACAAGAAGTTTTGGTAGAGGTATTGAAACTCCAAACTTAAAACCAACAGGATCATCAGAGGTAAGAGGTTTAATAAAAGACTTTAATAACATGCATAATAATATTAATAGCACACTTGAAAATCAGAGAAATATGTTGGCAGGAATCAGTCATGATTTGAAAACTCCACTTACAAGAATAAATTTAATGATTGAGGAGATTAATAACAAAACATTAAAAAGATCAATTTCTCAGAATATCTCCGAGATGAATGTTATGCTAAATCATTATCTAGACTTTATTAAAAATGAAAAAAATGAAAATTTAGATGAAATAGACACTTCTAGTTTTATATCCAATTTAGCTCAAAATTATTCAAAACTTGAAGTTTTAAAAAATAATTCAAATCAAATACTTATCAGAAAAAATCAAATAACAAGAGCTATTATGAACATATTAGATAATGCTGATAAATTTGCTGAGAAAATATTTATTAGTTCTAATTTTTTGAATAATAAGTGGAAAATAGAGATTGAAGATAATGGCCCAGGTACAAATTTATCGCAAGAGGATCTTATAAGGCCTTTTGTTAAAGGCTCAGACCAATTAAATCAAGGTACCGGATTAGGTCTATCTATTGTTCAAAAGCTTATAAAATTAAATAATGGAGAGTTGAGTTTCCAAAAATCATTACATGGTGGTTTAAAAGTTACTGTTATATTACAAATATAGTTTTAAAAAAGCCTTCCACCATTTGAAATTTTAATTGAGGGCATTACTAATACAGGATTATTATCATCATCAGGAAAACCAAGAACCAGTACCTCAGAAATCATTTTACCAATTTGTTTAGGTGGAAAATTAATAACTGCAGCAACTTGTTTACCAATTAATTCCTCTGGAACGTAGTATTTGGTGAGCTGTGCTGAAGTTTTTTTTTTACCAATCTTTTCACCGAAATCTATAAGTAAGTATAGGCTAGGATTTATAGATTTTTTGTTTAGTTTTGACTCGATTACCGTTCCAACTCTTATATCAACTTTTTCAAAGTCAGAATAATTAATCATCTTTTTCCAATAAATGACTTTAATTTATTAAGATTATCAAATGCATTTCCTATAGAGGCCATAGTTTTGTCCATACTATTATTGTCCTCAATCCAGACATTAAATGCATAAAGGTAAATTATGTTACTTGTTATTTTTTCAAAGTTAGAATTTAAAAATAAATTAAAATAGTTATTAATATTTTTAGATAAATTTAAAAAATATTTTGGCCTTTTCTGTGACTCCAAATAAATTCTTAAAGTTATGTTTTTATAATCATTCAGAAAATCTAATCTATTAATTATACCTTCAAAAATTTTGTCCTGTAAGGAAAGGTTTTTAGAGGGAATTTTTAATTCATTTGATATAAAATTTTCAAAATCTTTAATAAAAATGTTGAGGTCTTGGTATTCTGAACTTATTGATTTAATTTTAGAGGGAAAGCTCTTTAAATGAGCCATGCTATTAAGTTTTTTTAAATTTGTTTTATTAAGATTTTGTGTTTTTTTTCTCACTATCTATTTCCTTTGATCTTTGGTAAGCCCTTTGAAGTGTAGTATATATTATTTTCTCTATTTTTTGAGATTTTATATAATTAACTCCAGCTTCTGTAGTCCCTTTCTTACTAGAGATAGATCTTACAAAATCATCTAACATTTTAGATGAATAATTAGTTTCTAATACATTTTTGAATAAATCTATTACTTCTTTTTCATTCATATGATAGGGCTTAGCAAGTTTTTTGGATGCTTTTACAAAAATATTTACTATATATGCAATAAATGCTGGTCCACTGCCGAAAACTGATGTAGCAAAATTAATTTGATCTTCATTTCTAACATTAATAATTGTTCCGAAAGTGGATAATATTTTTTTTAGTTTACTATCAAATAAATTTTTATTTTTCATATAAATATGAGTTTGAGATTTATTTTTTAAAGCCATTACATTTGGCATAATTCTTACAATTTTTTTTGATTTTAAGGTTTTTTCAATCGTTGATAATTTAATACCAGCCATACAAGAAATTACTAAGGTTTCTTTTGAAAGATATTTCTGGAATTGATATCCAGAAGTTAAGAATGTTTTTGGTGGAATTAGAAAAAATATATAATTATAATCATTATTGAAATTTAATATTTTTTTTTTTAAATTAATATTTTTTATCACACCTTTTGAATTTAATGCGTGAATGTTCGCAGAGTTTAATAGTTTTTTTGATAATAAGCATTTAGCAAGGTGTCCAAAACCTATAAAAAGTACTTTTGGCTTAAGCGTGGCCGACAATTTTTTGATTAATTAAAATTTGAGTAGTCTCAACAACTTTATCGCTTTTTAGTAAAACGGAAACAAGGTGATTAAATTCAGACAATATATTTTCTAAATAACTTCTAATGTCTTCTTTGGTTACGTTTCCTGAAATTGGGAGACTATGTCTATAAATAATTTTATTTTTATTATTTTGTTTAAGTGTACCAATAACCAGATTATTGTTAATTTTATTCATATGATTGGTAAGAAAACTATATTCATAATTATCAATGCTAAATGATGATATAAGCACTTTTAAATCATCAATCCATTGAAAATCCATTATTACTTTTTGTTCATGGATCTCCGTTAAAAGAGAAATATCGTTGTTTTCGTTGTATTTAGATAGCTTTTTAACATTGAAAATGTCTTCGAGAATAGAAATGGGGCTAGAATCAATGTTTTTTGCAGTCATACACAATATGTATCACATTACTAATCTTAGTAAATACTATATATAGTATTAAATTGCTTAATATTGGTTGAATTTAATCTTTTCTGTTGATTAAATACTTCTTTAATTTTTTAAAATCTGATTTGAAATCGTTAAAAATTTGGGCAACTTCAACTGAATTATAAAGTATTTTTGATAACTTAAGATAAAGTTTATCTTTGTGTGACACGTAAGTTGTATTATTAGTTTTTACAGTGTTTGAATATCCTAGTTTTTTATCGCCAGTAGCTTTTGAGCTGTTCAGTTTTACCATAAGGTGGTACAGCATATCTTATATTCTAGGATTTATTTACTTTTATTTTTTTGCATATAATAATTTAAAGCAATTTGGTTTGGATAAAAAAAAACTTGAAGACTTATTTTTTTATTTATTTATTTCTGTCATAATTGGTGGAAGATTAGGCTATGCAATTTTTTATAATTTAAATTTTTATATTCAAAACCCTTTTGAAATATTAAAAGTTTGGCAGGGGGGTATGTCATTTCACGGAGCTTTAATTGGAATTATCTTAACAATTATTATATTTTCAAAAAAAAAAAATATTTCTATTTTTAAACTTTCTGATCTTTTGAGTATAACTGCTCCATTTGGAATTTTTTTAGGTAGAATTTCTAATTTTCTAAATAAAGAATTAATTGGAAAGCCAACAGAATTTTTTTTAAGCGTTCGTTACCCAAATGAGGAATTTTTTAGACATATATCCCAAATATATGAAGCTATTTTTGAAGGATTAATACCAGCTATTTTACTACTATTATTCTATTATAAATTTAGACTAAAAAACGGGTTTATAACATCATTCTTTTTAATTAATTATGGATTATCTAGAATTATAATTGAAAATTTTAGAGTGCCTGATATTCAAGTAGGCTTAAAGTTTAATTTATTATCTCAGGGTCAACTATTATCAATTCCAATTGTAATACTTGGTTTTTATTTTCTATATTTATGTCAATACAAGCAAAGATAGATACCATCATCAAATCAGTTGGTTCAATCAACATTCAAGATTTTGTAGAAATCTCTAATTTTGACAAAGACTCAGGATTCTATAATAAACCAAATATTGAAAAAATTGGTAAAGATGGTCAGTTTATAACATCACCTGAGATATCCTCTTTATTTAGCATAGCCCTTTCTAATCAGTTTTTAAAAGAATTCCCAAAGGCAAAAAATGTAAATTTATTGGAGTTAGGACCTGGTAATGGGATACTTACATTAGATATTTACCATTATCTTAAATCAAAGAATATTAATGTTAATAACATTACTTTATTAGAAAAAAGTGATTATTTTAAAGGAAAAATTTTTGAAAGATCAAATCTAGAAGTTAAGTTTATAGAAAATATTTATGATTATGAAATAGATAACGAAGATACTGTTTTTATTTACTCTAACGAATTTTTTGACGCCTTTGGGTCTAAGCAATTTATATTTAATAATGGTAAATTTAATGAAATAAAAATATCAAAAGGAAATAATAAATATTTCTTAATTCAAGATAGTGTGGCGATATCTAGAGAATTAATAGATCGCTATTCAAAATACAAATTTAAAAATAATGATATACTTGAGCATTCAAATTTAATTTTAAATATACTGAGTGATATTCAAAACTTAAATTGCAAAAATTATTTTTTTACTACAACTGATTATGGCTACACGAAATTGCCATTAAAAAGTACACTTAGATTGTTATCGAGCCATAAAAAATTAGACTTATTTGATAAATTTGAAAACGTAGATTATTCTTTTGGAGTTAATTTTGAATTATTAAGGGATTTTTTTATTAGTAAAAATCCACAAATCATAAACCAAAAAGATTTAATTTATAATAATCTTCCAAACGAATACCTAAAATCAAGTAACAAAAATATTAGAGAAATTATCGAATTAATTAGTGGAGAAAAATTTAATGATATGGGTCAAATATTTTTGAATCTTTCTTTTAAAAATGATGAAACAATCAGTAAAATTTAAGTTTTTTAATAATAAAAATGGAAAATCAAAGGGAATTTATAGTTCTCTTAATTGCGGATTAAATTCTAAAGATAGTAAAAATAATGTAAAAAAAAATATTGAAATTGCTAAAAATCTCATATCTAAAGAAAAAAAAGTATTAATTATTCCTAACCAATCGCATTCAAGTAAATGTCTTATAGTCAGAAAAAATAAGTCGGTTTACAATTGTGATGGTGTTGTAACACGAGATGATAAATTTATTCTCGGTATTACAACAGCTGATTGTTTGCCAATAATATTTATTGATTACCAAAATAGAGTTATAGGAATTTGCCATGCAGGATGGAGGGGTTTGAAAAGAGAAATTATCGAAAATACCATAAATAAAATGCTTCAAATTGGCTCAAAAAAATCAAATATAAGAGCATTTATTGGGCCTTGTATAAGAAAGAGCTCTTACGAGGTTTCTCGAGAATTCATAAATAGTATGAAATTTAAAGTTAAAGGTTTATGGACTAAAAAAGATAATAAATATTATTTTGACCTTCCTAAACTTGCTAAACGTAAATTGAACAGTTTAGGTATTCTTGAAATTGTAGACTCAAAAATAGATACTTTTAAAAACATAAAATATTTTAGTTATCGAAGAAGTATTCATCTCAAATATAGAGATTATGGGAGAAATTTAAGTTTGGTATCTATAATTTAACTTTGTATGGATATAAATTTTACTATATAACCATGCTAATTAATGAAAATTATTTCTGGAAATAGTAACATTGAGTTATCTAAAGAGATTTCAGAATATTTAAAAATTCAATTATCTGAAGTAACAATGACTAGGTTCTCTGATAAAGAGATATTTGTTGAAATTGGTGAAAATGTTCGAGGAGAAGATGTTTTTTTAATTCAAACAACTTCTTTCCCTGCTAATGACAATCTAATGGAATTATTAGTAGCAATTGATGCTTTAAAACGTGGATCTGCAAAAAGAATCACTGCTGTTTTGCCATATTTTGGTTATGCAAGACAAGATAGAAAAACAGGACCAAGAACTCCTATATCAGCAAAATTAGTAGCCAATCTAATTACCACAGCTGGTGCAAATAGGGTTTTAACAATGGATCTACACGCAGGTCAAATTCAAGGTTTTTTTGATATCCCTTTAGACAACCTTTATGCAACTAATTTGTTCATGAGTGACATTAAATTAAATAAAAGAGATGAAAATCTTGTATTTGTATCTCCAGACGTCGGAGGTGTTTTAAGAGCTAGAGCATTTGCAAAAAAACTTGATGCTGATTTGGCTATAATTGATAAACGAAGAGACGCTCCAGGTGTGTCTAATGCTATGAATGTCATAGGCTCGGTTGATGGAAAAAAATGTATAATTGTTGATGATTTGGTTGACTCAGGAGGAACAATTTGTAATGCGGCTAAAGCCCTTAAAGATAACGGAGCTACAGAGGTTTATGGATACTGTTCTCATGGTGTTTATTCTGGAAAGGCTTTAGACAACATAAATAATTCACTTTTAGAGGAAATGGTTTGTACCAATACAATCAAACCCAATTTTGAAGTACCCTCATCAATGAGGTATTTATCTGTAGCTCCACTTTTTGGTGAGGCTATAAAGCGTATTAATAACGAAACTTCTATATCTTCTCTGTTTGATTAATCTAGGATTTTGTTGTATAAACTCAGCCTATGAAAATCAGTGGAAACATCCCAGCTAAAGAGCGAAAGAAAGGAAATACTAACCCATATTTTAAAGAGGGTTTAATACCCTCTATTATTTATGGTGGAAACACTGACCCTATAATGGTTGCAGTTGACACTATTCAGCTTAAAAAAAGATTTAATGAAGGTGGCTTCTACTCAAAAATATTTGAAGTCGAATTTGGTGATAAAAAAGAAGCAGTTATTGTCAAGAGTATTCAAAGACATAAAGTTAAACACAACCCTATACATGTAGATTTTCAAAGAGTGGATGAAAAAACAAGAATAGTAATATCAGTCCCTGTTGAATTTACCAACCAAGAGTTATCTCCTGGATTAAAACAAGGTGGTATCTTAAACGTTGTTCGAAGAGAAATCGAGTTGTCTTGCCTTGCTAATAATATACCAGAAAAATTTGTTATTTCTCTTGAGGGCAAGGAAATTGGTGATGATATCAGATTAAGTTCTGTGACTTTGGGTGAGGGAATGAAGCCCACTATTCAAGGTAGAGATTTTATGTTAGCTACAGTTCAGGCTCCAAAGGTTGAAAAAGAACCAGAACCAGAAGAAACCGAAGAGACAACTGAAGAGACAGCAGAAAAAGCCGAAGATAAGAAAGAAGAAGAAAAAGCAGCCGAATAATATAGTCTATCTATATGCTTACTTTATATTGCTTAGGCAATCCAACAGTTAAATATAAAAATAATAGGCATAACGCTGGACTTTTACTTGGAGAATTTCTAGTAAATAAATTAGAACTCAAACTAAAAAAGTTTAAGAACTATAAACTTTCTAATTCTTTTCTTCTTGATGGACAAAAATGTCAAATCGCTTTATCTGAAAGTTATATGAATGAATCTGGAGACGGTATACTGAGCCTCAAAACAAATAAACTCAATAAATCGGATGAGATATTTGTTTTATATGACGAATTAGATTTGGATTTAGGGGAGATAAAAATTAAATTTGCGGGAGGAAATGCTGGTCATAATGGGTTAAGAAGTATCAGTAGTAAAATCGGAGATAGCTATTGGAAACTTAGGATTGGAATAGGACATCCTGGTGATAAAGATAAGGTGACCAGACATGTGTTGGGTAACTTTAACACAAAAGAAAAAAAACAGCTCATATTGTTATTTGAAGTTATTTACTTAAACCTATCGCAGATATTTGTATCGAAACATTTATCTAATCTAGGCATTTAAAATGAAGTGCGGAATTATAGGCCTACCAAATGTTGGCAAATCAACTTTATTTAATGCTTTATGCGAAAATGAGCAAGCTCTAGCAGCCAATTATCCTTTTGCAACAATTGACCCAAATAGCTCTTTAGTAAGAGTGCCAGATGATAGAATTCAAAAAATTGCTGCGATATGTAACCCACAAAAAATAATTCCTGCAGCTTTTGAAATAGTTGATATTGCAGGTCTTGTAAAAGGGGCCTCCAAAGGAGAGGGTCTTGGGAATGCTTTTTTATCTCATATTCGTTCAGTTAATGCATTATTTCATATTGTAAGATGTTTTGAAGATGATGATATACAGCACGTTGAAAATAGAATTAATCCTCTAGAAGATATAAAAATAATTAATGCTGAATTAGCTTTATCTGATCTAGAGATCTTGGAAAAAAATTATCAGAAACTAAAAAAAACTCAAAAAACAGATGATGATAAAAAAAAGATATTGATAATTGAAAAAGCTATAGATCTTATTTCTAAAGAAAAAGGAATTTTGAACAACTTAAATAAAGATGAGATTGAATATTTGCATATCTTTCAACTTATATCTATTAAACCTGTCGTATATGTTTGCAATGTTGATGAAAATTCTTCTGTAAACGGAAATGCTTACACTAAGTCTATTGAAGAATATTCTAAATTGAATAATTCAGAGACATTGATTGTAAGTGCTAAAATTGAGTCTGAAATTTCACAAATAAACGATCATGAAGAAAAAAAAATGTTTCTAGACAGTATAGGCCTTAAAGAAACTGGTCTTAAAAGAGTTATTAAAAAAGGTTATGAACTTTTAAATTATATAAATTTTTTTACTGCTGGTGAGAAAGAGCTAAGAGCATGGACGATAATTAGAGGTACATTAGCACCCAATGCCGCTGGTGAAATTCATAGTGATATGGAAAAAGGTTTCATAAGAGCTGAAACGATTTCATATGAAGATTATATTCAATTCAAAGGAGAAAGTGGTGCTAAGGAAAAGGGAAAGTTAAGGTTAGAAGGAAAAGAATATGTAGTTAAAGATGGCGATATCATCCACTTCTTATTTAACGTTTAATATCTCTCCAAATTTGTTGTTTAGAAATATAAGCTAAGACGAATAATACCAATAAAAATAGTATTACTTTTAAACCCATTCTTTTTCGGTCCTCTAAACTAGGCTCAGCTGCCCAAGCTAAAAAAGTTGTAACATCTGTTGTCATTTGATCCATTGTACTTTCAGTTCCATCATCGTAATCAACAAGACCATCTGATAATGGGGATGTCATGGCAATTAAATTACCTGCCATATATTTATTGTAGTGTTGACCTTTTGGAACTTTTATATCTTCTGGTGGATCAACATAACCAAGCAATAATGCTTTAATATAATCAGCACCCTTAGGTCTGGCTTTAACTATTAAAGACAAATCAGGTGGGTAAGCGCCGTTATTCGCTGCTCTAGCAGCCTTTTCATTTAGATATGGATTAACAAACTGATCTGAAGGAATTCCGTCTCTTTCAAACATTTCTCCTTCGTCATTTGGCCCATCTAACACTAGATGTTCGGCTGCAATGGCTTTAATGTGATCTTCACTGAAACCAAGATCCTCTAAATTTCTATAAGATAGATAATTCATGGAATGGCATCCCGCGCACACTTCTCTATAAACTTTTAAACCTCTTTGAGCTGAGGCACGATCGTACGTTCCGAAAAATCCTTTCCAAGACCAATCATATTTTGGAATATCAATTTTTGCTCCAGCACCGTGCAAATTGAAACTAAAAAGTAATAAAATAGCCAGTAGAGCTTTTCTCATATTAGGCTTTTTTACTTTGCAAATAATTTGTAATAGTTAGAGGTTGTCTTGGTGTTTCTAAAAATCCTACAAGTGGGGCCAAAACAAATATAAACAAAAACCAATACGCAGTTCCAATCCTCGAGATAAGCACATAAAGACCCTCAGCAGGTTTACCTCCTACATACATAAGAATCAAAAAGTTTACTGCAAACAAGAGAACACAGTATCTCCAGATAGGTCTAAATAAACATGATCTGACTTTAGATGTGTCAAGCCATGGTAATAAGCCTAATGCTAGAATGGAACTAAACATAGCTATCACACCACCTAGTTTATCTGGGATAGCTCTAAGTATTGCATAGAAAGGTAGAAAGTACCACTCAGGCACAATATGTGCAGGAGTTACCATAGGGTTAGCTTTAATATAATTATCGGAGTGACCTAAAATATTTGGATAATAGAAGAGAATAAATGCCAAAATGATAAAGAAAAATATTGTAGCATTTAGATCTTTAATAGTTACGTATGGATGAAAACTCACTGTTTCATCCCAGCTTTGAGGCTCTGTGCCAGTCGGATTATTTGAACCAGTCATGTGCAACGTAATTACGTGAAAGACAACTAAACCGACAATTGCGAAAGCTAATAGCCAGTGAAGAACATAAAAACGATTAACAGCTGAGTCACCAACGGTGAAGTCACCAAGAAGTAATGTGAGTATAGCATCTCCTACAACAGGAATAGCTGAAAAAAGATTAGTTATAACTGTTGCTCCCCAATAAGACATCTGACCCCACGGGAGTGTGTATCCTAGAAATGCTGTTGCCATCATCAGCATGAACATTGTCAAACCGAAAATGTAGACTAACTCTCTAGGTGCCTTGTATGATCCAAAATATAAAGCTCTAAATATGTGTATAAAAGTAGCTATAAAGAAAAAGGAAACTAAGTTGGCATGCAAATATCTAATTAACCAACCAAAACTAACGTCTCTCATGATCCTTTCAACAGAGTCAAAAGCATCATCGGCTGAGGGCTTATAGTGAAACCCTAAAAAAATTCCAGTTAAAATTAGTCCTATAAGGCAAAACATGGCTATACCACCAAATGACCAAAAGTAATTGAGTGATTTGGGGACAGGAAACTTCAAATATTCTGCTTCCATCATTCTTATAAGAGGAAGTCTAGAGTCAATCCAACCTTTTATACCAGTGTATGGTGAATTTAGTGTTTTTTTATAACCTTGTAATTCATTTGAACTCATTAAATCATCCTATCTTTATTCTGTTATCAGTTAAAAAAACGTAAGGGGGAACAGGTAAGTTAGTCGGAGCTGGTCCTTTTCTTATCCTGCCAGAAGTATCATAATGAGAACCATGACAAGGGCAAAACCATCCGCCATAGTCTCCTTTTGTATCCGAAGCTTTTTGCCCAAGAGGCACACAACCTAAATGAGTACAAACACCTAATACGACTAACCAATTATCTTTTTGAACTCTAGCAGAGTCCTCCTCTGCATCTGGTAGTTCCTCTAAAGAAATATTTCTAGCACTGTCAATTTCACTTTTTGTTCGATGCTTTATAAAAACTGGTTTACCTCTCCATATTACTGTCAAACTTTGGCCCTCTTCCAAGGGAGATAAATCTATTTCAGTTGATGCCAAGGCTAGAGTATCTTTGCCTGGATTCATGCTTGATATAAAAGGAATAAGTAAACTAGCAGCACCAACCCCTCCTAGAGTCATTGCTGATAATTTAATAAAATCTCTTCTTGGTTTTTTACTATCTGACATTTGGGTTTAAATCTATGTAGATTTTATTGGTAAGATGTAGCATAAGTAGTAGTCATCATGACGCATAAATTTGCAATTTGTCTCTATCAGCCCGATATGCCTCAAAATCTTGGTGTGATTATCAGAACCGCTGCTTGTTTAGAGTTTCCCCTTCACATAATCAAACCTTTGCCTTTCTCCATGACAGATAAAAGATTTAAAGGCGCTGTGATGGATTACATAGACCATTGTGAAATTGTAAATCACGAAAATTGGGATAATTTTTATTTATATTCAAAAAAAAATAACAACAGAATAATCTTATCTACTACTAAAACCGACAATAACCTTTACGATTTTAAATTTGAAGATAATGATATTATTTTATTTGGAAAAGAAACAGCAGGTGTGCCAGAAGTAATTCATAATACTGTCAATAACAAAATAACGATACCGATAAACAGCAAAACAAGATCATTAAATCTTGCTACCTCTGTTGCAATTGTCGTTTCATCTATTAAAGCTGATTTTTAAGATAAAAAATCTAAAAATTGCCTCACCTCATTATTCTCTTTTAAAAAAGAAATGGTATTTTTTGGAAATGGCATCTTGTAGATCTTATTAAGCTCTTGTGATATTTTTTTTTCTTTTACAAAATCTGTAATGTTTTTTGAGAGTAACATTATAGCTTCCAAATCATCTGGAAAGGTCTTTGTATTTTCAAATAATGATAGAAACCTGATATATCTTATTGCCCTTAAATAATCTTTTTGGATTTGTACAATTGGGTCAAAAATAAACTTCAAGTAATTATTTTTAAAATGCTCAACACCTGAATAAAAATCAAACACCTCCCCATTTAAATTTATGTATATGCTATTAAATGTAAAATCTCTTCTTAAAGAGTCCTCTTTAATACTCAAGGCATTAGCAATTTTTGAATGTCTTCCAGATGGGGCTACATCTTTTCTAAATGAATTTATCTGGAACTCAAAATCACCTAATTCAAATGATATACTTTTATAAGCTTGATAATATATTGCACTATCATATTTATCTAAAATTTTATCGACCGTTCGATCATCTAATTCTGGAATAACTACATCAATATCTTTGTTTTCGTAATTATCTGATAATAAAGACCTAGTGGCTCCTCCAATAAGATAAATATCCTTTTCTTCAAATGGAAGCATACTGCAGATTTCATCAAAATGAGAAATATTAGAGATTTTTTCTACTTTTTTTTTTAAATTCATCTTCTAATTTAATTCCATAAGCTCTAGCCATCTTTGCTCTTTATTTTCCAATTCTATTTGGAGGGTGCCTAATTTTTTAGTTGTGCTAATAAATAACTCATAGTCCTTTTTATAAAGATCTGGCGCCTCTATAATTTTTTCAAAATGAAAAATTTCCTCTTTCAAAAGGTCTATTTGCTTAGGTAAATTATTAAGCTCATATTGTAATTTAAAGGTTAACTTCTTTTTATGTATATTTTTTAAATTTATATTTTTCTTTTCAGATTTATTTTCAGTTTGAGATAAGTTATTTATATCATTTTCAAGAAGATCTTTGTTTTTTAAGAAGTCATGATAGCCACCATTAAATAACAAAACATCACCATTTCCTTTGAAAAATAATATTTTATTTACTAATTTGTCTAAAAAATCTCTATTGTGTGAAACAACTACGAGAGTCCCGTTGTAATTAGAAAGTATAGACTCTACTAAATCTAAAGTATCAATATCAAGGTCATTAGTAGGCTCATCTAAGATTAAGCCACTTTTAGGATTTGATAAGACTTTTGATAAAAGTAGTCGATTTTTCATTCCACCAGATAAACTCCCGACAGGATCATTTGCTTTAGATGGATCAAAATGGAAATCTTTCAAGTAACTGCATACATGTCTCTCTTTACCTTGCGTTTTTAAGTAATCGCCACCAGAGGGGACTAAGACCTTCTTTATTGGTAAATTGTCTTTTAAATCATTTCTCAATTGGTCAAAATAGGAAAACTCTAACTCTTTTCTTAATTTTAATGTTCCCGATTTTAAATTCAGTTCGTTAAGCAAAATTTTTAAAAAAGTTGTTTTTCCAGAGCCATTACCTCCCAAAAGACCAATTCTATCTTTTTTGCTTATTTTTAAATTAAAGTTTTTTAAAATAAAATTTTTATTATTTTCTTCATAGTAAAATTCTGCATTGTGAAACTCTGCAACATTTTTAAAATTCTTTGAATTCTCATAAATTTGATTAATTTCAATCTTTTTTGTAGCTTTTTTAAATTCGCTAATGTCTTTGTCTAAATTTTCCTTTAAGTCTTTAGCTTGTTCTAACCTTCTGGTATTTCTTTTAACTCTTGCTTTAACTCCTTTATTAGCCCAATTCACCTCTAAATTGACAAATTGCTTCCTATTTTGTAGTTCTCTCTCTTCTTGTGATAAAAGAGTCTCCGACCAATTGTCAAAATCACTATAACCTTTGTAGTTTATTTTTATTTTAGATCGATCTATCCATAATATTTTATTTGTAAAGTTTTTTAGAAATTGTCGATCATGACTTACACATAAAATTGCACAATCTAGTTTTTTTAAATAATTTTCTAGCCAAACAATTGTGTCCAAGTCTAAATGATTAGTTGGTTCATCTAATAGCAAAAGATCAGATGGTTTGATTAAATTTTTGATTAGCCCTACTCTCCTTTTTTGCCCTCCAGATAAATGTTTAATTAAAGTGTTTTTATCAATACTTAAATTATTACAAAATATATCTATCTCATAATTATTATCTTGATTTTTGATTACAGATAAAATTTCTTGCTCGACGGTGTTATTATCATTTCTTAATACAAAATTTTGGTTGAAATAATTTACAGCAAAATTATCAATACTCCATATTTCACCAGCATCAATATCATGATGACCTGATATAACATTCATTAGGGTTGATTTCCCTGCCCCATTTTTACCAACAAGCGCAATAAAATCTTTTCGATGAATATTTATATCAAGTTCCTTTAAAATTTCTTTTTTATGATAACTAACTGATCCATCTTTAAGTGAAAATAAAAGTTGTTTCATATTATTTCAATTTATAGCTTAGATATGGCTGGGGCGGTAGGATTCGAACCTACGCATGCCGATACCAAAAACCGGTGCCTTACCGCTTGGCTACGCCCCATCAGGATTTAAAGAACTTATCCGAAATAAAGGGATTTTTCAATTCTAACTGAAGGATAAAATTTATTAATCTCGCTAAAAATCAACCTTTCTTTTGCAATTTTCTTGAAAGAAACAAAAATTGAAGACCCACTACCACTCATGCCAAATTTCAAGAAATCTCTCCTATAATCCAAAAGGAACATAAATAATTCTTTAAACTCTTTATTTAGCAACATAGATGAACTTGTTAAGTTATTTTGAAATATAAGTTGTTTTTTTGCTCCCATATTATGGTTTTTAAAATAATTATAAATTTTTTTAGTTAAATTTTTTTGTGAAGGAAAAATTAAGTAAACTTTCCTCCAATAATATTTTTTTGCCTTAAGGTATTTATACTGACTTAATCCATCAATTATTTTTGGGTATTTATCTTTAAAAATAATTACATCTGAACCAATTAAAGGTGCATCTTTTTCAAAGTTTTTTGAATTAATTTGATGATATTTATATAGAAATTTTAAAATTGAGGCTGCATTTGAGGATCCTCCTCCTAATCCATAACCAACTGGTATTTTTTTGTAAACTAAAAATTTTAATTTTGTTTTAGTTTTGTATTTTCTATCAAAAAATAAAATTGATTTTTTTATAATATCATTTTTCAAATTGATTATTTTTTTATTTTGATCGTAATAAGTAATTTGTAACTTTGTAGAATATGATACCGTAATTAAATCATTTAACTTTAAAAGAACTACTTTAGAAGAAATCTTATGTTTTTTGATAATTTTATCATAATATTTAATTTTTAAATCAAAATTTATTTTAGCATAGCTTGTTAATTTACTTATTTTCATTTCTGCCTAAAACTTCCTCGTATTTAAAATAATCTTTATGAAATAGTAAAATTTTATTATCTAAAAATTTTGATTCTTTGTATCTGCCTAATTCATAATATATTTGAGATAAATGATCTATTATTTCTGGCTCTGAGGGTTCAAGTTGATAAGCATCATAAATCCATTTTTCTGCCAGATCCAAGTTATCTTTCTTATAATAAAGCCATCCCAAACTATCAAGTATAGCCCCATCATTATAATTTGAGTCTTTTACTGCCTTTTGAAGCATACTTTCTGCAAGATCTAATTTTCTATCATTCTCAACCCATAAATATGCAAGATAATTTAATATGTAAGGATATGAACTTTTAGATATATCAATACTTTTTTGGATAATTTCTTCAGCTTTTTTAATATCATTATTTCTCTCTAACAAAATACCATATTTAAAAAGATGAATTGCATCATTAGAATTCTTTATAATACTCATGCAACACTCGTTTATGAAATCTAAAGCACCATTATTATCATTTAAAAAGTACATTTCCATTGCAACAAGAAATGATAACTCTAGATTTATCCAATCAGTTTGATGATCGCTATTATTTATAAAATACACTAAGTCACTCATATCAGTGTCTAATTCAAATGATGTTGAGATATAAAGGTAGTTTTTAAAAAAATTAAAATTTTTGTCAGTTGGGTTAAAATTTTTAATTAATTTTAGTATTTCTTTACTTGGATTTAATTCTGCTAAAAATGAAATTTTTTTATAGAGATAATAATCCCTATTATCTGGATTTATTTCGATTAAATATGATAATAGAGCAAGTGCTTTTTTATACTCACGCGCATAAAAATAATAAGTGCTAGTTTGAAATAGTTGAAGATATAGTATGTCTTCAAAATCCTTAACTACGTAATTTTTATCTAATTCAATAGACAAATTATCAAAAGTAGTTGATGACTTAATAAAATCTGACAGTGGAAAATTGATGTTATGATAATTGAAAATACTGTCCATTACATTTAATTCTTTAGAATTAAAGATAGAGAGTGTTTCTATATTTGATGTTATTTCTTCATTAATTTTTTTTAAACTGTTGAGGTCTTTTTGATAATGATAGTAATAAATAGTATTGATATATCTTAAATTTGTAAAGCGACTATCAATTTCATTCAAATTTTCTAAATTATTTTGAACATTGTGTTTATTACAAAAAGCCATCCAAAAATTTATGCTTTTTAGTATAGCCTCTTCAAAAATATAAATTTGTTTTTTGTCAGGAATATTTAAGCATTTGTCATCACCTAGATTCTTGAGAAAAATAATAATTTCATGAATAAATCCACTTTCAATTTCACTAATATTATCAAAAGTATAATTTCCTATAATAATATTACTTAATAAGGTTGAAGTATGGTCATTTGAAAAATTATATTTAGGTAATTTTTCCCAAATTAAATAATCATTATTGTATTCAGAATAAATTGAACTTAGAAGTTGATTTTCGAAAGTATTTTTTAATTGAGACCCATATGCATATACAATAAATCCAAAAAAAAATATAAAATATATGTTAAAAGATAATTTTTTAATCATGAATAACCAAGACTACCAAAAAAATATTCTTTTGGAATTGATGAATCTAAAGGAATTTCTTGTAAAAAAATCTCAAAATGACTCTGATAACCAAATAAATATAGATATTATCAATAGTCCAAGCAAAGCCACCAGTATTGATCAAATAGAGGATTTTTTAAAAAATGAATTATTAAAGTTAAATATTAATCAACCAATCAATCTAGTAGAAGGTGATAAAAATTCGAAGATTTTATTTTTTTACGGTAAATGCGACATTACTGATGAAAAGATAATAGATAAAGCAAATGGTGAGTTATTCGATAAAATGCTTTCCTCCATAAAATTAGATAGGAAACAAATAAGCTTAGTGTCTTATATACCAAGGGGACTTAGTGAGTTTGATAATAACCACAAAATGAATTCAATTTTACAACTTATCAATTATCGGTTAATTGAATTGATTAACCCAAAATATTTAATAATTATGTCAAATTATTGCATCAAAATGTTATTGGCTGCAGACTTGTCTTCCATGTCTCTTCGTGGAAAATGGTTTGATTTCAACACCCCGAATGACGTGTTACCCAAAAAATGCCGTGTTCTTTATGAGCCATCTTTATTAATAAACAATCCAGAACTTAAGAAAGATGCTTGGGCAGATTTAAAAGAAATTAAAAAGCAGCTTGGTGGATAAAGTGAGAATTATACTCATATTAATTTTAACGTTTTTTTACTCACAGAGTATCTTTGCCCTTAGCTCTAAAGATATTGGTCTTTACAAAAGTATTTTTGATGATTATAGAAATGGAAATTTTGATAAAGGTGATAAAGATATAGCAAAACTAGATGATTTAATTCTTATGGGTCATGTACAAGCTTTAAAACTTCTTCATCCAACAGCACATCGCTCTAGTTTTTTAGAGCTCCGAAATTGGTTGAGTGAATATAGTGATCATTACGAAGCTAGAAGGATTTATAAATTGGGAGTAAGAAGAATGCCAGATGGGGCAAAAAAACCAAAAAAAAATTCATACCCACTTTTTGATGAGATCTTTAAAAAAGATAAGTCACAAGAAACTGTCTCAACTAATTCAAATAAAATATTTTCAAATAAAAATTACTCAAAAAAAATTAGTATTTATAATACTGTAAGGTCGAGAGTTGGAAGAGGATGGCCTACAGGAGCATTAGAGTATTTAAACCACCACATAAAGTATTTTAATCAAAAAGAAAAATCATTTCTACTTTCCAAAATTGCCAATGGCTACTACCTTGCAGATTTAGATGATAAGGCTATAAATGTTCTAAATGATGAAGCTTTCTTGAGTCAACCATACGACGAGGGCTTATGGATCAAAGGTCTCTCATATTATAGAAAAGGAAAGTACCAAAAAGCCTCGAGACAATTTTTAATACTCTCAAAAATTTCAGATAACAAGTGGTTAAGGGATGCTGGTGCTTATTGGTCGTTTTTATCCTCAACAAAAGATGCTAATGATGAAATTACTTTCAAAGCATCTTTAGAGGCTTTAAATAAATCTTGCAAACCAAGCTTTAATATATACTCAATTTTATCTTGTAGAATTTTAGATAAAACTATTCAAGACTTTGAATTTAATACCTCATTAATGAGCTCGGATCTTGAGTCATTTTTAGATACCAAATTAGGGGGGAGAATTCAGGCTTTAATTGAAATCGATGAACTTCCAATTGCTGAGATAGAATTAAATAGACTTCAAAACATTACAAATGACAGATTTAAAAGACTAATCCTAAATTTTTCTATTAAAAATGATCTGAGTTCCTTACAAATTAAAACAGCAAAATACTTGTTTAAAGATGATGCCCCGATAGATTTTTTATATCCAACACCAAAATGGATCCAAGATTACAATTTCAATAATATTGATCCAACTATTATTATTAGCATGATTAGACAAGAGTCGCAGTTTAGTGCTTTCGCAAAAAGTGGTAAAAGTGCATATGGATTAATGCAAATTCTTCCATCAACTGCTCGTATGGTAAATAAAAAACATAAATTTAAGTCTAATCCGAGAATATTGTATGATCCTGAAATTAATGTTGAGACAGGTAGCCTTTACCTTCAAAGTTTATTATCTATGAATTATATTAATGGAGATTTGTTAAAGGCTTTAATTTCATATAATGCAGGGCCAGGAAATCTCTCAAAATGGATGAAAAAAACTACATTTAACGATGATAGTTTTCTTTTAATTGAGTCAATACCTTCAAGAGAAACACGAATGTTCGTTGAGAGAGTTTTAACTAATCTTGTTATTTATGAATTAATAAATCATAATTCATTCGATTATGCTGATGAACTTATAGCCACAAATTCTATCTTGATTAATGATTGATGAAAAAATAACATTTAAACAAATAAATATTGCCGTAATCACTTTATCGGATACAAGAAAAGAAAGTGATGATAAATCAGGTAATGCATTAAAAGAACTGATACTAAAAAAAGGACATTCTGTTTCCCATTATCAGATTATTGAGGATGAACCTAAGCTCTTTGTTCCAACTATTCAGAAATTAACAGTATCTATCGAACACGATGTAATAATTACTTCAGGTGGGACTGGTCTGACGGGAAGAGATAATACTATTGATGCCTTAAAAAAAATATCTCAAATTGAAATTCCGGGATTTGGTGAATTGTTTAGACAATTAAGCTATAAAAGAATTGGAACTTCAACCATACAATCTCGAGCAAGTGCATTTTTATTAAATCAAACTTACATTTTTTGTTTACCCGGATCAACTTCTGCTGTTCGAGATGCTTGGAATGATATTCTTTTTCATCAATTAGACATAAGACACAAGCCATGTAATTTTGTCGAACTAATCCCTAGGCTCGATGAGTGAATATGTTGTTGGAGTCGACGAGGTTGGCAGAGGGTCTCTTGTAGGAAGTGCAATAATTTGTGCTTTTAGATCACAAAATTCCTTATTTGATAAACTTCCATTTAGTGTCTCTGACTCAAAAAAAATAAATAAAAAAAAAAGAGAGGAAATTTATGAATATTTCAAATTAAATAAAGGTTTTGAATATAATTATCAAATTATTTTTGGAAAAAAAAAATTTATTGAGAGGTTTAATATTCACAATGTAGTTTTGCAGAGCATGAAACAATCGATAATTTTGCTGTCTAAAAAATCAGATACGATCATCATAGATGGAAAATTTATTCCTAGCGAGATGAAAGGTTATAAGGTGAAGTCTTTAGTTAAAGCAGATGATAAAATTAATCAAGTGTCAGCAGCTTCAATTATAGCAAAAGTCTTCAGAGACAAATTACTTATGAAACTGCACTCATTAGATAGTAACTATCAATGGAATGTAAATGCTGGGTACGGTACAAAGTCTCACCTAAGCGCAATTTATACACATGGGGTCAGCAAATATCACAGGACCACTTATCAACCTATAAGTAAACTTATCAAAAAGTTATCTACCTAGTTATCAACAGTCTAGTGAGTTTTTTTTACACAAGATTCTTATAAAATAATAGGATTCTCATGTGTTAAAATCAAATAACCTGTATTTAGGTGATTGTCTTGATCTATTGGCTAAGATTGAAGATGAGAAAATTGATTTAGTTTTTTTAGACCCTCCCTATAATTTACAACTAAATAAAGTCTTAACCAGACCAAACCATTCTATTGTCAATGGTGTAAATCATGATTGGGATAAATTTGATAATTACTCCAGTTATGATGATTTTACTTATTCTTATTTAACTGAGTGTAAAAGAGTTCTAAAACCAGACGGGGGATTATGGATCATTGGTTCATATCACAATATTTTTAGAATAGGAAAAATTCTCCAGGATTTGAACTTTTGGATTTTGAATGATGTGATTTGGGCTAAATCAAACCCTTTACCAAATTTCAGAGCTACAAGACTTACTAACTCACATGAAACTCTTATTTGGTGTTCAAAAAAACCCAAATCTAAGTATCAATTTAATTATCATACTTTAAAAGTTGCAAATGATGACAAACAAGAGAGAAGTATTTGGAATTTTCCTATTTGTTCAGGTAAAGAAAGATTGAAAAACAATAAAAAACAAACAGCTCACCCAACACAAAAACCTTTAGCTTTGATGAAAAAAATTATCATTCAATCATCGATACAAGGAGATCTAGTACTAGAACCTTTTGCAGGTACAGCAAGTTTCTGTGCTGAAGCAAAATATTTGGGTAGAAATTACATAGGTATTGAAAAAGATGAGACTTATTTTAATTTAGCTATTAAAAGATTAAAAAAAATTAAATCTTTAAAAAATGATTTGTTAGAGATTAATGAAAAAGATAAACCAACACAAAAAATACCTTTTGCGAGTTTAATTGACAATGGTCATTTAAAGCCAGGTGCTAAACTCTATAACAATAAGAAAAACTATAAAGCAACAATTTTACCGGATGGGAGTATTTCATTTAAAAATGAGAGAGGATCAATTCATAAAATTGCTGCAAAAGTAAATAAGACTTCGAGTTTCAATGGATGGGATTATTGGCATTACGAGGATAAAAAAAAGAATTTAATATGTATCGATGAAATTAGAAAGAAGATGAGGAGCTAATTTAATATTCTTTTAAAGAGTGTTGGTAATGCAAGTTGGTTAGTTTTTGATTTTTCTATCCATACTGAATTGTTAATTTTTAATTTTTTAAGCTTAAGTTTATAAACATTTATTTGGAAGAGATTATTTGTAATTGTAAATTTAAAACTTTTGATTTTTTCTTTATTTTTTAGATTTAAATTTGCTATAAATTCTTTATCCAAATTTGAGGGTAAATGGATAAAGTTTTTGTAAAATTGAAATTTTGGTTTTTTTATAAAACAAATATGTAAAGGAGAGCTTATTAAATAGAAATCTATTTCTTTATTATTTCTTTTTATATTTTTATTATTTTTAAATGATTGGAAAGCTGATTTACAAAAACTAGAAAATATACATTTGGAGCATTCGGGGATATTTTTTTTACAAATAATTGAACTATAATCCATCATCGACTCAGCTAAACTCCTATAAGAAATCTTTTTTTTACAAGCTAAACTAAGTATTTCTTCGATCTCATCATCATTGAGTTTTAAACCAGATACTCTCTGTATTAATCTTTTCACATTGATATCAACTGGAAATGACTTTTTATTATGGCCTATAGCTAATATCGCGCTTGAGGTATATTTCCCTACACCAGGCAAAGAGATAAGACTATCTCTATCGTCTGGCAATTCACCATTATAACTATTGTTAATAATTGTTACTGCTTTAAATAAATTCTCTGCCCTGTTGTAATAACCTAATCCTGACCAAACTTTTAATAAATGTTCTAATCTTTTATTCTTAAAGGAATTAAAACTTGGAAAAATATTTATAATTTCTAATATTTTATTTTCTACTGTTTTGACAGTTGTTTGTTGTAGCATAATTTCTGATAAATAAGTTAAGTATAAATTTCTATTCCTTCTCCAATATAAGTTTCTTTGATTTTTTTTAAACCAATGTAGGATTAAAGAGATAAATTTGTTTTTATGAAAAAGTTCTCCAAGCTCAATGATATTGCTTTTCATCTGGTAGATAAGGTAAATAAAAAAAAGCTAAAAATAAATACTCTTATTCTAAAAAATTGGGAGTATATTTTTGGCAAGAACAATAAATTTGTTCAATTAAAAAAAGCTATAATAAATAATAAAACAGAATCTGTAATTTTTGAATTAAGAGTTAGCCCAGAAAAATCTTTCGAAATGCATTCAAGTACAAATGAAATAGTAATAAAAATTGAGGAAGTAACTGGAGTAAAAGTAAATAAAATCCTATTTTTTCAGGATCTTTCTGATAGGAATTTAGAAAATAATAATTTTTCAAATTTATCAATGAAAGCAGAAGGAAAAACTCTTAATAAACAAAAATTAAATGATATAAAAGATGAAGAAGTAAGATCTATTTTTGAAAATATTAATAAAAAGTTATATGAAAATAATTAGTCTGATATTTTTTTTGGTTGCACTATTCACAAATCCTGCAATATCAAAAATTTATGAATACAAAAACTATTTAGAGGATAACAACATTCAACCTCTAATTAAATCATCTGAAGAAAATTCAGTTGATATTATTGAGTTTTCATCATTCAGTTGCTCACACTGTGCTGCATTTCACAATGAAACGCTTAAAGAATTAAAAGAAAGTAGTGTTTATAAAAATATTAATTTTTACTTAATAGATTTTCCTTTAAATCAAGCTGCTTTTTATGGAACTATTATTGCAAATTGTAGTGAAAACGTTCGTGCAAGCTATGTCGACTCTGTCTATGAAAACTATGATGTTTGGACAAAAGCTAGTTCGGGAGAAGAAATTATTGAATTACTTAATAGTTATGGATTGCAACATGGTCTTGGGGATGAAGAGTTACAATCTTGCTTAAAAGATGAGGGCTCTCATAACGAACTTTTATCCCTTCAAGTTGATGCTCAAAATATTTTTGGTGTTGAGAGCACGCCAACGTTTTTAATTAATGGTGAGAAGGTTCAGGGTAACCGACCTGCATCAGAATTTATAAAAATAATAAATAAAAAATTGAATAATTAATTTGTTATCTTTAGATAAACTCTCAATTAAAGGTTTTAAATCTTTTGTAGAGCCGACAGATTTTGAAATCAAAAATGGTCTTACTGGCATAGTTGGTCCCAATGGTTGCGGAAAATCAAATATTGTTGAAGCAATAAGGTTTGGTTTAGGGGAAGTCTCTGCCAAACAACTTCGCGGCAAAGAGATTGATGATTTAATTTTCAATGGAACTGATAATCGGCCCTCATGGAACATCGCAGAAGTAGGTTTGTTTGTAAACATTGACGGAAGTGATTTAGAAAATAAATTTCAATCAAAACAATTAGAAATTGCTAGAAAGATATGGAGAGGAGAAGGAACGAATTCATTCATCAATGGTAAAGAAGTAAGATTGAAAGATATTCAATTACTATTTGCCGATGCCTCGACATCAGCTAGATCAACTTCGATAGTTAGTCAAGGTCGTATTGGAGCAATCACCCAAGCGAAACCAGAAGATAGAAAAATGGTTTTAGAGGAAGCTGCGGGAATACTTGGTCTGCAATCCAGAAGGCATGATGCGGAGTTGAGGTTGAAAGGTGCCAATAATAATCTATTGAGGGTAGAGGATGTTATTCAAACATACGAAGAACAATTAGCTATTCTTAAAAAACAAGCTAAAGAAGCTGAAAGATTCAGAAATATATCAACTTTAATCAAGAATGCGGAAGCGTCTGTATTTTTCGTAAAAAGAAATGAACTGCAACTTATTCTTGAGAGACTTAATGAAGAAAAAGATAAAATAAAAGTAAAACTCGCTGATTTCCAGGGTGATGTATCAATTCAAGATCAAGCTTATGAAGATTTAAAAGTTAAAATTCCACCAATGAGAGAGAAATCATATTCATTGAATAGTGAACTTGATAGGTTGAATATGACTGTAGAAAATCTTAAACAGGAAGAATTACGTTTTGAAGAGCACAAAATAAACCTTGAGCATCGTGTTAAACAACTTAATCAAGACTTACAAATTGAGCAAACACAATTTGAAGAAACGACAAGTAAAATCAAAACTATTAGGAAAGATATTGAAGATTTATCCTCTAAGGAATTTGAAGCTGAAAATCGAGACAGTTACGTCAATCAATCAGATAGAAGTTTATTAAACAATATTTCCTTTGATAAAAAATACGAAAATGCAGTAGCTGCTATTTTTGGTAAAGAGCTTTTAGCATCATTGGAACCTGATGATATTTATTATTGGAGAGAGCACTCAGGTGAGGTAGAAAATAAAGAGTTTAGTTTTCATTGTGAACCAGCTTCTAAAGTTATTAAAGCTCCAAACCAAGTAATGAATAAGCTTAATAATGTTGCCATTGTGTCTACAATAAAAGAAGGTTTAGAAAATCATACCAAAATAAATATTGGACAAGCTATAGTCGATTTAGAGGGTAATTTGTGGCGTTGGGATGGACTTTTTATTTCCGGTAGTTATGAAGCTAATATCTCCACAATACTGTCAGAATTAAAAGAGAAGAGGCTTAACGATCTTAAAAAGCAGGTGCTTGAGTGGGAAAGAATTTTAGATGTCACTGTTCAAAAAACCGAGGACTTAAATCAAAGAATAAAAACTGCTCAAGAAGAATTAGAAATTTCTGAAAACAATCCAGGAGATATTGATAGCAAAAGACAATTTTTACTTAATAAAATTAAGCAACTAGATGACGAAAAAAAACTTTTTGACAATAAATTACAAGAGCAAGAAAATCTTTTAGAAAGCCTCTCAAAAGAGTTGAGAAATAAAGAACAAAATTATTCTGTTGTAAAGGAGGAGTTAATACGAAAGGAATCAGAAATTTCAAATTATTCGAATAATTTAACTCAGCTTGCTCAATCATGCAGAGAAAAAATTAATGTTGATTTATTAAATTTAGAAAATGAGGTAGATAAATTCAAAAGAGATGAAGATTTAGAGACCGCAGAGAAAAGAGTATTAAGATTAAACGCTGAAAGGGAGAGAATTGGTGCTGTAAACTTACTTGCTGAAGATGAATATTTAAAATTAAGAGAAAAAGTTGATGAAACAATTAAAGATAAAAATGAAATCCAAGAATCTATAGAAAAGTTACATGAGGCAATTAATAAAATTAATAAAGAGGGTGTATTGAGACTAAAAGAAGCTTTTAAAATTGTTAATGAAAATTTCGAGAGACTATTCACTAAGTTATTTGGTGGAGGTAAAGCATATCTAAAACTTATCCAAAATGATGAAGATCCTTTAAACTCTGGTTTGGAGATATTTGCCAGTCCTCCAGGTAAGAAAATGCAAAATATAACTTTATTATCTGGGGGTGAGCAGGCTCTAACTGCAATTTCATTATTATTTGCCGTATTTATAGCGAACCCATCACCTTTTTGTATATTGGATGAGGTTGATGCTCCTCTAGATGACAATAATGTGGATAGGTTTTGTAGTATGGTCGAAGAAATTTCAGAAAAAGTTCAAACCAAATTTATTATTGTTACTCATAATCGAATGACAATGTCTAGAGTAGACAGACTCTATGGTGTTACAATGCCCGAGGAAGGAATTTCTCAAATAGTCTCTGTTGAATTAGAAGAAGCAGTAAAGTACGCTGAATAATGGCAAATGAAGAAGAAAATGACAATAAAAAGCCAAGTTTGCAAGGTCTTAGCTTTGCTTACAGAATCTCAACTGAATTACTAGGCGCTTTAATTGTTTCTGTTGTTATTGGATTGTTGATTGACAAGATGTTTGACAGCAAGCCTATTGGACTAATAACGTTGATAATACTTGGTTTTTTTGCAGGTTTATTGAATATTTACAGGCTTATACGTCGCATAGAAAACTCTAAATAAATCTGTTTTATTACTTCATGGCTAAGGGTGAGAGTCCTCTCAAACAGTTTGAAATACAACCCATTGTTGACATTAACTTTCTAGGCTTTGATATCTCTTTTACTAATTCTGCTTTATGGATGACAATTACAACAGCGTTTATTCTAATTTTTTTTACAGTGCCTTTTTTAAAAGCAAAAAAAACAAACTCTGTAAGTGACCTTTACCCTACCAGAATGCAAGTTGCAGCTGAGCTTGGTTTTAATTTTATAAATAGTTTATTAGCAGACACTGTTGGTAAAGAGGGCAAAAAATACTTTCCTTTAGTTTTTACTTTGTTCATGTTTATTTTATTTGGAAATCTTTTTGGTATGATTCCTTATAGCTTTACTTTTACTAGCCATATCATAGTGACTTTAGCTCTTGCAATGGGTGTGTTTATTTTCGTTACAGTTTTAGGATTTGTAAAACATGGTGTAAAATTTTTTAGCTTTTTTGTTATCCCTGGCTTGCCCGTATATATGCTTCCTTTATTGATACCAATTGAAATTATATCTTATCTCTCTAGACCAATAAGCTTATCTGTTAGACTTTTTGCTAACATGCTTGCTGGTCATACTTTACTTAAAGTTTTTGCAGGATTTGTCTCTGCATTAGGTTTTTTTGGAATTTTGCCATTAATATTTATAATAGCTTTGACAGGTTTAGAAATATTAATTGCATTTTTGCAAGCATATGTTTTTGCAATATTAACATGTTTGTATATTAACGACGCTTTACACTTACACTAGATGAACATAAGGAGGTAAATATGGAACTAGTTGAAGGACTAAAATACTTGGGTGCAGGTTTAGCAGTGATCGGCGTGATCGGTGCTGGAATTGGTATTGGTAATGTTTTTGCTGCTTTTATTACTGCTGTTGGAAGAAATCCAGCTGCAAGAAACGAAGTTTTTACCATGACAATGTTAGGTTTTGCCTTAGTTGAAGCTATTGCTTTATTTGCATTGGTCATAGCATTAGTAATTCTGTTTTCTTAAAAGGGACTGACTAACGGATGCCTCAATTAGAGCAAGTAGAGTTTTTTATATCTCAGCTTTTTTGGCTGGGTGTTTTTTTTGTTATACTTTTTACAGTATTGACATACATAACACTTCCTAAAATTAGAGCTTTTTTGAATCAAAGAGATGATTTTGTAAAATCACATATCTCAAGACAAGATGAATTAATCAAAAAAGCTGAGTCAATAATTGAAAACTATGAAGCTAAACTCACTGAGGCAAAGAACCAAGCATCACAAATTATTAATGATGCAAAAGATAAAGCTCTAAAAGAAAGTGAAGACTTAATTAAAGCTACGGAAGAAAAGATCCAACTTGAAATTAAGCAAACTGAAGAGAGAGTCTCAAAAGAAAAGGATAATGCGATATCTGAACTAAATGACCAACTTAAAGACTCAGCGACTAATTTTTTGTCAAAAATAACAAACATAGAAAAGAGTAACATCAATCTCTAATGAGCTATTTATTTCAAGAACCTAAATTCTGGTTGTTAATTTCTTTTATTTCTTTTGTTATTCTTATGATTAAGCCTTTCAAAAGTATGATGATTGGTGGTATAGACTCAAAAATTGAAGAAATTAAGCTTAATATTAATAATTCCTTAGAAACTTATAATAAAGCAGAAGAAAAACTCAAAGATGCAGAAAAACAAACTAAAGATTTATCTAATAAAGTGGATGACATTATATCTAACGCAAGCTCACAAGCTGAGTCTATTTCTAAAAATATTTTAGAGAAAACTAATCAAACCATTAAATCAAAAGAAAAAAATTCCCTAGATCGAATTAAACAAATTGAATTATCTGCAATTCAATCAATAAGAAGTCAGGCCTCAATAGAATTAAATAAAATTATTGAAAATTATTTTTCTAATCTTTCAGAAGACAATAGATCAAGAATAATAATTAAAAGTGTAACTGATTTAAAATCAGTCAATTAATAGCATAAAATATTTTTATACCTTCATCATAAGTATCTAAATCAATTTGAATTTTTTCATTTAAATCAAAATTTTGCCATCTGTAACCCTCCCTATCAATTTTGAGATCTTTTGGGTATTGAAATTCAGCTAATATAATATCCTCACTTAGGTTTGTGACAAAAATCATAAAATCAACTACATAAGTTTTTTTTTCTTCCTCAGACAAACGTACATTTATTTTGTAGTTAGTAGAAATCTCAACCTTACTCTCGTCTATCAATAAATAACAACTAAGATTATAGTTATTTTGTAGTTCTATATTGGCATTATCTAAGGTAATAGATCTCGCTTCATATAAAATCAGAGATTGAGGACAATCTTTATTGCTTACTTTTAATTCTTTTTTTAAAGGATTTGATATTGAACAAGAAACTAAAAAAAAAGTTAATATAAAACATATTATAAATTTATTATTTTTCATTGTTGGATATTATGCATCATATATACATTAATTAAAAAATAAAAAAATAAAATGGCAGTTTACACAACAGTAACTTATAAAGATGCCCAAGAATTATTTAGACCCCTTGGAGAAATTGATATTCTTGAAGGTATAAAAGAGGGAGTTGAAAATACAAATTATTTAGTAAATTTGACTGACTCTAAAAAATATATATTAACTATTTTTGAAAAAAGAACTAAAGAAGTTGACTTACCATATTTCAACAATCTTATGAAATTATTTTTCGATAACAATATTTCATGTCCTTTGAGTGTAACTATAGACAATAAAAACTTATTTAAAATTAAAGGGAAACCATGCTGCATATATACTTTTGTTGAAGGTAGACCTTTAAAAGATATAAATAATCAACAATTAAACTCATTAGGGAAATCGATAGCAGATTTGCATCAAGCTGGAAATAGCTCAAAACTTTTCAGAAAAAATATGATGTTACTACCTACTTGGAAATACATCACCGAAAAGTTTTCTAATGTTAACCCTAAAATTTACACTGAAGAGTATAAATATATTCTCAAAAATATTGATTACCTTCAAGATAAGTTTCCATATAATTTAAGACAAGTTAATATTCATGCTGATTTATTCAAAGACAATATATTTTTTTTAAATAACCAGGTTTCAGGTTTTATAGATTTCTTTTTTTCTTGTACTGATACTGTAATTTATGATTTTGCTACTCTTGTGAATGCTTGGTTTTTTAAAGACAATAAATTTTCAGAAGACGATTATTTAAATTTTCTATCATCTTACATGCAAAACTTTGAATTAAATATTGAGGAAAAAGATAAATTAAACTTTTATCTAAAGGTAAGTGCTATACGTTTTTTCTTAACAAGACTTTATGACTTACATTTTAATATTGAAGGAGATGTAAAACATAAAAACCCTCTAGAATTTTTTGAAATTTTTAAATTTCATGAAAAGAACAATATACAGGACTTTTTTTGATTAGTGTCTATACAGATGGCTCTTGTCTAGGAAATCCTGGTAACGGAGGATGGGCATTTTTGATTGTGGGAGAAAAGAATGTTTGCTATAGAACTGGTTTCGAACTTAACACCACAAATAATCAAATGGAACTAGTTGCTGTTATTAAAGCACTAGAATTTTTAAAAGAATTTAGAGACATTTCAGTTAATACAGATAGCAATTATGTCAAACAGGGTATTACAACATGGATAATAAATTGGAAAAAAAATAATTGGAAAACATCAAGAAAACTGCCAGTTAAAAATAAAGAGCTTTGGGAACGATTAGATGAATTAAACCTTAGTAAAAATATTAATTGGAGTTGGGTCAAGGCACATAATATCGATGAATTCAACAACCAAGTTGATACACTTGCTAGAAAAGCAGCAGAAACTCTAACTGAGTCTTCGTTTAACTAGTTCAGCTTTTTCAAGGTTATTAATAGGTCCTATTGATGAGAGAGTTAAATTTGAGTCTAGTATTTTTTTTCTTGCTTTTTCAAGGTCCTCTAATTGCACAGAGTCAATTTTTGAAATAAATTCCTCGGGAGATCTAACCTTATTGTGCATTAAATAACTAGAAGCATTAGATCTACATCTTGTTGAGATACTTTCCTCTCCTTTTAGAATTCCTACTTTAAATTTAGCTTTAGTCTTCGTTAATTCCTCCTGCGTAAAAGTATTAGCATTAATATTTAATTGGTCGCAAAGTACGGGTATTAATTCTTTTACTTCTTTATTGCCTGTACCAGCATAGACATAAAAGATACCTGAGTCAGAAAAGAAATCACCACTGCTGTATATGCTATAGACCAAACCTCTTTTTTCTCGAATTTCTTGAAATAATCTTGAAGACATACCAGAGCCGAGAAGTGTTGAATAAACCCTTGTTGCGTAGTAAAGGTCTGAATGAATATCTACACCTTCAAAACCTAATAATAACTTTACCTGTTCTAAATTTTTCTCTTGACGGTATTCTCCACCAACATAAGAAGATTTTGGAATATAATCGTCGTCCCCAAGAGGGAGATTTTGGAATTTATCCTCAACAAGTTTAATTATTTTGTCCTCTTCAAAATTTCCTGATACAGAAAACACCATTTTTTTTGGGTTATAGAAACCTTTCATAAAACCCTCTACTTCATCCCTTGATATGGACTTTATAATTTCAGCAGTACCTAAAATTGACCTACCCATAGGTTGGTCCGGGTAAGCTAACTCGTCGAATTTATCAGCAACAATACTATCTGGCTCATCAGCATACATTCCAATCTCTTGTAATATGACTCCTCTCTCTTTGTCGAGTTCTTTAGAGTCAAAAGTTGAAAACTGTAAGATATCGCTAATTACGTCTATGGACAGTTCAACATTTTCCTTTAAACCACTCATGTAATAGGCAGTTATTTCTCTTGAAGTATAGGCATTGTGAGAATTACCTACTAGCTCAACCTCTTTTGCTATTTGAGCAGCTGATCTATTTTTTGTTCCTTTGAATGCCATGTGCTCTAATAAGTGAGCAACACCATTGATTTCTTTTCGTTCATTTCTTGCACCGACCTTGTTCCACATTCCTACACTTACTGTTTCTACAGTGTTTACATGATCTGTTATCAAGGTCATTCCATTTTTAAGCTTATGAATATTAGGCATGTGCTTCTATATATTCTCCTAGTTCCTTGTAATTGTTATCTAAAATTGCAAATTTTTCATCGTTAAGAAACTCTATGTTTTTATCATATTTTATATCGTTACCTACTGCCTTTTCGACAGTTTCTTGAAATTTTACTGGATGGGCACAAGCAAGACACATTGCTTTTTTTAAATTTAATTTTTCCGCACATACAATACCAACAGCTGTATGAGGATCTAATAAGATCTTGTAATTTTCATATGTAATTTTGATTTGATTTTCAACCTCTTTGGAAGTTGCACTCTCAGATAAAAATTTTTCAGATAATGACTTATAAATAGTACTTTCTAATTTTTTATTATGTTCATTGCTTTGAATATTTTGAAAAAGCTCGTTTGTTGCTCTTGGTCCAAGAAGCTCTGCTAAAAGTCTTTCAAAATTACTTGATATTGTTATATCCATGCTAGGGCTATTAGTTTTTACAACATTGTAGAGATGTAGATCATTATTGCTTATAATTCGATGTAAAATATTATTCTCATTTGTCGCAACAATTAATTTATTTATTGGAAATCCCATTGACTTTAGCAAATGGGCAGAATAAATATTTCCAAAATTACCACTTGGTACAACAAACTTATCAATATTATGATTAAGATATGACCATGCATAATAAATTGATTGTGGTAACACCCTAAACCAATTAATTGAATTCACTGCAGTAAAGCTATATTTATTATTCATACCCCTATCTCTAAATAGTTTTTTTACTAAATTTTGACAATCATCAAAACTTCCATTAAGGGCAATATTAAAGACATTATTGCCTCCACTCGTCGTCATTTGTTTTCTTTGGAAGAGAGATGTGGAGTTATGAGGGTGCAGAATAAATATACTAATATTTTTAATATCTTTAAAGGCTTGAATTGCTGCAGAACCGGTATCGCCAGAAGTTGCTCCGATCACTACTAATTTTCTATCCAGTTTCTTTATATAGTATTCATATATTTTAGCTAACAAACACATAGCGTAATCTTTAAAAGCTAGTGTCGGACCATGAAATAAATTCAAAAGATCATTGTCACCAATGTTTGATATTGAAACAATTTCTTTATCAAATTTACAATAAGCCTCTTCGATAATCTTTTTAATTGTTGGAGCTTCAAATAAATCTGATAAAAAAGGGGTTAAGATGAAATTTGCTATTTCGAAATAATTTTTTCCTTTTAATGCATTTATTTGATTACTACTAAATTTAGGAATTTCATTTGGAATAAATAGACCTCCATCTGGTGCTAAGCCGAAATTCAGTACCTGCTCAGCAGAGTACTCTTTTTTATCATTTCGTGTACTTATGTATTTCATTTAACAAATCGATCTACCAAATGCTCTAAATAATATTTTGGGTTTAAATTCTCACCAGAAATGCTTTGTAACATTTCATCAGATGAATATAAAGAAGCTTTTTGATGGATATTAGTATTTAACCAGATGACTAAATTTTTTATATTTTCTTTATTAGGGTTGCCTAAAAAAATATCAAATATAGGGCAATTAAATTTAATTTGTGATGCTATCATAGCACCAAGTGCATAAGTAGGGAAATAACCATATATACCTTCATACCAATGAATATCTTGGAGAACCCCTTCTGTCTCTGAAATAAGATTGATTGACAAATGATTTAAATAGTTTTCATTCCATAAATTTTTTATATCTTTAAATTTAATTTTGTTTTTAAATATCTCTTTTTCAATTTTATACCTAATGTAAATATGTATCGGGTAAGAAAATTCATCAGCACTAACTCTTATAGGATTAACTCTCACGGTATGATAGTGCTCTAAAAACGATTTTTCTAAATCTTTAGAGTTATCAAAAATCTTGTTTATAATTTTAAAATATACCTTTGATTTAAAGATATGATTTTCAAAAAAAAGGGATTGGCTTTCATGGACACTTAAACTACGAGATTGGCCCAACGGTTCATAAAGATATTCATTAGGTCGGTTCTGCTCATAAACTCCATGGCCAGTTTCATGAAATAATGCTGATAAGGACTCTAATATATTTTCTTCAAACCTAGTTGTTATCCTTACATCATTTGTAGCTCCTCCACAAAAAGGATGATGGGATTGGTCAATTCTACCTCTATCAAAATCGAAGTTGAGTTGTTCTAATTTTACTTTTACCATTTTTAATATTTCTGAGTCTGAAATATTTGATTTGTAAATATGAGGTGATTTAATTTTTTTAACATCCAAATATTTAGGTATTATTTCACCCTCAATTATTGAAAAAACTTGGTCAATCTTTGACGAGTCATAATCCATATCATATTTTGAAATTAAAGAGTCATAAGGTGATAGATTAGTAGCCTTAGATAATTGAGACGCTTCCTCATGTACTAAATCTAATAGATCATTGAAATCTTTTTCAATTATTGCAGAGTCATTTTTTGATCTAGCCTCTCTCCATAAGTGCTCACAAGTTAGTTTTTTCTTTATCAGTAGAGTTTTCAAATCTGGGTCAATAGCATTTTCTTTGACGATGATACTCTTCATTAATTTTAAAGACATACTATCTGCTTCGCTTAATTTTGTATTTTCAGCTTTTTGAATTTCTTCTTGAATATCTTCGCTTCTAAATATTCTATCTGTAAAGTTAGATAAAATAGACATTTGCTCTGATCTAGACTCGATACTTTTTTTTGGTAGATTAGTTGCGTTATCCCAAAATAAAAGACCACTGACGTCATTCAACACATAGTAGCTTTTAAAATACTCTTTGAGTTTATTCATATTTTCTTCTTATAATTAACAGCATAACGATACTTGACAAGCTAAGCAAAAACCAAGTTATTGAATAATTCAAATGATTATTTCTCAAAAATATAAGAGGATTAAAGGTATATTTAGATACCCTATCATCTAGAAGAACAAAATAATATTTGGATAGGAATGAATGTTGATAAAATTGATTAAAATCATTTTTATTAACAGAGTACCAAGTATTATTGGACAAATCATTCTCTGGCGTAAAAAAAGCTTTATCTGAATTGAAATCTCTTATGTATACCTTAGGGTTTTCTATGAATTGAAATCTATTAATGATATTTTGAACTTGATCAACGTCTTTGTCTAAAAACCATCCAAAATTAATTACACTATATATACTATTTTTATACTTTACCGGAAGTATTAGGTGATAGCCAGGTTTTCCTTTAAATGTTTTTGACTCCAAATAAATTGGTTTATTAAATATTGTATAATTATCATCTAATTTTACCGAAACTAAATTATTGTAGTTTAGGTCACCAGAAAACAAAGAGGGATTTAGAATTGAATTACGTATATTGTCCATTAAATCATTTTTCCAATTTAGTCGGTAAAGTTGCCATGAACCTAAGATAAAGGTTAAAATAGAAATTCCTATAAATACAAATGTTAATGATGACTTATTCATAAATAAAATTTTAGTTTAAATGTAAAAGATAAAAATATTTGGTTTATCTTCCCCACCAATAGATACTTATGTATAAAAACAACCAAACAACATCAACAAAATGCCAATACCATGCAGCTGCCTCAAAACCAAAATGTCTTTTTGGGGTTAAATGACCTTTTCTTATTCTCAATAAACAGACTAATAAAAATAAAGTACCTATTAATACATGAAAACCATGAAAACCGGTTGCCATGAAAAAAGTTGAAGGATATATACCTTCAGTAAAACCAAATGTTGCATGTTGGTATTCATATATTTGTAAAAGTGAAAATATGAAACCTAAAAAAACTGTGTAATATAAACCTTTAAGAGCCTCTTTATTATTGCCCTCTCTTAATTCATGATGTGCCCATGTACAGGTAGTGCCTGATAAAAGTAAAATCAAGGTATTTAAATATGGGATATCAAGTGGGTCAAAAGTTTCAATTCCTTTTGGGGGCCAAACTCCTATTCCAAGAGTGCCTGTAAAAACTTCTTTGTACTCAGCTAAAAATGTTTTAGGTAATAGACTTGCATCAAAAAAAGCCCAAAAGAAAGCAACAAAAAACATTACTTCTGATGTAATGAACAGAGCCATACCCCACCTAAGACCAATCTCAGTGATTGAATTATGTACTTTCAAAAAAGTACTCTCTTTAATTATGTCTCGCCACCACATAAACATAGTAAAAAGTATTAGAACAAGACCTGCCAACATAGGCCATAGCATCTCATAGTGCATATACAAAATAGCTCCTGAAACTAGAAAAAGAGCTGAAAAAGCACCAACTAATGGCCAGGGACTGGGATTTACAAGATGAAATTTATGTTTCTTTTCAGAGTCTTTAAATACTAAATCAACCATCTATACAATATTTCATTCTTTTTTCTCAAAAAAGGTATATGACAAAGTGACATTCTTAGTCCTACTTGCCTCAGGATCGTCAAGTATCAATGGATCTAAGTAAAAAGTGACAGGAAACTCAACAACTTGATTTGGTTTTATCGTTTGATCAATAAAGCAAAAGCAATCAATCTTATACAAGTATGGGCCAATTTTAGGTGGTAAAATGTTAAATGTAGACGTACCTGTTGAGCTAACATCAGTATTGTTTTTAGCTTTAAAAACAACATCATACTTTACACCCTCTGTAATATTCATTTTTTGAGGAGCTTCGAACATCCAGTCCAAACCTTCATTTACCTGAGCTGAAAATATAACTTTTATATCGAGTTCCCCCAAGTTGATATTTTGGTGTTGTTCTTGAATTTTTACTTCTTTATTAAAACCTTGAAATCCAGTTATGTCACAAAAAAGCTTATATAGTGGCACAGAAAAAATCACTAGACTTAGCATAAATCCAAGAATCAACATTAAAAATATTAATGTTTTATTTTTATTTGATACGTTCAAATACCAGATTTAATTCTAAATATTGTAATAAAATAAAATGCTGTTACGAGCATGAAAAGTAGAGCTAGGACTAATAAATTTTTATTTTTTCTTTTCATTAGAATAAATATTTATCAATAACTGTTAAAGCAAAAATAAGAAAAAGATAAACAATTGAATATCCAAAGAGTTTTATTGAGTCTTTCTTAATATTTTGTGACTTATTTAGTTTAAAAAGTTTGTAAATAAAATATGCATTGAGAAGATTGGAGCCTAAAAAAAAGCTCACTCCAGCGTATTTAAAAAAATATAGAGAGTTTACTGATGCAACCATTAAAAGAGTATAAATATTCATCATAAAAAGAGTTTTTTTTATACCGTGTTTAACGGGATACATCGGTATATCAGCGTCAGAGTAATCTTGGTTTCTAAATATAGCTAATGCCCAGGAGTGTGGAGGTGTCCATAAAAATATTATTAAGCATAATATTATCGGGTAGAAAATTTGTTCACTTGAAATACTTATCCACGCAATCACTGGAGGTAGAGCACCTGCTAAACCACCAATTACTATATTCTGTGCGGTTTTGTGCTTCAGATACATTGTATAAAAAACAGAGTAATAAAGAATTGTAAATGCTAATAAGATTGAGGCCTTAATATTTCCAAAGAAAAATAAACCTACTACAGAAAAAAAAGAAAAAATTAATCCAATCCCAAGTGCTGTATTTGCTGAGATATTTCCTGAAGGAATAGGTCTAAACTTTGTTCTATCCATTTTAGAGTCAATTATTCGATCAAACCACATGTTTAAAATAGCTGAACCAGATGCTCCGATTGCTATAAGGGTAAGAGACATTCCTTTTATAAGTAAACTTTTATCAGATGGTGCTAATAACATTGCACATAAAGCCGTAAATATTACAAGAGAAATTACACCAGGTTTAATTAGTACATAAAGTTGTTTTAAAAAATTAACAACTTGCAAAAAAAACAGGTTTTGATCTGTCTGTACAAAAGTTTGATGATGCTTTTTTTCTAACACAAATTAATTTTTTACTTCGGGCAATGTATCAAACTGGTGATAAGGTGGAGGAGACGGTAATGTCCACTCAAGTGTTTTTGCACCCTCACCCCATGGATTTGCTTCTGCTTTTTTACCTTTAAATAATGCGTAAACTATTATGAAAATAAATAGAATAAATGAAGCAAAAGATATATAAGACCCAATTGAGGATATAATATTCCATCCAGCATAAGCATCTGGATAATCTGGAATACGTCTAGGCATACCTGCTAATCCTAAAAAGTGTTGAGGAAAGAAGGTTAAGTTAACTCCTAAAAAGAACAACCAAAAATGTAACTTACCAAAAAACTCAGAGTAATTTTTTCCGCTCATTTTACCAAACCAATAATAAATTCCCGCAAAAATACCAAACACCGCTCCCATACTTAATACGTAATGGAAATGGGCAACAACGTAGTATGTATCATGTAAAACTACATCAATACCTGCGTTTGCTAAAATTACACCTGTTACTCCACCCAGAGTGAAAAGAAAAATAAATCCTAGAGCAAATAACATAGGGGTTGTAAATGTTATAGATCCACCCCACATTGTAGCGATCCAACTAAAAATCTTAACACCTGTGGGTACAGCTATGACGATTGTAGCAAGCATAAAATAAGCTCTAACATTTGCGCTAAATCCTACTGTATACATATGATGAGCCCAAACAACAAAACCGATAAATCCAATAGCAACCATTGCATAGGCCATACCTAGATATCCAAATACAGGTTTTTTTGAAAAAGTAGATACAATATGTGAGACGATACCGAAAGCTGGCAAAATCATAATGTAAACCTCTGGGTGACCAAAAAACCAGAACAAATGCTGGAATAGAACGGGGTCCCCTCCACCGGCAGGATCAAAAAAAGTTGTTCCAAAGTTTCTATCTGTTAAAAGCATTGTAATAGCTCCACCTAGAACTGGGACGGCAAGTAAAAGAAGAAATGCTGTAACTAGCATTGCCCAAACAAAAAGAGGCATTTTATGAATCGTCATCCCTGGTGCTCTCATATTCAAAATGGTTGTAATAAAGTTGACGGCTCCAAGTATTGATGAAGCGCCTGCTAAATGGAGTGAAAAAATTGCCATATCTACAGCAGGACTACTATGTCCTGTAATCGAACTTAAAGGTGGGTAAATAGTCCAACCAGTTCCAGCACCACTCCCAACAAACATCGAACCTGCAATTAAAAATAATGCAGGAACCAATAACCAAAAACTAATATTATTCAACCTTGGAAAAGCCATGTCAGGTGCACCAATCATTAGTGGAATAAACCAATTTCCAAAGCCCCCTATCAATGCAGGCATTACGACAAAAAAGATCATTAGTAATCCATGGGCTGAGATAATTACATTCCACATTTGTCCATCTGCAACAAACTGCATTCCGGGTTCAGATAATTCCATTCTCATAATAACTGAAAGGGCACCACCCACTACACCAGCTACGATTGCATAAATTAAGTATAATGTTCCGATATCTTTATGGTTTGTAGAAAAAAACCATCTTGTGAAAAAACCTGGCTTATGATCGTGATGATCATCCATAGCTAATGAATCTGAACTCATAAATTATTCTCCTCTAATTGTATTAAATTATTTTGTGAAATAATGATTTCCTCATTTGTTTCGTTAGTTTTAATATCTTCATTGATTGCGTAATTATTTTTGGCTTCATTAGCCCATGCAATAAATTCGCTTTCAGGTAATACTTTTACAACAACTGGCATAAATCCATGACCAGTACCACATATTTCAGAGCATTGTCCTCTATATATACCTGGTTCTTTAACATTTACCCACGTTTCATTGAGTCTTCCAGGGACGGCATCAGTTTTTAATCCCATTGAGGGTACAGCCCAGCTGTGCAAAACATCTCCAGCGGTTATAAGTATTTGAATATTTTTATTGGCAGGAATTACAAGAGGATTGTCAACTGTCAAGAGTCTCAAGTCTCCCTCTTGAAGGTCTGCATCTTGAACCATGTAACTTTCAAAATAAAAATCACCGTGATCGGGGTATTCGTATTCCCAATACCACTGATGGCCAATTACTTTAACAGTCATATCATAGTTTTCGCTTTTTTCTTGTTGGTATAAAAGCTTAAAAGATGGTATCGCAAGAACTACAAGGATCACAATTGGTATTGCAGTCCATAAAACTTCAACAACTGTATTGTGAGTTGTAGTAGATGGAATTGGGTTTCTTTTTGCGCTAAAACGAAAAGAGACATAGAAAAGAAGAAATAATACAAATAAAGTAACTAAAGTCATTACAATCAAAATTATATTATGGAGTCCAACTACACTGCCCATCAAATCTGTAGCAGGATTTTGAAAACTTAACTGCCAGTCAGTGGCTTGTTTTCCAAACGCCTTAAAAGATACAAGAAAAAAAAATACCGAAATTATTGACTTCATTTAAAACATATTAGTAATCTTTTTTGTACAGTATATTGACAGGATGTCGCTTAAACCCGCTATAATTATGAAAAATAGTGAAATGTTAAACTAAGTGCGGCAATAACTGCTGTATCAGCTTTCAAAATGTTTGGGCCTAGACTCACATTGAAGAAATTTTTTGAGCTATCTGAAATAAATGCTCTTTCCTCCTGCTCAAAACCTCCTTCAGGTCCTATAACAATTAAAATTTCACTATTTGGTTTAATTTTAGCTTGTGATAAATGAATTCCTTTGAGATTTTCATCGAACATCAGCACTGTTTTACCAGACATGATATTAGACCTATCTTTAAGATCAATTAACTTGTCTATGTTTGGTATTGACAATCTTCCACTTTGTTGAGCAGCACCTACTGCGTATGAACTAAACTTATCAAGATTAATCTTTGTGTTTATAGTTCTATTAAATGATGTTGGAAATATACATCTCACACCCATCTCAGTTGATTGTCTTATAATTGATTCACTGTTTTGGTATTTTATGGGAGAAAACATTAAGTCTATCAAAGTTTCTGCTTGAGGTGCTGAGACTTGACTTATCGATTTCGCTTTTAAAAAATTTTTTTTTATATCAATTATTTCGCACTTCCATTCACCAGAAATATTGTTAAATAAAGAGATCTCATCTCCTATTTTAAGCCTTATAACTTTTATAAGATGGATATAATACTTTTTTTCTAGCTCATAAGTGCTACCCTGCTTTATAATTGAATTACAATAAACTCTCTTCATGAATAATAATTATAAGAATAATTTAATTTTTAAATTATTACCACCTTTCACACACCCATACATTCTTTTAGTTAGATTGGATAAACCTATTGGTTTTCTTCTACTTTTTTACCCAATTAGTTTCATTTTAGCATCCTCAACAAATGGTTCGTCTAATAATATTTTAATTTTGTTCATAATTTTTTTTATTGGTTCAATGGTCATGAGATCTGCTGGATGCATAGTAAATGATTTTATTGATAAAGAAATTGATAGGAAAGTAAGTAGAACACAAAATAGAGCTTTAGCCTCATCACAAATAAGTTTAAAGAATTCATTCATATTATTATTTTTTCTTTTAGTAATAGGTTTAATAATTTTATTACAATTAAATTATGAAGCTATTGTATTAGGGCTTGTTATCACTCCTTTGATAATTTTATACCCTTTAGCAAAAAGATTTTTTTTCTTACCCCAATTAATTTTAGCTTTGACCTATAATTGGGGCTGTTTTATTGGCTGGGTGGCAATGGGCTCAAATATACCCTTTTCATGTGTTCTTATTTTATACGTCTCACTAATTTTTTGGACACTTACTTATGATACTATTTATGCTACTCAGGATGAAAAAGAAGACAAAGAATTAAAATTATACTCTAGCACATTATTTTTTGGAGCTGGAAGAATGATCATTTTAAATTTAATGATTTTTTTTAAATATTTTTTATTGGCATTTTTTGGAAGTGGCTTGAATTTTAGTTTTTTATACTATGTCTTATTAACAACGATTTTCTTGATAAACATTATAGATCTCAATTTTATGTGGAAAAATATACCTGAAAAGGCTGGTTCATACTTTAGTCGCAATAACTATTACGGTATAAGCATACTTTTTAGTATAATAATTGGAAGTCATCTTAATGTCTGAGTCTAAAGAACATTTTATAAGAATTTCTAAATTATTTCTTAATTTTAAATTAAGAATGTTTGTTGCTATTTTATGTATGATTATTGCAGCTCTATGCACAGGTTTTCATGCATGGTTGGTTAAACCAGCACTTGACAATGTTTTGATTAATGCTGATAGGTTTTATTTATATTTTATACCTATTGCTATTTTAATTACTGGAATAATAAAAGGGTTAGTAACTTATATCCAAATTACTTCATTACAATTTATGAGTCATAGAATTATTGAAAAACTCAGACGCGATGTTTTTAAAAATATAATAAATGTGCATTATGGGTTTTTTGTTAAAAATAAAATAGGATCATTAATTACGAGAATTACTACAGATACTTATTATCTAAGTGGGGCAATGGCCAACACTTATACTGCGTTAATAAAAGATTCTTTAACTTTGATTGTTTTAATAGGAAATATGTTTTATCAAAATTGGAAATTAGCGTGCATTTCTATAGTGATTTTTCCATTGGCTATTGTTCCAATAAGAGTTTTAGGTAAAAAAATTAGAAGAGTCACAAAAAACTTACAAGAACAAGTTGGAACTTTAGCTTCAAATTTAGAAGAGGTCTTTAGAGGAATCAAAAATGTAAAATCTTTCAATGCGGAAAATTTTGAAATCAAAAGAGTTAATAAAGAAATTGAGCAAGCTAGAGAATTGAATTTTAAACAGGAAAAAATTACTGCTAGATCCAGACCTTTTACGGAAACATTGGGTTCAATGGCAGCTGGTTTAGCAATATTTGGTGGGGGTATTTTTGTAATTAACGAGAATATGACAGCTGGGCAATTGATGAGTTTTTTAGTAAGTCTAATGTTAGCTTATGCGCCACTTAAAAACCTAATAAATGTAAATGTTTTACTTCAAAGCGGTCTTGGTGCTGCCTCCAGAATATTTGAGTTTATAGATTTTAAAAACGAAACAATTGGAGGATCTAAGATAATAAAAAATTTCAAAACTTTGAGTTTTAATGAGGTTTTTTTTAAATACGAAAATACAAATAAAAATATAATTAACCGAGTTAATTTTAATCTTAAGGCAGGAAAGAAAATTGCATTTGTGGGACCCTCTGGAGGAGGTAAATCAACATTAATGGCTTTATTTTTGAGATTATTTGATATCACTAAAGGTGACATAACAATAAATGAAATTAATATAAGAGAATTAAAATTAAATAGTCTTAGAAATATATTTAGCCTAGTTAGCCAAGATACAGTTTTGTTTGATGGTACTATTTCAGAAAATATAAAATATAACACTGGTCACAATCAATCAAATATAAATCATTTTGCTGATATTGCATGTGTAAATGATTTTGCAAATAAACTACCTTTAAAATTGGATACTAAAATTGGAGAAAATGGAATTAAATTGTCTGGGGGGCAAAGGCAAAGAATTTCAATAGCCAGAGCACTTGCTCAAAAAAGCCCTGTTGTATTATTAGATGAACCAACTTCAAATTTAGATCTTAAAACAGAGTCTAAGCTATTCAGTAATTTGTATCATTTGCCTAAAATTACAATGATCGTAGTTGCACATAGATTAAGCACAATCAAAAATTTTGATGAAATTTACTATTTAGAAAATGGTAAGGTTGTTGAGAAGGGGACTCATAAAACCTTAATGGCAAAGAAAAAACATTATTATAATCTTTATCAAAGACAGATTAAAAAAAATGCTTAAAAAATTATCTAAGAATAAATTCTTTAAGATTATTTTTGTAAATTTAATTTATCTGTCATTATCACTTATAAAAAAAACAAGTAATTGGTCAGGTGTCAACGAACAAGTCATAGAAAAACAATTACAAGATAATAAATCAATCATTGTACTTATTTGGCATAACCAACTTATGGGATCTACGTTTAGTTGGAAATTTAAACCAAAATTAAGACCCGTTGCAACTTCTCACAGAGATGGTCAAATAAGTACTTTAGTTCAAAGAAAATTTGGTTTAGATCCTCTTTTACGCGAAAAAGATAAACCGACCGCTCTAATAAAAGAAATCACTTTAGCTGTAGAAAAAGGAGAGTGCATCTATATTACACCAGATGCACCTCATGGACCACCTTATGAAATTAACACCAATATTTACAAATTAGCTAAAAAATTTGACTTAAAGATCGCTCTACTAACTTTTAAAACCAATCGTTTTTTTCGTCTTAATAACTGGGATAAATTAAAAATACCATTACCTTTCAGTAAGGGTATTTTTTTTTGGGGTGAAGAAATAATAAACCCAAGTCAGTTCGACGAAAATTCATTTAATACATACATAATAGACAATTTGAATAAAAATTTAAAAATTATTGATGCTCATTTTTAGCTATAGATTACTTCAACTTGTGGTTTTTCCAGTGATTTTATTAATTGGTTTAATTAGGATATTAAATAAAAAAGAAAATTTTTTTTCATATAAACAAAAAATATTTGCAAACCAAAATTACTCACAAATTAGACAAAGTGATTTTTTAATTCATTTTGCTAGCATAGGCGAATTGAATTCTATTAAATTCTTAGTAGATAGGCTCAATAATAAAAAAATTGTTTTATCATGTTCTACATTGTCTTCTTTTGAATTGTCAAAAAAATTATACCCCAACCTTATTAGTATATTTCTTCCTTTAGATTTTTTTTGGAATGTTAATATTTTTTTATCAAAAACAAATTTTAAAAAAATTTTATGGATTGATTCGGAAATTTGGCCTAATTGGCTAATGATTTCAAAAAAGAAAAATTTAAAAAATATCTTAGTTAATGGCAGAGTATCGGATACAAGTTTTGTCAGATGGTCAAAATATCCAAATTTAAGTAAAATAATTGGAGAACAATACAATTTAATTTTTGCACAAAGTAAAAAGGATCAATTGAACATAAATAATTTATTTGGTAAGGATGTTTATTTTTTCGGAAACTTAAAATTTAATATTAATCCAAATATACCAGACACAAAAAAAAAGATCGTTTGTTTTGCAAGTATTCATTTAAATGAATATGATAAAGTTATACATATAATAAAAAGATTAAATTTAAGTGAAATATTTGAAATAATTATTATACCACGTCACATTCAATTCTCTAATAATTTAAGTGAAAAAATTATTTCTGAAAATTTAGAAAAAATCACAGTGCATAATAAATTTGGGGATATTATGTCAATTTTTGAGCGCTCAAAAATAGTATTTATGGGTGGTTCTTTAATTAAACATGGCGGACAGAATCCTCTGGAACCTATTTCAAGAGGTTGCTTTGTGCTTTCAGGAGATTTTAATAAAAATTTTGAGGAAATTTATCTTGATCTCGAAAAACTTAACCTTTGCAAAACAATGAATAGTGATAATTTAGAAGATATAAGTAATGAAATTAACAGACAAATAGAAGAAGACTTTCATCATGTTAAGGAAATAGAAAATTTTATTAATAATAATAAAAATAGTTTAAAAAATATTACTGAAATGATTGATAAATGTTAAAAGCTCCAAAATTTTGGTATCAAAAAACAATTTCTTTAAATGCACTTCTTCTCTCTCCTTTATCAATAATTTGGTCAGTAGGAAATTTAATCAAAAGAAAAATATCAAAAGTTCAAAAAATTGACTTACCAGTGATAGCAGTTGGAAGTGCTATAATTGGTGGTTCTGGCAAAACACCCTCAGTATTGTATATCTGTAGAGAATTAAAGAAGATGGGATACATACCTCATATTATCTCAAGAGGTTATGGTGGATCCACTACAGTGGATGAAGTTATAAAAGTAAAACCTCATATGGACTTTAATTTTGTAGGAGATGAGGCTTTAATGATGTCAAATTACTTTACAACATGGGTTAGTAAAAATAAATTTCACGCGATGATTTCAGCAAAGGAAGATGGTGCAAATATACTTGTACTAGACGATGCACTTCAATCTTACAATGTATACAAAAATATATCGATTTATGTTTATGACTCTATCCAATCATTTGGTAATAGACTTTTAGTTCCCTCTGGACCACTAAGAGAGTCAGTAAAAAATGCAATTAGAAAATCACAAATATTTTTTTTAATTAATACAGAAGTATGTAATGATTTAAATGACAGTCACTTTAAGCACATCTTGAAATATAAAATAGAAATCAACCCGGAATTTAAAGAAAAAAAGTTAATTGCTTTTGCGGGTCTGGGTTTTAATAAAAAATTTTTTGACCAATTAAAATCTGAAAATTTAAATTTAGTATTAACAAAAGAGTTTCCTGATCATCATCAATATACTGTTAATGATATATTTTTATTACTTGATCAAGCAAATAAAAATGATGCTTTTTTAATAACAACAGAGAAAGATCATGTAAGGATACCTGATGAATTTAAAAGCTCTGTTGGAATAATACATGGAGAAATAGTATCTGATAACAATCTAGGATTTACTACGGAAATTGAAAAATATATTTAAATTTTTTAGAAATTATATTGAGTTTGTATTTTTTATTATACTTAAAAATATATTAGGATTATTTAGTTTTAATTTTGCCTCAAATGTTGGAGGAATTTTAGTTGGTTTTTTTGGAAAATTTACAAAATACGAGCATATTATAAAAAATAATTTGAAAGTACTAAACCTTAATGATGAAAAGAATTCTAGATTAACAAAGGAGAATTTAAAAGAGACAGGTAAAGTTTTTTTTGAATTTTTTAACATAAATAAATTTGATTGGAAAAATATAGATTTTGATAATATCCATATCATGGAGGAGATAAAAACTCACAAAGGTCCTAAAATCTTTATATCAGCACATATTGGGAACTGGGAACTAACAAGAAATTTTATTTTACGACAAGGATTCACATTACATTCAGTTTATAGACACGCAAATAATGAGAAGATTGATAACTACATTCAGAAAAATAGAATGAAAAATAATGCTTTTTTTTATAAAAAAGGCTCTGAAAGTGCGAAATCCATGATTAAGGCCCTCAAACAAAATGAAGACTTAGCTCTTCTAATTGACCAAAGAGATAGTAGTGGTTTAGAAATAAATTTTTTTGGAAAGAAAGTACTTGCAACAGATGGTTTTGCTAATTTGGCTATTAAATACAAAACAATGATATGTCCGGTATATTCCATCAGAAATCAAAATAAAAAATTTCAAATAATTTTTGAAAAACCTTTACGTTATGAAGAATATAAAAAATATGATGTAAAAGGCCTAGTCGAGATGATTCATAAAAAATATTTTGAAAAATGGATTACACGCTCTCCATCACAATGGCTATGGGTACATAAAAGATGGAAATTATAATTTTTTTTTGACACTCATTACTCCATCTTTCAAAGTAACATCAAAATTATTTAATTGTTTTAAAGTTTGTATACTTTTAATAATTTGATTTTCTGATTTCAATATTGCATAACCTTTTTTTAAGTTTTTTTCTATCGAAGAGGTATTAATTATCTTATTTAGTAAATATAATTTTTGAGAAAAAATCTTAAATTTATTTAAAATTAAAGTTTTGTTATTATTATTTATGTATCCAATCTTGCTTTGCATTTCTAATATTTTTTGTTTTGGGCTATTGTTTTGTAGTCTGATCAATGTATCATTAAATAAATTTGATTTATCGTAAAAGGAATTATTAACTATCTTTAAATTCTCACCTTTTATTTTACTTAATTTGATCTCAACATCTTTGATTGAATTTGAAAAATAATTTACAGAATTTTTAAATCTCAATAATAGTTGATCTGTTGATAAATATTTTTGTTCGATAGATTGATTTAGTTTTACTTGTAAATCCTGAATTTGATTTAATAAATAATTTTTATCGGGAACTGCAATTTCAGCTGCTGCAGTAGGTGTTGGTGCACGCAAATCTGAGACGTAATCTAATAAGGTATAGTCAGTATCATGACCAATAGCTGAAATATTAGGAATTTTTAATTTAAAAACTCTTTTTATTAAATCGGGTTCGTTAAAAGGCATTAACTCTTCCAAAGAACCTCCACCTCTAGCAAATATGATTAAATCTGGCTTTAGAAAGTCTTTTGAGTCATGATTTTCAATAAGATCTAAAAAATCTATAATTTCAATATGAGAATTTTTACCTTGAACAGAAATAGGGAAAACCTTTATTTGAGTAACTGGAAATCTCTCGGAAATTCTATGAATTATATCATGAATTACTGAACCAGAGGATGATGTTAACACACCAATAGATTTTGGATACTTAGGCAATTTTTTTTTCTTACCATCATCAAACAAACCCAGCAAAGATAATTCTTTTTTTCTGTCTTCAATAAGCTTTAATATTGATCCTGTGCCACTATACTCAACCTGATCAATAATGAGTTGGTAAACAGATCTCCCAAATTTAGAATAAGATGTTATCCTACCATAAAAACTGTATTCAGTTCCCTCTTCAATTTGAACTTGCAAATTTGCATAGCTTCCTTTCCAGCAAATGCAAGATATGACCTCATCGTTTTCTTTAATTGAAAAATATACGTGTCCAGAACTAGCTATAGTTATTGATCCTGCCTCTCCGACTAACTTTAAATAAGAATAGTTTTCCTCCAATAAATCTTTTATTGACTCATTCAGTTGTGATACAGTGTATTCAGGAATATTATTCACAAAATAAATATACTTTATTATGTTATATAAATGAATGTCATAGTTGTAGGATCTGGTGCTCGAGAACATGCTTTGTGTAGAATTCTTCATAAGTCCTACCTTTGTGAAAAAGTATTTTGTTTTCCTGGAAATTATGGAATTAGCCAAATTGCAGAGTGTAAAGATATCTCAACCAAAGAGGATATTGTTGAGGAATGTATTAAAATTAATCCAGACCTCGTTGTCGTAGGTCCAGAAAACTATTTATCAGAAAATCTTGCGGGAGAACTTAGAAATAAGGGTTTAAATGTTTTTGGACCTGACTCTGAAGGCGCAAAACTTGAGTCTTCCAAGGAGTTCATGAAAGAATTTTGTCAATCTCACAATATTCCAACTGCAAAGTCTCAAGCTTTTGTTGATTTTGATGAAGCAAAAAACTATCTCGAAAGTTTTAATGGTCCCATTGTTGTGAAATATGATGGATTAGCTGCTGGTAAAGGAGTTTTTGTATGCAAAAATACAAATGAAGCAATAGAGGCTTGTGAAAGGATTTTTATAAAAAAGGAATTTAACCAAGAAAACAATAAAGTTGTTATTGAAGAATTCATTGAGGGAAAAGAATTGAGTTTTTTTACAATTACTGATGGTGATGATTACTTAAATATTGGTTCCGCACAAGATTATAAAAGAGTTGGAGATAATGATACTGGACCAAATACTGGAGGAATGGGTACTATCAGCCCTGCCCCTATTTTAGATAATAACCTAGATATGATAATTCAGGATCAAATAGTAAAAAAAACTATAAAGGGTTTAAAGCATGACAACATAGCATTTCAAGGTGTTATATTTTTTGGGATAATCGTCAATGAACAAAATCAACCATATTTACTAGAATACAATACTAGATTTGGGGATCCTGAAATTCAAAGTATTTCTCTTAGGATAAAGTCAGATTTTTTATCTTTACTTCATTCAACTGCAACAAAAAATTTAAAATATGCTAATTTTGAATTGTTTGAAAATAAAAAATCAATTTGTTTAATTTTAGCAACGAGAGGATATCCGGGGGATTACACTAAAAATACTGAAATCAGAAATTTAAATAAATTAAAAAATAATGATGAATTTTATATTTTTCATGCAGCAACTAAATTAATAAACAACAAAGTCTTTTCCAATGGAGGTAGAGTTCTATCAATCGTTGTATGTGGAGATAATTATCTTAGATGTAAAAATAAAGTTTATGAAATAGCCGGTATTATTGACTGGCCTGAAAAATATTATAGATCTGATATTGGTGCTAATATTTAGTTCTCTTATTTTTAAAAAATTTTTTTATTAAATTTTCTTCATTATTTTCAATTAATTTATACTTTACCTTCGATATAGTTTTTCTACTGGGATTTTCATTTTTAAATAAATAATAAACCTCAGATAATCTTGAGGATTTTATAACCTCTTTGCACATATTACATGGTTCTAAATAAGATATCATTATGAGACCATCTAATCTTTTCTGATTTAATTTTTTACATGCCTTTCTTATACATAAAATCTCTGCATGTGCTGTTGGATCATTTGATGCAATTTCTTGATTGTAAGATCTAGCGATAATTCTCTGATCGATCGGGTTAACTATTACGGATGCTATAGGAATCTCATCTTTTTCCATAGCTAATTTACTTTGACTAAGTACAATACGTATAAAATTTGTTAGGTTGTTCATTGTGAATAGATCCCCAGTCATTGGTATTACATCTGATTATAAGGAAAAAGAAAACACATATTCTAAATATCCTTGGTTTGCTTTAAGGCGCCATTATTCAGACTGTTTATATCAGTTTGGGTGTACACCAATAATACTGCCTATAACAGAAACTATAAAAAATATAGATTTTTTAGATGGATTACTCATCTCGGGAGGAGACTTTGATATTGATCCAAAATATTACGGTGAAAATATTCAGTCAGATAAAATTCAAACCATTAAAGATAGGACTAAATTTGAATTTGAAATATTAGAAAAATTTATTCCAAGTAATAAACCTATTTTGGGAATATGTGGAGGGTGCCAACTTCTTAATGTATTTTTTGGTGGTAGTTTAATCCAAGATATTGAGTCATTTATTGAACACGAACAACCCAATCCAAGAGATGAGACTAGTCATGAAATATTTTTAAGTGATGAATCTAATCTTAAGATATTTAAAAATAGTCAAAAAATTTTTGTTAATAGCGCTCATCATCAGGGAATTAATAAAATTGGTCAAAATTTAACAGTAGATGCTTATGCGCCTGATAATCTAATTGAAGCTTTTCATCATAATCAACATCCATTATGTGTGGGTATTCAATGGCATCCAGAATTTTTAATAACAGAGTTTGATAAAAGTATAATAAAGCTGTTTACAGATCATGCAAAAAATAACTTTTAGTAAAAAATTATCAATTCAATTTAAAATTTCGAGAAACCAAGCAGAAAGTTTAATAAAAAATAAAAAAGTAACTTTAAATGGTAATATTGAAACAAGACCTTTTATATCAGTTACTGATAAAGATATTTTTAAGATTGAAAAACTTAAATCCAATAAACTTAATATAATACTATTTCATAAACCGCGAGGTTGTATAACATCCAAAAAAGATGAAAAAGATAGAAAAATTGTTTATAACTTTCTTCCTAAAAAATATCATCAGTATCACTATATTGGTAGATTAGATTATAATTCTGAGGGCTTATTACTATTTACAAAAGAGACCTCTTTTAAAAGATACATGGAACTTCCTAAATCAAATATTAAAAGATCTTATATTGTAAATGTAATTGGTACTTTTGATCAAAATAAACTTAAATTAATGAATAAAAAAATTTATGGAAAAGAAATATATAAAAAACCTAATGTAAAATTAGTTCACTCTAATATAAACAAACATGTACTGAGATTTAATCTTACCGAAGGAAAAAATAGAGAAATAAGAAATATTTGTTCATTATTCAATTTAAAAATAGAAAAGCTTAAAAGGATCTCTTACGGTCGTTTTCTATTAAAGTCTATAACCTATGGTGAATACAAAGAAATGCAGGTTAATGAAAGTTATTAGCGGTAAATATAAGGGGAGAAAGATACTAGTTGAGTCTAAAAACGATTACAGACCAACCTTAACAAGAATTAGAGAGGATATATTCAATTTATTATTACATAATAATGATCTGAATATAGACCTCAATCAGGTTATTTTATGTGATTTGTTTGCAGGAACAGGCTCAATTGGCATAGAAGCGTTATCTAGGGGTGTTAAAAAAGTGATATTTAACGATATTGAAAAAAAACATACTAATAAAATTGAAGAGTTTCTAAAAAAAATTAACGAGATAAATTATGAAATAACTAATTTTGATCCTTATAAACAAAAAATAGATATTTTAAATGACTGCCATGTAATTTATATCGATCCTCCGTATGATCATGGTTTTGAATTAATTCAAAAAAAAATATTGATGAATATTCAATCAAATATCTTAGTCATATTGGAAAGTTCAAATTTACAAAATTTAGATAAAATCATATTAAAAAAAAAATACAAAAATAAAAACTTATTTTTTTTTAGAACTTAATAAATTCTGAAATAATTAATAAATTTTATAAAAAATTTTTTAAAAAATCTAAATTCTCCAAATACCAAAGCAACACCAATTAGTACAAATTGATATATAGGAAAAATTATTATTAATCTAATTAACCAATAAAAAAATTTATTTGAAATAAATTTTTCTATTGAAACTAGTTGAAGTAATGGTTCTGATAAAAAAACCGAAAGAGAACCTGCTAGTCCAAAAATTATAAATATTTTTAATAGATGTAATTTAGAATTTGCACCAAAAAAATTTATTAAATTATTTATCACTTTATACTTTTGTATTCTTTTTTAAAATTTCAACTGCTGGTTGATCAAGAAAATTAATTTTTTCATATATTGATCTTAAGTAGATATCAAAAATTAAATATATTAATAAGTAACAATAATCATTAAAATCATCTTTAATTGAGATTTGTGATACTAAAAATTTTTTTTGTTGCAGAGTTTTTATAGCTCCCTCTTCTAGTACACTCATTAAATTATAACCTTTGATGAGATTGGAATTAGAGGAAATACTATTTTTTTGAGAAGATATTTTAAAAAAATTGAAATGCTTATCATTGGGCCCATCTATATAAAGTTGAAATTGGCTATGTTGGTCTATAGATCCATAAGAAGAGATATAATTTTTTGCATTGCTATTTTTACCTAAACTCTCAGCAAATATTTGTTTATACCATTCATTTACTGCATTAATTTTATCATGATAACTCAAACCTACTAAAATGTTTAATTTAAATTTTTTTTCAAATCCAATGGAGGAGAAAATTTCTTTGGATAATTTAGAGTGATTTTTTTTTATTAATGATTTAGCTTTTTTAAATGAGTTTAAAATTTTAGATAATGGAAATCCAATTGATAGTAATGGTAAAAGAGCCGTTATTGAAAATATACTAAATCTTCCTCCAATATTTGGATCATGATCAAAACATAAAATATTATTTTTTTTTGCATATTTCTTCATATAATTTTCACTATTTTCAGTAATAAAAATAAATTTTTTATATATATCTGAGACTTTTTTTTTATTTAATATTTTAATGAGCATGTGTAAGAAATATTTTACTTCTATAGTATTTCCAGATTTAGAGATAAAAATAAATTTGTCATTTTTATTAATCTGTAAATCTTGCAATGAGTTTTTTATTTTAACTGGTGAAGGATTATCAAATATAAAAAGATTTTTACCTAATGAATTAGGATCTAAAAACTGAGCTAGTAATTTTGTGCTTAATGAAGATCCACCCATGCCAAATACATGGGTTCTAAATTTTTTTTTCTCAAATAAATCTAAATTATATATATCAAAATAATTTTTTTGATTAATAGGATTAAACATATCTAATGAAAGAAATTCTTTAATTGAGTATTTGACATTCTTATTAAAGTTAAATTTTAATTTTTTTGAATTATTTTTGACTAACAAATTTATCTCCTAAGAAAAATATAGTTTTATCTTTTGCTTTTACCTTTAAATAATTTCTGAAATAGATTTTCATCAGTGTCATAGCCACTGTCACTGTCTATCATATCAATAATTGCTGGGTTGGCGTCTTTTGCCTGAGTTTGGTCAAGAATTGAATTAATGATAGCATTATCATTTTTTTTTAAATCATTAATTTTTTCTGTTGAACCTGGTAATGGGAGGTCATTTGTTGGTGGAATAATCAAAGTTTTATTATAACCCATACCTGCCTGATTATTTATTTCTCTTTGGCAAGAAATTATAAATATAGTAAATGTAATTATTAAAAAATTTTTCATAATTTTTTGTTTAAAAATAAAATATTTATTATCAATATCACAAATCCAATTGTTATACAGCTATCAGCTATATTAAATGCTGGCCAGTGAAATACATCTATATATAGGTCAATAAAATCAATAACAAAACCCCTAATAATTCTGTCAATAAAATTACCGATCGCTCCAGATAGGATTAAAACAAGTGATAATTTGAATATTTTATCTTGAGTTTTTAAAAGCAGATATAAAAAATATAAAATTATCAATAATATTACTATTGAAACTATTATTTGATTAATAGAAGGGTTATTTAAAAACCCAAAAGCAAAACCATAATTTACAACAAATGTTAAATTGACTAATGGCAGGAGTTTTACTGAGTCATATAAATCAAAATTTTCTATAACTAAATATTTCGTGAGTTGATCTAAGATCACGAGAGACAAAAATAAATAAATTAAACTTAAGTTAAACTTATTGTTGAAAAGATTTCCAAACATCTTCACATCGATTGCATAAATTATTTTTACTAGATGATACCTCTTGCAGTACAGCCCAGCATCGCTCACATTTTTTTCCATCAGCCAATTTTATCTCTACAAATATTTCCTCATCTTCAATATTGATTGATTCCTTTGACCTATTTGAAATATCGTGTGTTTCAACATTGCTGACAATGCACATCTCAGCCAAATCTAAATCTGAAATTATTTTTTGTGTATATTCAGATAAAAATAAAATTACTTTAGCTTGAAGGCTTGAGCCAATTAATTTTTCATTTCTTTTTAGCTCTAAGGCGGAGGTGACACTTTTTCTTACTCTTTTTAATTCTTCAAAAACTTTTTCAAGCGAAATATCCTTATAAGTAAATTCATCATCTTTAACATTTTGTAATAAAATACTTTCTTCGTTATTATAGCCCCTAGACTTCCATGCTTCCTCACATGTAAATGAAACTATCGGTGAAAGCCATTTCGTTAAAAACTCAAATATTATATGTAAACAAGTTGAAGTTGATCTTCTTTTTAAACTTTTTATATCATCACAATATAAGGAGTCCTTTCTAATATCAAAATAAAATGCTGATAGCTCAAGAGTGCAAAAATTTAGTAAAGCAGTGTAAATAGCATGGTAATCATGTTTTGAAACTAATTCTTTAAGTTTTTCATTAAGGGTTGAAATTCGCGTTAAGATATACCTTTCTAATTTAGGCATTTCTTCTGGGACAACTAAATTTTGTTTATTAAAGTTATTAAGATTTCCTAAAAGAAATCTTAGTGTGTTTCTTATTTTTCTATAAGAGTCTATTTGGTAGCTAATAATTTGATTGTCAATTTTCAGATCCTCAGAATAATCTGATGCAACAACCCAAATACGCAATATATCTGCGCCGTATTTATTGATTATTTCATCTGGGGAAATAACGTTTCCAACTGACTTAGACATTTTTCTTCCTTTACCATCCACAACAAAGCCATGTGATAAAATACTTTCAAAAGGTGCCTTATCTCTTGTACCGCACGACTCAAGTAATGAGGAGTGAAACCAACCTCTATGTTGGTCTGAACCCTCTAAATACATCGATGCTGGCCAGTGAAGATCTTCTCTAGCTTCTAAAACATAAGAATGGGTTGAACCACTATCAAACCAAACTTCAACGACATCTTTTACTTGTTCAAAATCATTTGGGTCATATTCAGGTGATAAAAATCTTGAGGGTTTAGAATTAAACCAGGCATCGCCACCCTCTAATTCATAAATCTTTGCGATTTTTTCAATAATCTTTTGATCGCGTAGGGGTTCACCTGTTTTTTTGTTGACAAATATTGGTAAAGGCACTCCCCAAACTCTTTGTCTCGACACACACCAATCCGGACGGTCCTGTATCATGCTTCTTAATCTTTTTTGTCCTTGTTTTGGGAAAAAATCAGTTTCATCAATAGCTTTAAGTGCTTTTGTTCTTAAATCGTTTGTATCCATTGAGATAAACCATTGTGATGTATTTTTATATACCAAAGGTGCTTTAGATCTCCAAGAATGAGGATAGCTATGAACCAAAATACCTTGTGATATTAGGTTTTTATTTTTTTTTATTTCATCACAAACATTTTGATCAACTTTAAAGATGTGTTGGCCATTAAATACAGGAATATGATCATAATATATTCCGCTTTCATTTATTGTCATGGGTAATTCTAAATCATGTTTTTTTCCCAAGATAAAATCATCCATTCCATGTACTGGACAAATATGAACTATGCCCGTACCTTGTTCAGTAGTTACAAAATCACCATGAAGAATAGGAACTTCAAAATTATATCCAGAATCATATAAAGTATGTTTACAAAAAGAATTAGTTAATTCATGACCTTTAATAGTAAAATTAACTTTGTATTCTTCAATTTTATTTTCTCTAATAAATGACTCAACCAAATCGCTAGCTAAAATAAGGTTTTTGTTTCCATCATTAATTATTAAATTTAAAGATTTGTATTCAATTTCGTTATGAACTGCCAGAGCTCTGTTACCTGGTATTGTCCAAGGAGTAGTTGTCCAAATAACAATAGAATGATCTTTTAATTTGTTGTTATCAGTTTTTGAAATTGGAAAACAAGCATATATTGTTGTTGATTTATGATCATGATATTCAACTTCTGCATCTGCTAGTGCTGTTTTTTCTATAACAGACCATAGAACTGGTCTGTGTCCTTTATAAATACCACCATTTTTGAGAAACTTTCCTAATTCTCTTACTATTTGTGCCTCTGCATGAAAATGCATGGTTGTGTATGGGTTATCCCAATCACCAATTACTCCCAATCTTTGGAATTCTTTTTTTTGAATAGATATCCACTTATTAGCAAAGTCCCTACACTGTTTTCTGAATTCAATCACAGGTACATCGTCTTTGTTTTTCTTTTTAGCTCTATATTCCTCCTCTATTTTCCATTCAATAGGTAGTCCGTGACAATCCCATCCAGGAACATAAATAGAGTTTTTATTAAGAAGTTGTTGATATTTTACAATTATATCTTTTAAAATTTTATTGAGGGCATGCCCCATATGAAGATGGCCATTTGCATAAGGAGGTCCGTCGTGAAGAATGAATTTTTCTTTAGAATTGGATTGTTCTCTTAATTTTTTATATATGTCATTTTTAAGCCATTCATCAAGAATTCCTTGCTCTTTTTTAGGCAAGTCAGCTTTCATTGAAAATCCAGTCTTTGGAAGAGTAATTGAGTCTTTAATTTCCATAATTTAATAATTTTTTTGCTTCAGCGATATCTAAATTGATTTGATTTAATAATTCTTTTATACCATTAAATTTTTTCTCTTGTCGAATTTGTTTATAAAAAAATAATTCTATATTCTTATCATAAATATTATTGTCAAAATCAAACAAATAAGCCTCAACAATTGGCTTTTCTTTATTAAAGGTTGGTCTTATACCAAAATTGACAATACCTGAATAAGTATTTCCATCAATTGTAGTATCTACAGCATAGACACCATATGGAATAATAATTGTATTTATTGGGTACTCAATATTGGCTGTGGGAATACCAATTGTACGACCTCTTTGATCACCTTTAATAACTTTACCAGAAATACTAAATTTTCTTTTTAAATCTTTATTTGCTAATTCAATATTTCCTAAATTAAGATTTTCTCTTATTTTACTTGAAGAAATTTTGTTATTATTTTGCTCATCGAAAATGAGATCAATTTCGTTTAGTTGAATATTTTTTTTCTCACAAAATATTCTTAAGGTCTCTATGTTTCCTTTTCTTTTATTGCCATATTGGAAGTCTCTTCCTATTAAAATTTTTTTGGTATTAAGCTTTCCTAATAAAATTTTATCTTCGAATTCTAAATGATTTAGTTGAGTAAATTTTTTATTAAAATTTAAGTCAATTAAATAGTCTAAACCTAAGCTCTCTAAAATCTCTTTTTTTTTTAACTGAGAATTAATCATAAAATTATTTTGTTTTTTAAAATAAATTTTTGGATGTGGTGTGAATGATAAAATAGCAGATTTAGATTCTGATTTTTTAGATTCATTTATTAAATTTTTTATTATCTCTCTATGACCTTTGTGAATACCATCAAAGTTACCTATTGTTAAATAAAGCTTTTCATCGATATTAATTTCTTCAAAACTACTATTGATATATTTCATAAAAAGAATTAAACGGTATGATATTTGCTCTTATAATAAATAAGCGGTTTTTTGGTATTTAATTTTATGCAGTTTGTTATTAAACATATGATAATTGTATGATCTCCTGATATGACTTTTTTTTCAACTTTTGCCTCTAATAGTCCTAAAGACTCCGGAAAGAAAGGAACCTTATTATTCGCAATTTTATATTTTGTATTCACCCATCTCTTCTCTAATGATCCAGCAAATTTATTAGATAAATTAAGTTGAGATATAGCTAAAAAATTTACATTTAAAGGACTATTTAATTTAAAGCTTTTTAAATTTGAATTTTCATTTCCAAGACAAAACAAAAACTTTGGAGGGACAAGAGAAAGGCTTGAGAACGAATTGACTGTACAACCAAAAAATTGTTTTCTGATTGTTCCATTTGTTACAATCGTAATGCCTGTTGAAAACAACGAGAAAACAGCCGTTAAATTTTTAATATTTTTCATAGTTTTAATTGTTGTTGGTAGCGCTGGAGAGACTCGAACTCTCACGAGGTTGCCCTCACCGGATTTTGAATCCGGCGCGTCTACCATTCCGCCACAACGCCTTAAAATAATCTTATTTACTTATATTATTAAGACAAATTAGGCAAATTGATAACTAATTGTATATTTATTTAAATTTAATAATAATATCTCGATACTTTGGAATACATTTACTTTATGGCGCCCATACTCACTTTTGCAATGACTGCTGCCATTACACCGGGACCTAATAACATAATTCTTTCAACAAACGCTGTTAATTATGGTTTTAAAGCAACAATTCCACTTATGTTAGGTGTCTTTTTTGGTTTTTTATCGGTTTTAACTCTTTGCTTATTAGGTATAGGAGAGATTTATGAAAACTATCCAAATTTTAAGAATTTTATAAAAATTGTAGCCACGATCTTCTTAAGTTATCTAGCCTACAAAATTTTCATTTCAACTGAATTTTCAGACAATAGTAATAAAAGAAAATTTACATTTATAGATATTTATTTTTTTCAATTAATAAATCCTAAAGCTGTGAGTGTTTCCATGTCTAGTTCTGCAATTTTTTTACAAAATAAATTCTCATATTTAGAGGAATTTATTTTAATCTTTATTTGTTTTATAATTTCAACATCAACTAGTGCTGTAGTTTGGGCTGCTATTGGACACTCATTTAGAAAATATCTTAATGATAAAAGAAAAATTATTTATTTTAATAGAGTCATGGCTCTATTGTTACTAGGCTGTATTTTTTACATAATTTTATGACAGTAAATTTATTTAAATTATTTTTCTTTTTATTAATTAGCTTCCTACTGCTTACCCCTATAGCCTTAGTTATAACAAATGGTTTGAGTGCAATTTTTTTAACCAATGAGCTTTACATTAATAGGTATTTAATTGGGTCTGCTAAACTCATAGTAATGGTAAGTATTTTTACAACAATCATCAGTGTGCCATTGGCATGGATAAATACAATGACCGAATTTTGGGGACGAAAATTTCTACAAATATTTGCAATACTGCCCTTAGCAGTTCCAGCCTATATTTCAGCATATACTTATGCTGAAATTTTGGAGCCAGGTGGTTTTATGGCTTTAAAATTTTTGTTTTACGATGGTTTCTCAATAAGAAATAGTATAGTGGCTTCGCTAATTATTTCTTTATCTTTTTTTCCATATGTTTATATCCTAACCAGGATTGCAATCATAAATTTCTCAACAAGATATATAGAGGCTGCAAAAACTCTTGGTAAAAATCCTTATCAATGTTTTTTTAAAATTGGTTTACCCATGGCACTACCTGGAATAGCTGCGGGACTAGCATTAGTTTTGATGGAAACAGTAAATGATTTTGGTGTTGCAGATTTTTTTAGTTTACAAACACTTTCAGTAGGAGTTTTTCATTATATAGCGATATTAAATGATCTACCCTTAGCTTTCCTATTGGCCTTAATAATTATTTTAGTAATGGGTTTGTTATATTTTTTTGAGCAAAAATTAAGAGGTAAAAGGAAATTCAATAATAATACTTATGAAAATATTCAGTGGTCAAAATATAAATTAGGAAAGTTCATTGGAATAATTGCATTAATCTTAGGAGTCTTACCTATTTTGTTTGGCTTTATTCTGCCTCTTATTTTTGTAATTTATACATTTTTTAATAATTTAAACTTTATTGATTTTAATAACTATTTTACCTCACTATATAATTCAATAGTGCTTGGAGTTATTGCTGGAATTGGATGTGCTATAATCTCAGTATTTATTAGTTTTTACTCAAGATTCACTAGTAAAAAACACATTATATATTACAAAAAAATAATAAACATTGGGTATGCAATACCAGGTGTAGTAATAGCTTTAGGAGTGCTTTTCTTTTTATTTTATTTTGATCGATTAACAACATTATCTTTGTCTACCACTTTATTGGGCTTATCCTTAGCACTGATAATTAGATTAATTGCTTTATCAAATAATTCTTTAGACTCAGGGATGGAAAAAATTGGAAAATCAATTGATGATGCCTCAAGATTAATTGGAAGAAAATCATCAACAACATATTTTCGAATAATTTTACCTCAGGTAAAATTGAGTATATTAGCAGGATTTTTTTTAGTATTTGTCGATACTGTAAAAGAGTTACCTATTACTTTACTTCTAAGACCTTTTAATTTTGATACACTTGCTACTAGCCTATACGAATATTCATCAAATGAAATGTTTGAGTATGGAAGTTTACATGCTTTAACAATTATTTGTTTTCTTTCTATTGTAATTTATTTGTTCGATAACATGCTAGAAAAAAGAATGTTGTCAAAGACGAAAAAATAATTATTTAAATTTTTTCATTAACTTTAATGTTTCATCACTAACGTGATGCTCAATACCTTCACTGTCATTTTCTGCCGTCTTTCTAGAGACACCTAACTTAATTAAGAAATTATAAACAATTTCATGCTTTTGCTTTGACTGTGTAGCTAATTTTTCTCCTTTTTCTGTCAAAAAAATCGAACGGTATGGTTCAGATTTTGCTAAATTAAAACTTATTAAACGCTTCAAATTTTTATTAACAGTAGCTTGTGATACACCAAAATGTTGAGCTAAATCAGCATTTTTAACATCACCTTTATTTTGTAAAATTTCTTGAATAGCCTCAACATAATCCTCTAGTATTTCATTCTTGTTTTGGCTTCTAATATTTGAAAATTGATATGGCTCACTAGATCTAGTGTTTTTCATAGCTGCTTCAATCTATTTTGTTAACAATTAAAAGTAAAGAATTGTTTGACTAATATTTAGTTATATCTATATTGTTTAGCCTAGGCTAAGAATATGACAGAGTTAGTATTAGAACTAAGTAGAAAATTTCAATATTTAAGATTTACAAAAATTTTCCTTTTTATATGTATTCTTCTTCTTTTATTTTCTGAACAGACTAGAAATATTTTAATTTCTTCTTCGAGTGACGCCTATATAGCCGTATCTAGCTTTGTTGGAGTGACTCTTCTTTTATTCGTTATTCTTGAAAAGAAAAATTTTAATTTACAAAAATTAATTTTACAAAATAAGAAATTTGAAGTTCCCATTTGCTCTATGTTGGGTGTTATACCCGGTTGTGGTGGTGCAATAATGGTTATGAGCTTATTTACTCGAAAAGTGGTTTCTTTTGGAGGTGTGCTGGCGGCGCTTATTAGCACCATGGGTGATGCTGCTTTTCTTCTTATCGCAACAAAACCTCAAGCTGCTTTAATCATACTACCAGTAACTCTTATAGTTGGTATAATATCTGGATATATTGCTCAACCTTTTACAAAAAATTTTTTACAAAATAAAATTAAAAAGAATATAGATACAAGTAATTTACCTAAAAATAAAATTTCAAATAAGTTTTATTTTATTTGGTTTTTATTTCTAGCTCCTGGATTTATTTTTGGAATGTTGAATGCTTTTAACATTGAGTTAAACTTTACTTTTATTGGGGTTAATTTGATTGAAATAGCAGCATTTATTTTGGCAATATACTGTGTCTTATTGTGGGTTTTGAATCCATTGACAGATATTCAGATGGCTTCAATACATGAAAATTCCTATAGAAAAGTTGTAGATACAACTTGCTTTGTTACTGTTTGGGTCATTATTTCATTTGTTGTCTATGAATTAATTGATTTATCAACAGATGGTTTAATATTTGACTCATTAATACTTTTTGGTCCATTTATTCCTCTAATGGCTATTTTAATTGGTTTTATTCCTGGTTGTGGTCCTCAAATTATGATTACATCCATGTATGTGAGTGGTCAAATTCCTATGTCTGCACAAATAGGAAACTCTATATCTAACGATGGTGATGCACTTTTCCCTGCGATAGCTATATCAGCAAAAGCAGCAATTGTTGCTACACTTTACAGTGCAATCCCAGCTATTATAATTGCTTATCTCTGGTATTACCTTATAGGTTAATTACTAAATATTAATTTAATCGATATGATTTGGAAGAATTTACATATATATGTTGAAAAAAAATCTAAATCAAAATATTCACAATATTTTTTATCTTTAGTTGCATTTATAGAAAGTATTTTTTTTCCAATTCCTCCAGATTTAATTTTAATACCAATTGTTTATTTTAGCCCAAAAAAGTTTTTAGTAACTGCCCTGAATTGTACGATCTTTTCTGTCATTGGTGGCGCTTTTGGGTATTTCATAGGTTATTTCATTTTTGATATTGCCCAATCTTATTTTGATATGAGTAAGCAAAGTGAATTTATGAAATTTTATAATGATTGGGGTATTTTTGCAGTTTTTTTGGGCGGTTTTACACCTATACCCTACAAAGTTATAGCTTTAACAAGTGGATATGCTCAATTTAATTTTATCTATTTTATAATCCTATCATTATTATCTAGGGGGTTGAGGTTTTTTATTATTGCTTTTATCATTAAACAATTTGGAAAATTAGGTATGGAAATTTTACAAAGAAATAAATTATTAATTTTTATAATCATACCTCTTGGAATAGTCTTTTTTATTTATTTACTTTTTTACCATGATTAAACAAACTAATATTTTATTTCTTATTTTTTTATTTTCACTGGTAGCTTTGTCTTTTGCTTTAATATTACAATATGTATATGGTCATAGCCCATGTAAGTTGTGTATATATCAACGAGTTCCATATTATTCAATTTTAATATTAGGTGTATTTTATTTTTTTGTTAAAAGATATTTCAATTTAATTTATATATTACTAACTATCTTGCTTCTTGTTGAATTAGGAATTTCCGGTTATCATTCTTTAGCAACATTTGGAATTATTGAATACACTGGATGTGAAGCTGCCACGCTTCCAAATGATATTACAAAGTTAAAAGAAGAATTAATGACTAATACTTTAATTACCACATGCTCTGATGCAAACTTACCTTACTTTGGTATTCCATTATCAGTTTATAACTTCTTGTTTTCAATGACTTTTCTGTTATTAATTATTTTCAATGCCTACAAAAAAGAAAAATAAATCACTAAGTGGTGAGGATAAAAAATTAATTGAAGAAATTATCAGAGTTGATCACGCAGGTGAGCATGGAGCAACACAAATATATCGTGGACAATTAGCTATATTCAAAGAAAACACAGAATTTGGTAAAGAAATTAAGGAGATGGCTGACCAAGAAGAAATCCATAAATCAACTTTTGATGAGTACATAGTAAAAGAGAATGTAAAACCAACCGCTTTATTTCCATTTTGGAATTTAGCAGGTTATGCTCTTGGATTAGGTACTGCATTAATGGGGAAAAAAGCTGCAATGGCATGCACAGTTGCTGTTGAAGAAGTTATTGGTCAACACTATGATGAACAAGCCAAGGAACTATCTAAAAGAAAATTAAAACCAGATTTATTGAAAACTGTAAAAAAGTTTAGAGAAGATGAGTTAGAACACCATGATACAGGCGTTGAACACCACGCTGAAATGACAACTGGATATATTCTTTTGTCTAAAACAATAAAACAGCTATGCTATACTGCGATAAAAATAACTAAAAAATATTAATCCTTCTCTAAGATGCTATCCCAATACAAATAATCTCTCCAACTCGAATGAAGATAATCAGAGGGGAAATTTTTACTTTTTAATCTTAGAGAATATTGAGAGGGTTCTTTAGGTTTTCTAAGCAATTTAAAACCAACTTGACTTAAATTCCTACTTCCTTTTGTCCAATTACATTTTGAACAAGCAGTCACAACGTTCTCCCAATTTGTCAGTCCACCTTTTGAACGAGGTATCAAATGATCGAAAGTTAATTCTCTTGTTGAAAATTTAGCATTACAATATTGACACGTGAAATCATCTCTCAAAAAAACATTAAATCTTGTAAATGCAGGTTTATGACTATGTGGTATGTAATCTTTAAGTGCGATAATGCTAGGGAGTTTTATTTCAAATGATGGGGATGAAACCTTTTGATCATATTCTTCAACTATATTAACTCTATCAAGAAAAACTGCTTTTACAGTATCTTTCCAACTCCATATGGATAATGGGAAATAGCTAAGAGGCCGGTAGTCTGCATTTAATACTAAAGATGGGCAATGATTCGAGTTAATCATGTTTTTAAAATAGTATATTCAAAAAAGAGTATGTTTAATAGTTTATTAATTCCAGTTTTCATACAACTTGTTGATCTCATCTAAAGCAATTGGGCTAATTGAATGTGCACAGTTATCATCTAAAATCAGTTTACTAGAAAATTTTTTTGATTCCAAAAACGAATTTGTCTCAACTGCCCTATTAAATGGCACGACATCATCCTTTTTTCCATGAAAAATTAAAAAACTAGATTTGATTTCAGATATTTTCAAATCATTTAAAATTTCTTTGGGCAATGATCCTGATAATGAAATGATACTGTGAAAATTTAAATTTTTTTGTAGAGCGTAATATGTTGCCAACATAGAGCCTTGAGAGAAACCAATTATAGAAATCTGAGTTTCATCAACTGCGTTTTCATGAATTATATTTTCAATTATGTTTTCAAGATGAAAGTAGGCTGATTTTAGACCTTCTTTTAATTCTTCAATTGATCTTTCTTTTAATGGAAACCACTGATACCCAAAATAATTGAATTCACAGGGCTCCGGGGCATTAGGAGATATAAACTCAGTTTCTTCTTTTTCCAAAGATATATAATCTTTTAAGGAGATTAGGTCATTTCCATTTGACCCATAACCATGCAAAAATAATACAATTTTCTTCATCAATTCCTCTTAAATTTAATAATTAGACATTTATAGATAATTTGATAACTATTTACCATGTTTTCATCTACTGTATTGCCTTTTGTTTTAGTTGTATCCATGATTTTAGCTCTTCTCATGGTTGTAATTGGTGTAATAGCTATGGCAAAAAATGGAAGTTTTAATAAAAAACACAGTAACAAACTAATGCGAATGAGAGTATTGTTTCAAGGTATTGCTGTTTTAGTATTCGCTGCGATAATATATTTATCAAGATAATTTAAATTACTAAAATCATGAATAAGAAAAGTAAAATACTATCAACCACAATTAATAAAAGCACTTCCAGTTTAATGGATGATTTTAATAGCTCAATTGATATTGATAAAAGATTAATTGAAGAGGATATTGCTGTTACAAGTGCACATGTAAAAGCTTTAGTAAAACTAAAAGTTATTTCAAAAAAAGAATCTCTTACTATTCAAAAAGGATTAAATTCAATATTGAATGATTATAAAAAAGGTAAACTAAAATTTTCAAAAAAAAATGAGGATATTCACATGAATGTAGAGTCATTCCTCAATAAAAAAATAGGTGATGTGGCTAATAAGATACATACTGGAAGGTCTCGTAATGATCAAGTAGCAACTGATACTAGGTTATGGACAATCAAAGCCTCCAAAAATTTACAAAAAGAAATCAAAAAATTAATGAAGTCTATTTTAAATCAAGCTCGTGGAAATGAAAAAACTATTATTCCTGGATTTACTCATTTGCAAGTGGCACAACCTGTATCATTGGCTCATCACTTAATTGCATATTTAGAGATGTTTAAAAGAGACTTAAATTATTTTGATTTTTGTATAAATAACAGCGATGAAAATGTATTAGGCAGTGCTGCTTTAGCAGGTAGTAATTATAATTTAGATATAAGTTTACTAAATAAAAGTTTACATTTTTCAAAATCTAAAAATAATTCTATGGATGGTGTAAGTGATCGTGATTTTTGTATGTATTTTCTTCATGCAAGTTCTTTAACTGCGACACATTTAAGTAAATTATCGTCTGAGCTTATTTTATGGTCAAGTAATTTCATGAAGTTATTTAATATAAGTAGTGAGTATTCTACAGGTAGTTCCATAATGCCTCAAAAAAGAAATCCCGACTCATTAGAACTTGTAAGATCAAAAACGAATAGCATTAGAATTAAGTCAATAGAACTCTCAAATATCGTTTCAAACCTTCCATTGACTTATTTTAAAGATTTTCAGGAGGATAAAAGGATAATATTTGATTGTTATGATGAGCTAATAAGCTGTATTAAAATTATGGAAGAAGTTATAAAAAAATCTAATTTTGAAAAATCTATTGGTAGAGATTTATGTAATAATTATTTTGCTACAGCTACAGATTTAGCAGACTATCTAGTTATAGAAAAGAAAATACCTTTCAGAGAGTCTTATAGAATTATTGCTGATATAGTAAATTATGCTCAGAAAAAAAATCAAAATCTCTCACAAATAAAAATTGATCAATACCAGAAATTTCAAAAATCAATTGATAAAAATATTTATAAATACGTTGATATAAATAACAGTCTATCAAGAAAAAAAACACCCATGAGCTCTAATCCAAAAGATGTATCTAGAGTGATTAAAAAATATATTAAATTTCTTAGAGTAAGATGATCAAGTTTTTATTAATAATATTATTACCCATATTTATCATTGGCTGTGGAAACCAAAAACCTAATAAATTACCAGAGGGTGTTGTAGATAAATCTCAATATCCATTTCCTCCTAATGATGACTATAATTACCCTGAGAGCGAATAATGCTGGATAAAATATTAAAAGAGTTTTCTAGTCCTTTTTATCTTTATGATGAGGATAAAATTAAAGATAAAATAAATTTTCTAAATAATTTAGAATTAGAATTTCCTAGAAAATTTAATTTTGCTGTCAAAGCTAATCCTAACCTTGCAATTTTAAACCTTATTCATCGTTGTGGTTTTGGTGCTGAAGTTGTCTCTGCTGGTGAACTATTTAAATCATTGAAAGCTGGGTTTGAACCTGAGGATATTATATTTGATGGACCAGGAAAAACTGATTTCGATTTAAAGTACGCAATCACACAGAAAATTCACTCCATAAATGTTGAAAATATTGAGGAAGTTGAATTTATTAATGATTATTCTTTAAGTAAGGGGCTAAAAACAAATATTGGTATCAGAATAAACCCCGATATTGATGGATCGACTATGGATAAGATTACTACTGGTTTATCAGGAGGTAAATTCGGTATATCATTTGATCAAATTGACTTTGATACAATCTCTAATTTAGATGGGGTAAACTTAAAAACACTTTCTGTTCATATAGGAAGTCAAATAACTGATTATCAGAAGTTAATTGGTTCATATGAAAATCTAATCAAAATTGCAGATGAGCAAAATGTTAAAAATAATATAAATATTGATACTTTAGATTTTGGTGGAGGATTTGCTGTCCTTGATCACTCAGATAAAGAAATCAATTTTGATAGTTGGAAAAATAATTGTAACAAAATACTTAGTGGTAAAAATTATAATATTATTTTTGAACCTGGAAGATTTATAGTAGCTGATAGCTGTGAACTTATCAGTAAAGTTTTATATATAAAAAATAGTGGCAATAAGAAAATTGCTATTATTGACTGTTCATTTTCTGAATACATTCGTCCAGCTTTGTATGACATAAAGCCTCCAATAAAAATTTCAAACAACTCAAAGGATTTTGAAATTTATGATATCGCAGGTGGAATTTGTGAATCTACTGATTATTTTGTAAAAGATATTGAACTCCCTAAGATAAAAGTTGGAGATAATATAGTATTTATGAATGTTGGTGCTTACGGATCCTCTATGTCCTCAACTTATAATAGTCGACCTCGACCTCTAGAGGTATTATTCAACAAAGATGAGTATCGTGTAATCCGATCTCGTGATACCTTAGATGATCTATGTAAAAATGAGATCATGTAATGATAATATTTTTAAAGCGTGTAAATATTATAATCGCCTTAATTTTATTATTTTTAACTCTTGGTTTAATTAAATTTAAAAATAACTTATCTCATGATCCTGTAAGTAACTTTAATGTTGATGCAATTGTTGTATTAACAGGAGGAAAAGGCGAGAGAATAATTGAGGGTTATAAACAAATAGAAAAATCAAATCAAAATAAGTTGTTTATTTCTGGTGTTGATAATACCTTTAATTCAGAAGTTGTATTAGTGAATATTCTTAACTTTGATCAAAACATTGTTGAATGTTGTATTGAGGTTGGATATTTATCAAAAAATACATATGAAAATGCATTAGAAACAAGATATTGGGCCTTAGAAAAAAAAATAAAATCGATTTTATTAATTACTTCAGATTTACATATGCAACGTGCAGAATTTTTATTTAATCAACTATCAGGTTTGAAAGTAACTCCTTATTCTGTAAGCAATAATGACATGGTCATTCCTTTTGAAAAATTGGTAGAGGAATACATTAAGTTAATTGTCTCAAAATTAGTTTTTATAAAAAAATATGAAATTTAGTTTTTTAATAACATTTTATTTTACAACAGCTATTGTATTAATTATTTCTTTGTTAGGCCTTCCCTTCAAATATACAAAATTTAGATTTTTTGTACTTTTCTTTACAAGGAACATGACAGTAATTTTAAAACTGTTTGGAGTTAATATAAAAGTAATTAATTCTGATTTTGCTCACAAAAAGGGTTATCTCTATGCAAGTAAACATCAGTCAATGTTTGAAACTATATACTTTAATGAACTCTTTTATAATCCTGCATATATTTTGAAAAAAGAATTATTGAATATTCCATTATTTGGGACCTACCTTAAAAAATTGGGAATGATTGCTATTGATAGAAAACAAGGAATCCATAGTCTTCGTTATGTAAATCAGCAAACAGCTGAATATTTAGATCATAGACCTGTAATAATTTTTCCCGAGGGAACCAGAACTACCTTTAAAAATCAACCTGATTTAAAACCTGGAATTTATTCTATGTACAAGTCATTGAACAAGCCAGTTGTGCCTATTGCTCTAGATTCTGGAAAATTTTGGCCTAAAAATAATCAAATTCATAAAGGCTCCATAACAGTTGAGTTTAAACAACCGATACCTCCAGGGTTAAGCAAGCAAGAATTTTTAAATAAACTCAAAATGGAAATAAATAGCCTTAATCATTAGGAATAAATTTTCCTGCCTGTCTTGCCTTAACAATTCTATCTCTTACATTTTTGGTCTTCTTTAATTTTGTTAATAAATTCTTAGAGTTTCCCTGATTGAGGGTTTTAGAAAATTTTTTTAATTCACTTATGAAATTATTAGTTAATTTTAGAATTTGGAAATTATTTGCTAAAAATATATCCCTCCACATTTCTGGATCACTTCCTGCTACTCTAGTAAAGTCTCTAAATCCACCAGCAGAAAATTTTACAAGCTTTGAATTTAGTGAAGATTCTTTTTTCATTGCCGTCAAAACTAATGAATAGGAAATTAAATGAGGCAAATGTGAAGTCAAGCTAAGCACTTTATCATGCTCTTTTGCAGACATAATTTCTATTTTCATATTTAGTGACTTCCAAAACCTAACTATCTTATTAATGTTTGTCTTGGAAGATTTTTTTAAAGGACAAATAATATTATATCTATTTGCAAATAGTCCATCAAACCCATGTTCCAGTCCAGCTTTTTCAATACCCGCTATTGGGTGCGAGGGAATAAAATTAAATTTATATTTTTTTTTATTGTATAATTTTTCTATATTTACTTTTGTTGAGCCCACATCTGTAACAATTGTTTTATCTAAATTAATGTTGCTAAGTTTTTTGAATATAGATTGATACTGGAGCATAGGTACACAAATAATTATGAGATCAATATTTAAATTGTTGATTTCTTGAAGTGATTTCAAAACTTTTACATTATTTAATTTTGATTTATTAATTCTAATTTTGAGGTTATTGGATTTATCAAAGGCAAAGATATTAACATTTTTGTATTTTTTAATTACTGATCTTGCTATTGATGATCCAATCATTCCAAAACCAATTACAAGAATGTTTTTAAACATTAAATTTATTTGCTGTTTTTACAGCCTTTTTCATGTCACTTTTTGTTCCAATGGTCATCCTAACAAAATTACGTAATCCATATGATGACAATGGTCTGACTGTAATTTTATTAGAGTGTAAAAAATCAACAAATTTTTGAGTTATAAATGAACTTTTAAACTTTAAAAGAATAAAATTAGCTTGAGTATCAATGATTTCAAATAATTTGTTATTTAAGCCTTTGCAAGTAATAGATTTGTTTACAAAATTATTTTTTGCAGAGTCATTAATCCATTTTTTATTTTTTAAAGACTCTTGGGCTGCAATGCATGACAATCTTGATACATTAAAAGGCTTTTTATATTGATAGAGTTGAGAAATAAGCTTTGAATTGGCATATCCCCAACCTACTCTTAAGCCGCCTAGAGCAAATATTTTTGAAAAAGACCTTGTTATAATCAAATTAGAATATTTTTTAACTAATTGCATTCCATCATCATATTTTTTATCTCTAATGTATTCACAGTATGCTGAGTCTAAAACAATAATTGTTTTTTTACTTACTTTATTTAAAAATTTAATTAATTCATTTTTGTAGAAAATAGACCCAGTAGGATTATTGGGATTAGCTAAAAAAACAATTTTTGTTTTTGAGCTGATAATTTTACTTAAATTTTCTAATTTAAATTGAAACTCTTTATCATCATATTTTTTTACTTTGCATCTAAAGTGTTTTGCATAGATTGAATACATAGCAAAAGCATATTTAGTAAAAACGACTTCATCATTGGGTTTTGAAAAGGTAGCATATATCATTTGGAGAACTTCATCTGAACCTGCGCCTAATATAATTTGTTTATTATTGATTTTATATGTTTTAGCAATTTGATTGATTAAACTCTCTCCATCAAGCTCAGGATAGATATTTGAAAATTTAATATTTTTTTTTATTAGTGACTTTACAGATTCAGCTGGGCCATAGTTGTTCTCATTTGATGAAAGCCTAACATACCCTTTAAATACTTCTGCTCCACCCTTGTAGGTATTTTTTGGTTGGCTATTTTTCATAATTTTTTGATAATAAATAAACTATATAAAGAAAATATCATCATTTTATATTGAAAATTAATCCAAAAAGCCTTAAATTCCACTTTCACCGATTTGATAGCAGCTTGCGGGTGTAAAACAGCTAAAGCGTACCTCTCGCAGTTATCTTTCAAACAGGTTTAAAAATGAGAGAAATAATTGCAAATACTGAATATCCAGGGTTCTTACTGAAATGCCAAGAAGAGCTACCATTGGACTCTGGTAAAAAAATTGAGAATTTTCAAATCGCTTATCAAACATATGGAAGTCTTAATGCTCAAAAAAATAATGCAATTTTGGTTTGTCATGCATTAACTGGTGATCAATTCCCCGCAGAGGAAAATCCTATAACTAAAAAAAATGGTTGGTGGGAATTAATGATTGGACCCGATAAGCCTATTGATACGAATAAATACTTTGTTATCTGCTCGAATGTTCTTGGGGGGTGTGTTGGAACGACAGGTCCTAATGATACTAATCCTAATACCTCAAAAATATATGGTTTAGATTTTCCCACCATAACGATTAGAGATATGGTGAGAGTACAAAAAATACTTGTTGATGAGCTTGGAATATCTAAATTGCTTTCTGTAGCTGGTGGTTCAATGGGTGCAATGCAAGTTCTACAATGGGCTGCTACTTATCCGAAGAGTGTGAGATCTATTATGAGTATAGCAGGTTCATTGAAACACTCTGCCCAAAATATTGCATTTGACGAGGCAGGAAGACAATCCATTATGTTGGATCCTAATTGGCAAAATGGAAGATATTTGGAGAGTAATAAAAAACCTGAGAATGGTCTCTCTGTTGCAAGAATGATAGCTCATATTACTTACTTATCTGAGAAAGCTTTTCAAAATAAATTTGGTCGAAATTTACAAGAAAAAAATGATTTATCTTTTGGCTTTGGAATAGACTTTCAGGTCGAAAGTTATCTTCGTTATCAAGGTAGATCTTTTGTTGATCGATTTGATGCTAATAGCTATCTATATATGACTCGAGCAATGGATTATTTTGATGTGAAAGATGAAATTATTGCAAATAAAAAAACTATAATTGATAATTCGATACGATTTCTAGTTTTATCATTTACTAGTGATTGGCTATTTCCAACAAAAGAGTCAAGAGAGATAGTATCTTTACTAAACTCTATTGGGTCCAATGTTAGTTTTGCTGAAGTAGTATCAGATAGAGGTCACGATAGTTTTTTATTAGATGAGCCACAATTTTTTAAAGTTGCTCAGGGATTTTTAAAGGGAATAAAATGAGAAAAGACTATGAAATCATTTTAAATTTAATTCCAGAAAACTCAAAGGTGTTGGATATTGGTTGTTCTGATGGAGAGCTAATCACTTACTTAGAAAATAAAGGAATAAGTGCTCAAGGTGTGGAATTAAATCAAGAAAAAGTAATTAAATGTTTGGAAAAAGGATTAGATGTAATACACGGTGATATAAATTTAATAGTTGAAGATTTTCCTTTTAATCAATTCGATTATTGTCTTTTGACTCAGACAATTCAGGCAGTTCAAGAACCAGACCAGTTATTAAACACACTCAAAAAAGTAAGTAAAAATATTATTGTGAGCTTTAATAATTCGGCACGTCTGAGTAAAATTTCAAATTTTCTTTTAACAGGAAGTTTTGACTCACTTTTAAAAAAAGCAAATAGCGATCACTGGTATAATACTGATTATATTCACCCATGTAGCATCAAAGATTTTAAAAAATTAGCAACAGATTTAGATCTTAAAATAATTTCAACTTTTGATGTCCTTTCTCAAAAGAAATTTGAAAACGGTAAAATTCCTTCAAATTTATTTTGTAAAGAAGTTCTCTTCCATATGACTAATGAACAATAAAAATATAATTTTTGTCTATAACGCCAAAGGTGGTAAATGGAACTATATTCTTGATACAGTCCATAAATACGCCTCCCCCAGCACCTATGATTGCAATTTATGTAAAATTACTCACGACTTGAAAATGCGCGAGTCGTGGAAGAAATTTATAGAGAGCTCACCACATAATTTTAGGTTTTTACATTCTGAAGAATTAGAAGAATTTAATCTTTTAAATTACAAAGATGACCTGCCTATATGTCTTGAGGAAAAAGAAGGTAAATATAATTTATTAATAGATAAGAAACAAATGAATGAATTTAAAAATGAATTTGAATTAATCAATATTTTAGAAAAGATATTATAAACCGACTAAACCCAAATAAATTAATCGAAGCGAGCCTATCACTACAAAAATATTAATAATGGTAAAAAAAGAATTATCTGAAAGTTTACTATTCATCCAGTGCCCCAAAATTACTCCTATTACTGCAATTGGTGAAAAAATTAAATAACTATATAACTTCTCAAAGTTTAATATTTCCAAATAGAAATACGGGATTAATTTAAATAGATTTATTAAAGCAATAGAAAAAACTACGCCTGCAACAAACTGCACTTTTTTATTATAAATTGACATAAAATATATATTTAATGGCAATCCTCCAGAGTGAAGTACAAAACTAGTAAACCCCGCTAGTGCTCCCCAAAAAGATTTACTTCCATAAAATGGTATTTTTTTTAAATTTCTGTTGTCTGCGATTAAGTAATTAAGCAAAACATATAATAAAGAAATTGATCCAATAAAAATACTTATCATTGATAAATTGATAAATTTAAACAAGATTGTTCCAATAATAACCCCTAATAAAGAATATGGTGCAATTGACCATAAAATTTTATATTCAAAATGTTTTCTATTTAAAAACAAAGCAATTACATCACATACAATTAACATTGGCATTAATATAGCTATTGCAGTTAAAGGACCATAAGTTATGGATAATAGGGTTACTGAAATTAAAGCCAATCCACCCCCGGAAAAACCCGATTTTGAAATTGCAAATAAAAGAATAGAAAAAGAAACTATTAAGTAATAACTAATATCTAACAATAATTTATCCTATATTTTAAAATCTCAATATAAATTAATATTAAGTCGGCACAAAATTTTTAATGGGTATTTTTTTTTGTTTTTTTGAACTCTTTGCGTAAACAATCTTTTTACATACGCAAATCATAAGTCCTCCCATATAAGGAAAAAATAATTTACCTATTTTTTCAATTGTTCGATGTGATTTGTAATTTAAATAATGACTCCATGGAGGAAAGTGCAAAAATGTTTTTCTATAATCAAGAACCAAAAAGTCTTGTATTAGTGATTTAAATTGCTTGTTTGAGTATGATCGACCAAACCCAAAAGGATTGTTATCATACCGAGTCCATATACCTGACCTTCTGGGAATAATTGATAAAAATAAACCGTTTGGCTTAAGTATTCTCCATATTTCTTCAATACTACTCTGGGGCTTATCGACGAACTCAAGTAAATGAGTAGATATTACCACATCAACTGAACTTGGATCCAAAGGTAAGAAATATTCATGTATTATTTGGTGTTCGAAATCGTATTTCTCTTTAACATTACCATCTAAAAATTCTGGCTGCATCGAAGATATTTGTAAATTTTTATTTTGCTTACTAAGAAAAGAAAGAAAAGGGTTTGTATAACCATATCCACAAATAACACTATCGTTTACAGAATTTAAATGGGTGTTTAATTGATGACGTATGTTGCGTTTAACAATAGTGCCTAGTCTTGAATTATAAAAACTATAAATATCGGATGCGTTGATATCCATAGTTGTATTTTAACGAGATTTACATAACATTCTATTTCTTATGCAAAAACCTAATGTGTATTTGTTTCCCCAATTAGATGATAACTATGGATATTTAATTAAAAATCCTCATGAAACAAAAGGAGTGCTAGTTGATCCCTCAGATCTAGATATGTGTTTGAAGATACTTGAGCTAAATGATTGCAGTGCTTCTCACATAATCATTACACATCATCACGATGATCACATTAGTGCTGTTGATGAAATTAAATCAAGATTTAAATCTTTAGTCATAGGGTACAAAAATGACTCCAAAATACCAAAACCAGATAAAGAAGTTGAAGATCAGGAAATTTTTGAAATACATGGAAATGAATATAAAGTCATACATACTCCTGGGCATACTCTTCAACACATAAATTATTTTATGCTAAAACATAATATTTTATTTTCTGGGGATACTCTATTTAGCATTGGATGTGGAAGAATGTTTGAGGGAAATCCTGAAGTTTTTTGGAACAGTTTGTCTAAGTTAAAACAATTACCTGAAAATACAAAAGTATATTGCGGGCATGAATATACGATTGCTAATTTAAAATTTGCCCTAAACATAGACCCTGATAATGAAAAGCTTAATGAATATTATAAATGGGCCTCACACCAAGAAAAAGAGCATCGACCAACAATTCCTACAACTCTCTCAGACCAATTGCTATGTAATCCATTTTTGAGATGTGACACAGATCAATTTATGAAATTTTTTGACTCGCAAGATGCAACAGAGGTATTTGCTAAAATGCGCTCTGCAAAGGATAATTTCTAGAAAATTATTTTAATCTTGGTGTTTTAATGAAATGTGCTAGTTTCAGAATACTTATGAAAGACACCTTTCAATTAGATAGCGATATTGCTGAAGCTTTTCAAAAAAAGCAAATGGATAAAGTATGTTCACTCTACTATGAAGCAGCAAATTACTTCGAAGATAAGGCTGATATTGAAGCAGCATGTTTTTTCTATACACAAGCCTTAGTCATGGCTTTAGAAGAAAATCATGAACTTAAGGAAAAGATTATTTACAAGCTTGAAAAATACGGCAGAAGTAAAGACGCAACTTTAAATTAACTAAAATCTGAATGGAAAAATCTACCATTCAACTTCCTGATACTTGGCTTGAACAATTAAAAGAGGAGTTTAATCAGGATTATATGATTAAACTAAAAAGCAAACTTTTAGAATTAAAAAAAAATAAAATTATTTTTTATCCTCCAGGAAAACAAATTTTTAATGCATTTAATTTAACTCCTTTAGACAAGGTGAAGGTAGTGATATTAGGTCAAGATCCCTACCATGGACCTGGCCAAGCTCATGGGCTCAGTTTTTCTGTACCAGAAAATATAAAACCACCGCCCTCCCTGTTGAATATTTATAAAGAACTTCAAGATGACTTAAAAAAAGAGGTGAATTACAACAATGGTAATTTAGATAAGTGGGCTAAGCAGGGAGTATTTCTTTTAAACACAACTCTTACAGTAGAAAAATCAAAACCCCTCTCACATCAAAAGTTTGGTTGGGATATTTTTACAGACAAAGTTATCTCAGTTATCAGTAATGAATTAGAAAATATTGTTTTCATATTATGGGGTTCGTTTGCTCAATCAAAGAAAGCGATAATTGATTCGAATAAACATCTTATTTTATCAGCACCGCACCCTTCCCCATTATCGGCTCACCGCGGTTTTTTTGGGAGTAAACCTTTTTCTAAGACAAATACCTTTCTAAAATCAAAACAAATTGATATGGTTGAATGGTAATGAAAACTAATGTCGAAAATCTTGTAGGATTTATTGAGAAAGCAGTCATTGCAGTAATATTAGTAGCTACTATTACTGCCATAATGTTTGAGATAATGAGAATGATAGAGGTTCAATATGTAGAGTTAGCTGATCTACTCCTCTTGTTTATTTATGTTGAGGTTATTGGGATGGTTCGAGTCTACTACGTATCCAATCGTGTAAGAATGACATATCCATTATTCATAGCTATCACCGCTTTATCTCGACTTATTATTCTTCAAGGTAAAGACTCAAATCCTGAACTTCTTCTTTATGAAGCGGGAGCGATAGTTTTAGTTGCCATTGCAGTCATCATTCTTCGACTAAGGTATGTACCAATACTTCGTCCTATTGAAGACGTAGATGAAATTAAACCTAGAAACACAAAAAAGTAATAGAATTGAAAAAAATTGCGGTCATTGGAACTGGGCTTAGTGCGCTTTCTTTAGTTTACCACTTGCCTGCGCTTGACATTACATTCTTTGAGAAATCATGGAGACCAGGTGGCAGAATAAGTACAAGAAAACATGAACAATATGCTTTTGATCATGGTGCTCACTATTTGAAATTAGATCATGGAGTTATTGGCTTGAGTGAATACTTAAAAAAAATTGATGCAATTAAAATTTTAAAAGGCCAATTTTGTTCAAATATCTCCCAAAATTCGCCAATTGAAGATAAAGAGGTCATTGTTGGTAAAGATGGAAATGAATCAATTCCTATAAAGATACATAAATCACTGCACTACCCTACGCATTTTTCAAAACAGATAACCAACATTGAAAGCCATAATAATGAATATTTCTTAATCGCAGCAGATGAGAAATTTGGACCTTATGATTATGTTTTTTGTAGCATGCCCTTTGAACAATCAAAAAAATTGTTAGATCAATTCATAGATTATAGCGATATTCCTGAAATAGAGTTTGACTCCATTTGGACAGTCATGATTGCCTTTAATAAAAGATTGGGAGCTCCGTTTCAATTTGGATATCACTTAACACCTGAAATAAGTTTCTTAATGAATCAAAATTTTAAACACGAATTTTTTAATGAAGAGTGCTGGGTTGTAAATATGAGAGCTGATTGGACAAAAGAGTATTACAACATAGAAAATTATGTTTTAGAGGACTATGTGGTAAATCAAATGAAAAAGTCTTTTCAATCAAATGCTGATGCTGTTTTTAAGAAGTCACATAGATGGAGATACTCTTATACAAAGAAAAGTCTAAGAGATCAAAACTCTAAAAGATTCATTGAGTCAATAGATCAGCGTCTATATGCTTTTGGGGATTGGTGTGAGGGTCCAAGTATGCAAGATGCTTGGTTATCTGGTAAGAAATTAGCCCAGCATTTCAGTGAAATGAGACTAAAAAATTAAATAAAGATTGTGAATAATAAAATTTAGGAAGTTCCTCAATGGGTTCTATTATAAATTTTTTTCCATTTTAAATAGTCTTGGTCATTTAACATAAATCTCATCAAGTTTTTTACATCATTTTTATCAATATTATATTGTGAATTTATTATTTGGTATGGTATCTCGTCGTTATGTGCCAAGAACTTAATATGATCTAGTTCATAGGGCGTTAAATATTTCATTAAACTATAAACATCGGACATATAGGAAAACTATACAAAAAATAGTATTTAAGTCTAGTTCGTGAAAATGTATTACCTAAAAAATTAATAAAAGGGGATTTTTCTGTAATCTATTTCAAAGCAGCAAAAAAACTATCTGATTTATTGCAATCCCCGTAATAAGTTTTTTTCAAATTTACACTACCAGGATAAAATATGTTTCTCTCATATCTAAGGATTTTTTTATATAGAATAAGGGTGTTAAAGGAAAAGTCAGTTTCAATTCTAAAATGATAGCTTACGTCATCTTCTCCCATGTACTCATATTGTAAATCCTGAAATCTCTCCTTTAATACAAAGAGGTTTTGGTCAAATGAGTATTCAAATTCATTTATGTCCTCATTTTTAAATTCAATAATTTGTATTTTTGAGTAATCAATAAGAGATGTTTCTTGACAAGCTAAATTTATACTCTGGCCGAAAGATAAAGTTGGAATAAAAAATAATATAAAAAAAAACCTCATAATTTAATCCATTATACTTGCTTTAAATCCATACTCTGAGATAGCTTTTTTTCGAAAAAAACCCTCAATTTTTATCATCGTTACAAAATTGTTTGAACATTTAAGAAGAGCTTTAAAAGGTTTAGCAGATCCTTTACAACTTACATCTTTACCATTAGCATCATGTGTTTCACCACAGGCACATTCGTATTTAATAGAACCATACCCATTGAGTCTGAGTAAATGGGCAGCTTGTAAGGGGTTGTTTTTGAGTTTTTCTCTTACTTCCTCTTTGTTGGTTAATATTTCCATTAAGGAGTTAATTTTATTTAATCCCCCCTCATTATCCACATAAAAAAAGTAGCTAAAAGTATGAGCGAAATAGTTAAATCTACCCAAAGAGTACCGGTGAACATATAATTTTAGTTTTCACTTGGGATGGCGTTTTCTTCTCTCATCAGAATAGGTCGACCATCATGTGCAGTGTTTAAAGGTATAATTTTACCTTTATACTTAACACATAAAGTTGGGGCGTTTCTTATTTCTTTTCCCAAATTTACTTCTAAGTCCACAAGAATTAATTCTGCATCATCCAAAATTTTTAATATTTTCATTAATTATATCTCCGATACTACTTTTTAGTCTAATAGTAATCTTTGGATCTTAACAGACTGATTAAAGGTTTAGTGTCAGTTAAAAGTGAGGACTAATTTTCCGCGCAGATATCTTTAATAACTGGTGTATTAGTGCATTCAACACATTTTGTGATTTGAACTACACATCCATCAGCTAATTGAGATACCTCTACTTCTTTGTTACACTTAGAACAAATAGAAGAAACAGATAAGTCACACTTTGGACAAGATATTGTTTGTGCGTTTTCCATTGCCATGTATTACTACTAATATACCTTTTTAGATGAAGAATGGAATAGATTACGAAAAACAATTAATAATCAATAAATTCAGTATTTTTGCTTTATAAGTTTCTATTTTGATTGATCGAAATAAAAATGTACTTTTAATTTAAATGGATACAATTAAATCCCTTATAAGAAGTCATAAAATGATACCTCATCCTGAAGGCGGTCATTACGTCGAAGTATACAAAAATAAGGATGTTAGTCACATATACTATTTGTTAGAAAAAGGGCAATATTCACACTGGCATCGCATTAAAAAGAACGAAACAATACACTTTTATACTGGTAGTCCTTTGAGAATATATACATCGAAAAATGGCGAAGAATATGAAATAAATGAGATAGGGTCTTATAATAGATTTATTTACAGTGTTAAGAGTAATATATGGTTTTCATTAGAAACGACTGGATTATTTAGTTTAATTGGTTGCACTGTTGCTCCAGCTTTTGAATTTGAGGATTTAGAAATTGCTCCCAAAAATTGGA
>CACDXE010000004.1:0-125401 GCA_902556735.1 uncultured Alphaproteobacteria bacterium | reverse complement strand
TAAAAAAACTCTTTCTAAAAAAAACTCAGATGAGATAATCAGACTTAGAAATAAATTAAAATGTTAAATAATATTATTCAAGATATTCAATACTCTAAAGATAACGCTGATCAATATGGCATCAAAATTGATCCTCAAAAAGAGAATGATAGTAACTCAAATTTAGATGCTTATTTATTGTCATCGGCACTGCAAATAAAAAATGATCTTTTTCCTAAGATTTATCAGTCTATTTCAAATGTCAAAGATAAACTGAGCCTAAAGGATATCTATAATTTTTATGTAAGTCCTGACAATTCAAGTGCAAATGCATATTGCAAAGTAATGCCTCGCTCAGATCGTGTAGATATTGTCTTCACATCAAGATTGATAGAACTTTTATCAGCGGAAGAACTTAAATTTGTAGTTGCTCATGAGATTGCACATCATCAATACCAACATTATTTGTACCCTAGCCCGAGAGAAACTGAGAGTAGTCTTCGTTATTTCAATTTAGTAAGTTTGCAAAAAAACGCAGAAATTTCTGCAGATCGTTTAGGATTTCTTGCATTGGGTGATTTAGAAACAACAATTAAGGCAATGATTAAAATTTCTAGTGGCCTATCATCTGAATATATAAAATATAATTACGATAATTTTATGAGTCAGCTTCAAGATTTAAAAAAACTTGAAAAAAATCCTTTTCTTATGAATTCATCGCATCCTTCAATATTTACAAGAGCACAATCAATTTTATGGTTTTCTGAGTCTAAAGAATATTTAGAATTTACAAATTCAAAAATTAAAGGTCAATATAGTCTCAAAGAGGTAGATACTCTAATTGAAGCAGCTTTAGCAGAGTTAGTTTCTAAAGATCAAGATCAAATATTTGGAGACAGATCTAGGACATGTCTATTTTGGTGTCTTATATACCTAATGAGCATAGATAAAAATTTCTCAAAAAAAGAACAAGAATATTTATCATCAATTTTTACAAATGAAAAAGTAAATAGTCTTAAAAAATATATGGAATCAAAAAAAAATAATATTAGTCAAGTATTAGAAACTAGAATGAGAGAAGAGCTACAACGTTCTATAGATTTACCCAAATCTAAAAAAATTGAAATTCGTGAAAAAATACAAGATTACCTTGATAGATTTATTGAGAAAGACACTGATGAGCATATCTCGTACATAAAAGCATTTGGAAAAATTCTTGGTATTTTAAAGGTCCAGTAGCTTTTGAAAATATTCAACTTTTATTGTATAAGCTCGTTTTGTCAAAAAAGTGCATGATTTCAATATCATTTAAAGTTTAATACTTAAGACATTTATGACCTTAACACTTTCAATCATTTTGTTATTATCCCTTCCTTGTTAAGATGAATAGCATTAATAAAATAGTTGTTATTGGCGCTGGAACCATGGGTTTGGGTATAGCAGCCCACCTGGCTAATTCTAATCGTCAAGTAATTTTGCTTGACCTTAAAGGTAAAGATAAGCCTAATCAAATTTCTGAAAATGCTATTAATATTATCAAAAAGTCAGATCCACCAGTTTTAGTTGAACGTTCTCGTATTGATTATATTAAACCTGGTAATCTTGAGGATGATTTTGCTGAAATCAGAGATGCCGATTGGGTTATAGAAGCTGTTGTTGAACGTATAGATATCAAACACAAGCTTTACTCACAAATTGATAAAGTTCGTAGTCCTAAATCAATTATTTCATCAAACACTTCCACCATCCCTCTTTCAATTCTTACAAAAGAGATGTCTGATAGCATGAAAGCTGATTTTTGTATTACTCACTTCTTTAATCCCGTCCGATTTATGAGATTATTAGAGATCGTTGAAACACCAACAATGAATAAAGATAAGATGAGCGGACTTAGAGATTTTTGTAAAAATGAGCTAGGTAAAGGAATTGTGAATTGCAATGACACACCTGGTTTTATTGGCAATCGAATTGGTGTTTACGCGATGCAAGTAGCAATGTATGAGGCTTTAGAACGAGGCCTTCCAGTAGAAATCGCAGATGCTTTATTTGGACGACCTCTAGGAATTCCTAAAACAGGTGTTTTTGGACTCTATGATCTCATAGGAATTGATTTGATGAAAGATGTGCTTGCAAGCTTCAAAAAAGAATTACAAGAAGACGATCCTTTTATGGATGTGGTGAAACCTCATCCTTTAGTCGAGCAGTTACTTGATAAAGGTTATAACGGAAATAAGGGTCCTGGAGGGTTTTATCAGACAACGATTGTTGACGGTAATGAACATGTCAAAGCCATGAATACTTCAGATATGAGTTATTATGATTTTGATAAAGTAGATTTAGAGATCGCAAGAAGAGTTGAGAAAGAGGGTGTCAAAGCACTTCTTGATGATGATAGTGAGTGCGGTCGATATGCTTTTGCAGTTTTAGCAAAAATTATTAATTATAGCGCTTTTTGTATTCCTGAAGTTTCATCAAAGGTGACAGACATAGATGATGCTCTCCGTATGGGATTTAACTGGAATGAAGGGCCATTTGAATTATTAAATGAGTACGGGCTCACTAAATTTGTTCAACGACTTCAAGATGAAAAACAAGAAGTACCAGAATTACTAACATCTATGATTAGATTAAAACAAGAACCTTATGACTCTACTTCTTCACGAGCTTACAATCATGAATCAGGAATGAAGTTTATTTCTAGAGGAGAGGGTGTGCGTAGATTAGGTGACCATAAAAAGTATGCTAATCCTTTGTCTCGAAATTTTGCTGCCACTATATGGCAATTTAATGATGAATCTCGAGAACAGAAGATACTATGTTGTGAATTTCACACCAAGGCAAATGCTTTAAACGCAGATGCCATGAAAATTTTAGAGGAGTCAGTAGACCGTCTTGAGCAAGATAATTATCAAGGGCTTGTAGTTTATAATGAGGCTATGAATTTTTCTGCAGGAGCTGATTTAAATACCATGATTGGTTTAGCTGACGTGAAAGATTGGAAAGGTATCGATAAATACCTATCTGATTTTCAATCTGCATGTATGAAAATGAAATATGCGTCGAAACCAACAGTTAGTGCCGTTGCTGGATTAGCTATTGGCGGTGGTTTTGAAGTAGCATGTCAAACTTCTAAGATGGTTGCCCACATGAATAGTACTTTAGGTTTAGTAGAAACAGGTGTTGGCCTTGTTCCAGGTGGTGGTGGGTGTAAAGAATTATTATGGAGATGGGTACAAGACAAAAAATATGTAAATGACCATGATCAAGCAGCTCTTCAAGTATTTGATATTATAGGATATGGCCTAATGGCCCATTCCCCATTGCAAGCTAAAAAGTATAAATTTTTTCTAGATGATGATATTTTTGTTTTAAATAGAGACAATCTTCTTGTGGAAGCCTTTAATCAAGTATCATTATTAAAAAATGCATATTCAGCTCCTGAAAAGCCAAAGTTCACATTAAGCGGACCTGAGGTAAAAGAGAAAATGCACAAAGTTTTATTGGATTTAGAGCAAAAAAAGATCATTTTTGGCTATGATGTTGACATTGGTCTTCATTTAGCAACCGTACTTAGCGGGGGTGATACAACTAAATCAAAAGAATTGTTGGAAGCTGATCTTTATAATTTAGAGCGACAGTCTTTGATAAATTTAATACAATCCAATAAGACGAGGGATAGGATCCATGCAATGTTGTCTACGGGGAGAAGGCTAAAAAACTAATGAATAATTTTGAACAAGGAATGCATAAAAATGATGCAAACTTTGTTCCTTTAACCCCCATCAGTTTCCTTGATCGAATAAAAGACGTATACCCTGACTATGAAGCCATAGTATATAAAGAGAGAAAATACTCTTGGAGACAGGTTTACGATCGATGTACTCGATTTGCCAGTGCCTTAACAAAAGTTGGAATTGGCAAAGGTGATGTTGTTTCTATTATGGCAGCAAATACACCTGAATTATTTGAAGCGCATTATTCTGTTCCAATGACAGGAGGGGTTGTTAATACAATTAATACTCGATTAGACACGAGAACAGTTGCCTATATACTAGACCATAGTGACTGTAAAGTTTTTATAGTGGATCGACAATTTCACAATGTAGCAATTGAAGCTATTGCTCAAGTTAACCGAGAGATAATCGTTATTGATATTGATGACAAGCAAGCAGGTTTAGGAGATATTCCAGCAATCGGAAAATTAGAGTATGAAAGTTTCTTGCAAACAGGTGATGAGGGGTTTGAATGGATAAGACCTGATGATGAGTGGCAGGCTATTTCACTTAACTATACATCTGGAACGACAGGAAATCCAAAAGGTGTTGTGTACCATCATAGAGGGTCTTATTTAATGTCAATGGGAAGTATCACTGCATGGAATATGCCTAATCGGCTCACCTATTTATATACAGTGCCAATGTTTCACTGTAATGGCTGGGGGTACCCATGGACTTTGGCGATGCTTCATGCCCGTGTAATATTTATAAGAAATATAGTTGTTAAAGAAATTTTTGAATTAATCGATGAATATGAGGTGACTCATTTTGGAGGTGCTCCTATCGTATTAAATATGATAGCAAATGCCCCTTCAGATGATCAAAAAGTACTGAAAAATAAAGTTTATGTTATGACTGCTGGTGCACCGCCTCCTAGTTCAATTCTTCAAAAAATGGAGTCTTTAGGCTTTGAGGTTATGCATGTATATGGACTGACTGAAACTTATGGCCATGTCGTTCATTGTGCTTGGAATAAGGACTGGGATAATTTAGCAGATGAAAAGCGATCTGAACTAAAAGCCTATCAAGGAGTTCGCTATCCGCACACAGAAATGGTATCGGTCATGCACCCAGAAACACTTGAACCTGTTCCTTCCGATGGGAAAACTATGGGGGAGATTATGATCCGAGGAAATACTGTCATGATGGGATACTACAAAAATGAAGAAGCTTCTCAAGAGTCGATGAAAAGTGGATGGTTTCATTCAGGTGACTTGGCAGTAATGCACCCTAGTGGGTATATTCAAGTTAAAGATCGTTCAAAAGATATCATTATTAGTGGCGGTGAAAATATATCATCTGTAGAAATTGAAAATATTATTACAAAGCACCCTGCAGTATCATTAGCAGCAGTTGTTGCTAGACCTGATGAAAAATGGGGCGAGACACCTTGTGCTTTTATAGAGTTAATTGAAGGTCAAACGGTAGAAGAAGATGAGTTAAAGAAATTCTGCAGAGAGCACTTAGCTGGTTTTAAAATGCCTAAAACTTTTGTATTTCAGGTCTTACCAAAAACATCAACTGGTAAAATTCAAAAGTACGAGTTAAGAGAAATAGTAAAAAATCTTTAATTTAATTTTTTATTTTTATCTTCAGTATTTATAACTTTAATAGCTTTTAGTTTTTTATAACACATGTAACAAACAAGATTATGATGACTTTTAATTAAATTTTGAACTTTCTTAGGTGCTGTTCGAATTTCAGACTCAATATACACACTGTCCATGACTGACAGCTCTCCCTCGCAATATTTGCATTTCTCAGCCATGACTAATATTTTAAATTTTTCTTAATCTTGTTCCAATACTGAAAAAATCTTTTTGCTGGATGAAGATAATTCTCCTGCAACAAGAAGTAATCGGGTAACTGCTCTAAATCATATTTTTCACTTAATTTTTGAAATAAATTTTGGTAAGTAGGCCTAAAAGTAGATTTTGTAATAATTTTGGATATGGTGTTTTGGTCGTGAATCTCTTGCAATATCTCATATGTATTACCTCTATAAATTTCAGCCCTTGCCTCTTTGGCTAAAAAGTATCTATTTTCAATGATTTTGTCACTAAGTTCATAGCCTTCAGTTAAAGTATCATCAAAGATGTAAACAGCATTACCCTCAATACCTGCTGGCACTCTCATAAACTCGTCATATAAATAAATTAGGTTCATAAATTGGGAAAAAGCCTCGAACTAATTTCTTCATAGCTACCATCTATTTCTCGATTCTTCTCAGGTATAATATCTATGCTTCGGTGACAGTATTTGTGAACGTTTTCTAAATTAAATATATAAGGTTTCCCTGCAAAGGTACTCGCAATCCACTGCCAAGAGAAGTTATTACTTGCAATATCTCCATCCAGTAAATGACTCATAAAAAACTTTGCTCCTGCTTGCCACTTCACTCTTCTAAAGTGAACAATATAAGATGCTAAATACATACGAGCATGGTTATGAAGGTACCCAGTGCTAGTGAGTTGCTCGATGAAAATATTTATAATCTGTGTTGGTGTTGTTGCTGATAAAATATCCTCGGGTAAGTTATCTTGATATTCTCGAGATTGAAATCCAGTTTTGTATTCTTCTACATCTATCCATAGTTGATCAGGGTGATGATAGGCATAACTTCTCCAAAAATCTCTCCATGCTAATTCTTGAATAAACTTTTCACTCTCAACAAAATTATATTTGTCTCGAATATATTGATAGAGCTCTTTGTTAGTGATGATTCCATGTTTTATATGGGCTGATAATCTTGAAATTTGTCCATTCAAAAAGTTTCTTGTTTTAGCATAGAGAACAGGATTAAAAGAATTGAATTTTTCCAGCGCATCTTGTCTTGATAAAATGGAGCTATTCGAATTTTTCGATATTGGTATTAGATCTTGAACACTTAAGATTTTCACTTTTAATTATACATAAAATCTGTGCTAATAGATTGTTTGTAAATCAAAGGTAATTTTGGTTCCAGGGGGGAGCTGAGATATTCTTGAAATATCTTCTTCATTTAAAATTGCAATTTTTGGATATCCTCCAGTACAAGGAATGTCCCGCATTAATACAATGGGTTGCCCATCACTTGGCACTTGAATAGACCCAGGTAATATACCTTCAGACAAAATATCATGAGACTTAGAACTAATGAGACTCTCACCTTTGAGTCTAATACCCATTCGATCACTTTGATTAGTTATTGTAAAAACACCGCTAATAAAAGATTGTAGAGTATTGTCTGAGAAATATTGAAGTTGAGGACCGGGATAAACTTTGAAATTGGTTACCTTTTCTAAATCAGGTTTTGGTATAGAGATAAGATCCCAAGAGCTTACATCTTTGCTAATGTGAAATATATCTTCATCATTTAAAGGTCGATTAATCGAACCTATTCCTGCTTTTGTGTCAGTAGAGTAGCTATTAAGACAAGGCTCTAACCCAAGTCCATGCTCAAAAGCTATGTATCCATATACTGAGTCTATTGTATTGTGAATAATCAATTCATCGCCCTCAAATAAATTAATACTTTTATAGGGCTGGCACTCAAGCTGGCTGTTGTTATTTTTCTGAATACTCATATTACAATTACCACCAACACAAATCTTAACAGATCCTTCTTTTACTTTTATTGAAGGCCCCACATAAGCAAATTCTAGAAATTGATTTTGATGATTGGGTATAATTTTTTGTAGCTCTGTAATAATTCTTTGGTCCATTGCTCCACTTGGTGAAACTCCTAAGTGCTGATATTGAAATCTTCCAAAGTCTTGAATCGTTGAATGAGTCCCTGCACGAGTGATTATGATTGAGTTCATGACGAGTATTCCTTGATCAATTCATTTAATGAAAAATTATATTTTCTAATTTTTTCAAACTCTGAAAGTGATACGGAGTAAAATTTTACCTCATCACCTGGAAGAAAAAGGGAAGGGTAAGAACTTTGTAAATCAAAAATATCAAATGGTATTTGTCCAATTATATTCCAACCCCCAGGTGAAACTTTTGGATATATACAGGTATGGTTTTTTGCTATGCCAATGGATCTAGCAGGAATTTTTACCCTTGGAGTAGCTAACCGCGGTGTGATTAATTGGGAGGGAACATCCCCTAAATATGGAAATCCCGGCATGAAGCCTATATAATATGTATAGTAACGAACTGATGAGTGAAGATTGATAACCTCTTCTTTTGTAATCTGGTGTAGTTTTTGGATGATCTTTATATCTAAAGCAAAATCTTCATTATAACATGCCGGTATTTCCCATGTTTTAGTAACTTTTTTGTTAGTTTGAGAGTTTGTATCTTTCATTTTCATACTAATTTTGTCTTTGTTTTGATCTCTAATTATTGAATTTTCAAAAATTACAACTATTTTATTGAAGGAAGGAATAATGTTTAGTGATTGAAGATTAAGGTTTGAAATATTTAAAAATGTCTCATTTACTTCCTGTGATATAGATTTTGAGGTTTCATTCCCAAAATCTAAGACTAAACCACGATCCCCATAAGAATTTATTCCTTTGAAATACACGCTAATATCATAATGTAACTTTGGTGCATTTGAATAAAATTAATTTAAATTCTGATATCGCAGAAAAAGATCTCAGTTTTTTCGAGACTGTTGATGCGCAGTTAATAAATCAAATTAGCTCTGCTAATCTTTCTTGTTTATATCATGGGGGGTCAGAAGACGTTGTTTTAAAAGCACTAAATTACTGTAAAACAAAACGTGTTTCAGTTGGTGCGCATATTTCTTTTTTAGATAGAGATAATTTTGGGCGCACAAAAATTAATTGGAACAAAAAATTAATCCAAGAAATTGTCAAAGACCAGTTAATGTTTATGCATAATCTTGCCTCTAATATTAATTTTCCATTAACACATGTTAAGCTTCATGGAGCTTTGAGTAATATGGCATGCGTTGACCAAGACCTTTCTAGTGAAATAGTAGATGTTTTAAAAAAAAATTACCCATCAATGATATTACTAGCACCTGCTTTAAGTGAACTTGCTAAAATCGGTATGAATTGCAACATACCCACCGCCCTTGAGATTTTTGCAGATCGCACTTATGAAGATGATGCCACTTTAACACCTCGTTCCATTAATGACTCTTTGATAACAGATCCTAGAAGCGCCAAGGAGCATGTAAAAGCCATGCTTATACAAGAAGGGATTATTTCACGTTATGGGAATACTCTCAAAACAAACATTCATTCAGTGTGCGTTCACAGTGATACGCCAAATAGTGTTGAAATTTCGGAACAAATTTGCATACTCCTTCATGAAATGAAGATAAAAAAAGCAGCTCTTCCAGAATTTTTCTAAGACTAAAATGAATAATTATTTTTTTTACGGCACTCTTCGCTCTATTGCAATATTAGAGAAGGTTATAGGAGGAAAAACTGATCACTTAAAAATAACTAAAGCTTTTGTACCAAAAAGTGAATTGCGTTTAGTCATTAATGAAAACTTCCCTGTAATAATCTTCGGTGAAAATTATTCTGGCGTTGAAGGTATAGTGGTTAAAGGATTAACCGAAGAAGATATAGCACGTATACGTTTTTTCGAGGATGTAGAGTTTTCTCCTAAAACAATGATTATAGACATAGGGGGAATTCATGAAGAGGTCAATTATTTTTCACAAAAAGGAGTTGAGCCCTCTTTAGACCCTTGGTTCTATGATGAGTGGAAAGAAAAAGAGGAAGCTTTATCTTTAGTGACAACTGATTTTTGGATGCAACTTTACGGAAAATATACAGCTGAAGAGGCAGATCAATATTGGAATGACGTAAAAAAGCAGGCATATCATCATTACCTCTCACAACAATGAAAATTGTTAATTTCTTTTTCTTAATTTCTCTTTTTTTTACATTTAATTCTTTATCTGATGTAACAACAAGTTGGGAATTATTAAAAGAGGGTGGTAAAGTAGTTTTTATTCGTCACGCATATGCTCCTGGAGGCGGTGATCCCAATAATTTTGAATTATACGATTGTTCAACACAAAGAAATTTAAATGAACAAGGAATTAATCAATCTAAACGAATGGGTATATTATTTTCTAAATATTCTATTCCAATAGACTCTGTTTATTCCAGCGAATGGTGTCGCTGCAAAGAAACCGCTCGTCTGGCATTTGGAAGTTTTGAGAGTTTAAGTGCCTTAAATTCAACATTTTCAGCTGATTATCAAAAAAACCATTCAAAACAAATGTATGAATTAAATCAATTCATTAAAAATTGGGACGACAGTCAAGGTAATTTAATTTTTGTAACCCATTATGTAATTGTTGGTGGTTTTCTTGATTATTATCCAAGTTCAGGAGAAATCGTGATAACAGATAAATCTCTATCAGTTCTTGGCACTATTAAAATAAATTTTTAAAAGAATACTCTTTCAATAAACCAATATAAACCAATCATTGAAATTATAATCGAAATAGGAATTTGCAAAAATGCTCTATACCAACTTTGACGTGAAGGTATTATAAAGATAATTGATGCTAAGATAATAATTGCTATCTGTGCTATTTCTACACCAATGTTAAATGAGATTAAACTTAAAACAAGTTGACTAGTATTTAACCCAATATCTCCCAGCACAAACGCAAAACCTAAACCATGAATTAATCCAAAAATAAAAATTATTAAATATCGAAGTAAAGTTGAACGTCTTTGAAATATATTCTCAATTGCAACATAGCTTATAGATAATGCTATTAACGGTTCAACAATAGTAGCAGGTATAAAAATTAAATTAAAACTAGCTAGAATAAGTGTGATTGAATGCGCAACTGTAAACATTGTGACTTGAAGTAATAAAGGTTTAAATTTGATGGCGTAAAAAAAGATACCTATTATGAATAAGATATGGTCAAGTCCCTTAGGAACAATATGCTCTATCCCTAAAACTAAATATTCAATTGTTGTACTTAAAGCTGAAGACCGTGTCTGTTGGGATATGAGTGATGATCTTTCAGCAGGTTGTAAATAAGTTGTAAATAAAACAGACTCTTTTGATAAATCCTCAAAATGTCTAATTATCACGGGACCCAATTCTTTTTCAAATTGAATGGTAAAAGACTCATCTTTTATTTCAAAACCTATGTTTAAAGTTGTATCTCTGGGAAATTCATCGTTTATTTCTTGAAAAGTATCTACATTTCTTAAAGAAAGCGGAATAGTTTCATCTCCGATATTGATTTTAATCTTATCTGTAAATTTGTTTTCATTTTCTATGACCATTTTCTCTACTTCTTCAGTGGAAAGGGCCCGTAACGCATCATATTTTTGAGATTGAGGTGAGTCGTTGGTATCCTGATATAAAGAGGCATCAATTTCAGAAAGAACAGTTTCTGCATTTAATTTAAATTCGATTGATGCATTTCCTTCTATAATGGTAATATCCATCACCGCGGGTTTAATTTCGTGTGAATGCAGAGGAGAGCTCAATATTAAAATTAGAAAAAATAAGTACTTAATCATTCGGTCATGTTTACCAAAATTCATCTAAAAATTCTTTATATTTTTTTGCTCCTTATTGCTTATTCTATTAGAGCAAACGCTCATGAATTTTGGATCGAGCCTACGCAATATCAACTTAATGATGACTTAATAAATGCTCACTTGAGGGTAGGACAAGAATTTCAAGGTATGGTTTTAATGTATAATCCACAAGATTTTAAAAAATTTAAAATATTATCTGGATCCAAAAATAAAAAAGAAAAAATAAAGGGCATACTAGGTGATGTGCCTGCAATTAATATAACGACTAATTTAGACAATTTATTAATTATTTATCATGAAACTAAAGATAAATATGTTGATTATAAAAAGTTTCAAAAATTCGAGGATTTTGTTAATGAAAAAGGTTACCAGCAACTAATCAATACTCATTTTGAGAAAGGATTTCCCGAAAGTAATTTTATTGAGAGTTATAGTCGTTATGCAAAATCTCTTATTACACTAAATGGCAGTGAGGGGAAGGATAAAAAAACAGGACTTCTATTTGAATTTGTTCTAGACCAAAATCCTTACAAAGAATTGAATTCAAACCAAATGAGTGGAACTTTATATTACAAAAAAAAACCACTAAAAGAAAATCTCGTTACAATTTTTTCGAAATATAAAAATACAAAATTATCAATTGTAAATACCATAACGGATGACAAAGGAAAATTCACTTTTGATATTGAACCAGGAAGGGAATATCTTTTAGACTCAGTTGTGATTTATCCATTAAAAGCAGACCCAGAAAAAAATGAGCCAATCTGGCATAGTGATTGGGCATCAACAACTTTCTTAATACCTGAAAATAATCTTTAATTATTATTAATTAGTATAAAATAGATAATTATGATTTTTGCTTTAAAAGTTTTATTAGCTGCTCTTGTGATTGCATTTGCAAGTTGGCTTTCCGGTAAAAAACCTGAGCTATCTGGATTTATTATTGCTCTTCCAATAGCAAGTATAATAGCCATAGTCTTCTCTTTCTTAGAGCATAAAAATACTGAAAATACTGTAATATTTGCAAAAAGCATTCTTATTGGAGTACCTGTCTCATACTTATTTTTCATACCTTTTTTCTTTGCAAAAAATCTCAATATGAATTTTTGGTTAATTTATTTGATTGGATTGACTTTACTCGTAATAGGATATTTTGTTCATAAATATATTATGAGTTTAATTTGAATGTTTGAGTTATTTGCAGACTCAACTCCAAATGCAAGAAAAGTTTCAATAATGTTAGAGGAGATTAATGAGAGTTATGATTTGACTTTAATTAATTTAAATAAGGGCGAACAATTCAACGAGGAGTTTATAAAAATTTCTCCATTTTCAAAAATTCCTGTTTTAAGACACAATAATAAGACCATATTTGAGTCTGGTGCTATCTTAATTTACTTGGCAAATTTATCAGGAGAATTTTATGGCTCAAATCAAAGTTTAACAACCCAGTGGTTGATGGCTCAAATGGGTTATATAGGCCCCATGTTAGGTCAGCATCATCAATTTCATCATTATAATCCCGGTAAAAGTGATTTTGGTGAAGATAGATATTTTAAAATTGCAGAAACGATATACAAAAATTTAGATGATCATTTATCTATAAATGAATATTTAGCAAATGAATATTCAATTGCAGATATTGCAACATTTCCTTGGATCGCCAGACATCCAATTCATGATATAGGTCTGAATAAATATATCAATTTATTACGTTGGTATAATCAAATATCACTTAGACCTGCTGTCTTAAAGGGATATGATCTATTTAAAGATGGCTCAATACCACCACCCGCATAATCAAAATGAAAGTATACTTTAATGGTTCATGTAATATTTGTAATGCAGAGATAAATCACTATAAAAATAAAACCTGTAATATAAACTATGTTGATATTTCAAAAAATAAAGATGAGCATATAAATCATCTTTCCAAAAAAGATTTATTTAGAAGAATGCATGTATATCATGATGGAAAAATTTTTTCTGGATCAGAGTCCTTTTTAGTTTTATGGGATACAATGCCAAGATGGAGACACCTGTCTTTATTGTTGAAGCTACCATTATTTAGGCAATTATGGAAAATTGCATACGAATTATTAGCTTTAATGCTTTATTTGAAAAACAAAAAGAAAATTTAGTAGAACCATTCTTGAAGAAATCCACAAGAATGGTTCTGGAGGATTAAGGTTAGTTATTAATTACTACTTTTCTGAGAAAATTTAGATCAATCAATATATCTTTATAAATGGGGATATTTTTGTTATTTGGCACTATATAGCGAGAAAATCTAATTTTTTAAACGATTTAATTTTATCACTTCACCAATAAAATATAATGATCCTCCAAAATAAATTGAGGTCTGATTTGATGAGAGTTTATTAATCATTTTAAATGAATCTGTTAAGGAATTTGCAAAATAGAGCTTAAGGTATTTGGGCAGCAGATCCTCAGTAATAGAGTTTTCCTCGTTCATTTTAACAACAATTATTTTATTAAAATGATTTGATAAGTTAGAGAGCATTTGAGTATATTTTTTATTATTTAAAAAAGAGCATATAAGTATTTTCCTATTCTTTGGTAATGATTTAATTAATGCTTTCATGCCATCGATATTGTGAAAGCCATCTAAGTAAATATTCTTATATTTCTTTATTTTTTTATTTAAAAGTCCGCTCTTAATTTGTTGCAATCTCCCAGGCCACTCACAATTCATCAACGCTTTTTCCGTTTTTTCTATTACAAATTTTTCTTTTAATATATTCTTGGCTAAATGTATTGCTAATCCAGCATTAATTAATTGATGTGATCCTAATAAACTTAATTTTGATAAATTAACTCTTATATCATTCGATAAATAAAAATTAGATTTTATTTTCCAATGAATATTAAATAGATTTGCAGTTAATTTTCTTTTTTTTAATTGTGACTTAATATATTTCATAACACTTGTTTTCTGTCGATTAATAAAAATCGTACTTTTTGGATTTAATATTCCTAATTTCTCAAAAGCAATTTGATCCAATGAATTTCCTAAATAATCTTGATGATCTAAAGAAATTGGAGTAATAGCTGCATACTTTGATTTTTTTAAAATATTTGTAGCATCAAACCTTCCTCCAAGCCCAACTTCTAATATTAGATAGTCAGCTTTATGATCTTGAAAAGCTTTAAACGCCGCCGCAGTAGTAATTTCAAAAAATGTTATCAAATTTCCTTGATTTTTATCTTCGCAAAACTTCAAATATTCTAATAATTTTTGATTGGAAATTTCTTTAGAGCTTAATTGAATTCTTTCATTAAATTTTACTAGGTGAGGAGTGGAGTACACGTGTGTTGAATAATCATGATGATTGAGAATTGATTTTAAAATAGCTGCTGTTGAGCCTTTTCCATTAGTACCAGCTATATGAATGACTTTGGGCAGTAAATTTTCATCAAAATTGATTTTCTTTAAAAGTTTTTTAATTCTCCCTAAAGATAAATCTGAAAATTTTGGGTGTAGATTTAGTAGCCTTTGAAAAATGGGATCTTTCAAGAATTTATTTTTTTACGAATGATAAAACTTTTGAAAGTGTTTGACTTAATTCTTTTCGATGGACAACCATATCAACCATTCCGTGTTCAAGAAGATATTCCGCTGTTTGAAAATCCTCAGGTAATTGTTCTTTGATTGTCTCTTCGATAACTCTTTTTCCAGCAAAACCAATCATACTTCCTTTTTCAGCAATGATAATATCTCCAAGCATCGCAAACGAAGCACTCACACCTCCAGTGGTAGGGTGAGTTAGAACACTCACGTAAGGAATTTTATTTTGATCTAGCATATTTACAGCTGCAACTGTTTTAGGTAGTTGCATTAAACTTACAATACCTTCTTGCATCCTTGCACCTCCTGAGGAAGCAACAGATATAAATGGACAATTCAAATCAACAGCGTTTTGACAACCAATTTTAAATGCTTCGCCAACAAATTGACCCATTGAACCACCCATAAAATTAAAATCTAAAATAAAAACTACAACTTTTGTGCTTCCAATTTCACCTTTAGCTAAAATGGCGGCATCTTTTTGATCAGTTTTTTTTTGTGCAGCTTTCATCCTGTCTGTGTATTTTTTAAGATCTTTAAATTTTAGAGGATCATTATTTTCAAAAGGTACCTCGATTAATTCATAATTTTCGTTATCAAATAAATTTTTTAATCTACTATTTACATCCATCCCCATATGAAAGTCACAATATGAACAAACATTTAGATTTTCTTTTAAATCACTTACATACAAGGTTCTTTCTCCACATCCACACTTGGTCCATAAATCAGACGGAGGATCTTTGCGATTAACAAGGGAGCTTAATTTAGGTTTTACATAATCTGTGAGCCAGTTCATTTTTAGATCTTAACTTCTTGAATAAATTTTTTAAGGCTTTTAAGGTACTTATTAAAATCCATCTTTATATCAAAATATTTTTGAATTAGAGCTGAGCCAATTATAACACCATCTGCATTTGTTTTTTTGGATATATCAATAACATCTTTTTTAGACTTGATCCCAAATCCAACTAAAACAGGAACAGAAGACATTTTTTTTATAGATTTAACATTTTTATTTATTTCTTTGTAATCTAATTTATTTGAACCTGTGATTCCAGTTGCAGATATATAATAAATGAAACCTTTTGAATTTTTTAGAAGTTTTTGAGATCTTTTTTTATCAGTCATTGGAGAAATTAACTTGATTAAGTGTATGTTATTTTTAGACAATGACCTTTTGATTGCATCTTCTTCTTCAAAAGGCAAATCAACAATTATTATACCATCGACAATACTTTTAATATTTTTTATGAATTTATTTAATCCAAATTTACGGACAGTATTTAAATAACACATAATAACAAAAGAGGTATTATTTTTAGATTTATTTAATTCTTTAATTAAATTAAGTGATTGTTGAGTTGATAATTTTGATCTAAGTGCAAGTTTATTTGCCTCTTGGATAATAGGGCCATCTGCCATCGGATCAGAAAAGGGAAGCCCAAACTCAATAATATCTGGTTGATGAGATAACATTTCATTAAAAACCTTTTTACTTTGATTTAGTGTAGGAAACCCACACGTCATAAATAACGAGAGTATTTTTTTTTTAGGAAGAGAGTCTAGATTATTCATCTGCATCAAATCCTATTGCTTTAGCTGCAGTAAATAAATCTTTATCACCTCGTCCACACATATTTAGTATTACAACTTTATTTTTATGTTTATTTTTAAATGCTTTAATTAAGTAGGCTAGGGCATGAGAAGGCTCTAGTGCAGGAATAATTCCCTCTAGTTTTGAACATGTTTGAAATGCTTTAAGAGCTTCTTTGTCAGTTACACCAAAGTACTTAACTCTTTTAATATCTTTTAAGTAGGAGTGTTCAGGCCCTACACCAGGATAATCGAGGCCTGCAGAGATGGAATGAGCCTCTTTTATTTGTCCATCACTGTCTTGTAAGACATAACTGTAACTACCATGTAAAATACCGGGAGTTCCAGACGTCATTGTAGCAGCTGTTTCTTCTGTTTTAGCACCTCTACCAGCTGCCTCAACTCCAATAATCTTTACCTTGTTATCATTCAAAAATGGATAAAATAAACCCATGGCATTTGATCCGCCTCCAACACAAGCTATCAAATAATCTGGTAGTTTTTTCTCTACTTTTAGTATTTGCTCTCTCGCTTCTTTTCCAATGACAGATTGAAAATCCCTTACCATTTTCGGATAAGGGTGAGGGCCTGCGGTAGAACCTATAATATAAAAAGTATCTCTGACATTTTTAATCCAATCTCTTAAAGCTTCATTCATCGCGTCTTTTAATGATTTACTGCCAGACTCTACAGGAATAATAGTGGCTCCCAGAAGCTTCATTCTAAAAACATTAGGTTTTTGTCTTTCGATATCTTTAGACCCCATGTAAATATAACAAGGAAGACCAAAAAGTGCACAAACAGTAGCCGTTGCAACTCCATGTTGTCCAGCACCCGTTTCAGCAATAATTCTTGTTTTACCCATTTTTTTTGCAAGGAGTATTTGTCCTAAGCAATTATTGATTTTATGGGCTCCTGTATGATTTAGCTCATCTCTTTTAAAATATACTTTTGGTCCGTTAATATATTTAGATAAATTTTTTGCGTAGTGTAAAGAGGAGGGTCTACCCACGTAGTTTTTAAAAAGATCATTTAGCTCTTTTTTAAATTTTTTATCCTTTTGAATTTTTTTGTAAGATTTATCTAAATCTAATAATAGGGGCATTAACGTTTCTGAAACATACATTCCACCAAACTCACCAAATCTTCCAACAGTGCTAGGTTGCTTATATGTTTTCATTAATTATAAATTGATGAAATAATACCATCTATCATAGTAAGGCTTTTTTCACCTGGTTGTTCCTCTACACCAGAATTTATATCAACAAAATCTGCACCTGTTAAGCTAATTGCCTTTTTGATATTAGTGACATTTAGACCTCCTGATAAAATATAAGGAAGTTTTTTACTATTTTTAAAATCAGACCAATCCCATGTTTGGTTATTCCCCCCTGGCATTTGAGTTAAAGTGGGTTTAGCTTCGATAAGGTATTGATCTACATTTATTAGATTTGTATTTTCAAAATCTTCTGGAGATATGGATTTATATATATATTTTTTAAAATTACTTTTTAATTCATTAATAAAATTCTGATCCTCATCTCCGTGGAGTTGTATTGTGTCAAAATCAAAAACTTCTAATTTATTTTTTATTTCGTCAATTGATGGATTAACAAAGACACCAACAAATCTACTTTTATAAGTTTTAAAATATTGGTTTATAAGTGCAAGTGTATCTGTATTAATAAACCTTGGACTTTTTTCATAAAAAATAAGCCCTTGATAATCAATATTTAAATCAAGACAGTGATTAATGATTGCTGGGTTATTCTGTCCACAAATTTTTATTTTTATATTGTTCGGCATATCTTTTTAACAAAGTTATTGGTTGTTTACTCTCTATTAATTCTCTCCCTATAACAACAAAATCTGCACCATTTTGTAAAGCATCATGAGCAAAAGTAACTCTTTTTTGATCATCACTTCTAGAAAATAATTTTACACCTGGTGTAATTTTTATTAATTTATTATATTTTTTTAAAGCAATAAGCTCTTCACCTGAGCAAATAAGTCCGTGAATTTTATATTTATTGGCAACTTCAGCAAATTTCCTTACAAGCTTTTTTGTATTTTGTTCGTTATATATTTTCTTACTATCTTTTCCGTCTAAGCTAGTTAACAAAGTTACTCCTAAAACTTTTGTTTTGAGTTTATTTTTTTTTATGCAACTAAGTGCAGCTTTTATCATCTCATTTCCACCTGATATATGTAATGTTAGATAATCAGGATTTATATTTGATAATGACTCAATCGCACTACTGACAGTGTTTGGAATGTCATGGAGTTTTAAATCAACAAATAATTTACTTTTTTTCTTCCTTATTTCTGAGATAAGCTTATGTGAATCACTGTTATAGAAAGATCTATAGCCAATTTTAAATCCATAAACATGGCGATACAGTTTTTTTACAATATTTATATTTCTAGCATTTGTTTCAAGATCTAAAGCTATAAAAGATTTAAATTTTTTCATTTAATTTCCTATTAACATTCTCACTTGCTTTGAATGTAACCTTCCACTTAGAAGGTATATATATTTTTTTCTTATTTCTTGGATCAGAACCGTATCTAGATTTCATAAATTTAGATTTGAAAGCACCAAAATTTCTTAACTCAATATTAATATGATCAGAGATATTTTTTTCTAAAATTTCAAAAAATCTACTAAATATAATTTCATTAATTTTTGGATTTAAATCAGTTTCTGATTGCAAGTAAGTCTTTAAAATATCAGACTTATTCTTCTTTGGGGCCCTTTTCTTCATCCAAAGCCTTACCAAGAATATCTCCTAAAACTGAACCAGATGATTTGGATCCATATTTTTCTAATAAACTTTGTTCCTCATCTATTTCTAATTGCTTGATTGAAAGTGAAAATTTTCGATTAGTAAGATCAATAGAACTAATTTTAGCATCAATTTTTTGACCTTCGTTATATCTAGATATATTTTGCTCTTCTTTATTTTTTGAAAGTTCTTTTCTTCTTATAGTAGTTTCAATAAAACTAGCTACTTCAACATCTATACCATTATTGTTAATTTTAATGATTTTAGCAGAAACGATATCACCTTTTGACTTATCTTTGAAAAATTCATTAAAAGGATCTTTAGATAATTGTTTGATACCAAAACTAATTTTTTCTTTTTCTGGGTCAATTTCCAAAATTTTAACTTTTATACTTTGCCCTTTTTGATACTTCTTAAGAGTCCTATCACCATTAGAGTCAGTCCATGACAAATCATTTTTGTGTATCAATCCGTCAATATTTTCATTAAGTTTTGCAAATATCCCAAATTCTGTAATATTTTTAATCTCAGTATCAATAATTTGATCTTTTTTATATTCGTTTAGAATATTTTCCCACGGATTTGGCTCTGTTTGCTTAATTCCAAGACTTATTCTTTTTTTCTCTTTGTCTATTTCTAAAATTTTTACTCTAATGTTGAAGCCAACATCTAAGATTTTATTTGGATGAATATTTTTCTTTGTCCAACTAATATCGTTTGAGTGAACCAAACCCTCTAAATCTTTATCTGTGAGTTGAACGAAAGCACCATAATCAGTTATATGAGTGATTTTTCCATCATAAATTTCTTCAACTATGATTTTTTCCTCTATTTTCTCCCAAGGATCATCTTTTAATTGTTTATAACCTAAGCTGATTTTGTCAGAGTCGTCTGAAACTTTGAGAACTTTAAATTCATAATTTTTTCCAATCTCTAATACATCAGAGGGGTGCCCAATTCTACTCCAAGATATATCGCTCAAATGAACTAAGCCATCAATCCCACCAAGATCAACGAAAGCCCCGTAGTCTGTAAATGTTTTGACCTTACCATTAACTACAGAATTATTTTGTGACTTTTCAAGTATTTTATTTTTTATTTCTTTTTGTTTTTCTTCTAGTATTGCTTTTCTTGATACAACTATGTTTCCTTTTGAATAATCCATTTTTAAGATTTCAAAAGTTTCCTCTGTTTTTATTAAATGACTCACATCTCTAACGGGACGAACATCGATTTGGCTTAAGGGTAAGAATGCGTTCGTGCCCATGATTTTTACGTAAAGTCCAGCTTTAGCTTTACCAACTATAAATCCTTTAACTCTCTCTTTATTATCATATAACTTTTGAAGTTTTTCCCACGATTTCATTTTGATTGCCTTTTCATGAGAAACTTTTACATTACCCTCTCTATCTTCTAATTTTTCGACAAAAACTTCAATTATTTGTCCTGTTTTTAAATCATCTGATGAGCCAGTATTAAGAAATTCTTCCTTAGGTATTTGACCTTCACTTTTATATCCAATATCAACTATTATGTGTTGCTCATTAATTTTAAGAATTGTTCCAGATATAATTTTATTAGCAGCGATTGTGTTTTTATTTTCGAATTGTTGGTCTAGCAATTTGCTATACTCGTCGTTAGATATCATAAGTCATCATTTACCTTTCAAATTAAGTACGGTTTTTTTAATGTTTTATTAGTGTTTTTCAAGAAAAATTAATTACTTAATAGGGATATATGTTTAAAAAACGTTGGATAGCTTGTTTTTACACATGATTTGTCTTCTATTATGTTGTTTTTTTTACAAATCATATTTGCAATAAAAAATGACATTAATATTCTGTGATCATCGTTGTGTCTAATAACTGCAGCACCATTTTTTAAATTTCTATTTCCATAAATGTGCAAATCATATTTTTTGATTACTGACTTTACACCAATTTTCTTTAAGTTTTGATGTATTAGTTCTAACCTATTACTCTCTTTGACTGTTAGCTCTTTCAAACCTTTAAAAATTGTCAAACCATCCGCAAAAGAGGCTACTATAGAGAGGATTGGTATTTCATCTATTTGTAAAGGAATATCCTCTGATTTTACAGTAGTCGAACGTAAGTTATTTTTTTGTTCAATTTTAATATCAGCAACAAATTCATTATGAATTTTTTTTTTATTAGTTATATTAACATTCCCACCCATATTCTTTAAAGTTTTAATAAAGCCAATTCGTGTCTTATTAAAAAGTATATTCTTAACAATAAGTTTAGAACCAGGTTTTAAACAAGCAGCTGAAATAAAAAAAGCAGCAGATGAAGGGTCACCAGGTACGTTATATTTTATAGATCGAAGTTCTCTGTCATTCTTCATCTCTATGAATCTGTGTGAAAGATTTTCTCTAACTTTTATATTATATCCCATTGAATAAAGCATATTTTCTGTATGGTCTCTTGTAGTTTTAAATTCTTTTATTTTCACTTTTCCATTAGTATTTAAAGCAGAAAGCATTATCGCACTTTTGATTTGTGCGGATGGAATAACTATATTGTAAGATAAAGGTATTGCATTCCCTGTTCCTTCTAATTTAATTGGTAGAAATAGTTTTTTCTTTAATTCTATTTTTGCACCTATTTTAGTTAAGTGTTCTGTAACTCTTTTCATTGGTCTTTTACTTAGAGATGCATCACCAACAAGTGTTGCTTTGATATTATTTGATGAGATTAAACCAGATAATAGTCTGATACCAGTTCCTGAATTACCAAAATCTATTACTTTATTTGGTTCAAATAAACTGCCTGGAGGAATACCAAAAACGATGTACCTATCTCCCTTTTTTTTAATTTGAACACCTAACAGTCTCATTGCCTTTAGTGTATTGATTACATCTTCACCTTGTAATAAGTTTGATATTTCAGATTTACCGATAGCCTGTCCTGCTAAAATCAAAATTCTATGACTTATAGATTTATCACCTGGAGGGAAATAAGTACCTTTAATCAAGCTTTTATTATTAAAAGGCATACAGTCAGTTATAATTTTTGCCTAAGTATATTTTTTTTACAAATTGATCAGATGTAATTTCTTTTGGAGTTCCAGATTTTATTATCTCTCCATTGTAAATTATGTATCCATATTCAACAATACTCAAAGCCTCTTTAACATTATGGTCTGTTATGATAATTCCTATACTCATTTTTTTTAACAACATGATCGTAGACTTTACCTCTTCTATAGCTATAGGGTCAATGCCTGCAAAAGGTTCATCAAGTAAAAGGAATTTCGGATTACTTGCCAAAGCTCTTGCTATCTCAGTCCTTCTTCTTTCACCTCCAGATAATAATTTACCTTTAGTGTTTTGAAAGTTGCCTAAAGAGAATTGTTCAATAAGATGGTTGGTTATTTCTTTTGATTTATTTTTATCATGAAATAATTCAGCTATTGAAAAGATATTATCGAAAACATTTAAATCTCTAAAAATTGAAGCCTCCTGTGGAAGATATGAGATACCAAGTTTTGTTCTTAAATTTAAACTCTTTCCATCTAAACTATTTTCATTTAATAAAATATTACCCAGGTCTGGAGTTAAAAAACCAGCGACAATATTAAATAATGTTGTCTTACCACTCCCATTTGGTCCAAGTAAACCATTTATTTTATTGTTATTAAATTCTAAGCTTACTTTGTTTAAGGCTTTTTTTGATTTAAAGCTTTTACTAACTTTTATAAGTTTAATTGTTTGAGTCATTTTCTAATAAAACTTCAACAAGAGAGTCTTTATCAGCTGAATTAAGGATCCTTTTGTTATTGTCAATGTCAGCAATTAACTCATAACCAGTAAGTAATCTTGTTGGAGATTCAATAGACACATTACCTGTGAGAACAATTATATTGTCATCTTTCGTGTAAATCGCATGATTTCCCTTGAAAATCTCATCTTTGAATTTTATAACCACGTTTTCAAATAACTCAACTACGGTAAATATTTCCTCGTTATTTTCTTCAATGTAATTTGCTATCATCTTATCAGAATAAGCAATAAATCTTTCATTCTTAAACTCTACATCTCCATTTGCTGTATACTTTTTATTTTCTGAGTCCCAGATAAGAGTATCACTAGCCTTTACATAACTATCTGAGTAAGATGAAGAGAAAAAAAGCAACGAAACAAATAGATATAATATTTTTTTAATCAATTAAAAACTCTACTTCACCTTTAAAAATAATTATACCTTCATTATCTATGTTTTTAAAACCTTTGGATTTTAATACACCCATAGAGTTTATCACCTTAACAGGGTCATTACTATTTGATATTTCTTCCTTAAGTTTAATAAAAATATTTTCTCCATAAATTTTATATTCTTTATTTTCTAAATAAGAATTTCCTTCAAGAAAAATGTTATCTTCATCAATTTTATTTAATTTTTCAGATCCAATTTTTGTCATACCAGATTTACTCAAAACAATACTAGAAAAGTTTTCTACAGTAATATTTTTTTGACTAAAATTTTCAGACAAAGGTCTTTGATTGTAAAAATATATAAACACTTGAATAGCTAAAAAAAAAATAATAGAAAAATTGATTATTTTTTTATTAGTATTTCTAATCATTCTCTAAACATTTTTTTATATTAACTATGCCAATAGGTTTACTTTTTTTAACAATGATGAGGCTTGTGATGGAATATTTATTCATTAGAACAATAGCAGATGATATTAATAAATCTCCAGTTACAACAATAGGTTTGCTCTTCATGATATTTGTGGCTTTTTCATTCATATTTATATTTGCAATTGACCTTCTTAAATCTCCATCTGTAATAATACCTCTTATTTTTTTATTATTATCTAAGACTACTACACAACCATATTTTTTTTCAGTCATTATTAAAACAGCATCAATTATAGACGAATTAGTATTGATAATAGGAATATCCGTATCCATAATCTCATTAAGAGTTCTCAATTTTTTTCCAATTTTTCCTCCTGGATGAAGCTCAAAAAAAGATCTTTTGTCAAATTTTCTCAAACTCAAGACTGAGCAACAAAGCGCATCACCCAGAGCTAAGGACATAGTGGTAGAAGTTGTTGGAATTATTTGTAATTTATCTGCTTCAGAATGATTAGGCAAAATCAAATTTACATCTGAATTTTTAGATAATAAGCTCTTGTTGGTAGACGTAATTGAAATAATTTTAATTTTTCTTTTCTTGCTATAGTTAATTAAATCAGATAACTCATTAGACTCTCCAGAGTTTGATAAAATAATTAAAATATCATTTTTTTCTATAATCCCCATATCACCATGACTTGCATCTACAGGGTTTAAATAAATTGCTGGTATTCCAGTTGAAGTAAAAGAAGCCGCAATTTTAGCAGCGATATTTCCACTTTTTCCTACACCTGAAATAATAATTTTACCACTAAGTTGCGAAATTAATTCAACAGCACTGATAAAATGTTTATCAATACTTTTTGATAACTTGGCTAAAGCCAAGGATTCTAGCTTTATTACCTCTTGACCTACTTTTTTTATTTTGGATTTAGTCATTAATTACTTATGTGCAAAGATATCCATTTCTTCCCAACCTTGTAGATCTAAATCCACTCTAATTTCTAAAAACTTCATTATTGATTTAAATAGTTTTATTCTTTTTTGATTAATTAATTTATTATTTAAGGTGGATTTAATTTCAGATAAATATAAAACATCATTCATAGCGTACTCAATTTGTTTTTTGTTTAGTTTTTTCTTACTCCAATCGGAAGACTGCTCTGTTTTGTCTAGCTGGATATCCAATATTTCATTTACTAAATCTTTTAGACCATGTTTTGAGGAGTAGGTCCGAGTCAATTTTGAAGCTATCTTTGTACAAAAAACATTTTTAACATTTATTTTTAAATTTTCTTTCAATACTGCCATATCAAATCTTCCAAAATGAAAAATTTTTGTTAAACTATTATCTTCTAATAATGATTTTATATTTTTTGATAATTTTGGAGATAAGTTCTCTTCAAATTTAATTAGATAAATTTTTTTATCAGTTTCATTTTTTAGTTGAATTAGACACAGTCTGTCTCTTTTAATATTCAAACCTAGAGTTTCTGTATCAATAGAAATATCCCCTTTGAACGATCTAAGAAGTTTTGACGGGAGATCATTTTGAAATAATTGATAATTTGACATTCTAGAACATATATTTATATAAGATACATATTACAATGAAAAACAAAAATATACTGATTTTCGGCTCCACAGGCTTCATAGGAAGAAGTATTACAAAAAGACTCTTACAAAATGGTCATAAATTAATATGTCCTGTAAGAAATGCATCAAGGGTTAAGAGAAATATTCTTTCAGGGGATATTGGGCAAATAGAAGTAATTGACTTTGACATTCATAACTTACATGAAATTAAAAACATTATAAAAAGATCAGATTTTGTTATCAATTTAATTGGAATATTATATGAGAAAAATAATTTATCTTTTGAACTAGTTCATTATTTACTTCCAAAAAAAATTGCAAGTTATTGTGAACTGATGAAGAAACCATTTCTTCATGTTTCAGGCCTTGGTTCAACATTTCAAACCAAATCAAATTATTTAATCAGCAAAAAAATGGGTGAGGAGTTTATTGAAAATAATAATAATAATTACATTATTATTAGACCAAGCACTGTTTATGGTGAGGAAGACAATTTCTTTAATTTGTTTGGTAAGATGGCTAAAATTTTGCCATTTCTTCCTTTAATTAAAAACGGAACAACAAAATTTCAACCAATTTATGTTAGTGATTTATCTCTTCTGATTTTTAATTTATTAAATAATTTTGATAATTACAAAAATTCTAATTTGGCGGCAGTTGGTAATGAGATATTTACTTTTAAAGAAATTTTAAGTCATATTTTTTCATCTTTGAAAAAAAAAGAGAGATTCTTTTATATGCCTTCTTTTCTCGCAATTATTCAAGGTAAAGTATTAGAAAAACTTCCAAAACCTTTATTTACCTATGATCAGTATGTTACTCTTTCTCATGATAGTATTTCAGAGGGAAGTCAAAAATTAGTTACTGAAATATTGAAACAAGATTTATCAGATATGAAAGTTGTTACCTCAGAATATCTGAAAAAGTTTATCGATAAAGTTTAATTAAGATAAATAAATTAATAAAATTAAACCTAATAAAATTCTATAAATCACAAAAGGTGTAAAGCCAATTTTATTTATCATTTTAATAAATAAAGATATTGTAAAATATGCTGCAAAAAATGAAGTTATAAAAATTATAGCTAGATTTTTATCAAAAACAAAACTCTCTAAATCTTCAATATTTGAAAAAAAAGATAAGCCAATTATGGGTACACCCATATATAAACTGTAGGTAGATGAATATTTTCTATCTTCTCCAAATAGTCTGAATGCAATTATACAACTTCCTGCTCTACTGAAACCCGGTAAAAAAGCTAGACATTGAAAAAATCCAGCTAGAATAAATTTGGTACTTTTATTTTTGATTTTTAATTTAAATTTTTTTTCCTTATCTGAAACATAGAGTAATATTGCTCCAGTGATCGAAGTGTATCCAATTAACTCTAAATTAATATAATCTACATCGTAAAATTTGAGCACGGAACCGAGAAGAATTGCAGGTACAGTCGCATAGATTAATATTTTCCAGTAAGCTTTGATATTTGATTTTGAAAAATGTTTGTTTGCGAATAAATATATTAACAAAGCCAATAAAGAGGCAAAGTGTGCTGATGTTTCATATAAATAATTTCTAGATTCTATGCTTTTAAAGAAGATTTCTAATATATTGAGGTGCCCACTGGAACTAATGGGGATAAATTCAGTAATTCCCTGGATTAAACCATAAAAAACATAAAAAATACTACCATAAGTCATATTTTATTATCATTTATGAGTTTACTTATTTCAAAAACCTTTGTAAAAATACTATCCATTTGTTTATTGGAGAATTAAGTAATATTTTATTATCATGTTAGAGTTTCATAAAAAAAAATCTAAGAATCCATCTAAAACTGAACCTGAAAAAAGAATAAAGGATTTTCAGGAGATTTATAGTCAGTTTGATAAAAATGACTCCGTTGAACAATCTTCAAGGTGCTCTCAATGCGGGATTCCATATTGTCAAATACATTGTCCCTTAAACAATAATATACCAGATTGGCTTCGTTACATTGCAGAAGGCCGGTTGGAAGAAGCTTATGAAGTATCTGCCTCTACAAATGCATTTCCAGAGGTATGTGGAAGAGTTTGTCCTCAAGACCGTTTGTGTGAGGGTAATTGTGTTGTCGAACAGGCAGGCTTTGGAGCCATTACAATTGGTAATTTAGAAAAATATTTAACAGAAATAGCATGGGAAAAAGGATGGGTTAAAAACCTATCGTCACAAAACCAATACAAGCAGAAAGTTGCAGTAATAGGATCAGGCCCTGCAGGAATGGCTGCATCAGCCTACTTAATTCAAAATGGATATCAAGTAGACGTCTATGAAAAAAATGACCGAGCTGGTGGTTTGATGATTTATGGCATACCTAACTTTAAATTAGACAAAAAAATTGTTGAGAGAAGAACAGAGTGGCTTACTGATAGTGGTGTTGTATTTAACTTAAACACGGAAGTCGGAAAAAATATTTCCTTTCAAGATTTGGAAAAAGATTATGATGCAATATTAATTGCGACTGGTGTATACAAAGCAAGACAATTAGATATTGATACCTCATCGGTCAATAATAGCATTCCTGCTTTGGATTTTTTAATTGAGAGTAACAGAACCGGTTTAGGTGACTCTCCTTCAAAAAATAAATATCTCACAGCAAAAGATAAACATGTAGTTGTTATTGGTGGAGGTGATACAGCTATGGATTGTGTTAGAACAGCCATTAGACAGCAAGCAAAAGAGGTTACTTGTCTTTACAGAAGAAATAAAGAAAATATGCCAGGATCAGCAAGAGAAGTTTTAAATGCAGAGCAAGAGGGCATCAAATTTAATTGGTTATCTGTTCCATCTAAAATTATCAGCGATAGTTCTACTGCAACGAGTATGACTTACAAAGTTGCTACATTAGGCGAGGTGGACGAAAGCGGAAGAAGAAAACCAATTGACACTGGTGTTGAAAAACAAATAAAAAGTGACTTAATTATTCAGGCTCTTGGTTTTGAGCCTGAAGATTTAAACTATAATTTCAAAACAAATATTGAATTAACTAGCTGGAAAACAGTTAAAGTTGATTTTAAAAAGTTTCAAACTAGCAACCCAAAGATTTTTGCTGCAGGGGATATTGTCAGGGGAGCCTCTCTAGTTGTTTGGGCGATACATGATGGCCGTGAAGTTGCAAAATCAATTCACAATTTCTTACAGAGTTCGAAAGTTAAAAAAGCATCATGAGAGACAATCCATTAGAAACTTTCAAAATAAATAGACAAAAACTAAAAGATAATCATGTTTATAACGAAAAATATGAACATGATAATTGTGGCGTAGGTTTAGTTGCCTCAATAAACGGTGACTCAAGAAGAGATATAGTTGAAAAAGGAGTTGAGGCTCTTAAAGCAGTATTCCATAGAGGTGCAGTTGATGCTGATGGCAAAACTGGAGATGGTGCCGGTATTATGTTGGAGGTTTCAAATTCTTTCTTCAGCAAACAAGTCTTAAAAATGGGTCACAGAACTACCAAAGACTCTGTTTTGGGTGTGGGTATGATATTTTTGCCTAAGAGAGACTTTGGAGCTCAAGAAAAATGTAGAGCTATCGTAGAATATGAAATAATAAAATCTGGAATGAATCTGTTCGGATGGAGACAGGTACCAGTTAACACAGAGATCATTGGTGAAAAAGCTAACTATACTAAACCAGAAATTGAACAAATAATTTTCTCACCAAAAGAAACAACCCCCGATATTGAAAAGAAACTTTATTTAACCAGGAAAAGGATAGAGAACAAAATTAAAGCACAGAGCATCAATGATTTTTACGTATGCTCTTTATCAACACAAACAATTGTTTATAAAGGTATGTTTTTAGCTGAACAATTATCAGAGTTTTATCCAGATTTGATTGATAATGAATTTACATCTAAATTTGCCATTTACCATCAAAGATATTCTACCAACACATTTCCTACATGGTCCTTAGCGCAACCATTTCGAGTTTTAGCTCATAACGGTGAAATCAATACTTTAAAGGGAAATATCAATTGGATGAGTGCACATGAACCTAGAATTACTCACCCCTTTTTTAATGAGAGAATTAATGATTTGAAACCGATACTCGATCCAGACGCATCTGATTCTGCATCGCTTGATGCTGCTTTTGAACTATTTGTTCAAACTGATAGGGACATGCCAATGGCAAAATCAATGATAATTCCTGAGTCTTGGTCTAATCGATCTGATTTATCAGATCAATTAAAAGCTATGTATGCATATTGTAACGCTGTAATTGAACCATGGGATGGACCAGCAGCTGTCTGTGGTAATTTTGGAGATTGGATAATTTCTGGCATGGACAGAAACGGCTTAAGGCCCCTACGATATATACTAACTAATGACAATTTACTAATTTCAGGATCTGAAGTTGGGATGATTAATGTAGATGAAAAAAATATTATAAAAAAAGGAAGAGTTGGGCCTGGTGAATTAATAGCAGTTAATTACAAAGAGAATAAGTTTTATGAGAGCTTTGAGTTAAAAGAATTACTCAGTAAACGTAATGATTACTCAGATTGGAATCAAAAAACTATAAAGCTTGATAAAATCTTAACTAATGAAAAAATTTATGAACCATCGACAAAGGATGAAGAAAATGTTTTTCAAATTGCTAAATCATTTAATTTAACATTAGAAACTCTTGATTTAATTTTAGATCCTATGGTTAAAACAGGACAAGAGGCTGTTGGATCAATGGGAGACGACGCACCACTAAGTGTACTCACTGAAAGATACCGAGGTCTTCATAGTTTCTTTAAACAAAATTTTGCTCAAGTAACAAACCCTCCAATTGATAGCCTTAGGGAGCAAGTTGTAATGAGTTTAAAAACTAGGCTTGGAAACCTTGGAAACATAGTAGAAGAAGACTCTGAACAATGTAATTTGGTACTTTTAGAGAGTCCTTTATTACTAGATAATGAATTGGAAATATTAAAAAATCATTTATCAAACTATACAACTGAGATTGACTGTACTTATAAATTGAATGAAGAGACTAATTTTTTAAATGAAATCCAAAGAATTTGTTCTGAGGCTGAACAGGCAGTCAGATCTGGATCTCAACATCTTATTATAACTGATAATAATATTAATAAAGACAGAATTGCTTTACCAATGATACTTGCTACTAGCGCTGTTCACAGTTATCTAATAAAAAATAATCTAAGGACCTTTACTTCTTTAAACGTCTCTTCTAAAGAGTGCCTTGATGTACATTATTTTGCAGTGCTTATCGGAGTTGGTGCTACTACTGTTAATGCTTCATTAGTAGAAAAACTTATTTCAAATAGGTATAAAAAAAATATTTATCAGAATACTGATTACCCTCAACTAATTAAAAACTTTAAAAAATCTATAGAGAAAGGATTAAGAAAAATTATCAGTAAAATGGGAATTTCAGTAATCAGCTCATATCGTGGTGGAAGAAATTTTGAAATCATTGGCTTAAGCAGAAGCATGGTAGAGAGTTTTTTTCCAGGAATGTCCTCTAGAATTTCTGGCATTGGATTAGATGGATTAGAAAAAAGAGTAAGGCGACAGCATGAGGTATCATTTAAATCTGATAATGTAATTTTAGATATAGGTGGTGAATATAGATTTAGAGCTAATAGTGAAACACACGCTTATGAGGGCGTATCAATACATATGCTTCAAGAAGCAGTAACCAGAGACTCATATAATCTTTATAAAAAATATACCTCAAGAATTTATAGTTCCAAACCAATTCAAATAAGGGATTTACTTCAATTTAATGAGAGTGACAATTCCATAAATTTGGACAATGTAGAGAGCATTTCTGAAATAAGAAAAAGCTTTGTATCCCCTGGAATTTCACTTGGTGCACTCAGCCCTGAGGCTCATGAAACTTTAGCTATTGCAATGAACAGAATAGGTTCAAAGTCAGATAGTGGAGAAGGAGGAGAGGATGCAAGAAGATATTCTAAATTAAAAAATGGTGATAATCCGAGCTCAGCGATTAAACAAGTTGCAAGCGGAAGATTTGGCGTGACCGCAGAATATTTGAATAACTGTTCAGAATTAGAAATTAAAATAGCCCAAGGTGCTAAGCCTGGAGAAGGTGGTCAATTACCTGGTTTTAAGGTCACTGATTTAATTGCTAAATTAAGGCATAGTACAAAAGGTGTAACACTTATTAGCCCTCCCCCACATCATGATATTTATTCTATAGAGGATCTTGCTCAACTTATTTACGACTTAAAACAAATCAATCCAATAGCAAAAGTTTGTGTAAAACTAGTCGCGCAATCAGGAATAGGAACTGTTGCTGCTGGAGTTGCAAAAGCTAAAGCCGATGTAATTTTAGTTTCAGGGCATTCCGGTGGAACAGGGGCAAGTCCTCAGTCAAGTATTAAGTATGTTGGCCTTCCATGGGAGTTAGGTATAAGTGAGGTTCACCAAATTTTAGCTTTGAATGGCTTAAGAGACAAAGTTCTTCTTAGAACAGATGGAGGAATTAAAACAGGAAAAGATATTGTTATTGCTGCAATATTAGGAGCAGAGGAATATGGAATTGGTACAGCTTCGTTGGTAGCAATGGGGTGTATTATGGTTAGACAATGTCACTCAAATACATGTCCAGTTGGTGTCTGTACTCAAGATGAAAAGCTTCGTGAAAAATTTGGAGGTACTCCTGAAAAAGTTGTCAATTTGTTTTCATTTATTGCCGAAGAAGTCAGAGAAATTCTCGCCTCGTTAGGTTACAAATCTTTAAAGGATATTATTGGTAAAACAGAATTATTATCTCAAATTCATTATGGATCTAGCGATTTAGATAACCTTGACTTAAATCCCATATTAACAAAGATTGATGATGGTAAAATTTATGATTACCATTTACTAAAAAAACGAAATGAAGTACCAAAAACACTTGACGATCAGTTTGAAAAAGATGGAAAAGACTTTATTAATACAGGTCAAAAAATTGAGCTGACATATAATATTCAAAATACATTAAGAACAATAGGAACTAAAATTTCATCCATCATCACAAGAAAATATGGAATGAATTCCTTATCTGAAGATCATGTTACTCTTAAACTAAGAGGTTCAGCTGGTCAGTCTTTGGGAGCTTTTGCAGTCAAAGGACTCACTTTAAGAGTGTTTGGCGATGCTAATGATTATGTAGGCAAAGGTCTTTCTGGAGGAAAAATTATTGTGCAACCTAGAAATTCATTTACTCAACCTAGTCATGAAAATGTAATTATTGGGAATGTTACACTCTACGGAGCTACTGATGGAATTTTATATGCTTCTGGTCAAGCAGGTGACAGATTTTGCGTCAGAAATTCAGGCGCACTAGCAATTGTAGAGGGATGTGGTGCTAATGGCTGTGAGTATATGACAGGTGGGTCTGCAATTATTTTAGGAGATGTTGGTGATAACTTTGGTGCAGGGATGACTGGTGGTTCCGCTTTTATTTATTCTGAACAAAAGAATATTTCTGATTTGATGAACATGGAAACCATCGGACTTTATGAAGTAGATAACAAAGATTGGAAAAACCACCTTCTAAATCTCTTAAAAAATTTCTATAAAGAGACTAAATCAAAAAGAGCTGAGTTTATTATTGAAAATTATGACTCTGAAATCAAAAAATTTGCTCATGTCGTACCTGATGAAGTGATTGATAAACTAGAATTTCCAGTCACAAAAAAATCAAAAATAGCTTAAATAAATTTAGATAGGGTTATTAAACTCTCTTTGTCAGATAGGCTATGATCCGCATGTTTAATTAAAATATTCTTAAAGTTTTTAAATTTTTTACTAAAATTGAAACTATCATTATATCCAAATGGAACAGCTTTATCTTGGCCCCCATGTAGAAAAATAGTTTCTCCTAAAAAATTACCCTTAATTTTTTCAACTAGATATTTTTTACTTCTTTTAAAAAGTGCTGGAGAGTAATAATAAGCAAAATCAGAACTAACCTTTTGTTTAACGATCTTATTATTTTTAATTCGATTTTTTTGATGAATATTAAAATTTTTCCAAATTAACTTTGTAGTAAAATTTGGTGCAGGGGCAATGCCTATAAGTTTTGTAACTTTTGTCGGATGTATCAAAGCATATATTATTGCAACCCATCCGCCCATACTACTGCCAACAAGAATAAAATTTTTTATTTTTAGGTATTTGATAATATTGTCTAAATCATTATACCAATCACTTATACCAAAGTTAGTGAATTCACCACTTGATCTACCATGCCCTTGAAAGTCAAAACACAAATAAGAAATTTTATTTTTTTTGCAATAATTATTCAAAAAATTAGACTTTTTACCACTCATATCTGATAATAAACCATGTAAAAAGATCAGAGTTTTTTTACTTCTTTTGTAATATCTATAAGATATTTTAACATCATCTTTTTTATAAAAGCTTAGTTTTGACACAGATTAAAAATACAAAAAAAATAACTTGTTTACAAATAATTCCATCCATGGGCATTGGAGGCATTGAGACTGGTGTGAGAGATATTGCAAAATATCTTAATAAAAAAAAAATTGATAACTATATTTTATGTGAAAGTAGTAACAAAAATTTAAATATTAAAGGTCTAAAGATAATAAAATTAGAAAATCTAAAGTTTAAAAACATTTTTGATCAAAATAACATCAAAATCCAAATAAAAGAACTAATTAAAAAAAAAAAAATAAACTTAGTGCATATCTCTTCAAGAGCACCGGCTTTTTTTCTAATTAACTTCATTAAAAGTTTAAATATTAAAGTCGTTACCAGTGTTCACAACAAATACGAGTCTAAGACATTTTTAAAAGATTGGTATAATAGTTTTTTGTTAAGGGGTGACGCTATTATTTTTAATTCATATTTTGTAAAAAAAACATATGAGAATTATTTAAATGATAAAACTAAGTTATATATTATTCCAAGAGGTGTAGATACTAATTACTTTTCGCCATTAAGAAAAAAAACTAATGGCAAAAATATATTTATACCCTCAAGGGTTTCAAGTTGGAAGGGGCACGAATTATTATTAAATTACTTCTCGTTATTACAGCAAGATTATAAAGATACATTTAATATTCACATTGTATCTTTAAACAAAAGTAAAGAAGAAAAAAAAATACAATTGCTAATTAATAAATTAAATATATCAAAAAAAATTATAATTCATAAACCCACTCTAGATGTAAAAAAACTGTATCAAAGCGCATACTTGGTTGTAAATATCTCTAAGAGACCCGAAGGGTTTGGAAGAACTGTTTCTGAGGCGCTATCCTTATCTAAAGTTGTTATAGCCCCTAATCAAGGTGGTACTAAAGAGCAACTTTTCAATTTTGATAAAAATTTGTTATTTAATGTTAAATCTTTTAAATCTTTCCAAAAAACTTTTAAATATGCTTTAAAAAATTATGAATCAATATCAAAAAAAGGAAGATCTTATGTAAAAAAAAATTACTCATCAGATTTAATGTGTAGAAAAACTTTGGACGTTTATAATAATCTAGTTAATTTATGAATATTTTAGTAATTAAACATGGTTCACTGGGCGATTTAGTCTTATCATTTGGGGCAATTAAAACACTCAGAGAAAATTACCCAAACTCCAACATATACCTGCTTACACAATCTAATTATAAATTAATCTTTAAAAACATACCTTACGTTAATGAAATTTTAGTTGATAACAGAATATCAATTTTACCATCAATAAAAAATATTTTAAAGATAGTCAAAGAAAAAAAAATAGATCTATTAATCGATTTACAAAATTCAACAAGAACAGAAATTTATAATTTTTTTATAATGTTATTTACTAAATGTAGAATTTTATCTGCAAGAAAATTTTCGTATTACAAATATAAGCAAAAAAAACTTGGTGTTCAACACATCACCAAAAATCATCAAGAACAATTGAAATGTTTAGAAATAAATAATTACTTAAAGCCTGATTTAAATTGGATGCTTAAAGGTAATAAAACACAGTCAAAAAGAGTTATTTTTATACCAGGTACATCTAAATCTGGAGAATATAAAAAATGGCCTTCAGAAAAATATGCTCAAGTAGCTAAATATCTAGTTAGTAGAAACTATGAAATTTATTTGACAGGCTCTAATTTGGATTTAAATACAATTAATGAAATAATTAAATTATGTCCAGAGTCTAAAAACAAAATTAATGACTCAAAGATTGAGGATTTTTATCAATTATGTATGTCGTCTGAGTTAGTGCTCTCAAATGATACGGGACCAGCCCATATTGCCGGTCTTACAAATAAAAACGTAATTTGGATAGCGAATGATAACGAAATTTCACGTTCATGTTATCCACTAGGAGATAATTTACATAAAATTACAGCATCTAACGTAAAAAATATTAGTGTGAACACTATTATCAATAAAATAAAACAAATATTAAAATAATTTATATTTACAATTGATTTATCTTTGCTAATAATCCTAAAATGATTTTATTTAAGCAATCACTAGGAAATTTATAGTTGCAAATCTCCTTTCTTTTCTATTACACTTAATATTTTGAATAAACCTTTCCAAAGAAATAATAACTTTCGTAGCAAAAAAGATCTCCATAAGATAAATAATTTTATTTCCGCAGCTGATGTTAGGGTTATCCTAGATGATGGGGAACAATTAGGAGTTATGAAAAAAAACGAAGCCATAGACATCGCAAAAGGTAGAGGAATGGATTTAGTTGAAATAGCTCCAAATAATAATCCCCCTGTTTGTAAAATAGTAGACTATGGAAAATTCAAGTATCAAGAACAGAAGAAAAAAAATGAAGCAAAAAAGAAACAAAAAGTAATTGAAACTAAAGAGCTTAAAATTAGACCTGGCACAGGGGAGCATGACTATCAAGTTAAAATTAGAAATGCCCAGAAATTTTTAAAAGAGGGAAACAGAGTGAAATTCAGCTTGAGATTTAAGGGTAGAGAGATGGAACATTCTAATTTAGGTATTGATATGCTTAAAAGAGTAAAAACTGATTTGGGAGAACTTATTAGAGTTGAAATGGAACCTAAAATCGAAGGAAGACAAGCATTCCTCGTAGTTGCACCCAAATAAATTATATGATATCAAATTGACCTCGGTTGGTCGAAGTGGCTTTTAAAAGGGTATGCCTTAAGACCTTTATAATTTACTCAAAAGGAGATTAAATGCCCAAACTTAAAACAAAAAGTAGCGTCAAAAAACGCTTTAAAAAATCCTCATCAGGAAAATTAGTTGTCGGAAACGTTGGTAAACGCCATGGCATGTCCAAAAGAACAAACTCTTTTATCAGAAATTCTAAAGGTACTAGGGTTTTATCAAAATCTGCATCAATAATAATTGACTCAATGATGCCATATTCTAAATAGGTAAAGGAGAGATATTATGCCAAGAGTTAAAAGAGGTGTTACAGCAAGAGCTAAACATAAAAAAGTATTTGAATTTACGAAAGGTCATCGCGGGAGAAGAAAAAATGTTTATAGAGTAGCAACACAAAGTATGGATAAAGCTCTCCAATACGCATATCGTGATAGAAGAAATAAGAAAAGAGATTTTAGAGGACTGTGGATCCAAAGAATTAATGCCGGTGTTAGAGAACATGGTCTAACTTATGCAAAGTTTATTGATGGATTAAAAAAAGCAAACATTGAAATCAATAGAAAAATTCTCTCTGAAATTGCATTTCATGAACCTGCTGCTTTTAAATCAATTGTTGAGAAAGCCAAGGCTAATTTAGCCAACTAGATTAAAAATGGACATTAAAAAAGTCCTAAACGAAGTTATGAAAGAAATAGAGCAAAGCTCTAGCCAACAAGAATTACAAAACGTTAAAGTAGCTTACTTAGGAAAAAAGGGGAAAATAACTGAGTTATTGAAAAGTCTCAAGGATCTTTCTTTAGAAGAAAAAAAATCCTCAGGTTCAAAATTAAATTTACTAAGAATTCAAGTTGATAATCTTATCAAAAATAAATTTAACGATTTAAAAATTGAAGAAATAAACTCTAAATTAAAAAATGAATATTTAGATATAAGTTTCCCTCCTCCAAATTCTATAGCCTCGAAGGCTCATCCAATATCAAAAACATTTGATGAGGTTATCAGTATTTTTGGATCAATGGGTTACTCTGTTGCTGAAGGTCCTGATATTGAGACAGATTTTTTTAATTTTTCAGCATTAAATATTCCTGAAAATCATCCTGCACGTGAAATGCAGGATACTTTTTATATAGATGACAAGGATAAAGAAGGTAAGCCCTACGTTTTACGAACACACACTAGCCCAGTTCAAATAAGAACGTTATTAAATCAAAAACCCCCAGTCAAAATAATTGCTCCTGGAAGAACTTATAGGTGTGACTCTGACTCAACACATTCTCCAATGTTTCATCAAGTTGAGGGTTTGTTTATTAATGAGAATGCAAATATGGGAGATTTGAAGGGCACTCTAATTGAATTCTGTAAACAATTTTTTAATGTACAGAATTTAAAAGTAAGATTTCGACCTAGTTACTTTCCTTTTACTGAACCTTCTGCTGAAATGGATATTGCTTATGAGATTGTGAATAACAAAATTCAATTAGGCCAAGGCGATCGTTGGCTTGAGATTCTTGGATGTGGAATGGTAAACCCAATAGTTTTAGAGAACTGCAATGTGGATGCGAATATCTATCAAGGTTTTGCATTTGGAGTGGGCTTAGACAGAATCACAATGTTAAAGTATGGGCTTACAGATATTAGATCATTTTTTAGTGGAAACTTAAATTGGATAGCTAGCAATGGCTTTACCATAGGAGATTTTTAGTGAAGTTTAGTTATAGTTGGTTGTGTGATCATTTAGAGACAGATAAAAATGCAAATGAAATTGGTGAAGCTCTTACAAATTTAGGTCTTGAACTTGAGAGCTTGACTGACTATTCAGAATACTCAAAGTTTGTTGTAGCAACCATAAAAGATTTTAGAAAACATCCTAATGCAGATAGATTAAATATTTGTAAAGTTGATGATGGAACCAATACCTATCAGGTAATTTGCGGAGCAAATAATGTAAAGAAGGGATTAAAAGGAATATTTGCCAAAGATGGCATGTATATTCCAGGAACAAAGATAAATTTAAAAAAAGGAAAAATTAGAGGTGAAATATCTGAGGGTATGCTTTTGTCTGAGAGGGAGCTTAATTTAAGTGATGATCATGAGGGCATTATTGAGTTATTAGATGATTTTCAAAATGGCACCTCAGCAGTTGAAGCTTTGAAGTTAAATGATCCTATTTTCGAGATAGGTATTACACCTAACAGAGGAGATTGCCTTGGTGTTAGAGGTGTTGCTAGAGATCTTTCAGCTAAAGGTGTCGGTAAACTTAAGCCTTTGAATTTTAAAAAAATAAATCAGTTAGAATTTGCAAGTCCAATCATTTGGAATATTAACAATGATGATAATAGCTGTGAATATGTAGTAAGTAGATATTTTAAAAATGTAAATAATTTTAAATCTCCAGAATGGTTACAAAAAAAACTTATCAGCCTTGGATTAAGACCTATTAACGCTTTAGTTGATATAACAAATTATATCACTATTGATTTAGGAAGACCTTTACACGTTTTTGATGCAGATAAAATTGGAAAAAAACTTGATATGAGGCTTGCTAATGCAAATGAAAGAATTCTTGCTTTAGATAATAAAGAATACACTTTAGATAAAAATACAACCGTGATAGCTGATGGAGATAATGCACTCGCTATAGCAGGGATTATAGGAGGAGACTACAGCGGATGCACAGAAGATACTAAAAATGTATTTCTTGAGGTTGCTCTTTTTAATCCGAATAGTGTTGCACAAACTGGTAGAACTCTTGGAATAAATTCAGATGCAAGGTATCGTTTTGAAAGAGGACTGGATAAAAATATGGTCATTGAAGGTTTGGAATATGCATCATATTTAATTAATAAAATATGTGGGGGTTTAGTAAGTAAAAATATTGAAGCTGGAAAATTAGATAATTTTGAGTATAAAATAAATTATAAATTTGATTATTTTAATAAGACTATTGGTTTAGAACTAGATCCACAAAAACAAATCAAAATATTAAAAGATCTTAAATTTCAAATTAATAAAATTAATGAAAAGGAATGTGAAGTCTTAGTACCATCATGGAGGAATGATGTTAAAAACAAAATCGATATAGTTGAAGAAATCATAAGAATTTATGGATATGAAAATATTAAACAAAGTGTGCCCTCTGCATCAATCGATGAGATTGATAAGATAGATAATTCATCAACAAACAAGAAGTATAAATCAATAAAAAAACTAAAAAAAACTCTTATATCTAATGGAATTTCTGAAGTTATAACTTTTTCTTTTCACTCAATCAGAGCTCAAGAAATCCTTAAAGGAGATAAATCCTTAAAAATTTCAAATGCAATCAGTGATGATCAATCTTATATGAGAAATTCTATGATATTTAACCATTTAGAAAGTGCAGAATTAAGTTTTAAAAAAGGTTTTAAAAATATTCAATTATTTGAGATTGGTCCTATTTATAATTCTTCTCAATCCCAAGAAAATATTCTATCATTGCTTATTTCCACTGAAGAAAATACAAACTCTATTTACAAATCTGAAGAATTTAATTTTTACTCTCTAACAGAATTAACCTCAATATTAATTAGCTCATTAAATTTTGACATAAAACAATTTAACATATCAAGATCAACTTCAAATACATATCATCCAGGTCAATCTGCTGAACTATTTATGGGAAAAAAATTAATAGCTAGATATGGAAAAGTTCACCCACTAATTATGGAGGAATTTTCTAAACTTAAAAATTGTTATGCAATTGAATTATTTTTTGAAAACCTTCCAATTGACTCTATTAGCAAAGCTAATAGTATAAATATCCAAGACTCCCAATTTCAATTTAGTGAAAAAGACTTTTCTTTTTTATTCGAAAAGGAGCAAAATCTTTTTGAGGTTCAGAGATACGTCAAAGGTTTAGACAAAAACTTAATCAAAAATGTAGATTTTTTTGATTTATATCTATCAAAAGACTTAGGTGATAGAAGTAAAAGTGTAACATTTAGGGTTACTATTCAATCTATAGAAAAAACCCTTGAAGAAAAAGATTTAGAACAATTACATAAAAATATCTTAGAAAAAGTATCAAATAAATTTAAAGCAAAAATTAGAAGCTAATGGAAATTTCTAAAATTAGAAATTTTTCGATAATAGCACATATAGATCATGGTAAATCCACTTTAGCGGATAGAATAATAGAAATTTGTGGAGGGATGGATGACAGGACTAAAAAAGACCAAGTCTTGGATTCAATGGAGATTGAAAGAGAAAGAGGGATCACCATAAAAGCTCAAACAGTAAGATTAAGTTATAAAAATAAAAATGGTGATGAATACCAACTTAATATACTTGATACTCCTGGACACGTTGATTTTTCTTATGAAGTTTCAAGATCACTATCAGCTTGTGAAGGCTCAGTGTTAGTTGTTGACAGTACACAGGGAGTTGAGGCTCAGACTCTCGCAAATGCTTATCAGGCAATAGATGTTAATCACGAGATTCTCCCGGTTCTTAATAAAGCAGATTTACCTGCATCCGAACCAGAAAGAGTAAAAGAAGATATTGAACAAACAATAGGAATAGATACTTCAGAAGCTCGTCTCGTTTCTGCAAAAACTGGACTGGGAGTTGAAGATTTATTAGACCAGATTGTAGAAAAACTACCCTCTCCAAATACAAATGAAAAAAATCTCAAGGCCCTCTTAGTGGACAGTTGGTACGATAATTATTTAGGAGTAACAGTTCTGGTTAGAGTTCTTGATGGAGTTATGAAAAAGGGTATGAAGGTTAGGTTTTTATCTAATAATCAACAATACAATATCGATAGAATAGGATATTTCACACCTGAAATAAATTATTGTGATGAATTGGGCCCAGGAGAAATAGGTTTTATTAATGCTAGTATAAAGTCAGTAGCTGACTGTAAGGTCGGTGACACAATAGCAGAATTAAATGATCAAAAAATAAAACCACTTCCAGGTTTCAAGCCCTCATTACCAGTCGTGTTTTGTGGGATATATCCTGTTGATACATCAGACTATGAGAGGCTTAAAGAGAGTTTTGAAAAACTTGCGTTAAATGACTCAAGTTTTACATATGAAAATGAAACTAGTGCTGCTTTAGGTTATGGTTTTAGGTGTGGTTTTTTAGGTTTGCTTCACCTAGAGGTTACAACAGAAAGACTTAGAAGAGAATTTGATTTAGATTTAATTACTACTGCTCCAGGAGTTGTATACAAAGTAATTGACAGAAATAAAAAAAAAATTGTAATAAGAAATCCCTCTGAACTGCCCGATCCAGCTGAAATAGATAAAATTTTAGAGCCATGGGTTAAATCTACTATAATAGTACCGCAGGATTATTTGGGTACAGTTATAACACTTTGTATTGAAAAAAGAGGTAAACAAAAAAACTTAAATATACAAAACAATAGAGCTATCTTAGAAATGGAATTACCTTTGAATGAAATCGTTATAGATTTTTATGACAAATTAAAATCTTATTCAAAAGGTTATGCTAGTTTTGATTATCAGGTCTATGATTATTTTGAAGGAGATCTGGTAAAACTGAATATTCTTGTTAATTCAGAAACTGTTGATGCATTTTCAAATATAGTCCACAAAACAAGAGCTGAAACAATTGGAAGAAGGATATGTAATAAGTTAAAGGATTTAATCCCAAGACAAAATTTTCAAATACCAATTCAGGCAGCTATTTATGGAAAAATTATAGCCAGAGAAACTATAAAAGCTTTTAGAAAAGATGTGACTGCTAAACTTTATGGTGGAGATGTGAGTAGAAAGAAAAAACTTTTAGAAAAACAAAAAAAAGGAAAGAAAAGAATGAAACAATTTGGTAATGTCGAAATCCCACAGACAGCTTTTTTTGAGGCATTAAAAATAGGTGATAATGAATAAAAATGGAGAGATGGCCGAGTGGTTTAAGGCGCACGCCTGGAACGCGTGTATAGGGGCAACTCTATCGTGGGTTCGAATCCCACTCTCTCCGCCAATTTTTCGTTAAGTAAATGAAAATTGTAGATAAAATTAAATATAAAATTAGAAGATTATCTGAATACCCACTTGTAACAGTATACGATCAAAAAGCATCTAGGCCCCCAAAACAAAGAATTTCACCTATAGTTTATCAAACATGGATAGATAACAAGTTTGGAAAAACTCATGCAAGATCATTATTAAATTTTAGAAATATAAATAAAAACTTATCATTTAAAATTTTTACTAATTCTATGATGGAGGAGTACATGCAACAAAAATGGGGTAATAAAAAAATTTATAACATTTTTAAAAATGCCCTTATTGGACCTCTCAAAACAGATATTTTTAGGTATTGCATATTATATGATCAAGGTGGCTATTATTTTGATATCAGCAGAGCTTGTAAGATACCATTGACCAAGCTTCATAATAAAAATTCAAAATTTATAATTACATATGAGGATACAAATTGTTTTATACCACCTAATAATAAAAATGTTTTCCTTTTGAAAAGACCTTTTTCTCATATACTTCAGTGGGGACTAGCATTTGAAAAAAAGAATAAATTTTTAGAATTATTAATAAAAGAGATATCAAAATCATACCCATTTTATAAAAATAAAATTTTTGAAAACCCAAAATTGGCAATTCTTAATTTTACTGGTCCTGGTATGTACACAAAAGTTATGAGAGATTATTTATCGAAATGTAATAAAAATGACTATAAAGAGCTAGATACTAAATTTAATGGAAATGGCATTTTTAAATTGAATGGATCGCAAGTTAGATACCATAAAGAGCCAAGCTACACGTATCTTAAAAATAAAAAAATATGCATCTAATTTGCAAGAAATTTATTTAGTATTTCTTCGTATTTACTTATTGGAAAATCGTTTAATTCTTTGTATCCAAAATCTTTTATTTGTATTGCCTGAGAAAAACCTGGTCTTGAAAATTTTTTTTCGTTTGTAACACCAAATAATTTTAAAGTTTTTACACCTGCGAATTCAAACATCCATGCTGTGCCACCATCATTACATAACAAACAAGACATTTTTTTAGCTAGATTCATAGTGAAAGATATATCTTTTGAAATAATTTCTCCGTTTTCCCACTCTGGACAAATAAACTTATTATTTAGACATATATCTAAAAAAGGTTTTTCGTTAGGACCTAAAAAAAAATATATATTATAATTTTGATCTCTTAATTTTTTTGCTATTTGCAAATAATTATCAAATTTCCATTGCCTAATAGGGTTTCCTGCTCCAGGAGCAATAGCAATATTTCTACTCTTATCAGATATGATTTCGGGGATAGTATTATTAATTGGAACATTTATATTAGGTATTTTATTAATCAACTCATTTTTTATAATTGATAAAATATTAAAATAAAATTTTTCAATATAAATATTCTTAAATTCTAAATTCTTATTATTTTTAAAATCTGAAAATAAAAAGTTAGCAGTTGCACTAAAAAATTTATGGTGAGGTATTTTTTTTAGACTCAAGGTCCTTAATACAACCTTTTGTAAATCAATTATTAAATCAAACTTAATTTTAGGAAACTTATCACTTTTCTTAAATAGGCTAAAAAAGGAAGATTCAATTTTATTATGTTCAATAAAATTGTGGATAATATCTTTGACTAGTGGGTTTAATTTATCTTTTAATGTCGTTGTTTGACTAGTCGTATAATAAATTAATGAATTAGGGTAAATATCTTTTAATTTCTGAAGAAAAGTAATTTTTTGTAATCCATCACCTATTTTGTCATTAAAACTATAAACAAGAATATTCATTCTTTAAATTCTAAATCGATTTTTGTTTTAGCACCCAATTCTTTCATCTTGTTAGCCCTGCTGAGTAAACTCCCTTTGCCATCTTTTATATATTTTTTAGTTTGATTGATATTTTCAGCAGACTTAATCATACTAGTTTCAGTTTTTTCAAGTAAATTTAAAGTTTTTGCTATTTGATCAAACATACCTCCTGCTATCTCTGCAACTTCTTTTGAATTTTTATTTTGTTTTTCTAATCTCCAAATACTCTCAACTAATTTCATACACATAATTAACGTTGATGGGCCAACTACAATAACTTGCCTTTGTTGAGCATAATTTGAAATACTCTGATCATATTTTTGTGCAGTTATGAGTGCAAATTCATGAGGCATAAAAATGAATACGTAGTCAGGTGAATTTACATTTAAAAGATTGGTATAATCTTTCTTATGAACGTTATTAATATGGTTTTTTAAAGAATTTATAAACCCTTTCATTGAATTTACTTTAGATTGTTCGTCACTTGAATTTTGAAATTCATACCAATCTTTCATTGGGACTTTTGAGTCTATAACAATATTCCTATTTTCTGGTAAAAAAACTACTACATCTGGTCTAAATATCTGACCATTTTCATTTTTGTCTGTAAATTGAGTTTTGTAGTCTCTGTCTTTGGTCATGCCACAATCTTGTAAAATATTTTCTAAAATAACTTCACCCATTTCACCCATGTCAGAAATATTTGTGGACATAGCGTTTGACATTCTCTTCGTAAGAGTTCCTATTTCTTCTATTTTTGAATTAACGTAACCAGTTTGCTCTAAAGCCTTATTATATAAACTCTCTAAATTTTTATTTATTTGTTTTATATCTATATCAAAATTATTATCTGACTTAAAATTCGTTTTTTTTATAGTTATTAATAAAAGTATTATAACAATAACAAGACAAGAAATAATGATAATATCTGTAGTCATTTTAATATGTTTAAATTACTTTTAAGAATGAATTTTATTTATTTTATCAAGATTTTTTTTTAAACTACTTTTAAGGTCTTGTATTTTATATTCATCAAAAAGTTTAGTCTCTAATAAGGTATTAAAATATAATTTTAAGTCATTTGATAGCTTTTCAATTTTTTTAAAATCTTCAGGTAATTGATCTTTTAGCTTTAACATTTCATTATTAAAATCTTTTAAAGCACTTTTAAAATGATTATCAGCAAAAGTTTCTAATTTATTTTTAATTATTTTATAGTCAAAATTTGTATCTATTTTTGACTCTAAATCATAAATAGCTAAGTTAAAATAATCAAATAGTTGATCATACAAATCGTATAGTTTTGTGCTATTAATCATTTTAACTACATTCATAATGTTAGATTATTACAGGAAAAAGAAAATTCAAATATAAAAAGCCCAGTTATTTATACTGGGCTTGAAAATAGCATTTGTTAATAAGCTGAGTCTCTACCATCTTCTTTGGCAATTTCACGTGCGTTTGGATTTACTGAGGGTCTAAATGGAATTTCAACAATTTCTCCATCAACAGGTGTCCCAGGTGTATCACAATATTGATCAGGTAGATGAAATTTAAATTTATTACCAATATCCTTTTTTTCATAGGGAACATACCCCATTGCTATATTTGTTTCCAATTCTGGAGAGTACCAAGGGGATGTTAGATAACCTATTGGTGTTGATCCATCTTCAGATACAAGCCAAAAATCAGGTGCATATTCATCAATTGGCTTACCCCCTAATCTAAATCCAACAAGTTGGTTACTATAAGGTTTTTCTCCTGCTTCGATTTTTGCTCTCATAGCCTCTAGTGCTTGCTTACCAATGTAATCCCCTTGTTTTTTTCTAGGAACCTGATAGCCGAGGTTACATTGGAATGGATAAGTTTCGGCATCAAGATCTTGACCCCAAGATAAAATTCCTGCAGCTATTCTTCTATGGTGTGCAGGTGCTATTACTTTTAGATTATGTTTCTTTCCAGCCTCTAAAACAGCATTCCACATATCATCTGCATACAAAGTTGCATCTCTAAGGTAGATTTCATATCCCTTTTCACCAGTAAAACCTGTTTGTGAAATAATACAATCTCTCCCTCCAACTTTTGCTGCCATTAATCCATAATAAGGAATGTCTTTGACAGCATCTCCAACTAAATCTGCCATAAGGTCGATTGACTTTGGTCCTTGAATTTGAACAGGAGATACATCTATTTCATCAATCTCTACATTAAATTTTTTATCGTGATTTACGCCTTGAAGAAAAAACATAATATCTGAATCAGAGAGTGAAAACCAAAATTCATCCTCAGCAATTCTGAGTAATATAGGATCATTTAACACCCCTCCTTTGTCATTACAAAGGATTACATATTTTCCTTTCATTACATCAATTCTTGTAGCATCTCTTGTGATAACGAAATTTGTAAATTTTAATGCATCAGGTCCTTTTACACGAATTTGTCTTTCTACTGCAACATTCCACATAGTTACGTGATTTACTAATGCATCATATTCGACCATTGCACCACCATCTTCAGGTTTTACATAACCTCTAGGATGATACATTCTATTGTACACAGTGCATCTCCAACATCCTGCCTCAACTGATAAATGCCAATAGGGATTTTTTCTAACTCTGGTAGAAATCAGCATCTGTTGAGGTGTTGGTCCTGATTGCCTTAAATTAAATGGGACTTTTCTGTCAGATTGGTCCACTGAACTTGGTTGCTTAAGCTTCATATATCCTCCTATAAAAAATGCAGTAGCAATTTTTGAAAATTAATTTCTTTTTAATGTCTATGCAATCGAAAAATTTGAACTTAAAAGATTTTGTTGTGGAGGACTATTTTGTCATTTTCCATTGTAAAATCACCATTTTGAAGAGCATTTAACCAATGACAGGTCTTCTCGAAGCCGCCAAAAGGAAAGCAGTGAAAATTTTTAAATGAACTTTGATCTTTAGAGAAATTAGCTAATTCAATAAACATTTCGTCGTTTGAAGTTTTTGTTAAAAGGTCAGTTACTTTAGATGAGTTCTTTTTTAGAAAACTTAATGAATTTCCAACACCACTCATTATCCCAAAATTAAGAAGTGTTTTAAAAGACGCTGGGCCTGGAAAGCCTACTCTGACGGGTAATTTTATATTTGAATTATCTAAAAATTTACACCATTTAATAAATGGTTCGGCATTAAAAAAAAATTGAGTAACAAGTTCTAATTTTAAATTCTTATTTTTTGATAATTCATATTTTTTATCTAAAAATTCGTTAACAGTATTTTGATCAATATCAGGTGAACCTTCTGGGTGTCCAGCTATTCCTATCTCTTCAAAATCATTATCCTTTAATAAACCAGACTCTAGTATTTCCAGCGAAGATGATACTGATCCATTCTGATTACCACCACCACCTATAACAAGAATTTTATTGCTATCCGTTCTACTTCTTAGTTCTTTTAGGAAGTCTGAAACATGATCTAAATCTCTCATTGTCCTTGCAGGCAAATGAGTAATAGGAGTTAATTCTTGTTTAGATACAAAATCAACAGTTTCTAAAATGTCGTTTTCCGAAGCATCAGGTAAATATGTTATGTAAACATTATTTTTTTTATCTAATGGGATAGACTTTAGTTTGTGTCTTACTTTTGGGTTTAACTCTATGGTAAAGCCATCTACTAAAGAAACAATATTGTTTTTGATCATATTTTTAAAATATTATAGTTAAGACTTTAATCTATTATTTTCTGGATCAAGCAAAGGTTCTTCAGTAATTGTTAATGGATACCTTTTGCCAAAGTACTCGACCTCTAACTTATTTCCTTTTTCTGAAACTTCTGTTGGTAAATATCCATAAACAATGTGTTTATCAACAAAATAGCCATAATTTGTACTTGTAACGTACCCTACAGCTTTACCATTTGAATATATTGGTTCTGTGCCTAAGGCCATTCCTTCAGGGTCATCAATAATCATACAAGTAAGTTTCTTTTCAATTGGTTTTTCTTTTATTTTTTGAAGTGCAGTCTTGCCTATAAACTCATTTTCTTTTTTAAGCTTCACCGTAAAGCCTAAGCCTGACTCATAAGGATTGTAATTAGTATGAATATCTGTACCCAGTGATCTATAGCCTTTCTCCAATCTGAGTGACTCAAAAGCACCAGCTCCAGAACAAATCATGTTGAACTCTCTTGAAGTTTCTCGAAGTTCATCCCATAATGATAATCCATACTCAGTAGGTGTATATATTTCCCAACCTAATTCACCTATATAAGATATTCTTACAGCAACACAGGGAATGTTACTGATAGAAATCTTTTTAATATGGAAAAATGGAAAACCTTCGTTTGATACATCATCGTCATCACACAGTTTTTCAAGAACAGATCTTGAATTTGGTCCCCATAAGCCAATACCTGCAAAAGCAGATGTCCAATCTATGATCTGAACACTTCCATCATCAGGAGCATTTGCTCGAAGCCAACTAATATCAATCATTCCATTCCCAGCTCCTGCCAAGACCCAAAATTTATCTTCCTCAAGTCTGCTAATTGTAAGATCACTTTTTATACCACCATACATATTAGAAATTACGCTATAAACAACTTTACCTACGGCAACATCAATATTATTTGTGCAAACTTTCTGCAATAATTTAAGAGCACCTTTTCCACTTACTTCAATTTTCACAAATCCTGTAATATCAAACAGGGCGCCTGTTTGTCTTGTTACAAGATGTTCAGCTGCTTGAATCGGTGACCAATATTTTGCAGCCCAGCCTGTTCTATTTGGAAAGTTTTTACCTTTCATTAATTCAGCATTTGACTCATACCATTGAGGCCTTTCCCAGCCCATTGTCTCAAAGAAATGTGCTTTTTGTCCTTCTAATCGAGCGTAAAATGGACTTCTTCGTAGTGGTCTTGGCTGCTCCATTTGTTGAAGCGGGTGAATAATGTCATATACCTCTTTATAATTCTGCTTACCTCTTGATCTTAGATATTTCCTGACATGATGATGTTGATGAAAACGATTTATGTCTCCTTGGCGAACATCGAGTTCAGGTTCACCATTCACTATCCATTCTGCCATAGCTTTTCCAACACCACCAGCATGTGTAATCCATACAGCATTGGCGGTCCACAAACCTTTTACACTTGTCTCGCCCATTAAAGGGTTACCATCAGTTGTAAATGAGAAAATTCCATTAATTTTTTTTGTAAGTTTTTTTTCAGAAAATCTTGGGAACAACCAATTCGACTCTTTATGAGCACCTTCAAAATCATCAGGTCTAAAGTCTACCAGTGAGGGCATTTCTTCAGCATCCTCAGGTTTCTTTAGTTCTTCTGACTCTAAAATTCTTGGTTCATGTCGATAATTTCCAATAACATAAGTATCATTCCATTGTCTGAAATAGAGACTGTAATCTTGATGACGCATCAATGCATGCTCAACCAAAGCTTCTTTGTGATCAGCTTTAAATCCTTTCAATTCTTCAAACGGCTCTAACCACACCATTTGATGTTCGCAGGGAACTAAAGGTAATGATATATTAGCAAGCCTTCCCATTTTTGGAGCCCAGATACCAGTTGAGACAAGTACTATATCGGCCTCATAATCACCCTTAGATGTTTGTACACCACGAATTTGATTATTCTGAATTTTAAAACCATTAACTGCTGTATCGCCAAAAAATTCGCCTGCTTTTAAATCAGTCACATATTTTGCCATTGCTCTAACAGCTCTTACGGGTGCTGCTAAACCATCTGTTGGAACATAATATCCCCCGTGAATTTTTTCTGGATCAATATAGGGGCTCATTTTTAAAACTTCATCTGGAGTAATTATTTTTGCATCAGTTAATCCATAACTGTGAGCTATACCTAGTTTTCGATAAAGGTCTTGATGTCTTTCTTTTGTCTTTGATACTTCAATTCCTCCAACAGTATGAAAACAAGGTTTGCCGTCAAATGATAATGATCTAAGTAAGTCAACTGTGTACTGTGCAAATTTACACATCATTCGTGAGGGATTAGTTTGAAAAACGCCCCCAGGTGCATGACTTGTAGAACCACCAGTTTCAAACAATGGACCTTGATCGAGTATAACCATATCTTTCCAACCCAATTGAGCTAAGTGATAGGCTGTGCTTGCTCCAACAATACCACTCCCGACAATTATTATTCTTGATTTTCGTGCCATTTATTCCTCTAAAAATACCTAATCAGTTCCAAAATTTGATGTCAATATGAAAAAAAACTTAAAAGTTAACCGCGTCAATAAGACGATCCTCAAGATAGTCAGCAAATGATCGATTACAACTAAGTAATAATTTAAGATCAAGATTAAAAATAGAACAGTCTACTCTAGCTAATAATGTTTGCGCGGCAGTGGATTTTTTAAAGAATTTTTCTCTAAAGTCAAAATGTGTTAATTTATTTAATATATCAAAAATTTTTTTACCTTGAATTTCAAAAAATACTTGTGAGTCAGAAATATTTGTAGCTAATATTGAGGGTGATTTATTTAAATCATCTAAAATTTTGTTGAGCTTTTTAATTTCAATTTCTTTTTCAAATATTAAATTCCATTGATCAAAAGACATTTTTGCTAAAGTATAATTATCATTTGAAATTATCCTTAAATTATCTGATGGTGGTAAAAGCTTTAAAGATTTGTTTATGTGATTATTAAATTTTGAGTCACCAGATCCTCTTAACAGAATTTGTTGTATAACTTTTTTTTTTATTTCAATACCATCAGATCGGATTACTTCAGTCATGAAACTAACCTTTTATTATCTTCATCATAAAAAACGGGTTTTACTATATCCACACCAGTTGTACTCATACTTGATGTAGAAGCGTAAGCTTTTGTTCCAATCATTGAGTGGCCATTTTTGATAACAGCTAATGCAAAATCATGACCTAATGTAGAACTATAATAACAAGATGTAATATGACCAAGCATTGGGACAGGAGATTTAATTTCTTTATCAAGAATGATATGTTGTCCCTCCTCTAGTTTATCGGCTTTATTCGAGGGAATTATACCAACAAGTTGTTTTCTATCTTCTCTTATAGTATCAGACCGAGTAAGTGATCTTTTGCCTAAAAAATCTTTTTTTGATTTACCAATCATCCAGCTAAGTCCCAAATCTATTGGCGTTATAGATCCATCTGTGTCTTGGCCAACAATAATGTAACCCTTTTCTGCCCTTAAAAGATGCATTGCCTCCGTGCCGTAGGGAGCAAGACCAAATTCTTTTCCAACACTTTGAATGTTATCCCAAATTTTAGGGGCACTATTTGACGGAATATATATTTCGTAACCTAACTCCCCAGTAAAGCTTGCTCTTAGAATTCGTATTGGAATACCATTAAATTCATGAAATTGGAAAGTCATAAATGGAAACTCCTCATTGCTAAAATTGATATTTGGAAAGGCTTTTTTCATAATTTCTCTGGTTTTTGGTCCACTAATGTTGAAAGTTGCATATTGCTCTGTAATCGAGTTCATAAAAACTTTTAAGTTTGGCCACTCGGTTTGAGCATATTCCTCCATGCAACCTAAAACAGTAGCAGCACCTCCAGTAGTTGTAGTGGCAATAAAATGCTGATCAGAAATTTTACAAATTATTCCGTCATCTTTTACCATTCCATCTTCCCCCAACATAAGAGCATATCTTGCAGAACCTTGTCTCATCTTAGTAAAACTGTTTGTGTAAATTAAATTCATAAATTCCAACGCATCCTCACCTTTGATCTCAATTTTTCCTAATGTGCTCCCATCTAAAATGCCTGCGTTTTCTCTTACATTTTTGCTCTCTCGTTGAACAGCATCATGCATCGACTCATCTTTATTAATTTGAAAATACCATGGCCTTTTCCATTGCCCGACATCCTCAAAAATTGCACCATTTTTTAAGTGCCAACTATGTATTGGTGACTTTCTCTCTGGGTCATAAAACTCATAGCAATTTCTGCCAGCTATTGCTGAAAAACTTAAGGGAGCATAGGGTGGTCGATAAATAGTTGTGCCAACTTCATTTACTTTTTTATCCAGAAGATCAGAAACTATTCCCAGTGCGTTAATACTACTAATTTTACCTTGATCGGTTCCCATACTATTTGTTGTATATCTCTTTAAATGTTCAATTCTATCAAAACCCTCTGTTATTGCTTGACGGATATCTTTAGTTGTTACATCATTTTGTAAGTCAATAAATGATTTAGCCCATAATGATTTCTTTTGCAGAGAGACCTCCCACAATTTTTTAATGTGATACTTAGTGTTTGTATTTAATTCGAGTTTTACGTCTAATTTTTTGACTTTAAAAGTTTTCAATTTTTCATTTATATCAGAATTTAAATTATCAAAATTAAATTGTCCTGAAGCAGAACCAAGAGTTATGGTAGGTTGAAAAGGTTTTGATGGTTTGTAAGTTAAATCTTTCTCATCCCAATCTAATAAACCTTTTGATTGAGTAAACAAGTGAACATCTGGATTTATTCCACCTGACAAACATAAGCAGTCACATTTAATTTCATTTAAAGCTCCAGAACTATCCTCAACAAGAATTTTTTCAATTTTTTTGTTTCCAAATGCTCCTTTTATTTGTGAATTTGTGTAGAGAGGAACATCATTTTTTCTTATCAAGTCAAACAAATTTGGCTCAATTTCTTCCCCAGATCGTGAGTCGATATATGCTTTTGGTTTTAAACCAGCTTTTATAAGACTATAAACTAAGCTGTTTGAATTCGAATTATTACTGAAAATAACAGGTTCTTTAGAAGGTGCTAGTCCATATCGGCACATATATTTTTCAAAGGAAGAGCTTAGCATTATGCCTGGTAGATCGTTATTTTGAAAAGATAAAAATCTTTCAATGTGTCCATTACATAATATTGTGTGACCTGTACGTATCTTATGTAAAGTGCTATTAACTTTTCCTTCTATCGGTTTAGAGCCAACAAATCTATCTTCAATGGCTATAAGGTGATTTATGTAATTATAAGTTGTAACAAGTGTGTTTTTTAGAATCTTTATATTCTTAGAGTCTTCTATTTCTTGTATAGTTTCTTTTAACCAATCTTTAGGCTCTTTGTTGTCAATTAATGATATTTTGTTTGAATTATTTATAATGCCACCAAGTTGTTCTTCATAGTCAATTAACAACACATCATAATTAGAGTTGATGAAAGATTTAGCTGCGAGAAGTCCATTTAATCCTCCCCCTATAATTGTAACATCGACGTTGTGATGGATATGATTACTTACGCCTTTGAAATCTTTTGGAGGTTTACCTAATCCAGCTGCTCTTCTAATAAGTGGTTCGTATAAATTTTTCCAAAATTTCTTATGTGGCCCCATGAACGTTTTATAGTAAAAACCAGCAGTAAAAATTGGAGAAAATAAGTTATTGATACTTCCAAAATCGTTTTCAAGAGAAGGCCATCTGTTTTGACTTTCAATTTCCATCCCTTCATAAATTTTTTTTATAGTTGCTCTTGTGTTTGGTTCGGAATATTCACTAATTATTTGGACTAGAGCATTTGGTTCTTCTATACCACAGGTATAAATTCCTCTGGGCCTATGGTACTTAAAACTTCTTCCTACAAGGTTAATATTATTTCTTAATAGAGCTGAGGCTATAGTATCACCTTTGTAGCCAAAATATTTGACCCCATCGAACTTGAAGCTAATTTTTTGATGAAACTGAATAAATTGATTTTCTTTTAAATTTATAGATTTCATTTTTCAACCGTAAAATTACCCGACCCAACTTCTGGTTCACCAGAGGGCGTTTTAACAACACTTTTAAAATTATTTAAATTTGGTTTTTTTTCATCGAGCTTGTAGGTCACCAAAATTTCATCAGTAGATGTATCTCTTACACAATTAAACCATTTGCGACAACCATGTGTGTGTACCCAGCGCTCATAAAACAAACCTTTTGGATTTGCTCTTATAAAGACGTATTCTCCCCACTCACGATCACCTATTTCTTTTGATCCATCGGGTCTTTTTACATGTGCCTCTCCTCCATTTGAAAATTCCGATTGATCTCTCGGGCCGCAATAAGGGCAATTAATTATGAGCATATTTATTAATGTGCTACGGCTGCAGCACCGTGTTCGTCGACTAATCTTCCACTTGCAAATCTATCAAGATTAAAAGCGCTATTAATTTGATGAGGTTCATTTTTTGCAATGGTATGTGCGAAAACATTTGCACTTCCAGGTGTAGCTTTAAAACCACCTGTGCCCCAGCCACAATTAAAAAATAAACCCTCAATGTCACATTTACTAATAATAGGGCTAGCATCTGGGCAGATGTCAACAATACCACCCCATTGACGAAGCATTTTCATTTTGCCAAATACTGGATAAAGCTCGACCATAGCTCGAATAGTATCTTCAATAATGTTAAAACCACCTCTTTGAGTGAAAGAATTATAACTGTCGGTTCCTGCTCCAATAACCAATTCACCTTTATCAGATTGACTGACATAAGCATGAACTGCAGAGGACATTACCACTGTATCAATAATAGGTTTGATTGGTTCAGAAACAAGTGCCTGAAGTGGCTTACTTTGTAAAGGTAATCTGATACCTGCACTCTCTGCTAAAACACCAGTATGACCTGAAGCAACAACTCCAATTTTATTTGCCCTTAAAAAACCCTTGGAAGTTTCGACACCTTCTATTGTTCCATTTTTAGTCCTTATTTGATGTGCCTCACAATTTTGAATTATATCAACTCCCATCTCATCGGCGCGCATTGCAAAACCCCATGCTATTGCATCATGTCTTGCTACACCACCGCGAGGTTGGTAAGATGCACCTAGCACTGGATATCGAAGATTGTCAGTATTCATTATAGGAACCTTTTTTTGAATTTCTTCTTTAGATAACCAAAATGAATCAATACCATTTAAATTATTTGCACTCACTCTTCTTTTAATTTCTTTTATATCATGTTCGTTATGGGCTAAATTCATAACCCCTCTTTGACTAAACATTACATTGTAATTTAATTCGCTTGATAGGTTTTCCCATAACTTCAAAGAGTGTTCGTACAAATGAGCACTATCATCCCATAAATAATTTGATCTAATGATAGTAGTGTTTCTACCTGTGTTACCTCCACCAAGCCAACCTTTTTCTATTACGGCAATATTTTTTAATCCATGTTCTTTTGCTAAGTAATATGCAGTTCCTAGTCCATGACCCCCACCACCAATTATTATGACATCATAAAACTCTCTAGGTTCGGGGCTTCTCCACATTTTTGGCCACTCTTTATGGCCAGATAGTGCATTTTTAGCAAGACTAAATATTGAATATTTTTTCTTCACATCAGCAAATTAGCAAAAAATAAAATAATCAGCTAGTTATTTTCAGGGGCGAATTGTCATTAATTTTTTTAAAAATTTTAGGGAACTTCCATTGCAAATCGCAGTCTACATTTGGGGCTTGAGCTGAACTATTTAGGTCGTTTTCACAAATAGTTCTAATTTCAAAGCTTATCCTTGTATTTTCGGACTTTTCTTTTGATGAGCTATGTAAGTGAGCACCTGAAAAACATAAAATTTCTCCTGGTTTTATAGTTACTGGTATTTTCTTAATATTGCTGGGCAAGTCCTCTTTTAATTGTGGAGCAGAGGGATAAGAAAAATCGCCTTTTTTTCTATTGGCTAAATAAATGTTTAAGTCCCAAGTCGAAGTAGTATTTTTTACTGGAACATCAAAATAATCTGGATAAAAAACCATAGTATTTTTTTCCTCTACATTGCTTACTGGTGCCCACCAATTAATTTGTTGATACAAATTTGTGCCCCAAGTATCACGATGAATATTTATTCTAGATGCTTCTCTGTAAGGTAAGTTATTTTCTGCTGGTGCTACTCTTACCACAAATCGATCCCAAAAAGTTTCACCTTTATTATATCCAATTTCATATAAAAAGTTTGAAAATAGTTTTCTGAAATCTTCATGGTTTTTTAATTTTGATACAATATCCTTACTTATATCCTCAGAATTTTTTAAATAGTGTATTTCTTCTATTTCACCATCATAAATATTTTGTATTTTATTTTTAATTTGGGTTATTAAATCATTTGAAGTTTTTGATTTTTGAAATACAAAAACTTTTCCACTAAAAATATCTTTTTTAAATTCTTGAAGATTTGAAATTTTTTCTATTGGTATAAACATTCACTTTATATCACCAACATATACCCCAAGTGCTAAAGCAGTTTCAATAAGAGGATCGGATCTATCTACAACTTTATAAGTAGAAATTCCTTCACTAATTGGAACATCAACAACTTTTCTATCTCTCCAGGCAACCATTCTTCCATATTTTCCTTTTGCAATTAAATCAACAGCATAAACTCCAAAAGCACTTGCTAAAATTCTATCACGTGGAGTAGGGGGTGCACCTCGTTGAACATGCCCCAAAGAAGTAACCCTACACTCTATATCAGTACTTTTCATTATTTCCTCTGAAAGATAATTACCTATACCGCCTAATCTTTTTTGACCGTCAGCGTATTCAACAGTATAACTTTTTCCGCTTTCTGTTTTTACTGCCTCTGCTACTACAATCAGCGAATGAACTATTCCTCTATTTTTCATTTCAGTAAGTTTATTGACAATTCCTTTGATAGAGTAATTTAATTCAGGAATTAGGATTACATCTGCTCCACCTGCAATGCCTGCGTTAATAGCTATGTGTCCTGCGTCTCTCCCCATTACTTCTAAAATCATCGTTCTTTGATGACTTGCAGCAGTTGTTTGTAAGTTATCTAGTGCTTGGGTAGCAACATTCACAGCTGTATTAAACCCTATGGAGCTTTCAGTGGCTCCCACATCATTGTCAATTGTTTTAGGTATGGCTACAATATTTAAGTCACCTCTTTTTGCAATTTCAGTTAAAATCGACATGCTTCCATCTCCGCCTATAACAATAAGCCCATCAAGACCTAATTCTTTGTAACCATCAATAATGTCTTGGGATCTATCTTTGTATTTACCATCTGGCATGGGAAATTTAAAAGGATTACCTTTACTTGTTGTTCCCAAAAATGTCCCACCTTGTCTTAGAAGAGAGCCGCTAAAAGTTTGATAGTCTAATGGAACATAAGCCACTGGTCTTTGCATTAAACCAACAGTGCCATCACGAATACCCATAACTTCCATCTGATATGTATTTTTAGCTCTGAAAAATATCGATCTAACTGCCGCGTTTAAACCACCACAGTCTCCACCACTAGTAAGAATTCCAATTTTTTTCATTTAAAATTTATCTGAGTCCCACAACCACGCTGCCCCTCTAACACCGCTGGAGTCACCGTGAGTATTCCGTAAGATCTTATTTCTTATCTTATCACTAAATGTGTATTTAGGAAGTAATTTAGGTATATTGTCATAAAGTCTACCAACGTTTGACATACCTCCACCAAAAACTATTACCTCAGGGTCAACGATACCTATCATTACAGATATTAATCTGGCAAAACGATCCTCATATAATTCAAATTCTTTTTTTGCTCTTTCATCTCCGTTTGCTTCCAAAGCAACTATTTCTCTTGTTCTTAAACTGGTGCCATATTTCTCGTTAAATAATTTTGTAAAACCTATTCCTGATATAAATTGCTCAGCACATAAGGGTCTTTTGCAATTACCTACATTACATTGGACATTAGAATTAATTTCCTCCTCAGTAGGATAAGGTAATGGTTGATGTCCCCAATCTCCTGCAATTTGGTTAACGCCCTCAATGACTTTCTTTTCATAAACAAATGATCCGCCAAAACCAGATCCAATAATTACACCCCAAACTGATTTATAATTTGCCCCAGAGCCATCGATAGCTTCAGATAATGCAAAACAGTTAGCATCATTCATGATACGAATTTCTCTATTTAAACTTTTTTCTAAGTCTTTATGAAATGGTTTGTCATTAATCCATATACAATTTGCATTATTTACTAAGCCAGTTTCATATGAAGAAAATCCTGGTATGCAAACCCCTACAGAATTTTGTTGATCTGTAAATTTATCAAATTCTGAAACTAAAGATTTTACGGTATTTAAACCACTTTCGTAATTTTTTTCATAAGTAGATCTTTTTCTAAGAATTTCTTTACCATTTGAGTCTATTAAAATACCCTCAATTTTGGTACCACCGTAATCAATGCCTATTTTAAAATCACTCATTTTTAAATAGATACCATAAGTTATAAAATATATGTATGAAATCTTTTAAATATATGTATGGATTGTAGTCAAATAGGTTTAAATTTTTTTTATGAAAAAAAGAATTATTAATTGGGGCATATTAAGCACTGCTAAAATTGGCTGGGAGCACGTAATACCTGCAATAAAAAAATCTAAAAATAGTCAGGTTATAGCGCTCGCTAGTAGAAATTTATCCAGAGCAACAGCTTTAACAAAAAAATTTAAAATACCAAAAAGCTATGGTTCTTATAAAGAGTTATATGAAGATAAAGATGTAGATGTAATTTATAACCCTCTTCCTAACCACTTACATATAAAATCAAGTATTGAGGCCTGTAAAAATAAAAAAAATCTCTTATTAGAGAAACCTTTATCTTTAAAATCAAAAGATATAGACCCATTAATAAAAATTGCCTCACAAAATAAAGTTATTGTTAAAGAAGCATTTATGGTCAGGCATCATCCTCAATGGCGATGGGTTAAAGAATATATAAAATCAGGTAAGATCGGATCAATATCAAGTATATCAACAGTGTTTTCATACAATAATAAAAATCCTAAAAATATCAGAAATATCAAAAACTTTGGTGGAGGGGCCATCTATGACATTGGATGTTATCCGACTGTCATATCAAGATTTCTATTAGATAAAGAACCAAAAAGAGTTATTGCAACTTCTAAAAATGATAAAAAATTTAAAACAGATATTTTATCATCCGCATTGTTAGATTTTGGAGATATTTTCTCAACCTTTACAGTTGCTACACAAAGCACATATTCACAACAAGTAGTAATTCTTGGCACAAAAAAAACAGTTGTTATTGAAAATCCTTTCAACGCAATTGCGAATAAACCAACTACAGTTGTTATCTACAATGGAAAATCAATCTATCGAAAAGATAATACAATAAAATTATTTCCAGCGACTGATCAATATGAACATCAAGTTACAAAATTTTCTAACGAGTTAATTTATAAAACTAAAATAGATTATGGATTATTAGATGCAAAAAAAAATATGAAAGTCTTAGATGCAATTTTTGTGTCTATTAAGAAAAAAAAGTGGATTAAAATTTAATTTATTAGTGAGATAATAAAAATTTCAATTAATCAATGGGCACTAGAAGGAGCCCATATATTTATATCACCCTCTTTTGCAGCTTTATTTATTTCTTTTATTTCTTTTTTTGAAAATTTTAAATTATCAAGTGCAGCTAAGTTTTCTTTAAGCTGTTTTACTGTTCTAGCCCCAATTAAAGCAGAAGTTATTGCACGATGATTTAATACCCATGCTATAGCCATTTGGGATAGAGATTGATTTCTTTTTTTTGCAATTTTATTGAGTTCATTAATAATTTTAATATTTTTTTTCGTTATTAAATCTTTGCTGAAAGAGCTATTCTCATTAACCCTTGAAACTTTGGGAATTCCTTTCAAATATTTATTAGATAAAAAACCTTGGGCTAGTGGAGAAAAGGCGATACAACCAACACCTTTTTTTATGAGAGTTTTTGTTAAATCTTTTTCAATCCATCTATTAATTAATGAATAAGAAGGTTGATGAATTAATAGTTTGATTCCTTTGCTCTTTAAAATTGAAATCATTTTATTTGTCTTATTCGAGGAGTAAGAAGAGACACCAATATACAGGGCCTTACCAGCTTTATAGATACTTTCTAAAGCATCAGCTGTTTCCTCAAGAGGTGTATTTGGATCAAAACGATGAGAATAAAATATATCTACATAATCCAGTTTCATCCTCTTTAAACTTTGATCGCAACTAGCAATTACATGTTTCTTTGAACCCCATTCGCCATATGGTCCATCCCACATATCGTAACCTGCTTTAGACGATATAATTAACTCATCACGGTATTTTCCAAGATCACTTTTCATGACTTTTCCAAAATTAGACTCAGCACTGCCATAAGGTGGTCCATAATTATTTGCTAAATCAAAATGAGTAATTCCTGCATCAAAAGACTCAAAAAGAATTTTTTTAGACTCTGAAGCCATTCCATTGCCACCAAAGTTATGCCATAACCCTATTGACAAGACAGGTAGTTTTAAACCACTATCACCACAGTTTCTATAATGCATTTTTTGATAGCGATTTTTGTCTGAAATATATGGCATTTTTAAAGTAATTCCTCTTTGTATGGCATTGAATTTGCTGCTCCCTCCCTTGTAACAGAAACACCTGCCACAAGATTAGCAAACTCAATAGCTTCTTTGTAGTTTTTATTTTGTGAGATTGCCACACTTAGAGCGCCATTAAAAGCATCTCCCGCACCTGTTGTGTCAACTACTGGTTTTTTTAAATTTGAAGCAGGTACTATAAACTCCTCTTTATTGTTTTTAAAATAACAACCATTTTCTCCAAGTGTAATAATTATATTCTTAATCCCTTTATCTAAAAAAAAATTTCCTGCTTTTTTACAGTCTTCCTCATTTTTAATTGATTGACCGTAATAAAAACTCGCTTCCGTTTCATTGGGGGTAAAAAAATCAAAATATTGAAAGTTATCATCAGTTATTTCACTGGCGGGTGCTGGATTTAGAATTGTTGTACAATTAAAATTTTTCGCTTTTTTTAGAGCATATAGTGTTACCTTTTTTGGTGTCTCTAACTGAGTTAAAAAAACATTAGAAGACTCAATTATATTTAACTTTGAGTCAATTAACTTTTCATCGATTGTACCAGCAGCTCCTGGAACAACATTTATTGCATTTTGCCCAGTTTTGTCATTAATCAATATACCTGCAGCCCCAGTTGATTCATTTTCAGAGATAACCAAACCATCATAATTTATCTTATCTCTTTCGTATAAAGAGATTGCAAGATCGGCATAGCTATCTTTACCTACTTTACTTATAAATGATACATTACCTCCGGCCCTTGCTGCTGCTATTGCTTGGTTAGACCCTTTACCACCTGGCCCGATGATGTATTTTTTTCCTAATATGGTTTGACCTGGTATTGGTATATCATTTGCAAAAAAACATAGATCTGCAACAAATATCCCAAATACACAAATACTCACTTATCTAGTACCCAAACAGTACCATCAGGTCTAACAACTCCTTTAGTTAAGATAAAGCATCCAAATGGTCTAGTTTCGTTTGTTGTTATTATGGCAAATGCCTTTTTGGCTTCATCATAAAATTTAAACCTTTCAATGGATGAAATTTTCCAATGTTCTCCTGAGATTTTCTTAGTTATGTCAATTATTTCTTGATGAACTTCATTTAATTGATCTGGATTTCCATCAATTTCCATCCTTTGAATAGGTGAGTCGACAAAGCTATCTAGAGGAAATACGGAGAGTATAGCCTCTGCAGCTCTTGCAGCATTTACGCCATCAATACGATGAACTCTGGAGTTCATCGAATAGGCGGGAAAATTTGAGTCACATAAAATTAATTTATCTCCATGTCCCATAGCTCTTAAAGTATGCAAAACCTCTGGACTAAGAATAGGATCAATTTTAATAAGCATATAACATAGAACTAAATTAATTCGTTAAATTCAACTTAATTAATTAATCTTTACTGGTTTTGATCTTAGTTTTCCGACAGTCTCTAGCTCTGCTTTCCTACATAGCTTTGGAGGGAGACCTTTATTTATTAGTTTTAAATCTTCAAACACTATTTCGCCCATTTCGTAAAACACAGACTTTAGAGCTCCCGCTCTGTGTGCTGAGAAAAGAATATTTTTAGATTTACGTATGGGATCATTTTTTTTTACTGGCTCCTCAGGAAATACATCTGTTGCAACTTTTATATTTCTTTTTTTTGAAATTTTTAGTAGGTCTTTAAAATTTACTACATTAGCCCTACTTAGAATTAGTAAACAAGAATTTTGTTTCATCAGATTAAGTAGCTTTTTATCAATCATATGTTTATTTTTTGTTGTGATAGAGCTAAGAACATATATCACATCTGATTTTTTGAATATTTCATTAAGAGAATTAATTTTACAATTATTATCCTCAAGCAACTTGCTTGGAAGCCAAGGGTCGTATGCAAGAAAATTATTTGTGAAAGGCTCTAACAAGGGTTTTAACTTTTTGGCCAGATCTCCAAAACCAATAAAACTGACAGTGTTATTCTGCAATAAACTAGAATTCATATTACTTTCCAATCCATATTTTTCTTTATTATTAATAAAATCTATATGTGATTGATGAATTTCCCTCTTGAGAGATAAAGTAAAACCAACTGCAATTTCAGCAACTGTTTGAGCAAAAACAGGAGCAGTGGATAGAACATAGATACCATTTCTAAAACAATACTCATAATCCATATTGTCCATGAAGTTGCTCTCAACATTGAATATAGCTTTAAGTTTTGCTGCCTTTTTTAAAATTGAATTTGGAAGGTCAGGTTGTCCAATTATAAAATCTGCTTTTGATATATTGTTTTGATAAAAATTTTTTTTATTTTTTATTGGTGCATCAATAAGTTTGAAATTTTTTTTTAAATAAACAAGCTTATCTTTAGAAAAAATAAGATCCATTTGTCTTGGAAAAGGATCAACAATTATTGTTTTCATTACTTGATTATATCAATTATTTATTTTTTTGATAATCTAAGTTGAAATGAAAAGATCTGAAATAAATGCCGCAATATCTGAAGCTAAAGATATGATCGATAGATATTCGTGGGTTCTACCTAAATGGGGCTATTGGTCTAAAGAAGAGTACAACAATAATCCTAGCTTAAAAAATTATTTAAAAAATCATCAAATGGGCTGGGATGTTACTGATTTTGGTAAAGGCGAATTTGAAAAAAAAGGTATCACCTTGTTTTGTATAAGGAATGGAATACAGGGTAACAATGATGACAAACCCTATGCAGAAAAGTTATTATTTATGAGAGAGGGCCAAGAAATTCCTTTTCATAGCCATAAGGTAAAACTGGAAGATATAATTAATCGGGGAGGCGGGGAATTAGTGATTGAATTTTTAGAAGTTGACTCAAATCAAATTGAATTAAGCTCTAAAATTGATGTTCTTGTTGATGGTGAAATAGTTTCCATTGCACCAAGAGAACCATTGATTTTAAAAAGAGGCCAGAGCGTCACTGTCGAAAGAAACATTTATCATAAATTTTACTCAGCTAAGGGTTCAGGAATGGTTATGGCAGGAGAGGTTTCTCAAGTCAACGATGATAATAAAGATAATTATTTTTTAGAAAGTGTGGGAAGGTTCACTGAAATTGAAGAAGATGAAGTTGCGATACATCCTCTCTGGAATGAAATATAATGCAAAGAGGTATAATTGGCCTTGGAATGTGGTGTGTAGATACCACATACAAAATAGATAATTTACCTGATAGAGGTAAATTAGAAGCAATTTCTAATACTTTTCAATGCGTAGGTGGAGGTCCATCAAATGTTTTGACGGATTTAAATTCTTTAGGATTTAAACATCCAATGTACGCAATGGGATCAATTGGACTTGATACAGATGCATCAATTATAAAAAAACATTGTAGAGAAAATAAAATAGAGACTAAATATTTAATTGTATCAAAGCAAATTTCTACTTCTCATACCGTTTGTATGTTTGAAAAACAAAAAGAAAGAACTTTTTTATATTATCCAGGGGCAAACAGCTTACTTGATAAAAAACATTTTAAAATTAACCAATTAAAAATTTCACCTAAAGTTCTTTATGTCGGATATATTACACTATTAGGTAAATTGGACAAATTTGATGTTGACAAAAAAACTCGTTTATCAAAAGTTTTAAAAAAAGCTAAAAGTAAAAATGTGATAACAGTTTTAGATTTAGTTTCAAATAAGCACCCTAAATATAAAAATATTATTGAAAGCTCATTGCCATTCACCGATTATTTGCTTTTGAATGAAATTGAAGCAGAGATACTATTTAATAAAAAAATTTACGACTTCAATAAAAAACTTAATCAAAAAATCTTAATCAAGTTAATCAGTAAAGTTTTCAAAAAGGGTATTATTAGAGGAGTTGTTATTCATAGTCCAACTGAGTCGCTCTATTTTGATAGATCAAAAAAAATTTACACTAAATCAAAGGTTTTACCAAAAAGCAGGGTAATAAATTCAGTTGGAGCTGGAGATGCTTTTTGTGCAGCGTTTATATTTGGAATACATGAAAATTGGGACATAAAAAAAACTCTCAAAAAGGCTCATGCAGCTGGGACATCTATGATGAAAGTTAATGCCTCTTCTGGAAATATACCCAATATATCTAAATTATAATTTTAAAACTTTTTCAGTGATCTCAAGGTCTTTTAAAAGTTTCCTGTCGGGTAAAAGTTTATTTTTCTTTAATTCAGAATGGTAAAGTTTTACAGCATCCTTAGGTTTAATGTTACTTTCAACAACTTCTCTCATAATTTTTACTAATAAGATAGGATCTTCAGCTAAGTTAATTTTTCTACCAAACAAAGCTACTTTTGCACCATATTGACTGGCTTTTTTAATTAATTCAAAACAATCTCTTGTCGTGCCCTTGCTACCCCCAAGAATACCAACAATAAGATTTTCAGGATCGAAGCTGGCTAGCTCCTCCATTGCTTTTGGACCATTGTAAGCTATTTTCAAAAAAAGAGGTCTCTCATCCTTAGTCTGCCCAGCTATTGCTTTTATAATACAATCGTTAACGTAATCACCCATTTGTCTTATGTTCATATTTAGATTAATCGGGGAATTAAATACCTCTAAAAAATGTTTAAATTTATATTTAGAAGCCTCAATTCTATACTCTTTATAGGCATTTAACATTGCAAGGTCATAGTCAACATTATTAGAAAATGTTATAGAAAATAAACCAAGGTTAACTAATTTACTTACTTTGTTCATTTGAGCAGACCGAAAAGGTCTGGGATTAGTTTTTCTATAATTTCCATTTCTCATCAGCCAGATATCAGTCGTATCATTCATTCTAATAGCAGGGGTAATACTTGAATTTTTAAATAAATTTCTTTTTACAAGATCTTCACCAACTGATGCAGACATCAGCATAATATCTACTAAATTAGATTTAGTCATCGATATCATTGCATTTTTGTAATCTACTAGGTTTTTATATCCTTTTAGTACTTTTCCATTTTCATTTCTTTTTGATCCAGGTGTTGTGATGCCCATTGCCAGATCGCCATCTTTAGCATCTGCTATAATGAAGTCTCTTGGAGAATATTTATTATTTTTTATTTTAAGAATTTTTTTATCTAAAGACTTATTCATGATTTGATTATACTCAATTCTAAAAATAGAAAATAGTTTTATTCTCTATATAATATAAAAATGTATTTAGGTATTGATCTTGGTACTTCTTCGATGAAGTGTTTGCTACTTGGAGAAGAACAAGAAATTTTGTTGAGTGTTATTAGTGAAGATATACCACTGTCCACTCCTCAAAATGGCTGGTCAGAACAAGATCCATCATTTTGGATAAAAGCGTTAGATCAGTGTATCAAACAAATTATTTCAAAATTTGATTTATCGCAAATCAAAGCTGTATCTTTTTCCGGACATATGCATGGAGCAACTTGTATTGATAAAAATTATAAGGTCATAAGGCCATGTATACTTTGGAATGATACACGTAGTTTTAAGCAGTGCAGTCAAATTATGGCTGACGAAACTGTTATGGATATAGCTGGAAATATAGCAATGCCTGGTTTCACATCTCCAAAAATCTTATGGATGAAAGAACACGAAAGTGAAAATTTTAAATCAATTGCAAAGGTTTTATTGCCGAAAGACTATTTAAGGTTTTATTTAACGGGAGAGTTTTTTAGTGATTTGTCAGACGCAGCAGGCACTTATTGGTTAGATGTTAAAAATAGAACTTGGTCTAATAAACTTTTAGACATTGGCTCAATGGATATCTCGCAAATGCCTAAAACTTGTGAGGGGACCGATCAAACAGGTGTAATTAAAAAAGATATTGCAGAAAAATATGGCTTTAATAACTCTTGCAAAGTATTTGGTGGAGCAGGAGATAATGCTGCAGCCGCTGTTGGATTAGGGCTTTACCAAGAGGGAAATGCTTCATTATCTTTGGGTACTTCTGGTGTAATTTTTGGTTCAACAAAAAATTTTTTAAAAAATTATGATGATGCGATACATTCCTTTTGCCACTGTTTACCAGAAACATGGCATCTTATGTCAGTGATGCTCTCTTGTACCTCAAATGTTAATTGGTTTATAAATAATTTTAATTCATCAATTGATGAGATTAATAAAGTGTTAAGTTCTGCTATAAATAATTTTTCTGATATAAATAGATACCCTTATTATCTTCCTTATCTCACAGGTGAGAGAACCCCAATTAATGACCCTCATATAAGAGCAAGTTTTCACGAAATGAGTATAGACACTAATCGAGATACATTAATCTACAGTTTAATAGAAGGTATTTCTTTCGGTTTGTATGATAATTATTATTCCTTAGTTAAGACAGGTATAAAGTTAGATAACATCTTTGTAATTGGAGGTGGTTCTAAAAATGATAGCTGGATACAAATACTTGCATCATTGATGGAGAGAGATTTATCTATAACAGATGCTTCAGATACAATGGCTGCTTTTGGGGCTGCTAGAATAGCATTTCTTGGTTACAATAATTTAAAACCTAGAGAAGCCCTTAGTCTTCCAAAAGTCAAAAAAATTATAAGTAAGAATGAAATTCAAACGGATATCTTAAAAGACAGATTTTTAAGGTGGAAAAGCTTTTATTTAGGAAAAAATGTCTAGTAACCAAAGAATAGAATTCCCTGAATTAGTAAACAAAATACTAGAAAATGTTATTAAAATTAATCAAAGTCGTTATTTTATTGCAATTTCAGGAGCGCCAGCATCTGGAAAAAGCACAATATCTGAAAAATTAAAGTCTGAACTAATATCAAAAAACCACAAATCAAGTGTTCTTCAAATGGATGGTTTCCATCTAGATAATAATATTCTTGAGAAAAAAAAATTGATTGAGAGAAAAGGGGCACCGGAAACATTTGATGTACCAGGTTTATTAAATTGTTTATTAAGATTAAAAAACGAGGGTGAAGTAATTGTTCCTATCTTTGATAGATCATTAGAACTATCGAGATCATCTGCATTAGTCATATCTGAGAATACAAAAATTATAATAGTAGAGGGTAATTATTTATTGCTTGATCAAGAACCATGGAGAAAAATTCATAATTTTTTTGACACAACTATAATGATTGATTGCAATAAAGATATTTTAGAAAAAAGATTAATTGAAAGATGGGAGAGTTATGGGCTATCTAATGATCAAATTAAAAATAAAGTTTACAAAAATGATCTTCCAAATGGATTAAATGTTATTAGTAAAAGTATTTCTGCTGAATTTAATTTAATAAATTAATCTTGAGGTGGTTGCTTAGCACCTGTCATATATGCAACAGCATCAGACATTTCATGTTTCTTTGGGTCAATTACACATAATCGGGTTCCAAGTCTATGAATATGTATTCTATCAGCTACTTCAAAAACATGAGGCATGTTATGAGAAATTAATATGATGGGAATTCCTCTAGACCTCACCTCACCGATTAATTCTAAAACTCTTCTACTTTCTTTGACACCTAGAGCGGCAGTAGGCTCATCCATAATAACGACTTTAGTTCCAAATGATGTTGCTCTTGCAACTGCAACACCTTGCCGTTGACCTCCAGACAATGTTTCAACTAATTGATTTATATTTTGTATGGTTAATAGACCAAGATCAGACAGTCGTTTTCTGGCTTCATCTGCCATTGCTTTTTTATCTAAAAATTTTAAAAAACTACCCATAAACCCTTTTTGTCTAATTTCTCTGCCTAAAAACATATTATCAGTGATTGATAAAGCAGGCGAAAGTGCAAGGTTCTGGTAAACAGTTTCGATACCTAATTTTCTTGCTTCTATAGGTGATGTAAAAGTAACTTTATTTCCATCAAGCAATATTTCACCACTATCAGGTATAACAGCACCACATAACACCTTAATTAGTGTAGATTTTCCAGCACCATTATCTCCAATTACTCCCAAAACCTCACCTGGATAAAGCTCTAAATCAGCACTATCGAGTGCAACAACTTTACCGTATTTTTTTGACAACTTATTTGCTACTAGCACTGGCTGCATTATGCTGAGACCTTTCTTATCCATTGATCTATTCCAACAGCTACTATAATAAGACAACCTAAAGCAAATCTTTGCCACAATACATCAAGACCTGCTATGGACAGACCTGAACTAAATACACCCACAATCAAAGCTCCAAATAAAGAGCCAATTATAGTGCCCCTTCCACCAAAAAGAGAAGTTCCACCTATAACAACAGCTGTGATGGAGTCTAAGTTACCCTCATAAAAAGATGTTGGAGACACTGAACCAACTCTACCTATGGAAACCCATGCTCCAATAGCAACAACAAGTCCAGCAACAGCATAAATTGAAACTAACATCCTATCAGTTCTAATACCTGATAACTCAGCAGCCTCCTTATCATCGCCAATTGCGTAAACATGCCTCCCCCAAGCAGTTTTATTGAGTAAAAACCAGAGAAAAACGAAAATACCAATCATGAGGAACGCACCGTAAGTGAATACAAAACCCCCAAGATTTATTCTTTCTCCCCAAAAGTGCAGAAGAGGAGCATTTACTTCAATATCGGAGCTTCTTATAGATTGAGATCCAGTAAAGAATATTACTAGTGCAAAAAATATATTCCAAGTTCCTAAAGTAACTATAAACGGAGGCAATCTTAAGCGGGTTACCAGTAACCCATTGAAAGCACCTGTTGCAATACCAGAGATAAACCCTACTGCTATTGCTGGGAGGGTTGGAATTCCCATTTCAACAGAAAGCTTACCCATAAATACTGATGCTAAAACCATCATTGCAGCAACACTTAAATCAATTCCAGCAGTTAATATTATTAAAGTTTGAGCAGCTGCAAGAATACCGACAATCGTAACTTGTTGTACAATCAGAGATAAATTAAAAGCAGAGAAAAATTTTCCTCCAGCGATGAAGCCAAATGCAATAACGCTTAATATTAAAATAATAACAGGAACTATTGTTGGATTACCGTGAAGAAAATGTTGAATTTTTTTTAGTGTAGTTTGTTCACCTAAATCAAAAGAGTGATGATCTTGATCTTTTTCACCTATATCAGTTGTGAATTTAGGTTGATCTTTTAGATCTTTAGAAATGTCATCAGAAACTTTATTCATTTAAAAAATATCATAACTTCAGGGCAGAATAATCTGCCCTGAATAATAAATTATTGGATTAACCCCAACATCTATCCATACCTTCTTTGACACTAATTGATGGAACTCCGCTAGCAGCATCATCTGTAACTAAGTTCACACCAGTGTTAAAGAAGTCAAGACCTGGAGTATTTTCAGGCTTTGAGCCATCTTCAGCCCAAGCTTTAATCGCCTCAACACCAAGTGAAGCCATTAACAATGGGTATTGCTGAGATGTAGCACCTATAATTCCTCTTTCAACGTCAGCCACACCTGGGCAACCTCCGTCAACTGAAGCAATAAGAACGCTACCATCATCTTTTCCAACTGCTTTTAATGCCTCATAAGCACCAACAGCTGCTGGCTCATTAATAGTGTACACAACGTTTATGTCTGGATCTTTTTGTAGACATTTTTCCATTGCAGTTCTTCCACCTTCTTCGTTACCGTTTGTAACTTCATTACAGATAATTCTTGGATCATCCTCATCTCCCCATCTGGAAACGTCTTTTACATCGATTCCAAATCCAGATAAGAAACCTTGATCTCTAAGAACACCAACAGAAGGTTGACTCTCGTTAAGGTCTAACATTGCAATTTTGGCATTAGCAGCATCTGCTCCTAACTTTGCAGCAACCCAAGCTCCACCTAACTCACCTGCCTTGAAGTTATCAGTTGCAAAAGTAGAGTCTGCAGCTGTAATTGGCTCTAGTGGTGTGTCAAGAGCAATGACTAGTAAACCATTGTCTTGAGCATTTTTTAATGGAGTAACAATAGCTTTTGTGTCAGATGCAGCGATTAAAATACCTTTTGCACCTGAAGCAATACAAGTCTCAATAGCTCTTACTTGAGTCTCATGGTCACCATCAACTTTACCCGCAAAGAATGATAATTTGACACCTAATTCATTAGCTCTCGCTTCTGCTCCTTCTTTCATTTTAACGAAGAAAGGATTGATGTCTGTTTTTGTTATTAAGCAAGCTTCAACAGCGTGGCTTCCTGCTTTTGCTGGCATAGTAGCAAAAGTAAAAGCAACAGCCATAAGTGAAGCTAAAACTAGAGATAATTTTCTCATAGTTATTTCCTCCTATATATAGTCACATTCACAATATCCTATTGTCATGTCAACATGCTAGCTAAATTTTAATTTTTTAGTCTTGATTTTTCACGAAATGTTTATCAACTATTTCTTCCCACGAACTAAAAGAATTTCTTATAGAGTAATCCTTGTTAGGAATAATTTTAGAGTTTTTCACCTTAAAATCGTTTAAACCAGTGGTATTTTTTAAATTATGATAATACTGCATTCCAAAAAGTAACGCACCATACGATGACATATCCTCCATTTCAGGGATATTTAACTCAATTTCTAAAAGGTTACTAATAATTTGAAGGAAAAACTTATTTTTTACCATACCACCATCAATGGACAAATTTTTTAAATCAAGATTTCTTGATTTTTTCATAAACTCTAAATACACGACCACTTGGTAAGCAACAGACTCTAATCCAGCTCTGACCAAATGATTGGTATTTGTAGATGCACTTATTCCAAAGAATGCAGCCCTAGCGTCTGATATCCAAAATGGAGGACCTAGCCCTGAAAAGGCAGGTATTAGATAGACTCCATTATTATCTTTTTCTTTTTTTGATAAGACTTCACTATCCTCAGGCTTATCAATTAATTTTAAATTGTTTTTAAGCCATGAAATCGTTCCTCCAGCGAATGAGTTTAGGCACTCTAATGCATAGATATTCTGTTTATCACTTGTGAAAGCTAGGGAGGTTAGTGAATTTTCATCGATAATCATCTCATTGCCGATATTTGTTTGAATATTAAAACCAGTTCCTGTCGTGATTTTAGTATCACCTTTATCAAAACAAAAATTTGCAAAAAATGAAGCTTGCGCATCACCAGCAACTCCAATTATAGGTATTAACTTTTTAAATGCTTTATTAAAATCACTCTCTCCAAAAATATTTGAACTATCGAGTATTTTTGGAAGTTTCAAATTATTGCAATTAAAAATATTTAATAAATTTTGATCCCAAGAATTTTCTAAACAATTAAATAATAAGGTTCTTGATGCATTTGTAGTATCAGTCACATAAGAATTTAGGTTTGTAAGTCTATAAATGAGATATGTTTCGATTGTTCCAAATAAGATATCCCCATTGTCAATTTTCGATTTAACTTCTGATTTGTTCTCATAAACCCATTTTAATTTACTGCCAGAAAAAAAAGTATTTGGTTTAAGACCAGTTTTATCAATAATTTCTTTATTTTTTGACTTATCGTTTAGAATACCCTCACAAATTTTTTGACCTCTAGTACACTGCCAAACAACTGCATTATGTATTGGTTTTCCATCTTTTTTATTAAAAAGTGCAAATGTTTCTCTTTGATTAGTTAGACTGATGAATTTAGGATTTGAAATAATTTCTGATGCCTTTTTAACTAACTCTAATAAGTTTTGATAAATTTCTTCTAAATCGTGTTCAATATAACCTTCATCTGTGATTATTTGCTGGTGTCCCTTTTGAAATCTTTTTACGATCTCTAATTTTTCGTTAAAAACAATAACTGTTGTAGATGATGTACTTGAGTCAATAGTTATATAACTCATTTGTTAAGTAAGTCTTTTGATATTTCAGCTATCTTTTCTGGACTCATATTATAGTGATCTAATACATCAGCTTGAGATCCATTAATCATATATTCATCAGGTATTCCAAGTATTTTGAGTTTTACATTTATATTATTTTGAGCAATCAGGCTCGCACAACATTCACCAAGTCCTCCAAATATACTATGTTCTTCGACTGTTAAAATTGCTTTAGAGTTTTGAGAAAATTCTATAAATGTTTTTTTATCAAAGGGCTTTAATGTATGCATACTAATAATTGAACAATGAATATTACTTTTTTTTAAAATTTCACTTGCCAAGTATGCTCGTTGCAAAGTTTCGCCAGTTGTTACAATTGTTAAATCCTCTCCTTTTTTTACTACAATAGATTTTCCAATTTTAAATTTTGTTCCTGGAGGATGAATATCCATCATTGGTTTTTTCCCATACCTAATGTAAAGGGGATGATTATATGAAATAGCTTGTTTTATAACTTCGGCTGCTTCAAAGTTATCCGCAGGTGCAACTATTGTCATATTATTGATTGCTCTTAAAGTAGCAAAGTCATGGATGGAGTGGTGCGTAGATCCTAGCTGTCCATAACTTATTCCTGCACTAATACCTATTAACGAAACATTTAGGTCAGAGTAAGCAACATCATTTTTTATTTGCTCTAAAGCCCTAGCAGTTAGAAAACTTGCAGGTGATACTCCAAATACAATCTTTCCCCCTGCAGCCAATCCTGATGAAACTCCAACCAAATTTTGTTCAGCGATGCCAACTTCAATGATTTGATTAGGCAATTCTTTACCAAAAGGAACCAATTTACCTGATCCTCTTGAGTCACTAGTAACAACTATAATATTCTTATTTTTCCTTGCCTCTTTAAGTAGTGTCTCAGAAAAGACCTCAAGATTTGGTTTACCAATTTTATTCATAAAAATTTAGTTTCTCATTTAACTCTGAGATAGCGCTTTCATATTCATCCTTATTCGGTACTTTGTGGTGCCAGTCAATCTGATTTTCAATAAAACTCACACCCGATCCTTTAGTTGTTTTTGCAATTATTACAGTTGGCTTATTTTCCTTAACGGGGACATGCTGAAATACGGATAAAAGATCAGAAATATTATTTCCATTAGTAGAAATTGTTTCAAAACCAAAAGACTTAAATTTTTTATCAATTGGTTCAATAGGATTTACATCTTCAGTTTTTCCAGTAATTTGTAAATCGTTTCTATCAACAATTACAATTAAATTATCTAAGTTATATTTTGAGGCAGTAGTACAAGCCTCCCAAACCGAACCCTCCGACAGCTCCCCATCTCCCAATAAAGAAAACACTTTATTGTTTTTTTGATCAATTTTTTTGCATATTGCTAAACCCACAGCGACTGAAAGACCGTGACCAAGAGCTCCAGTATTATGTTCAATCCCTGGTACCTTTTTTGTAGGGTGACCTATAAAGTGCGAATTAAATTGATTCAAGGTGTTTAGATCTTTTTTTGAATAAAAACCGCAATCACATAATACTGTGAATAATGCTTCCACAGAGTGTCCTTTACTTTGAATAAAATGATCACGATCCAAGTTCGGAAAATTTTTGGGAGAAATGTCCATAATTGAATTGTAAAGAACATTCAAAATATCAATACAAGAAAGACTCCCCCCAATATGACCTGCACCAGATTGAAAAATTATTTCAAGAATAGTTTTTCTATATTCTAATGATTTCTTTTTTAAATTATTCTCATTCATAGTGAATAGATAAAGAATATCCCCTTTCTAGGCTTGATCAATTATTATATATTACATTTAGTAAGGTAGGAGGTAATAAGACGTGTCATCAACATTAGGTATAATAATAGGTAATAGAGATTTTTTTCCAGATCATCTAATTACAGAGGCTAGAAATGAAGTTTTGAATATTTTTAAGAATAAAGGTTTAAAACCTATTATTTTGAAAGACTCAGACACCAAGCTGGGTGGAGTGGAAACATTTCTTGAAGCTCAAAAGTGCGCTGATCTTTTTAAATCCCAAAAAGATGAAATAGAGGGCATATTAGTGATTTTACCTAATTTTGGTGATGAAAAAGGAGTAGCTGACACAATTAGACTATCAGGTTTAGACGTGCCTGTTCTGGTTCAGGCAACTCCAGACGATTTAGAAAAAATGCAACCCTCAAATAGAAGAGATGCTTATTGTGGTAAAATATCTGTTTGTAATAATCTTTATCAATATGGAATAAAGTACTCGTTAACAAAAAGCCATGTTGTAAGTTTGTCCGGAAATGAATTTGATTATGAGCTAAATAAATTTATTTCAATTTGTAAAGTAGTGAAAGGTATGAGGAGAGTCAGAATAGGAGCTGTTGGAGCAAGACCTCAAGCTTTTAATACAGTCAGGTTTAGTGAAAAAATTTTAGAACGCCATGGTATTAGCGTCACTACTATCGATTTATCAGAAGTCCTTGGTAAAGCTAAAGAACTCAATGATGATAGCAAAAAAGTTAAAGACTCGATTAATAGGATTTCAGGTTATGGAGATACTACTGCTACCCCATCTGAAAAGTTATTACAGCTTGCAAGGCTTGATGTTGTTTTAAATGATTTTGTTGAAACAAACAAACTCGATGCTACTGCTATTCAATGTTGGACAAGTGTTCAAGAAAATTATGGATGTAATGTTTGTACGTCAATGAGTATGATGAGCGAAAATATGCTTCCAAGTGCTTGTGAAGTAGATGTCACTGGAACTTTAACGATGTATGCTATGCAATTAGCCTCAAACAGTCCAAGTGCTTTAGTTGATTGGAATAATAATTATGACCAAGACGAGGAAAAGTGTGTTTTATTTCATTGTGGTAATTGGGCTAAAAGTTTCCTCCCTGATTTGAAAATAAGTACAGCACCTATTTTGGGAAGTGTTTTTGGTGAGGAAAAAACCCATGGTGCACTTGAAGGTAGAACGCCAGCTAATCCTCTAACTTATGGAAGGATTTCCACCGATGATAACCTAGGTAAAATAAAATGCTACTTTGGAGAGGGAGAGCTAACTGATGATCCTTTAAACACTTTTGGTACAAGAGCTGTTGCAAAAGTACCTAAGCTTCAAAAATTAATGCAATATGTTTGTAGACACGGTTATGAACACCATGTAGTGATGAATGCTTCAAAAACTGGCGAAATATTAAATGAGGCTTGTGGTAATTATCTTAATTGGGAAACTTATATTCATAGTTAATATAGCTAATGCGCTTTAATTTATTATAAGTAAAACACAAGAAATACCTATAATTTTTGATTATTGAAACTTTTTGATGTTTACTCTGATTTTTTTTGTCGCAAATGATCAAATTGCATGATTTTAAGTAACAAATGTTTTGGATTTGCTTGAAAAAATTAATATTATGCTCTCGTTATAATTAAGGAGGAATTTATGAGAAAAATAATTCTTACAATTCTTGTATCATTCTTATCTCTTTCTGCATTTGCTGAAAGATATGTAATGGTAACACACGGTGAGGGTAAAGACCCTTTCTGGCCTGTTGTGCAAAAAGGTGGTGAAGATGCTGCTAGACACGTAGGTGCAGATTTTGAATATATCTTCAACCCTTCAGGTGACATGGGTGACATGGCAAAATCAATTGCTGCTGCTGCAGCAACTCAGCCTGATGGAATGGTAGTTTCACTTCCAGATCCTGAAGCTTTAGGTCAAGCAATTAAAGACGCTGTTGCTGCTGGTATTCCAGTCATCACAATGAACTCAGGTCTTGAGTCTTCTGCTTCACTTGGTGCACTAATGCACGTTGGTCAGCCTGAATACCTTGCTGGTCAATCTGCTGGTGCAAGAGCAAAAGCAGAAGGTGCTACAAAAGCTCTTTGCATGATTCAAGAAGCTTACAACACAGCTTTGACAGATAGATGTGGTGGTTACGGTGAAGCTATTCCTACTGAATTAGTAGATAGCTCAAACGATCCTGCTACTATCCCAACAAGAGCTGCTGCTGGTTTACAAGCAAACCCAGATGTTGATGCAGTATTATCAGTTGGTCCGCATGTTTGTGTTGGAGTTCAACAGGCTATCGATGAGTTAGGTATGTCAGTACACCACTCTTGTTTTGACTTGAGCCCACCTGTTATGGACTTAATCAATGAGGGTAAAGTTGCTTTCACAATTGACCAACAACAACGTCTACAAGGTTATATGCCTGTTGTAGTATTACACTTATACAACAACGGTGCTGGCCTTTTACCTGGTGCAAACATTCCATCAGGTCCAGGATTTGTTGACAAGTCAAATGCTTCATCAGTTGCTGCTTTAGCAGGTATTGATAGATAGTATAATCTTATAAATCTTGAAAAGTGGGTAGTAAACTACCCACTTTTTTTATATTTAAGTAAAATTAAACTGAATGATCTTTATTAAAATTATATAAATTAAATCATGGCTACTACATCAACTCCCCAAAGACAAGAGTCTGATAGGCACCAAAAGAAAACTTGGCTTACCACACTTGTTTCAAGACCAGAAATTGGACCTATTGGAGTTATGCTTCTTTTATTTGGAATGCTTGGCTATTTCTCCATCCCTGCTGGTGAAATGTCTTGGAACCCTTTTACAGGTGAGGGTTTTAATGCACTTGGTATTAGAAACTTTCTAAGAGTTATATCTCAACTTGGAATCATAGCAATTGGTGCTGGGCTTTTAATAATTGCTGGTGAGTTTGACTTATCTATTGGATCTATGATTGGTTTCGCAGGAGCCTGTATGGCAATGATTTTAAGATGGGGTTTTTCATTTATTGTGCCCTACATATCTTTCGAGGGAGGTTTCCACATAGAATTTTATACTGTTTTCCATATTGCTGATGTTTCCCCAATACTAGCAATATTTATTACTTTATGTTTCACACTTTTTTTTGGATGGATACAAGGTACCATTGTAGTTAGATCAGGCTTACCTTCTTTCATCGTTACACTTGGTGGATTATTTTTTTTAAGAGGACTTACAGAAGTTTCTCTTCGCTCTTTCAATCATAGACCAGATCAAGCTAAAGGCGCTACAACAGTTACAGAAATCCCAGATATTAAAAATATTGTAAATGTTCCCGGACATGGTGAAATGGTTCGTGAAAAAGCAAAAGCTCTTCCAGAAGCTGACCTTGTATCTTTAGCTCAAACATTACCAGCAGATACAGTAGCAGTAATAACTGAAAGACTCGAATATACATATCAAAGGGTAGCAGATGCCAAAACTCAAATTTTGGTGGATAAAGGCACCAAACCTTTGCAAGAAGCTCTAGAAAATGCTCAGGCTACTGGAAACGAATATATGGTTGGGATGATACAAGAAAAAATTGCTAACTTTCAAATTGATCCTGTTGTTGCAAAAACTGTCACAGATGTTGATATAGCAAGGGTTTATATAGATTCATTATACTCAGCTCAACCTGTCGCTAACTTTTTTGGTGGAGATATTTTAGAGCCTGTATTTGATTGGCTATATTTTCCAATTGATTGGAATACCAATAATTTTGGAAACCAATTTGCTCCAGGGCTGTACTCTTGTGTAATGATTTGGCTTATTATAGCCATAATCTGTTATGTTGTTCTAAGTAGAACACAGGCTGGTAACTGGATTTATTCTACTGGTGGAAACTTAAGTGCTGCTAAAGCTAATGGTGTGCCCACAGATAAAGTTAAAGTATCTCTATTTATGTTTTCTGCTTTTTGTGCGACTGTATTTGCAACTTGCCAAGTTTTCGAGGTTAATACCGCAGATGCAGCTAAAGGTAATTTAAAAGAATTAGAGGCAATTGCTGCTGCTGTTATTGGCGGTGTTGTACTAACAGGTGGCTTTGGAACAATTTTAGGTATATGTGTTGGTGCATTTATTTTTGGAATAGCAAAAGAGGCTTTCTTCTATATCCCAGGAATCGATGGATCATTTTATAGAGTATTTTTAGGTTTAGTGATTATAGCCTCTGCGCTAACAAATGAAAATATCCGAAAAAGAATTATCGGTAGTATATAATGAGTCAAGACAATCAAGCTCCATTTATTGAGATTACAAATTTAGTTAAAAAGTTTGGTACATTCACAGCACTGAACGGTGTCTCCTTAAATGTTTTGCCTGGAGAGGTTCACGCACTTCTTGGTGATAATGGTGCCGGAAAATCAACTCTAATAAAAGTTTTATCAGGTGTTCACAAACCTACATCTGGTGTGATTAAAGTTGATGGAAATGAAGTGAAATTTGGATCCCCAAGAGAAGCAACAAGTGCAGGCATAGGAACTGTTTACCAAGATTTAGCGTTGAACGCACTTACATCGGTTACTAGAAACTTTTTTTTGGGTAATGAGTTAAAAAAAGGCCCAGGACCTCTTGGAATATTAGATTTTAAAAATATGAATGAAATTACTATCGCTGAGATGGGCAAGATAGGAATAAATATCTCTGATCCGACTCAGTTAGTAGGTACGATGTCTGGAGGACAGAGACAAACTTTGGCGATTGCTAGAGCGATATATTTTGGAGCTAAAATATTAATCTTGGATGAGCCAACATCAGCTCTTGGACAAAAACAACAAATGGAAGTTTTAAAAACTATTAAAAAGGTTCAACAATTAGGGAATATCGCAATTATTTTGATTACTCACAATGAAATCCATGCGAGGCTAATAGCTGATCGATTCACATTCTTAAGCTTGGGTGAAGTAATAGGATCTGGAAAGTCTTCAGAATTAGGCGGAGATGATGTTAAGCGTTTAATGGCTGGCGGCGCTCAAATAGGTGATCTAGCTAAAGAGCTTGAAGCCGTATAATATTTTTACTAGTAAGAGCTAGGATTATTATCTTTATCAGACTCATCGTGGTTTTGATTAGTAAGCTCTTTAAATTTTCTTACATGAGCTGCTGCTGCGCCTGATAATAACCTTACATCATTAGTAATGGTAACAAGATCAAAACCCCATTCGGAAGCCTTGGCAGCGTATTCCGGAGTCCCACAATGAAGACATGCTACTTTTCCATGTTTATGAGCAATTTCTAAAATTTTCTTTTTAGATTCTATCATCTCAGGTTCTTTTCGATCAAACCCTGGTACTAATTTTCCTTGATTAAGTCCTATTGTTAAATCTGCTGTGCCAATATAAAGCCCATCAAGACCAGGAGTGGATGCTATGTCATCAAGATTATCAAATGCTTCTTGAGTTTCTATCATAGCTAAACAAAAAGTTCCCTCATTTGACTCGTAAAAATAATTTGAACTAACTGAAAAGTTAGCTCTCGTTGGACCAAAACTTCTAATACCCATTGGTGGATATTTACAATCTTGAACAAGTTTTTGCGCTTGCTCTTTATTATTAATCATAGGGCATATTATTCCCAATGCTCCTGCATCCATGACTTTTGATATTACTGCGTGATCTAGTCCTGAAACTCTACAGATTGGAGTGACACCACTATTTCTAATACTTTGCAACATTGTTAATAAATCACTAAAGCCAATCATCCCATGTTGATAGTCAATGGTCAGGGCGTCATAACCCTGCTCAGACATAATTTCAGCAGTAAAAGTATTGGGTATTGATAAAAAACTATTTAGAACTATTTCTTTTTTTTGCCATTTAGTTTTTACTTTGTTTTCAATCATTGAGTGTTAAATACTAAAATTATTTAATAATATAATTATAACAATTATTTATTATTCATGAATAAATGCATAAATTTAATCAATATTTTCCATCCTCCCACTTTTGACAGATTTATAGGCAGTTTCGGCTAAGAGAAGAGCTCTTCTTCCGTCCTCAAAGCCAACAGATACAGGCTTTTTTTCCAAAATTGTTTCGACAAATGAGCTAATAGAATTCATATAAGACTCTTGATATCTCTCAATAAAAAAATTTAAATAGGGCTCACTCTTATCAACAAACTCTGAATTATATTTTTTCAATTCATGTGGCTTTCTATTTTCAGATATAACCATCCCTTTACTTCCAAACAACTCAACTCTTTGATCGTATCCATAAGTTGCTGATCTAGAGTTGTTTATGTGACATTGTTTCCCCGAGGCTGTTTCCATTATAATCATCAAGGTGTCACTATCATTTAATTCAGATTTTATTTTTGGATCTATTAAAGCATTAGAAATTGCAAATACTTTAACTGGCTCTTCACCAAGCATAAAACGGGCTAAATCAAAATCATGAATTGTCATATCTCTAAATTGCCCACCAGACACTTTTAAATAATCCCAACTCGGCAGACCAGGATCTCTAGATGTAATCAGACATTGATGAAGTTCACCAATTTCACCATCAATATAAGATTTTTTTGCAGCCTGATGACCAGGATCAAACCTTCTATTAAAGCCTAATTGGATTGGAACTTTATTACCTTCAAGTCTTTTTGAAAACTCGTTTACTTTTTTTATATCGAGGTCAATAGGTTTCTCACACAAAACAGGTTTGTTTGATGCAACGGATCTTTCTATGAAATCAATATGTGTATTTGTTGGGGAAGATATAAGAACAGCATCAATATCATTATTGTTAAAAATATCGTCAACACTTTTCACAGCAAGTACGCTTAAATCATTTGATACTTTTTTTGCAAATTCTTCATTTGGGTCATAAATGCATACTAAATTTGTCTGTTCATGGAGTTGAATATTCTTAGCATGCATTTGGCCAATACGCCCGCACCCAATAACTGCAATACTGACTTTTTTCATATCACAGAAGTATAGTATTCTTTTAATTTAAAAAATAAAAAAAAATTCATTTTGAATAAAATTTAAGTATTCTTTAAAAGGTTTATTTATTTATAATCTTTCTTGAGGAGGGGTTTATGAAAGCAAAATTGGGAATAGCACCCATAGCATGGTCCAATGATGATTTACCTGAACTTGGAGGAGAGACTTCTTTGGATACCTGCCTTAGTGAGTCAAAACTTGCTGGATTTACAGGTGTGGAAACAGGTGGAAAATTTCCAAAAACTCCTGAAAAACTTGGTCCAATTTTAAAAAATCACAAATTATACCTGGCATCAGGGTGGTATTCAGGAACTGTGCTCGATAATGACCTAGAAAATGAAAAAGATAAAGTCCTTCAACAACTCACTCTCTTTAGAGACCTAGGCGCAGCAGTTTTAGCATATGGAGAAACATCTGGAACTATCCAAAATATTAGAAATGCTCCTTTAAACACAAAAAGAAAAATACACAGTGAGGATTTTAGAGAGTATGGAAGAAAACTAACATTATTTGCAGAATTTTGCGCAGATTTTGGTGTGCCAATTTCATTTCATCATCACATGGGTACAGCGATTGAGACTGAGGATGAGCTTGATAAATTAATGAACCACACAGGTGAGGCAGTAAAAATCTTATTTGACACAGGCCATATGACCTTTGCAGGAGGCAACTCTTTGAGAGTAATAAATAAATATGCAAAAAGAATAAATCACTTTCATGCTAAAGACATTCGTTCAAAGGTTGTAAATGATTTAGATCGATCAAAAAAAAGTTTTTTAGATTTTGTGTTAGAAGGGGCTTTCACAGTACCTGGAGATGGAAATATTAATTTTAAGGAAGTAGTTGAGACATTATCAAATAATAACTACGAGGGATGGTTCATTGTCGAGGCAGAGCAAGATCCTGCCAAAGCAAACCCATTTGAATACGCTAAAATTGGAAATAAAGAACTTGTAGAGTGCTTAAGTATGTATGGATATGAGATAGAGGATTATAGAGATGAATAGTATTAAGGGAAAGTTTGCACTAGTGACTGGAGGAACACAAGGTTTAGGGGCAGCAATCGCAAAAAATTTTGCCGATAGCGGAGCTGAAGGTGTTGTCACAATTGGTAGAAAAGAAGATAAAGGAAATGAGGTAGCAAAAAAAATTCAAGATGAAACTGGATGTAAAGTAATTTTTGTAAAAACAGACCTAGGAGAGGTCCAAGAGTGTAGAAATGCAGTTTCAGTTGCCAAACAAGAATTTGGGAGATTGGATGTTCTTGTTAACGCTGCCGGTATTACTGATAGGGGAGATATTGTTAATACGAGCGAAGAATTATTCGATAAAATGATAGGTACCAACTTAAAAGGTCCTTATTTTTTAATTCAAGATACTGTGAAAATTATGATTGAACAAAACATAGAAGGTTCAATAATTAATATTGGATCTGTAGCAGCTATGACTGGCCAACCATTCATATCAACTTATTGTGTATCAAAAGGGGCACTTGCAACATTAACAAGGAATACAGCATTCGCTTTGTTAAAAAATAAAATTAGAGTTAATCAGTTAAATATTGGTTGGATGGCTTCAGATGGAGAACATGAGATACAAACAAAATATCATGGTGCCTCAGAAGATTGGTTAGAAGATGCTGGTAAAGCTCAACCATTTGGAAGGTTGCTTGATCCAAAAGAGGTAGCTAAGGCAGTTACATTTTTAGCATCTGATGACTCAGGTATGATGACAGGTTCTGTTGTAAACTTTGATCAGTCAGTATGGGGAGGATATCCTTTTGCACCTCCTCAGCCTGCAGAAAAAATGGAAATAAAATAATTTAGTTTAAATATTTTTCAGCACTTTGTTGACAACTCTTTAGTGTAGTCTCCAAATCCTTATTCAAAAAAATATACTCATAAATTTTATGACCAACATCTTCTATAATATTTGAATAGGTTGGTAGAGGGTATCTTGCCCACTCTATAATTTTTTCCTCCTTTTCCATTTTATCAATTTCATTAAATATTGGACTTAAAGCTCTCACTTCAGGATCATTAACGACACTAAAAACGGGAGATGATAAACTGCCATGCTCTATATAATATTTTATAAATTCTGGAGAGACAAAATTTCGAATATTTTTCATAACAAAAGGTATTTTTTCTGGAGAGATATTTGAGGGTATACCTAATGAAAAACCACCTATTGGAGATACTTGAAAAGAGGAATTTCCAGCAGGTCTAGGTAAATAACCAGTTTTCTTATAAGCGGGTGAAGCCTCATTTAGTTCAAACAAATGTGCTCTACTACTCCAATTCATTGCCATAGCTGATTTACCCTGACTATAATATTCAACACATTCATCATTGGAATGAGCAGATAATTTATTTGGCGAGTATAAAGTCAATTTTTTCAACATTTTAGCCGCTTCAAAAGATGCATCAGATAAAAAATTTGCCTTTAAGAGTACTTTCTCCACATCTAAATCATAAATATTTTTCCCAATATACCTAAGGTTTACATATGGTTTTCCATAATTTGCCATTGCTAAAATAAAACTAGTAGCAAGTGGTTGTCCTTTTTTAGCTGGCCAAGAAATAGGACTTTCTATCTGTTTGTCACCTTTTAATACCTCACAGGCATGGAGTAAATCCTGAAATGTTTTTGGTGGACTCAAAGCATATTTTTGAAAAATATCTGTTCTATAAAATAATAGATCAGGAATTGCTTCGATCGGTATCCCATAAAGTTTTTTATTAAAAGAACTTGATCTTACTCCTGAATAGTGAAAGTCATTCAAATTTATACCAACATCTTTAACAAAACTATTTAAAGGAAGAAGGCAATTTAATTTAGTTAACTGTCCAATCCATGGAATATTAAAAGCAACTATATCAAATTTAGACTTTTTATTTGATGAGGAATTTTTAATTATTACATTAAGTAGTTTTTTCAAATCACCTTCAATAATAAGTTCAATTTCACAATCAAGTATATATTCAAAAAAATCAATATTCTTATTTATCACTTTAAATGTTGGATTATCATTGGCAAGAAAGTTAATTTTTTTGTATTTTTTATTTTGATTTATTATAACATTTGGTGCAGGTATAATATTTCCCGCAGACAGAGAAGTTCCAAAAAAATAATTATCATTAAAATCACTATAACCTAAGTTCAAGGCCACCTCTTTTTTGATTGAAAGTAAATAATCCGTGAACTCTTTAATGAGATTATTACTTGGATGTATAGAAAACGATTTACCTGATTTTGTTTTTGATCTTTGTATTAATTTTTTTTCTTGAATAAGTTTTTTTACTCTTCTCAAACCAGTTGCAAATGGCAAACCTGATGCCTGGATGATACTCGTAGTAGTGGTAATTTTATTGTCTAGATGGTTGATAATTACATAAGAAAAAATATTCCAATCAGCGTCAATTGTTTTAATAGAAATAGATCTGTTAAATAAAAGTCTTGTTTTATCAACAAATTTTAAAAGAGTGGTAATCTCGTTTCTATTCATTTAAAGGTATTATATTATAAATTCATTAAAATATTCAATTTGAATATATTAGAGATTAAATCTCTTAATAAATCGTAGATACTTTCCTGAAAGTATATTTAGGAGGATCAATATGAACAAACTAATAAAAGTATTAGCTGTTCTAATGTGCTTTTCTTTCGGTTCAGCTAAAGCAGTTGAAATCGTGTCTTTTAATGCTGCGTCATCTGAGGCTTATGTTGGTGCGTTCGTTAAAGGTATTAAAGCTACAGCAGAGCAATATGGCTATGATATTACTGTTTTTGAAAACAACTATAACCAAGCAGAGCAAAACCAACAAGTAGAACAATACTTGTCAAGTGGTGCACTACCTGATGTATTTATTTGGTGGCCACCTGATGCTGTTGCAGGTTTAGGTTCGTTAAGAAAGCTTGCTAAAACTGGAGTACCAGTTTTAAAAATCAATCAGTTACCTAATGAGCAAGATAAAGCATTCATCTTTGGATATGCCGGACCAGATGATAGTCTTCGCGCTTATAACGCAGGTGAAATGATGGTTAAAGCTATGAAGATGAAACAAGCTGCTGGTGGAGATGGATATAATGTAATTGCATTATCATATCCTCACTCTTACGGTGGATATGGCTTATCAATCAATGCTTTTAAACAAGCTATCGCTGGAACTGACTTAAATCTTATCGGTGACATCGGTGAGGGATTTGGACAGGCTAACGGTTATAAAGGTGCAGCTAAGCTTATAGCTAAAGTTAAAGATCAGGGAATTCATTTTGTATATGGTATGGACGATGCGATCTTAACTGGTGGTATTAAGGCTTTAGAAGAAGCTGGTTATAATGTTGACTGGTATGCAGGTACTGGCAAAAGTGGCAGTGTAGATAGTGATGCTGTCATTACAGTTGGTACTGTGTGTAACGGTGATAAGCAGATGATTACTGATGGAAAGCAATTTGGTACTACTCTACAGTCACCTCTTCATGAAGGTCAATTAGCTATAGCTCTTGTTAAAGAGTATATGGAGAACGGTAAGCTAGCAAACTACATTAACTTTACACCTAACCCTTCAGTGACTGGTGCCACTATGGACTTCACAGCACTTAGAGGTTTTGATGGTAAGTTATATGGCATCAACGAGCTTTGCTCAGGTGCTTGGGACTAAGTTTTAGTCTTTTCATAAAAATTTTTACACACAGGGAGCTATCCCTGTGTGTTTTTAATAAATAAAAAAGGTGTACAATCTCTTTTAATAATATGTCCACAAATCCAATTCTTAAAATTTCAAATGTTTCTAGGACTTTTGGAGCTATACAGGCTCTAAAAGAAGCAAATTTTGAGATAAATGAAGGTGAAATTATGGGACTAGTTGGAGAAAATGGAGCTGGGAAATCAACTCTTGTAAAAATTATAAGTGGATTTGACCCTGGTTTTAAGGGCAGCTATCAAATCAATAATAAAGAAGTAAAATTTGAAACGCCTTCACAAGCTGAGGAGTCTGGCATTGCTATTGCTCAACAAGAATTAAGCTTGATTCCTAATATGTCAGTTGCAGAAAATATTTTTCTTACTGGAGCTAAAGTAAAAAAATTTGCCACTCTTAATACATTGGCAAAGATGGCACGCCCATATCTTGATCAAGTTGGATTAACTGAAGTAGACCCAACTACTAGAATAAATTTATTATCTGTTGGTGAACAACATTTGGTAGAAGTAGCTAGATTAATTTCTAGAGAAGCAAAAATTTTAATTTTAGATGAGCCTACAGCTGCGTTGGGTGAAGCAGAGAGTCGAAGAATTTTAGAAATGGTTGAGCGTCTTGCAGCAAATGGTAAATCAATAATTTATGTAAGTCATAGACTGGACGAAATTTTTAAGATTACAAAAAGAATAACAATATTAAGAGATGGAGTAAGTCAAGGTATTCAAGAAACTAAAGATATTGATGTAAATAAACTAGTTGAAATTATGCTTGGAAGAGAATTGGCAAATATGTTCCCATCAAAAGCTGATCATATAAGTGATGATCCAAAATTAGAAGTGAAAGAACTTTGGCCTGATGGCGTTTTAGAGCCGGTTAGTTTTTCAGCCTTTAAGGGAGAGATACTTGGACTCTCTGGGCAACTTGGTAGTGGAGCAGGTGAAGTATTAGCCTCCATAGCAGGTGCACTTCAATCTAGATCAGGTTCACTCACTTTGAACGGTGAAACCTTTTTACCTAAATCACCAAGTCATGCTATAAAGAAAAAAATTGCATATTGCTCCTCTGATAGAAAAAAAGATGGTCTTTTTCTTGGACGTCCAATATTTGAGAATTTAACCTCCCCAGCACTTGGTGCTATATCAAAATATGGTTTTAACTTTGGCAGTTCTGAGGATAATTATTCCAGAAATTTAGCAAAAGAGTTCTTAATTGATGTCAAAAGAATGCACGATGAGTCAGGTCTTTTAAGTGGTGGAAATCAACAAAAAGTAGCATTAGGAAAATGGCTTTCAATTAAGCCCGATGTATTGCTTGTGAATGAGCCGACAAGAGGTGTTGATGTTGGTGCTAAATCAGAGATATATCAAAGAATGAGAGAATTAGCAGCAAGAGGAATTACAATTATTTTTGCCTCAACTGATATCCAAGAAATCACGTACCTTCCTGACAGAGTGATTACATTTTATAGAGGAATGATGATTGATGAACATCGATTAGAAAAAATTAAAACACCTATTATTCTTAAAGAGATTACTGATCCATTTAACGAGACAAACCTATGAGTGCTATCATCGAAAATAATCAATTACCTTTTTCTGCAAAATTTTTGCAATTCTATAAGGATCGCACACTTCTTGCTATTTTATTGTCACTTTTTGCTGTGATGTTTATATATGGAATTTTTTTCACAGAAAATTATTTAACAATAACCAATTTTAAAGCAATTATCAGAGATGCAGCACTATATGGCATTATGGCTATAGGACTTACATTTGTAACTTTATCAGGAAATTTTTTTTTATTGTCATTAAAAGAAACAGCATCAATTTGTGGTGTTACTTTTGCTATGGGTATGGCTACTGGTTTTGGATCACCGGATCTTGCAGGAAACTTTTTAGTTTCACTATTAGCTGCTTTAGCAGTAGGTGTCGTAAGTGGAGTAATACAAGGATATTTTGTTGGAATGGGAGGCAACCCAATTGTTGTAACATTAGGTGGAGCAGGCATCCTATATGGTATTGGTGCATGGTGGAGTGATAACCTTGTAATAAACTTTACAAGACCTCATGATGCAGAATGGTTAGGAACTGGTTCTTTTTTGGGTCTTCCAAGTATCACATGGTCTTTTATTTTAATTGCCATTGCAGCTGAGATAGTTTTAAGACATACAAATTTTGGAAGGAAAGTTTATTTAGTTGGAGCAAACAAAGCTGCTGGAAAAGCCACTGGCCATGAAAATTTTTCCATGGCGATAATTGTTTTCACAATCTGTTCTGTTTGTTGTGCATTTGTTGCAGTAGCTTTTGTTGCTCAAATGGATAGTGCTCAATCTAATTATTTTTCTGCAGAATTTGGATCATCAGGTGATATGACGATACTCGTTATAGCAACTGTCATGGTTGGTGGAAATTCAATAATGGGTGGTTATGGATCTACTTTAAGGACTAGTTTGGGAGCAATATTTATTGCTATGGTTGATAATATGATGGTTTTACAAGGATTTAATAGTGGACCTAGAATAGTTGGTGTGGGCTTAATGATCGTATTTAGTATCATTGTTTTTGGTTTATTTGCTAAAGGAAGTAGGGCTCAGGAATAATGGAAAATTTTATAAAAAAGATTACAAAAGATGTAGATCTCTCTTTTGCAATCTTATTATCATTTTGTGTTTACGTATTCTTTGCAATTAATATTGAAGTTTTCTTTAGCCACAATATTAGTTTCGCTATTCTTGAAAGGTTTGCAGTCTTGGGCCTTGTAGGTTTAGCATTAACAATTTGTATAATTGCTGGAGAAATTGATTTATCAATTGGGTCTAACGCAGCCTTATGCGCTGTGATAGTTGTAAAATTAACAGACCCCTTGGGCGCACCATTAGCGATGCTTATAGGACTTTCAGTCTCAACTTTAATCGGCGTAACACAAGGTTTTGTTATAGCATTCATAAGAATAAGAGCGATTGTGATTACAGTTGGTACTCTAATGCTACTTAGAGGAGTAGCTTTGCTAATTGCTGAAGAAAAAACTGTTATGTTAACAGATTTTAGAGTTCCTGATTTTATTACTACTAAAGTTTTAATGTATTTTTCTCCTGCTAGTCTAACGGTTATCTTCATATTCATTTGTGTAGGAATTTTTATGCGTTACACAAAATATGGAAGGGAAATATATGCGATTGGTGGAGCAAGAAAAGAAGCACTCACTGCAGGTATACCTTTAAGACGCCCAATGATTATAGCCTTTGCGCTGTCAGGTTTTTGTGCCGGTTTTGCTGGAACTGTAATTGGTTTGAAATCAGGAACGGCTCAAGGTTTAGGACTACAATACCTTCTTTTAGCAGGAACTGTTGCAGCTTTTGTTGGAGGTGTGAGCATATTAGGAGGAAAGGGTGGTGTTTTAGGAGCAGCTATCGGAGCTTTAACAGTTAATTTTTTGAATACTGGTCTCGTATTTTATGCACTTCAGGTACATTTTGTTCAATTATTCACATCAGTGCTTTTGGTTATCGTTATAGTTTTTCAAACTATGTCTAGGGTATTTGACTCGCGGCAAGCTAGGAAAAGTCTGCTTGCCACAATTGATGAACGAAAAACATCTTTGCTGGAAAAAAAGAGATCAGCTTTAGGTAGGTAATATTCATTTTGAATATATTTGAAGTCAGTAATTTAATTACATATTATATAATATAGGTGGAGGGAATTTATGGATAAAGAGAGACTTAAAGGGAAAAATGTCCTTATTACAGGTGCTGCTCAGGGCATGGGCGCTGCGGTAGGAGAGCACTTTGCTGCCCAAGGAGCCAAAATTTGTCTAACAGATGTCAACCTTGACGGTTGTAAAGAGGTTGAAGAGAGAATTAGGTCAGCTGGAGGTGAGGCTATTTCATGCAAAGTAGACGTGCGAAATCGTGAAGATCACGTAGCTGCTGTAAAAGCAACAGTTGAAAATTTTGGTAGTCTAAATGTTTCTATAAATAATGCTGGAGTAAACAAACCACTTTTCTTCATGGATATTACTGAGGAAAATTATGATTTTATTATGGATATAAATGTTCGAGGAGCCCTTTTAGGTATGCAAGAACAAGCCCGACAAATGATTAAACAAGGTAAACAAAAAGAACCTTACAAAATTATTCATGTAGCTTCTATTTTATCCAGAGAAACTTTTGATGATGTTGTGGTTTATGGAATGAGCAAACATGCTATTGCTGCTCTAATAAAAGGTGGTGCAAAAAGTTTAGTTGAGCATGGCATTACCGTTAATGGATATGGCCCTGGCGTAGTTAGAACAGAGCTATGGGAGCAACTAGATAAAGATTTAGTTGCAATCGGAAAATTTGACAAACCCGGAGAGTCAATGGACTCAATTGCAGAGAATATGATTTTGATGAAGAGGTATTCCTATCCAGAAGACGTAGTGGGCACAGCATCATTTTTAGCATCTAGTGAGTCTGATTATATGACAGGACAAATACTTATGATTGATGGAGGGATGGTAATTCAATAAATGAGTGAACCTTCAATCATAAAACCCGAAGATATTAATCCAAATTACGATTGGCATAGAAGAGTACCTTCTCATGGAAGGACAAATGTAGATTATGAAGAGAGAATTAATTTTCCTAGACTTCACAAATATCGACTAGGAAGAGCCAGAGAGGCTCTAAAAAATTCAAAAGCCGGTTCACTCCTTTGTTTTGATAACAACAACATCCGATATCTCACAAGTACGGTTATTGGAGAGTGGTCAAGAGACAAAATATGTAGATATTCTCTATTAGCTCAAGATCATGATCCCGTGCTGTGGGATTTCGGTTCAGCGGCTAAACATCACCAATTATTTTCGCCTTGGCTTCCAAAAGAAAATTGGAAGGCAGGAATGGTAGGCCTGAGGGGTACGGTGCATCCTGATGCAGGATTAATGAAAAATGCCGCAAAAGAAATAAAATCAATGTTAAATGAAAAGGGACTGGCAAATGAACCTGTAGGTGTTGATCTTGTTGAGCCAGCAATGATGTTTGCTCTTCAAGCAGAGGGTTTAGAGATAATTGACGGACAGCAAATTCTTCTTGAAGCCAGGGAAATAAAATCAAGAGATGAACTAATGTTATTAAACCAGGCTGCATCGATGGTTGATGCAACTTATCATCAAATTTATGAGACTATGAAGCCAGGCGTTAGTGAAGCTCAAATAGTTGCTAATGCAAATAAGCTTTTATACGAACTTGGTTCAGATGATGTCGAGGCAATAAATGCCATTTCAGGTGAAAGATGTAATCCGCATCCACATAATTTTACAGATAGAATTTTTAGACCTGGTGATCAAGCTTTCTTTGACATACTTCAATCTTATATGGGCTACAGGACCTGTTATTATAGAACCTTCAATATTGGAAGAGCATCAGACTCTCAAAATGATGCCTACAAGCAGTGTCGAGAGTGGCTAGACAAAGCCATTGAACTTGTAAAACCTGGAGTATCTACAGATAAAATTGCATCAGTATGGCCTAAGGCTGAGGAATTTGGTTTTGCAAATGAAATGTCAGCATTCGCATTACAGTTTGGACATGGTTTAGGTTTAGCAATTCATGAAAGACCAATAATCAGTAGATTGGTTTCAATGGACTCACCTGATGAAATTAAAGAAGGAATGGTTTTTGCTCTTGAAACCTATTGTCCTGCAAAAGATGGTTATTCTGCTGCGCGAATTGAAGAAGAATTGATTGTTACTGATAAAGGATGCCAAGTAATTTCCTTGTTCCCTGCTGAAGATCTACCTATTGCTAATAAATATTAATGGTAGATAAATTAAATGACGATATAGGAGAAGAGAAAAGACTTCGATTATGGGAAATGATGCTGAAATTAAGGTTAGTCGAAAAAAAAGCATATGATCTTTTTCTTCAAAATCTTATCAAAGGTACTAGCCATTTAGCTCTGGGTCAGGAAGCTATTGCAGGTGCCTTTGGAGTCGCCTTGAAACAAGGCGATTATACATTTTGCACATACCGTGGGCACGCACATACACTCGCAAGAGGATCCTCAATCGAAGGAGTTTTAGGAGAATTAATGGGTAGACAGTGTGGCTTGATGAAAGGTAAAGGAGGATCCATGCATCTTACGGATGTAGATAAAGGAGTTATGGGTTCATATGCCATTATAGGTGCTCATTTAACTATTGCCAATGGAACTGCTTTAGCATCAAAATATAATAAAACAAATGAGGTAAGCGTTTGCTTTTTTGGAGACGGTACTACGAATATCGGAGCATTCCATGAAGCATTGAACATGGCAAAAATATGGAATTTACCCATAGTGTTTGTTTGTGAAAATAATTTATATATGGAATATACACCAATTCATGAAGTTACTGCTGTTGAGCACCCAGCTGCTGATAGAGCAGGTGCATACGATTTAGATAAAATTATTGTGGACGGAAATGATGCTGATGAAATGCTCAGAACAGCAGAAAAAGCTATTTCAAAAGCGAGAGAGGGTAAAGGTCCAAGTTTAATTGAGGCCAAGACTTATCGACATAGTGGGCATTCAAGAGCTGACCCAGGTAAGTACAGACCTGATGAGGAAGTAAAAGATTGGATGGAAAACAAAGACCCAATAAAAAATTACAGAGCAAAGTTGTTAGATTTTAATATCAATGAAAAAATAATTTCTGAAATTGAGGAGAAAATTAAGGATCAAGTTGAAAAAGCAACTGAAATTTCCATGGCTTCTCCAATTCCAGAAATTAAAGAAATATATACTGATGTATGGGCTAATGGAGGTTCTGAGTGGCACAATTAACATACAGAGCAAGTGTTTCACTCGCTATAGCTCAATCCATGAGAAAAGATCAAAATGTTTTTTTTATTGGCGAAGACGTAGGTGCTGCGGGTGGAGTATTTAAAGCGACCGTCGGTCTCTTAGAGGAGTTTGGTAAAGAGAGAGTCATGGATGCACCAATTTCAGAACAGGCGATTTTAGGTGCAGCTATGGGTGCAGCAATGACAGGCTTAAGACCAATAGCAGAAATAATGTTTTCAGATTTTTTAGCTGTCTGTTGGGATATTGTGGCAAATCAAATTGCTAAAACTAGATATATGTCAGATGGACAAATCAACATTCCATTGGTCATTAGGACTGCAAATGGTGGAGGGTCAAAATTTGGTGCACAACATTCTCAAAGTTTAGAGAATTGGTCTATGATGATACCAGGTTTAAAAGTAGTCGCACCAAGCTGCCCTAGTGACGTGTTGGGTTTGATGGATAGTGCTGTAAAGGACCCTGATCCCGTTATATTTTATGAACATAAATCACTTTATGCATTTAAAGAAGAAATTGAACAAACTGATATATCCATTCCTATCGGGGAGGCTAATACGCTTCACGAGGGAAAAGATATTACTATTATTGGTTTAGCTTTAATGGCACAAAGAGCAAAAGAGGCTGCATTAATTTTGAAAGACAAACACGATATTAATGCAAAGGTAATCGATCTGAGATCTCTAGTGCCCCTAGATTTACAAACAATAAAAAAATCTGTAATCGAGACTGGTCATGTCTTGACAGTAGAAGAAAATCCAAGACTTTGTGGATGGGGAGCGGAAATATCATCTTTAATCTCAGAACATTGTTTTAAAAATTTAAAAGGCCCTGTCACTAGAGTAACTACACCACATGTACCTTTACCAAGTGCTGACATACTCGAAGATAATACAATTCCCTCAGTTGAACTAATTGTAAATGAGGTTATAAAAAAACTAAAAGGAGAATAATTATGGAAATAATAATGCCATCCCTTGGAGAAACTGTTGACGAGGGAAAAGTAGTAAAGTGGCTTAAAAAAGTCGGAGATGAAATTAAAGAAGGAGATATACTCTGCGAAGTTGAGACTGATAAGACAGCTGCTGAGATACCTTCAACAGTTAATGGAAAATTAACAGAGATAATTGCACAAGAAGGAGACATGATCCCTGTAGGTGGTAAAATTGCCACTGTTGAATAAGAATTAAAACTGTTATAAATATTTATGGAAATTAAAGACTCAAAATTTTATAGAGATAAGTGCTACATTAACGGTGAATGGGTTAATGCCGTCTCAGGTGAGACAATATCTGTTAACAATCCAGCTAACTTGAAAGAGATCGGCACTGTACCTAAGTGCGGAACATCTGAAACTAGAAATGCTATAGAAGCAGCAAATAATGCCTGGCCTGAATGGAGGGCAAAATCTGCACGTCAAAGATCAGAAATACTAAGAAAATGGTTTGATTTAATGATTGAAAATAAAGAGGAATTAGCTCAAATCATGACAGTTGAACAAGGAAAACCAATAAATGAGTCACGCGGAGAAATAGGCTATGGAGCCTCTTTTGTAGAATGGTTCTCAGAAGAAGCAAAGAGGGTTTATGGAGATACAATTCCAGATCCCATGACTGATCGAAGAATTGTTGTTTTGAAGCAACCAGTTGGTGTAGTGGCATCTATTACACCATGGAATTTTCCTAATGCTATGATTACAAGAAAATGTGCACCAGCTTTAGCTGTTGGGTGCCCAGTTGTAATTAAACCAGCAAGTCAAACTCCTTATTCTGCACTCGCACTAGCTGTTTTGGCTGAGGAGGCAGGTTTCCCAAAAGGAACTTTAAATGTAATTACAGGAAAGGCCTCTGAAATCGGAGAGGAATTAGCCACAAATCCAATTGTCAGAAAATTATCTTTTACAGGTTCAACAGAAATTGGAAAAATACTTTTACAGAAATGTTCTGGAACTGTAAAAAAAGTCTCAATGGAACTTGGTGGTCACGCACCCTTCATTGTATTTAATGATGCAAATATTGATGATGCAGTTGCGGGTGCAATCCAAAGCAAATTTAGAAATACAGGACAAACTTGTGTTTGTGCAAATAGAATTTATGTCCAAGAAAAAGTTCATGATGAGTTCTGTTCAAAATTTGTTGATGCTGTCTCTAAAATAAAAGTAGGAGATGGTTTAAATGAGGAAAATGCCTCTGGACCCATGATTGATGAGCACTCTTTAAGTAAAGTAGAGGAGCATGTCCAAGATGCATTACAATATGGCGCAAAAGTTGCAATTGGTGGATCTAAACATTCTTTGGGAATGAACTTTTATCAGCCTACAATCCTCACTGAAGTCCCACCAGAAGCAAAAATTACAACTGAAGAAACATTTGGGCCAGTGGCTCCAATATACAAATTTAAAGATGAAAAAGAAGTAATTAAACTCGCAAATAACTCACCATATGGACTTGCATCCTATTTTTATTCCAGAGATATCGGAAGAATATGGAGAGTTGCTGAGGCACTTGAATACGGAATGGTTGGAGTCAACACTGGATTAACTTCAAAAGCAGAGGCACCATTTGGAGGAATAAAAGAGTCTGGTCTTGGCAGAGAAGGCTCAAAGTATGGAATTGATGATTTTATTGAAATAAAATACATCAATATGTGCGGCCTAGACAAATAATTCATATTTATGAACAAAGTCTTTAGTGTTGGCTTAATAGGATGTGGTCATATTTCTGAAACATATTTTAGAGGACATGATTATTTTAATAATTTTCGCATAATTAAATGTGCTGATATTAATCATGAAAATTCTAAAAAATGTGCCGAAACTTATAATATAAACTCTTGTTCTGTTGATGAAATATTAAATGATAGTGAAGTCGATATTATTTTAAATTTAACTATTCCAAAGGCTCATTACGAGGTAGCAAAAAATTCGCTGGAGAGTGGTAAACATGTTTATAGTGAGAAACCAATGGCTGTAAATTTTTTAGATGGTGAAAATCTCTTAAAATTATCTAAAAGTAAAAACTTATACATTGGCAATGCTCCTGATACTTTTTTGGGTGGTGGAATTCAAAAATCTATTGAATTAATAAACGATAATAAAATTGGTAATGTTCGACTTGGAAATGCGATTTTTGCTTATCCAGGAGTTCAATCTTATCATCCCAATCCTGAACCATGGTTTGCAAATAATGAAGGTGGCCCAGTTATAGATATGGGACCATACTATTTAACAGCTTTAGTAAATTTACTTGGCCCTGCTAAAAGCGTTCATGGTATTTCTACCAAAGTTTTCGATAAAAGAGTTATAGGCATAGGTCCAAAAAAAGATCAGGAGTTTGATGTGGAATGTCAAACTAGCTATTTAGTTAATTTAGAATTTCATAATGGGGCTTTAATTCAAATAACTTTATCGTTTGATGTTGTAGCTCACCAACGTAATCACATAGAGCTTTACGGCGATAAAGGTTCTATGATTGTGCCTGATCCAAATATGTTTGGAGGCTCAGTATACACAAGTACTGATGATAGTGGTGTTTGGCAAGAACACAAAACTGATGATATGCCCCTTGGTAAAATTAATATTACATCTCATAGCGGTAGGGCTAATGAGTCGCCAACTAATGCGAACTACCGTGGTGTCGGATTAGCTGAAATGGCATACTGTATTGATAATGAACTTGAACACAGATGTAGCGGAGAATTATCGTTACACGTTTTGGATATTATTCAATCAACAATGAAGGCAGCAGACACCAAAACACCCCAAGAGATAAAGACTACTTTTAAGAAGGCAGATTATTTTTCACAAGAGGAAATACAAAAAATTCTTAAGTAATTACAATAATTCCTCTAGACTTAATTTTCATTAAATGAAATTTGATAATACAAAAAAAATTCTTGTAATAGGGAGAGCAGGATTAGATATTTATCCAGAGCCACCCGGTACAAAAATCTCCGATGTAAATAACTTTTCTTCTCATTTAGGGGGCTCGGCGGCAAATACTTGTGTTGCTCTATCGAACTTGGGTGTCAGCACTGATTTACTTACTTGTATATCTGACGATGCAATCGGAGAATACATAATTAACAAACTTAATGAATTCAAAGTTGGTGTAGAACACTGCAGAAAAGTTAATAAATCATTTCAAACACAAATAGCTGTTGTTGAAACTATTTTAAAAAATAACCAATCTATTCTTTACAGAAGTAATCCTTGTGATCTACAACTTAATAAGGAGGATATTAATAAAATTAATTTTAATAATTACTCTGCAGTATTCATCTCTGGAACTGCGCTTTCAGGAGAACCTTCAAGGAATGCTGTTTTGGTTGCCTCAAAACTAACTTCAGATCTCAAGATACCATTAATAATCGATCTTGATTATCGGCCTTACAACTGGGAGTCTGATACAATCAAATCAGATGTTTATAAGGAAATTATGAATGAAATGGATATTATCATTGGAAACGATTTGGAATTTAATGTGGCTGATAATTCCACAAATGGACTTGAATTAGCAAAAGTGTATATTAAAAAAAAACCATCAGTGATTGTCTATAAAATGGGCGAAGAGGGATCTAAAGTATTTACTAAAGAAAATGAGAGCCAATACGGGACATTCAATGTCGAAGCTATTAAACCCACGGGTGCAGGCGACGCATTCAATGGAGGTTTTATAAGCTCCCTATACAATGGCCTTAGTTTAGAGGATGCAGTAATTCGGGGTTCCGCAAATGCTGCAATAGTTGTAACAAGAGTAGGTTGTTCCTCAGCTATGCCCAACAATCAGGAATTAGAAAAATTTATTAACCAAAATCAAAAGGAGTTATAGATGCACATCCCTTATTCAGATAATAAAAATCAAGCTTTATTTGGAGAAACAAATGAAACAGTACCCTTAGTTTATTTTAATATTATCAATTTAAAAAAAGGTGAGTCCTATGAATACCAACTATCAAAACATGAAAGTAGCGTAGTTCCAGCAACAGGTATCGTCGAGATTACCGTGGAGGATAATAAGTTAGGACAGATTGGAAAAAGAACAACTGACGTATGGGATGGTGAACCTGAGGGTAGTTATATTCCTACAAATTCAAAATGTAAAATTACTTGTTTATCTGACTCCTCTGAGTGTTTCATAGCTGGTGGAATTTATGAAAAAAAATTAGAGCCATTTCTCGTTTTAAAAGAAGAACTAGATGTTGTTCAATATGGCTCAGACGATACAAAAACTCACAGAAAAATTAAACATATCTTGGGTGCGAAACATCATGATCAAGTTGGTCGATTATTAGTAAATGAATTATATACTGTTGGCGCTGGAGGGTGGTCAGGCTTCCCTCCTCACAAACACGACACAGATGATCTCCCTCAAGAAACACGGCATGATGAAGTTTATAATTATCGATTTAAACCAGGACATGGTTTTGGTGTTCAAATTATGCAATCAGAAGATGAAAAAGAGGGTCACGGTTATCAACTTTTTAATGGCTCTACTATTGCAATAAATAAAGGATATCATCCATGTGTGGTTGCCCCAGGATATGAGATGTATTATTTTACAATCCTAGTAGGTCTTTCTCAAAGATCACTTATTCAATCTTTCCAAAAAACCCATGCTTACCAATTAGAAACAATCCCAGGTATTAAGGATATGATAGCAAAATATAAATGACGATAGCTAGCCTCTCAGAAGTTTTACAAGAAGCAAAAAAAAATAATTATGCCATTGCAGGATTAGTGGTACTAGGTTGGGAGGATGCAAGATGTTATGCAGAAACAGCCGAAGAGCTCAAGGTGCCTGTGATTCTTCAAGCAGGACCAGGTTGTAGAGCGAATACACCTCTGCCAGTTTTAGGTAAAATGTTTAGATACTTGGCTGAGCAATCATCTAGTCCAATAGTTTGTCATTTAGATCATGGTTATACTAAAGAAGAGTGTTTAGAGGCAATTGACAACGGATTTACATCTGTAATGTTTGATGGATCCAAGCTTTCACTTAATGAAAACGTTGATAAAACAAGTGAAATCGTTGAATTAGCTCATAAACAAAATATTTCCGTTGAGGGAGAAATTGGATTTGTTGGTTACAATGATGGTGCTAAGTCACAAAGCACAGATCCAGAAGAAGCGAAGACATTTGCTGAATTAACCAAATGTGATGCTATGGCGATAAGTGCAGGAAACGTACACTTACAGACAAACAAATCCTCTTCTATTGATATGCAAGTCATAAAGAAAATAGAAACCTTAACCGAAGTACCATTGGTGCTTCACGGAAGTAGCGGTATCGACGATACACTTAAAAGAACGATAGCAAATACAACGAATGTTTGTAAGTTTAATATCGGTACTGAACTTAGAAAAACTTTTGGCGATACTTTAAGAGAGGAAATTGTAAAAGATCCAAATACTTATGACCGTATTAAATTAATCAATTCAACTATCCCAAGATTAAAAGAAGTAACAAAAAAAGTTTTAGAGAATATTTCAAAAATTTAATCATTAATGATTAAATCACACACAATTGAAAATAAGTTTTTAAGAGTTAAGACTCTTAATATTGGTGCAACATTATTTGAAGTTTTTTACAAAAAGAAAAAAATCAATTTAATTCTTAATTTAGGAAATATCTCATCATATAAAAATAATAAAAATTACTTAGGCGCAACATGTGGCAGGTATGCAAATAGAATAAAAAAAGCTCAATTTCAGATCAAAGGAGTAAAATACAAATTAACTAAAAACGAGGGAAAAAATATATTACACGGCGGTAAAAAAGGGTTTGACTCAAAAATTTGGCAAGTTAAGAGCTTCTCTAAATCTCATATTAGCTATTATTGTATATCACCAGATAAAGATCAGGGTTTCCCAGGAGAATTATATTCCATTTGTGATTACTCAATTGTAAATTCGACTTTCAAAATCAATATAAGTGCACAAACATCAAAAACTACTCACGTTAATTTAGTAAATCACGCCTATTGGAATTTAGATAAAATCAAAAAAGATATTTTTGATCACTACGTCCAAATCAATTCAAATCAGTACTTAGAAAATGATTCTGAAAATATACCAACTGGTAGGGTAATGAATGTAAAAGGAACACGTTTTGATTTTAAAAAATCAACTAGGATACGTGATAAATTTACTAATAAATTCAAGGGATTTGATGAAAATTTTATCATAAAAAAAAATTCTCGGTTTGTAGCTAAAATACAATCACCAAAAAGCAATATATCCCTAAAAATTTTTTCAAATCAACCTGGTGTTCAATTCTATACTGGTCAACATTTAAAATATTCCAGTAATCTTATTAAAATTAAAAAATATCAAGGTATGTGTTTTGAAACTCAGGGTTTTCCAAATGCACCTAATAATCGAAAATTTCCTTCAACGCAATTAAACCCATCACAAATTTATAAACACCAAATGAAGTTTGAAATTGGAGAAATTAAATAATTATTCGGTTTTTTCTCTTAATTTTATATTCAATGTATCAAAAAATATTTGAGGAACGCTAAAAGCAAAATTATTTAAAAAAGCAACAGAACTAACTTGTATTTGATTTCCATCTAGCAATGGATCTATAAACTTTGATATTTGAACTTTATCATCGACATAATTCCAATCAAAAGTAGCGTGAACACCTTTACCCTCAATATCGTAAAGATTTACAAAAATTATAGTTCCATTATTGAGTGTAAACCTAGCTTTTAAATCTGGAGAGTTAGGTAATTCTATCTTAAGTATAAAACCATTATGTTGAAGATCAGTTAATATATTTTGAGCATCGATAATTTTATCATTATCAATTTCATTAAATTGAGAGGTTAAATTTGTATGTTTCAGTTCTCCTTCTTTCATACTTAAGTTAATCATATTTTGATTATAAATTTGAATTGATTGAATTTGAGATTTACCGACATTTATTAAATCGGTGGGTACCCAATAGAAATCAGATACATCGGCGGTTAAGTTTGTTGAAACCAAATAAGATTGATTAGACTCAGGAGCTTTTATATAAGATCCTGGGATATTGTAATTATAAATACCAATATCTAGTGAATACAATACTTCACCTTCTTCAGATTTTAATATTAATTGCATTTTATTTTCATCATCTAGACCCAATTTGTATAAAAGATCTTCACGATTAGTTTTAGCATCTAAAATATTTGCTTCACGAAGTTGAATAAAAAACCTACTTAAAAGCTCAGTATTTGCCGGAAAATTATTTGAGCTTGAAATAAGCCATTGATTATCAATGATTTCAATAACAGATTTTCCATTTTGATTAGAAAATTCAATGTATGCTATTTCCGGTAAAACATCATCAAAACTAGGAAATAATACTTCAGATGATGACTTGTTAGAGATATTTTTGCCATCAAAATACATGCCAAGGGCAATCATTAAAAATCCAAAAGATAGTAAAACCAATATTTTTAAATTTTTAATGTACATTTATCTGCTTTTTCTTTTTCTGATACCGAGTTGTCTTGGAATAAAAAACATTAGTAGAATTAAAAGAACAGGTATTAAAAAAGTATTTAATATATTTATTTGATTTGCTAATCGATCTATGTCTTTACTTAAATTTCTTCTAACTTCTCTTAGTTGTTTACGAGTATTTTCTACTTGTAATTGAAAATTTGCTAATTCCATTAATTGTTTGTCAGATAAATTGACACTTTCTACATCTCTACCGCCTGATAAATTTTGAATTTGATTTAATGTATTATCAAGTTGAGCTTGTAATTGCTGTTCCTGTCCTAGATACATCTGCTCTGCTTCTGCTTGAAGTTTTTGAACTACAACAAACGGTCTAAATGGAGCCTCTTTGTTTCTCAGATCAATAAATTCATCATAACCTGTCATTGAGTCAAACACATTTGTAACTAAACTTCCATTATCAGATGTCGCCTCTATAACATTGGTATCTAAAAATTTTTGAATTCTTGCCCAAAAGGCATTTCTTATAAAATCAGCGTCACTAAAAACTACTACACTTATATTTTTTGAGGATATTTCTAAATGATTATCATTTTTAAATTCAAAATCATTAAAATTACTTTTTGCGATACCACTTAATCTTACTCCAAAGTCATAGCTAATACCTGTTGGCTGAAAATTATTAATGAGCTTAATTGGATCATGTACCTCTTTCATAGGTAGATCCATTGTTACCTCACTAGATGACATAATAGGTGTGTATGAAATTTCACTTTCATCGTTTAATGGGGAAAGACCACCTGGAGACACAAGTCTAATTAAAGATAAACCGTCCCCAATTTCTTCAGCTTGATTGATGAACTGTCCTCTGACTTCAGGCCAATTCAATTTCAACATAGTTTGCAAAGATGTATTTTCAGTTATGTTTTGTTGTGTCTGCAGTCTTGTTGCTTGAGCGCCATCTAAAATAACATTGCTATTATAGTTAATATTGAGGGTTTTTAAGACATTTTCTAAATTTGATGATTTATTCGAATGGTCATTTTTCTCAAAAAATGGATCAACAAAAATAACTGATTTTCCCCCATTTAAGATGAATTGTTCAACTGCATATTCAGTTTTGTCACTAATATCAGAGGGGTGATAAACTATCAATAAGTCTATGCCTTCAAAACTCTCTACGTCTGTATCTAAAAACTCAAAATCATAAAAATAACTAAGCTCCTCAAGTATTGTGTATTCTCCCTGTCCAAGTTGATTATTTGGCATCATTGGGGGTGTAGTGTCCACCCATGATAAAAAACCAATCATTGGTTTTTTTGATCTATTAAGTTTGTATACAATGTCAGTTAATTGTTTTTCTAATGTGCCAGCTTTTGAGGGATCAAAAAAGGGAACAGTTTCTATGTCATCTGTTGTATTTGAAGCAATTAATCCAAAATATACTTTGGACCCCTCTTGATCTATAGGAAAACCTTGCACACCATATCTATTTACATAATCTTCATCATCTGAATAAGGCTCTGGTTCAATAAAGTTTAATTCAATTTTACCTGAAGCTAGATCTGAATATCTGTTTAATAGACCTTGAACTTGATTAGCATAATTTTGAATAATTGGAATATTTTTAGACAAGTCTCTGCTATACACAAAAGTAATTTTTAATGGCTCTTCTATTTCGTCTATAACTCTCTTAGTACCACTTGAAAGAGTAAAAGTTTTGGTAGAGGTAAAATCAACTCCTAAATTAAAATTGATTTTTTGGATTATAAAATTAAAGGACAAAAATAAAATAACAGTGCTTAATATAGATACTATAAGATAGTTTTTTTGTAAAAATTTATTCATTAGTCTCGATTTAAAAATTTTATAATTGTTAAATAATTCCAAAGAGCAATAAAGGATAAAAAGAAAAACAATCCTTTAATTGAGAAGAAACCCGTTTGGATACTTGAGAAGTGAGTCAAAAAGCTAAAACTAGAAATGAGTTCTACTATTTCAATAGGTAAAATCCCAGTTATAAAATTAATCATAAGAGGAAACCCACTTATGGTAAAAAGAAATGAGACTAAAATAGATAAAATAAAAGCAATTATTTGATTGTTAGTTAACGAAGAAAAGAAAATTCCAAGAGAGACATAAGCACCTGCCATGATAATAACACCAAGATATTGGCCAATAATTACAAGGTTATCAGGGTTTCCAAGATAATTTACTGTAATCCAAATAGGAAACGTCAAAACAACTGAGAATACAACAAAAGCCCAAGTTGCAAAAAATTTACTCAACACTATCTTCCACAAAGGAATTGGCAAAGTCATTAATAATTCAATAGTACCAAGTCTTTTTTCCTCGGACCAACTTTTCATAGTAACTGCAGAGACAAAGAAAATAAAAACCCATGGGATAAAACTAAAAAAAACTGTTAAGTCTGCAACTCCTGAGGAGAAAAACGAGCCAAAATAAAATGTCAAGGACATAGAGGTCAAAATAAATATTGCAGTAAAAATATAGGCGACAGGAGTAATAAAATATAATTTAAGTTCTCTTTTAATTAGCGCCAACATTAGCTTACTAACTTTCTAAATTTTTCATCTAGGGATTTACCAATTTTTTTCTTAAGCTGTGCTGGAGTTCCCTCAAAGACTTTTTGTCCATCATTAATAATAAGACACTTATTACAAACCTCTGGGACTTCATCAAGAATGTGTGTAGAAATTATAATTGCTTTCGTTTTAGATAATTTTTTAATTAATTTTCTTACTTCAAACTTTTGAAGGGGATCCAATCCATCAGTTGGCTCATCTAAGATCAGTAATTTGGGATTATGAATAAGAGCCTGTGCTATTCCAACACGTCTTTTAAAACCTTTTGATAAAGTTTCAATAGGAACATCTTTTACTTCATCTAATTGCAGATCATTAATTACTTTTTTTATTGCTACTTTTGAGTTTTTTATATTTCTTACCTGGCAAACGTAGTCTAGGTAAAGATATGGTGAAAAGTCCAAATAAAGTGGAACACCTTCAGGTAAGTAGCCAATCATTGACTTTGTGTGAATGGGATCTATTTCAATGTCCTTATTGTTTATGATAACGTTTCCACTGTCAGATTTAAGATAACCTGTTATTACCCTCATGGAAGTTGTTTTGCCAGCACCATTAGGTCCAAGGAACCCCATCACATCACCAACTTTGACCTCAAAAGAGAGTTTATTAATGGCAGTAAAATCGCCAAAATTTTTAGAAATATCTATTACACTTAACATTTTTTCATATTATTTAGTTTAAAATCTTAATAATTCAAGATGATAAATTTACCATCTCTTATCAGATGAAGTTTTTACCATGCAGACCTATAAATATCAAAAGCATCTTTTTCAGATATTTCTCTTGGGTTATTGATTAGTAATCGGGTTTGTTTCATAGCTTCTCTAGCCATTGTTTCGCATGCAGTTTCAGGGATGTCGAGATCTCTTAATCTTTGTTCTAAACCTAATTCACTTGATAGATTTGACAACTTTTCAATGAATTTTGAAGAAATATCTTGAGTGCTGGTGCTTGTATCAATATCTGGAAAAACAATTGGGGCTATTTCACTGTATAGTTTTGATGCATTTTGATCAGATATATTAAATCTTAAAACATATGGCAGGACAAGTGCGTTGGAAAGACCGTGAGGGACATGATAAGTGCCTCCAATCGGATATGCTAAAGCATGAACGCCAGCAACTGGAGAGTTTCCAAAAGAGACACCTGCTAACATAGAGCCAACAAGCATATTTGATCTTGCTTCAATATCCTTTCCGTTAATGACAGCTTGTCTTATAGAACTACCTAAAAGCTTCAATGCTTCCTTTGCAAGTGTTTGGGAGATCAAATTATTGTTCACACTTTTTGAAGCATAAGACTCTATCGCGTGGACCATTGCATCAATACCGGTAGCAGCAGTAATGTGAGGGGGAAGACCGAGTGTTAATGATGGATCAATAATTGCAAGGTCTGGAAGTATAATAGGAGAGGAGACTCCTTTTTTTTCTAAATCTTCTTGTGTGATAATAGAAATTGGAGTTACTTCAGAACCAGTACCAGAAGTTGTTGGGTAAAGTGCAAGAGGGAGCCTAGGCCCTTTAGCATTAGCCACTCCCCAAGCTTCATGAATATTTTCGTTTGAGCCAATCAAAAGTGCAGTTAATTTCGATACGTCCATTGATGATCCACCACCAAATCCAATTACACCTGTTGCATCAAAATCTCTTCCCTGTTGTACACAACTCATAAGTGTTTTTATAGATGGGTCAGCTTCAACATTATCAAAAATTAAAATTTCAGAGTATTTTTGAAGCTCAGTAATTGTTCTTTCGTGTAACCCAATTTTTACTAAACCGGGATCAGTTACAAATAGTATTTTGTTACCAAGTTTTTTAGAAACTTCTTCTGCTGTGCCTATTGAATAGTCACTTCCAAATCTTATTCCAGGAGTAGTGTTGAATTGAAACGCTTTCACGATAGCAATATAGATGATATGAGGTTTATTTCCTATATAATTTTACCAAACCTATTCTAAGCACCTATCAACCCACAACTTTTTTTTAATAAGGCTTTCTTAAGAGTTTTTTATTTTTATACTTGAATTGTGTCTAAGGTTATTACCATCGCTCAACAAAAAGGAGGCTCTGGAAAAACCACTATAGCTGCAAATTTAGCTGCTGTTTATTCTTTAAAAAATAATTTATCCACGACATTACTCGACACAGACCCTCAAGGTAGTTTAGGTAAGTGGTTTATTACCAGAAATGAAAAACTTAAAAATAAAAATATGATTCAGTTTAAAACAGCAAGCCTCTGGGGCGCACAGTATGAGGCAAAAACGCTTAAAGAAAAATCTGATTTAGTAATAATTGATACTCCTCCCAAAATTGACGCTGATGGAAGACCAGCAATTGAAATAGCTGACCTTGTCATTATACCGATATCTCCCTCTCAAGTGGATTTTTGGGCCACGGAGTCCATAATTGAATTAGCGAAAAGAGAAAAAAGAGAGATATTAATACTCATTAATAGAGCAAATGCAAAATCTAAACTTATTCAAGAAGCACATAAATTTGTTAATAAAATGAATGTTAAAAAAGCAAAGACGATTTTGGGTAATAGACAAATATTTGTATCAACTATGGGATTAGGGTTAACAGTAGTAGAAAAACAAAGAACTGGAAAAGGGTGTTTAGAAATGTTGGCTCTAGCAAAAGAGATACAGTCATTCTTGAAATTTTAAATTTTAATAAATTATATGAATGAAGAAATAGATAATGAACAACTCCATGACATATGCTCAAGATTATTGAAAGGTTTTATTAATTGGATTGAAATAAATGATAGCAAAGAAAAAGCATCAATTCTCGATAATGCATTCCAATTTAAAACATCTATCCTAGAACAAGATAAATCAACACTTCAAAAAAAATACTTTATATCACCACAGAATTTATCAAAAAAAGAAGCTGATGTTCTCTTACTACAGTGGAAAGATACTTTTTCCACATTAGTTAATTCAAATGTCGATAGACTATCAAAGGACTCTTTTAAGATATGGTTTTTAAGCTTAGCATCATATTCGATCCCAGAATTAGAAAAGGATGCAAACGAACTATGGTCAAAACTTTTAGAGGGTGTTGAATATTGTCATAAATTTTCTATCAAAGATGTTCCATATCCGCTCAACACTATTTCAAAGAACTAAATCAATGTTAAAATTCCTTATGTTTAAGACATTATTCACGGTAAGCATGTTTTTTTGTTTGAATGCACAATCAATTGAGCTTTTTGGTTATAAATTGTACGAGGACATTCTTAGGTATGAAAATGATGGTAGAATAAAATTAAAGAAAGGTAATATTGAGAGCATTTCTATTAAAGAGGACAACGTCTTGATAGCAAACAAATATCTTACTGAATACACATTAAAATCAACAAAAACAGGAAATATTTACGAAATTCACGGTTCAAATAATCAATTGCAACTCAGTCCTGTTGAGTGCCTTGACATTCAAGATAGCTTTATTAATTCATTTCAAAAGAAAAACACCGAATTATTTCAAACTGAAGTTAAACAATTTCCAAATAAACTTAAAAGTAAAACAACCTGGGAAATTTATCTTAGCAATAAATCTAATAGTAGTGAGTTAATTTTCTCAGTTACTTGTGATTATAGTTTTAATAATAGGAGAATGGATATAATTTTAACTGATAGTACTTATTTGAGTAATGAAAATTCGAACTACGAAAATTTACTTGATGAAAATAAAGAAAATATTTCAAAAGAAGAAATTGATACTAGTGGAATTTAGTAACTAGAGATAACATATTAATAATTATATAAGACTTTATCTCTGATTTCAGCTGATCATAAGTTTCAGGTAATTTTTCACCAAGCTGGAAAGCAAAGTCTATAATTTCATAAGCTTCATCTTTCGTCATATAAATCTCATTACATAGGTCATGGGCAAGTTTTTCTCTTATTAATATTAAAGAAGCTATTGATCTCTTTTGTTTTTTTTTCAAATTATTTTTTTGTTGGTTTCTTAAGTTTCATTCCGGTTCCTCCAAGTTGCATGCCACCAGAACCTTTACACAAACTTTTCTTTTCTTTGTCACACTTTTCTATCTTCTTCTCTTTTTTCTCTTCTTTTTTGACAACCTCTTTTTCTTCTTTCTTTTCTTCTGATTTTACTTCCTGATTTACAATTTTTGTATCTGAAGAAGGCTCAACACTTTGAACTGTGTTGACAGATCCAACCTGAATATTGGAGAGCATTTCTAATATTTGATCTTGTTTTGATAGTTTATCTTTCTGTTTTGCCTTCCAAGATTTTGGTAGTTTTAAATCGATACAACTCTCAGAACCGCAAAAAAGGACATCCCCAGTTTCATTATCAAATAAAAAACCACCACAATTTTCAACACCTTTTTGAGTACAATTTGGGATATGCATCTCATACTCTGCATTCAAATTCACCGATAATAATGGCAAACTTAAAAGAAGTACAAAAATATATCTCATCAACTTATAATGTATCATTTGTAGAAAAAATTTTCTAAATCTTTTATTCATACTTAAAACTCTCTCCAGGTAAGGTTGATTTCATAAAATCATTCTTGGTAATATTTTCTAACCATTTTTTTAATTTAGTATTATTTTCTCCCCAAGCATCAGTAAATCTAAAAGATGTATAGTCTAATGCACAGGCAACAGATATTTGATCAATAGTTAACTTGTCAGTCACGAACTCATCATATTTTTTTTCAATCCAATCAATTGATCTTAAAATTTTTTTCTCATATCGTTCTATAGATTTATGTCTTTGCTCTAATTCTGGTATAGCTGACATTTCTATATAACGATTAACTGCATTTTCCATAATTCCATTTGAAACACTTATCATTGTCATACTTTCCCAATAACGATCTTTTGGATATATAGAGTCTTTTTTTGAAATACTATCAAAGTACAAACAAATATTATCACTGTCTGTGATCGTTTTATCACCAACTATTAAAGTAGGAACTTGTCTTAATGGATTAAATTCATCTAGAAATCTTGATTTATAAATATTTATCTTTTCTTCTTTATGAGCAACGTCTAACACAAGAGCAGATACTTTACATTTTCTTCCAAAAGGAGACGTAGGCCCATTATATAAAAGTGGAGTATCTGTCATTTAATCAATGATTATAGCAACAGTGCCAGGGCTTACACCCTCTTGGTCATTCCTAATGTTAACTTGAGTTATCGTTCCACTAACTGGAGCGTTATGATTGACCTCTGATTTCATAACTTCCATAATAAATAATATATCCCCCTCACTTACTTCATCACCAACTTCAACTAAAACTTTCCATATGTTACCTGGAACTGACGTTAAAACTTCTGTAGACATATTATATAACACTTCCCATTGAGCAGATGGAGGTTTGTTCAGATCTCATTTCCTGTGCCTCTTGCACACTAATTTCTTTAAACTTAAATTTTTCATTTGGTTTAGCTTGTCCTAATTTCCAAAAAGAGGCTGATGGAACAGTAAAAGGTACAATAAACCCACCCATACTAGGTCCATCATTTACGAGTATTATTGGCGTTTGACCCGCCAAATTAATACCACCGATTGGGTAGCCCTGATCTATAATATTTGAAGGTTCATAACCATGTTCAGGAGATTTATTTGTGGCTTTTTCGGTAAAACTTAATGTGGGTCCATCCAACCTAAATCCAGTTCGATCACTTCTTGCTTGAAGTTTCCACTCTGCTTTCAGAAAAGTATCATATCCTTCATCATCAAGCCAATCATCATTGGGACCACGTACAACCTCAATTTCCCAAATACCACTATTGCTGATCTCTGGAATTGAGTCAGATCTAATTTTTCTGCCGATCTTCCCATTTGCTTGACCTAAAGGAATTCTTTGACCGTCTTTCAAAGCATGTCCATCAATGCCACCAACGCCAGCTTTGTGAAAAGTTGATTGAGATTTTAGCCATTTTTCTGACTCAATGCCTCCAGCAAAAGACACATAAGATCTTGCACCAGATACTGTGAAACCCATTTCAAGAGTTTGTCCAGATTTTATTAAAACACTCTCCCACATAGGAATAGAATTACCATTTATTTTGGGCTGCATATCTGCTCCACAGACCGCAATAACGTGATCTTTTTCAAATTTTAAAGTTGGACCAGTGTACTGACACTCAAGTGCTGCAAAACTCTCTTCATTACCTACAAGTAAATTGGCAAGTCGAAAAGACCAACTATCCATTGGCCCTGAGGGAGGAAACCCTTGGTTAAGATAACCAACTCTCCCGGGATAATCTTGCACTGATGTTTCTAGTCCTTGTTTAATAACTTCAAACATCTAAAACTTCTTATTGTAATCTAGTTTAGACAACCAGTTTTTATATTTTTTGATGGAAAATTTATGCTCTTCAATTAAATCATATCGATATGATTTATCTTCGACTTTTTTTTCAATCATTTCAAACTCATCATAATCACAAGGCACAAATTTAATTCTATCTCCTGGTCTAAATAGACAAATACTATCTTTGAAAACATCAAAATTCTTGTCAGGATCCCAAATGGGTACAGGTGTTCTGCCAAAAATTTGATAACCTCCAGGTAGCCTATCAGGATAAATAGCTGTGGACGATCCTCCCATGCCCACAGTTCCTTTTGGTGTCCATGTTCTAGGTGGGTTATACTTTGGAGCGGTTAATTTGCATCTAGGGTCAAGAGGCATTGTAAATGGTAAACCAGGCCAAAAACCAAGCGAAGCCACCCAATACTCAGTTCCAGAGTGAACTCTAACAAAATGATTAACATCATCTAATTGATTTAATTCTGTAATGAACTCAGGATCTGGCTTTTTCATTGTGATTTTAGCTATATAGTCTTCAATTGCTTCTTTAGTCCATTTGTCAAGATAGACAGTTGGGAAATGAAAAAGTCTGCTATTTACAACAGTATCATCATTATCTTTCATATCTTTAAGCAATGATTTCAATTCATTAATTAAATCTTGATAGCCGATATCATCTGGATTGTAATGAACTATCATTGAGGCAAAACATGGGAGTGTTTCGTAAACTCCCTTTATATTTGCTGTCTTAATTAAGTTTGATAGCCCCTGAGCTTTAAAGTTCAATTCTAAATTCATCACATTACCAAATTCTATTAATAAATACTTATCACCACCTGGTAAAAACTTTGGTTCAGGGTAAGTTCCCTGAAATATCTCTGAGGTTTTATCTTTTGTATTCTTTGAAACTAAATTGGGATAAGAGCCATCCTCGTTTATATGTTTTTTTACAGAGAGTTTACTTACATTTAATTTAGGTTGAGAAATATTATGAGGATACATATTTTTGAAACTAGCATAATCGTCAACATCAAGTTGAGAGAATAAAATATCATCAAGTTTTTTTGATTTATCTTGAGATAAATGACTCTCTAAATTTTCAAATTTTGAAATCTCGTGATTTAAATAATTAAATTTTATATTATTGTTTTCTTGTTGCGATGAACCTATCTTATTTTTTTTTAATAACTCATCTTTAGGATTGGTTAAATCTATTTTTTGAAATAAATCTAAATCTGTATTTTTATATTCTTGAACCATTGAATTTAAAAATATTTAACTTTAATTTTTTCTTTACTCTCAGGTTTATCTGTAAAATCTACTACTTTGACATTTGTAGGCACAGTCGGTTTAATAATTTTATTTTGAATTTCTGCATTAGTATTAGCTTTTTGACTTGAATTTTGCGCACTTGATAAATTATTATCATTAGATTTCTTTTGAGTATGACCAAACATTCCTTCAAGAATAGTATTTGGATTAATATCCTCTTTCTCAAAGGTTTCAAATATGCTCCCATCTCTAAAAACTAAAACTCGATGACATAATCCTATAAATTCCTCGAGTTCACTTGATAGAAATATCGCTGTACCACCTTCATTTACAAAAATTCTTAAGTGTTTATATAAATCTCGTTTTGCGCCAACATCAATACCTCTCGCTGGATCGTTAAGTATTAGTATTTTTGGAGTTGTTGTGAAAGCTCTGGCAATCATGACTTTTTGCTGATTTCCCCCACTCAATGAGGTAATTAGATTATTCTTTGGACCTGTCTTAATACTTAGTCTCTCTACTTCCCAATCAAAAATACCGTTTAATTCCATCCATTTAATAAAACCAATAAATCCACCTGATGTTTTAGCTTGTTTTCCTTTATATAAAGGTATGACCATATTTTCATATATGCTCATGTTAGGAAAAATACCCTCTTTTTTTCTATCTCCAGATACATATCCAACTCCACTTTTCTTAGCATCTAACAAGCTATTCACAGTAGTGTAATCTTTCTTGGTTCTTTCTCTTTCCTCATCAGACTGTTTAACAATTACCTCTCCGCTAAGTGGTTGATCGATACCTGCCAGAGCTTTAACAAAATTATCTTGTCCTTGCCCATCAAGTCCTGTGACTCCAAGTATCTCACCTTTTGGAAGATCAAAGTTAATAACATCTCCATTTTCCCAAACTTTTAAATCTTTAGCAGACAAAACTATTTCATCTGAGATTGAGTCTGGAGGTGTCGCTTTTATTTCTGATGCTGTAGAAAATTTTTTATCACCTGTCATGAGTCCGAGAAGATTTTTTTCAGTAATTTCATCTCCTGCTAAAACTCCAACATCAACCCCATCTCTCATAACTGTTGCTCTATCGCTTATTCTAACTAGCTCTGCAATTCTGTGAGTTACAATAAAGATTGCTGCACCTTGATCTCTTAATGTTCTCATTTTTGCAAAAAGTCTTTCTGTAGAGTCAAAATCGAGAGCAGCTGATGACTCATCTAAAATTAGTACTTTAGGATTTCTTAAAAATGCTCTACCAATTGTTATCCAAGCTTTCATACCAAGCGATAATTGACTTGCTATTGTATATGGATCGACAAATTCACCGGATAGCTCTAACATTATAGAGGCAGCTTTTTCGACCCTATCTCGATGTGCTAATTTTTTCCCAAAAAAAGAGTCATATCCAATAAATAAATTTTCATAAACAGTAGCCTCTTCAGCTATCATCACTTCTTGAAAAACTGTTGCGATACCAATTCTTTGAGCTTCAATTGGGGAATTGGGTGAATGCCCCATAATAGAGACTTTTCCTTTGTCCAAAGGTAAAACTCCTGAAATAACCTTTGCCAATGTGCTCTTACCACATCCATTACCACCGACAATGGCGTGTATTTCACCAAAGTTAGCTTTGAAATTTACACCGTTTAGGGCTTTTGTAACACCAAAGGACTTTGATGCATCTTGAACATAAATATCTCCTCCGACCTTAGAGGAGTTAGACTGTGCCCCATTCCCGTTTGGGGCACTGTCCAAAGTTTTTTCTTCATTCATTAATTACTTAAATTAAAGTAATGCTTCTCCACGATCGAAGAAATTATTTAGGTATTCATCACTAGCCCAGTTTTCAATTCCAACAGTTCTAAACTCACTTGAGTTTCTGTCACAATCTTCAGGGACAAAAGACTGAATAGTCTCAACATCTTCTTCATATGGAGGAACTAAGATAGACTGGATTTTAAGACCCTGACCATACATAGTTCTTAAAAGAACATTCATCGCAAACTCTGCATCATCTCCAGGAGGCCATGCATAGACCGCTCTGTCAATAAAGTCTGGATTATTTCTCCAATAGCAGAATGCACCAATTTCTCCACCCAAAGCCATAGGGACCATTGGTCTTCCAGATGATTCTAGAGCGTTAAGTGCTCCTGACTCTCCTGAAGACTGAACAGCAAATCCGTCAACTTCAATTGTATTAGCTGATAACCATTTTTGAAGTTCAGCTTGAGCAATTTGTGGTGTCCACATGTGTGCAATTTCAGCAACAACGGTAATATCTGGATATTCTGCAAATCCATCTAGCATACCTTGGTGCTGTGAGTCAGATGCTGATGTTCCAGGAATTCCTTCCATGATAACAACATTACCTTCACCACCAATAGTTTCTGCTAACCATTGTGCAATATAATATCCGGTTAATTTATAGTTAACAGATGTACTGATAGCATATTCTGAAGTTAAGTATCCTGTCATTGATGCAGTAGGAACACCTTTTCCATACGCATACTCAATAGTTGGATTTAATGCAACAGGATTTGAGCAACAGACTATTAATCCGTCAACTCCTTGATCAGTTAACTGTCTCATTTGTTGAATTTGAACCGCGTCTTTTAGGTTAGATTGTGTAACAACGATATCATTAAGAATACCTGCTGCTTTCATTTTTGGCAAATAGTCACCGTACAATCTCTCCATCACACCTTTTCTCCATAGATTTCCTGCGTAAGAACTTGCATAACCGATAGTCCAAGGAAGTGGTCTATCACTTTTCCAATTTCTGTATACACTTTCACCAAGCGGTTGGTTAGGATCCATAAAGTCAGGATTATAAACGAAGTCTCTAATATCAGCTGGAATTTCGTCTAAAATGTCAGCATTTAAGTTACCTGCGACACCGACAAAACTAACAGCTAAAATAGCTATGAACTTTTTAAGCAATGCCATAGTTTTATCCTCCTTACTTATATAAGTATCTATAATAATACCTATATTCTGAAAAATATAAGCAAAATTGTTCCAATATGTGGAAAAGATTTTCACATAAAAGTCTGATTTTCTGTAAATTATAAAAGAGAGGAATTTATTATTCATGGTCGATTTGAATTGCGATATGGGTGAGGGTTTTGGTATTTACTCCTTCGCAGATGACGAAGAAATAATGCCTTATATAGATGCTGCTAATGTAGCCTGTGGGTTTCACGCCTCAGACCCAAACACAATGAGGAAAACTGTCGAGCTTGCAAAAAAATATGATGTGAAAGTTGGATCGCACCCTGCCTATCCTGACTTAGTAGGGTTTGGAAGAAGGCCGATGAAAATGAAACGTGATGAAATCAAAAATCTTGTGATGTATCAAACTGGTGCCATCAAAGCCTTTCTAGATGAGTATGGAATGCCATTAAACCATATCAAACCTCATGGATCTTTATATGGAGTCTCCGCGAAAGAGGAAGATGTGGCTCATGGAATTGCTGACGCAGCTGAGATTTTTAATGTTGGTATTTTCGGAATGGTTAATACCTTTCACGAAAAAGTATACAAAGAAAGAGGGGTAAAATTTTACGGAGAATTTTACTCTGACTTGGAATATGATGAAACAGGTTATTTGGTTATAGCCAAGGGTCGAAATAAATATTATCCAACTGATAGAGCTGTGGAGCGTTGTTTAAGAGCAATGAATGAAAATAAAGTTAAAACTGTTCAAGGAAACGATGTAGTTGTAGGATGTGAAACAATTTGTGTCCACTCTGACACTCCTAATGCTGTAGAAATCTTAAAGGCTCTGAGAGAAAAAATTTCCTCTGATAAAAAAATTCCACAAAAAACTACAAACGGCAATCATACCAAAATGCCTTATATCGTTGATAAGAAATGAAAAAAATTTTAATTGCTAATCGCGGTGAAATAGCAAATAGAATTATTAAAAGTTGTAAAATATTAGGTCACAAATCTGTAGCTGTTTATTCAGATGCAGATAAGAATTCAAAGCATGTAAGATTATCTGACGAGTCTTATTATATAGGACCTAGTAAAGCTCAGGAAAGTTATCTTTCTTACAATAAGATTTTAGAAATAGCTACAAAATCAAATGTGGATGCTATTCATCCTGGTTTTGGTTTTTTATCAGAAAACGACACTTTTGCTCAAGAGGTCATTAACAGAGGTATCACATGGATTGGCCCTAAACCAAAATCAATAAAATCAATGGGAAATAAGGATATTGCTCGTGAATTAGCCCTAAATTCCAATATACCTATATGTCCAGGTATAAATAATGTTCATAAATTAAGTGATGAACAACTTAAGACAAAATGTGAAGCAATAGGTTACCCTTTACTTGTAAAATCAAGTGCTGGTGGTGGGGGGATAGGCATGAGCGTCGTCCAAAACTTTAAAGACCTAGCTAGTGCAATTGAAAAAACTAGTAATCTTGCTGCAAAATCTTTTGGTAATGGAGATATTTTTATTGAGAAATTTATCACCAACGCCCGACATATTGAAATACAAGTTTTTGGATTTGGTGCAAAAGGATCTGTGCATCTGTTTGAAAGAGATTGCTCTATGCAAAGAAGATATCAAAAGATAATTGAGGAGTCTCCGGCACCAGAAGTAGACAGGGAATTAATTAACAATATGGCTCAAGCCGCTGTAAAATTATCTTCTGATGTTAAATACGAAGGAGCAGGTACTGTAGAGTTTATATATGATGTCCAAGAAATGAAATATTATTTTCTTGAGATGAATACTAGAATTCAAGTTGAACATCCTGTTACAGAGTTAGTTACAAATAATGATTTAATTTCCATGCAAATAAATTTTGCTTTTAATAGAAAAAATAAATTTTTAAATCAAAGTAAAATTAAAACTCATGGACATTCAATTGAGTGCAGAGTTTATGCAGAGGATCCTTCTCAAAATTTCTTACCATCTCCAGGAAAAATAAATAAATTAAAATTTCCTAAAATACCAAATGGCATAAGATTAGATTGGGGATATGATGAAAGAGATGAAGTAAGTTTCTATTATGATCCGATGATTGGAAAAATTATATCTCACGACTTAATTCGAGACGATGCTATATCCAAATTAATAAAATTTTTAGAGGGCACCCAGATTGATGGTATTAAGACAAACATCCCCTTTTTAATTTGTCTTCTCAAAGACAAAAACTTTATAGAGGGTAAACACAACACAAAATATATCGAAAATAATTTAAACACTCTTATTAGTAAGACATCTTTTAAAAATGGTTTTACTAAAAATATTGATTTGGACTCAAAGAGAATTAAAATTGTTGAAACAGATAAGCTTAAAGTAGGTCATGGAAGATCGCAGTCTGATAGAGGGGGTATCAAAGTCGTATATTTTGACTAATAATAATGGTTAATCAACTTGTAGCAGCAATAAAACCCTCTCAAATTCCAGGTTCTGATCCTCAGTCAACAAAATACTTAATCGTCCCAATATTTATATTTTTTGCCCTAATGATTTTTGCGATGATTAGAGGACCTCAAATTATTTCAGGCTCGGGTATTGGAACCGCAATTATGGTTTCAACACCCCTTATTCTTGCTACTTATGCTCTTACTGCATTGGCTTTAGCCGGCAGAGTAACAGTGGATTTATCAATAGGACCACTTATTGGTTTTATTAATGTAACGACAATACAACTTTATGCTGCAGGTTATATTCAATCGCCAGTTGCGTACTTCATATGTGCTCTTGCAATAGGAGTAATTTACCAATTTCTTTATGCTTTAATCGTAATTTTTATTAGAGTTCAACCAATAATAGTTGCCTTAAGTATGTTTCTTGCTTTCTCTGGTATCAATTTAGTTATTTTACCAAGACCAGGAGGAAGAGCACCTGATTGGATGTTATCTTGGAGTGCTGGAACTGAGGTAGTACAGCCCACACTAATACTTTTAATTTTCTCGACACTTATTTGGTATGCACTGACTCATACTGCTTACTGGCAACATTTAAAATTAATGGGTTCAGATGAAAAGTCTGCTTATACAAGTGGAGTGAGAATTTACGTTGTAAGAATTGGCGCTCATATTATCGGTGGAGTTTACGCTGCACTCGCAGCTATTGCTTTTACAGGCTTAATTGGTTCTGGAGACCCAACTCAAGGTACTACATATACATTGATGGCAGTTACAGCACTTGTATTAGGTGGGTCAAGTTTAATTGGTGGAAGAGGAGGTGCATTTGGAGCTATTCTAGGTTCAGTTAACATTTATTTGATAAATTTTATTCTATCAACTTTTAGGTTTGAAAGATTTCAAAGTTTCGTTACTGACTTATCATACGGTGCGGTATTGGTGGCTTCTCTTTTAATACTTATTGCACTTCCTTATATTCAAAAAGCATTCAAAAATTTATCAGTTTTTGTATTTTTTATTATTGGAACATTAAGTGCTGCTGCTGTTCAAATTCATATGAAATTTGATCAAGTAACTAGAGGGACTGTGGGAGGTTTTGGAGGTAAATCTAAAGATGCTGAGATTTTTGAAAAAGCACTTGAGTCCGGGAGTGATTGTTTAATCACAGGCAAGGCATGCGCAGAGGGTGGAAATTCTACAGTGTGGATGTTTATTGCTATCGGAATAGCAGCCTTGATTTATCTTGTCTATTTGCTTGTTAAACATAGAGATGCCCCAACAGTGTCTTTTATTATTGCAGCAATTGTTATTTTCTTCGGCTGTGTTTGGAGTGGCACGAGAGAGGCTTATTTCGTTAACGCTGATTTGGGTACCAACTTACAATATATTTTAAATTATGCTCCTCAGTATTTTACATCTGAATATCTAAGAGTTGGTGCAGGATTGCCTGATTTTTCATCTTCCTCGAGTGCTTTGGTTGGCTTCGCTTACGCTGTCGCAACTTTAGGAGGAATAGTTTTCTTTACATCTGCGATAGTAATAATTGCTATGCCAAGATTTAGAAAAGAAATCAAAACACAAACATTGGTATTATTTGCAATAGCAATTTCATTTATTGTATTTGCTGCTATATCTTATTACGGCATTGAGTCAAATAGACAGAGTTTCTTTGGGATAGATGGATACGCTGTAATACTAATTTTATTTTTACTTTTTTTACTCACGGCACCAACTCTTTTCTCGAATATCAATTTGAATAATGTTTTCATTATTTTCCTCGGTGTATTAGCAATACTCGCTGTATACTTTTTAGCCTCGCCATCTGGAACAATTATTACTGATGATGGAAGCAAGTTTTACTCTCCAATTATTACAGAATTAATTGTTGGCGATACATCATCAATAAACTATACAAGACCTATCCGTGGTGTATTTATCACAAGTGAAGTAACTTGGCTTAAAGAAGCAGCTCTAATTATATTTGCAATATTTGTATTTCAATTTTTTACATATTTAACAATGGGAGCAAAAATATCATTTGCTAGGTTCAGACCTTACATTGCTATTTTAAGTATAGCTGCATTGACATGGTCAGCGATGTTCTTCGCAATTGGTTATCCTTATTGGAAAATGATTTTAATTACTGCAATTGGAATAGCTATTTCGCCTTTGATATGGCAAGCGTTTGGTGTTTATAAAATAAAATTAAAATCTCAAGAAGGACTTGAAAAATGGGGAGGTCTATCAGAAGATAGAAAAGTTTAGTAAATGGAGAAAAGAACTCATAATTTTTTAAAAGGACTTGGAATTCTTTTTGCTGTTGCTGCTGGGATAGGTACCGCAGTTCTTGGCTATGTAGATAGAACTGATTGGATACAGGTTGCATTTTACTCTGTAGCTGTTGTTGCCATAATTCTTTGGGGATGGCATTTTTTCTTAGTTAGATGGTCTTATCGATCTTTAGTAAAGGAAGATGGATCTCAACCTCCTGAAACTACTGAAACCACAAGTAAAAGAAGCCTTTTTTGGGACCTTATTGCAAAGAACTGGATAGCTGTTACGGGATTTTTACTTCTTTTAGGCCTTTTTATATTACTATGTTTTTTGGTACCCGGTTTCTTCTCAGGTAGAACAGTCGTATCAGCAATCATACTATTAGGTTTCTTAATCTTAGCATTTCTTGCATACAAATTTTTAAATATTAATAAGAGCGTGATAATAGGAGTCGCCGTACTAGTTGGTCTTTTTATAATAGGATCAGTTTCTATTGATGGCTTCTTATCATTGCAGAATATTAAATCTATGTTGGTTTTTGCTTCTTTCTTAGGGCTTGCAACTATTGGACAAACATTAGTTGTGATGTTAGGCGGCCTCGATTTATCAATACCATTTTTAATCGGAGCGACTAATCTAGGATTAATGTCACTTATTTCACTTGGAGTCCCTCCTTGGCTTGCGTTTATAGTTATTCTTGCTTTTGGTACGATTGTTGGGCTTTTCAATGGTTTGATAAGTTTTAATCTCCAAGGACAATCATTAATAGTTACGCTTGGAGTTGGGTTCATGGTAGTTGGGGGAGTACAGATATTGGTGTCACTACCTACTGTTACAGGTGGAACTGTGTTTGGTGTGGTTCCAGACTGGTTAAAAAACCTAGCTTCATTAAATGGAAAATTTTTTGGTCTTCCAATACCTCCGGTTATTTTAATTTGGATATTGATTTCAATTTTATTAATTGTTGGACTTAGACACACTAAGTGGGGAAGGAATTTATATGCTGTTGGTGGAAAAAGACTATCTGCTGATAGATTGTCAATTTCTGAGAGAGCATATTGGGTAGGAGTTTATGTCATTAGTGGGTTTACCTCTGCAGCAACTGGAGCAATGTTACTGGGTTGGAGTGGTGGAGGGTTCATTGGTGTAGGTGATCAATATTTATTTTTAACAGTGGCAGCTGTGGCTGTAGGAGGAACTTCCTTATTAGGTGGCTATGGAGGTTACGGATTTACAGTAATAGGTGTTCTTGCACTTCAAGTTATAAGTACATTTTTGGCTGGACTAGGTTTAAGTTTTGAGGGGCAACAATTTATATTCGGTCTTCTTATTCTACCTCTTGTTGCACTTTATTCAAGAGCACCCCATATAAGGGAGCAAATATAAAAATAATGAGTTTAATCAACAGATTTTGTCGTTTTTACAATGAATATTTATTTCAAAATATGAAACAAAAATTATTATTAGTTAAAGAGGACGGGTAATATGTACTTAAGAGGAATAAGTTTTAATGAATAAAATGCTTCTGCCTTACGACATTGTAGGGGGGTCTTTTTGGTTAATTTCTGTTGGCATGATTGGTGCCACCTTATTTTTCTTTTTTGAGCGTAGCAAAGTAAGCACAAGATTTCATACACCGATGACAATGATAGCTGTTGTATGTTTGATGTCCTCTATACATTATTTTTTCGTAAAAAATCTGTGGGTAGTCAGCGGCACCGCCCCTACTTTATTAAGGTATATAGATTGGTTTCTTAACTTTCCAATGCTTGTACTTATTTTTTATGCAATGCTTATGTCAGTTGTCAAAGTTAAACAAGGTATGTTCTGGAGATTATTGGTTGGAACATTAGTTTTTGTTGTAGCAGGTTTCTTAGGCGCAGCGGGTTATATGAGCAAGACATTAGGTTTCATTGTTTGGTTAGCTGGATGGTTGTACATCCTCGGTGAGCTATATGTTGGAGAGGCTGGAAGAGCAAATGCTAGATGCGGAAACGAAAATATACAAATGGTTTTCTTCTCGAACAGACTTATTATTACAATTGGATGGGCTATATATCCAATGGGATATTTCATAGAGCATTTGGGTGGGGGTATTGATCCCAACAGTGTTAATGTGATTTATAATTTAGCAGACTTTTTAAATAAAATAGTTTTTGGTTTAATAATTTATAAAGCAGCAATACAAGACATGAGAGTTAATGGACAGTAACATCAATTTAGGAGGTGATAAATAGGTATGAACATTACTAGTGGTGCAGATATTATTGCGATAATAATCTTAATAGCGTTAGCAATAGCAATTATAGTTTACTTGCTACATTGGTTATATAGGCGTTCCTCAAAGGAAATAGCGTTTGTTAGAACCGGTATGGGAGGTGAACAAGTTGTGATCAGTGGAGGTGCCTTCGTTTTACCTATTATTCACAATATTACCTCAGTAGGTATGAAAACGCTCTGTATAGAGGTACAACGAAACGGAAGTAAATCCTTTATAACAAAAAATAGAATGAGGGCTGAAGTAACGGCTGAATTCTATGTGAGAGTAGCTCCTACAACTGAAGCTGTCTCAATAGCCGCGCAAACATTGGGAAATAGAACATTAGAGCCTGATCATTTAAAGGAGCTTGTTCAAGGTCGTTTTGTTGATGGATTAGGTGTTGTTGCTGCAAAAATGAGTCTTGATGAAATTCAAGAGAATAGATCTGAGTATATTAAAAATGTTGCAGCTCACGTTGAAGAAGCAATCAAGCACACTGGTTTGGAGTTAGAAACTGTTTCCTTGACATCTCTTAACCAAGCACCTGTGGGCGTATTTGATCCATCTAATACATTTGATGCTGAGGGTTTAACTCAAATAACAGAATTTACTCAGTCACGTAAAAAGAAAAGAAATGATATTGAGAAAGATACAGAGGTTAGTATTCGAAATAAAAATCTACAATCTATTAAACAAACTTTAGAAATTGAAAAAGAAGAGGAATTTTCAAAGTATCAACAAAAACGTGAAATCGAACAACAAAGAGCTATTGAAAATACTGAGACTGTAAAAACAAAAGCTGAGAAAGACAAAGAGTCTGAGTTGGCTGAAATCTCCTCAGAAAAAGATATTGAGATTGCTAAGATTAGCAAGAAAGACTTTGTTGAGATGGAAAAAAGTTTACAAGAAACTAAGCTTATTCAAGAAATTGAAAAAAGAAGAAAAGAACAAAATGAGTTTAGACAACAAACTTCTATCGAGATTAAACAAAAAGACATTGAGACAGAAAAAACTATTCTTGAATTGGAAAGAGATGTTGAATTTAGTCGTTTAGAAAAACAAAGATCAGTTGACATTAAACTTGCTGAGGAGAAAGCTCAAACAGCAAAAGAAGAAGCTAGAAAAAGATATGAGTCTGAAGAGGCTTACATTATGGCTGAGGAGCAAATTAAAAATGCAAAAACTGCTCAACAGAAAAATGTTGATGCGTTCAAAATTGCTGCGGAGCAAGAGACAAGAGTCTTAGATATTGAAAAGGCAAAAAGAATAGAAATCGAAGAAAAGCAAAAACAAATGGAAGTCTTAGAAAAATCTAAGTCAGTCTTAAAAACTAAAATGGAAGAAGAAAATGCTCGAGCTAAAGCAGTAGAAGCTGAGGAAAAAGTCAACACCATTCGAGATGTCGAACAAGCTGAAAAGACAAAAGCTCTAGGAGTAATAGACGCCAGTAAAAATGCTGAGAGAGAAAAATTAGCATCTATGGCTGCGAAAATTAGATATGAAATTGAAGCAGCAGGCAAAAAAGCCCTAAATGAAGCGGAAAATGCTAGAAGTGATGCAAGTAGAAGAAGTGCTCTTAGACAAAAACTCGCTGAAAAAATTGAAGGTATTATTAGAGAATGGGTCAGACCAATGCAAAACATTGATTCAATTAAAGTTGTTGATGTAAATGGTTTACCTGGATTTAGTCAGGGAGGAGGAGCCGAAGGAAGTGGTAACGCTGATAACCCGTCCGCATCTTCAGGTGGATATTCAAAAAAAGGATCTTTAGCAGATAATGTTGTGAATTCTGCTCTTCGATACAGAGCACAACAGCCTTTCCTAGATAGTCTTTTAAAAGAAATTGGTATGTCCCCTGGTGAGGCAAGTAACATCAGGAATATTCTCGGTGACTATGATGATCCTAAGAAGGACAAGCATATGAGATTTGATGAACAAGCTACAAAAACACCCAGGAAAAAGAAATAGGTATAACTCATGAGTTTAGATGTAAAATCCTGGGCAAAAAAATATAAAGAGCTTACTGAAAAAGATGAAACCATAAAAGCGATGGCTAAATATTACACTTGTTCATTTCTATTCGACATGGGTAGTGTGAAGGTGATTATCGAGATGCACGATGGAAAAGTTAAAAATATAAATACTAACCCTGGAGGTTTAGATCCATATGACTTTGCATTAAGGGCATCAGAGCAAACATGGAGAGAGTTTGCAAAGCCTGTTCCAAAACCTATGTTTCATGGTATCTATGCAGCCTCATTTAGAGAAGACCTCAAAATTGAGGGTAATCATTTAGTCTTAATGCAAAATCTAAGAAACTTTACTGTTCAATTTGAATTGCTAAGACAATCAGGAGTTCCAGTATGATTAAGAAAATTGAAAGGAAAAATTTATGGCAGTAAAACATCATGACCCAATAGGTAGATACGTTACCATCGAGGTAGATGGTCAACAGTATAAAGTCTTTTATCTTTCAAATGGAAAAGGCACTCCATTAGTATGTCAGCATACTGCTGGATGCCACAATCATCAGTGGAGAGGATTACTGGAAGATGAAGAAATTACTCAAAATTATCAAGTTATCGCTTACGACCTTCCAAGACATGGTAAATCGGATCCACCTCATAATACAGAATGGTGGAAAGAGGAATATAAATTAACAGCAGAGCATTACTGTAATTTTATTGTAGAACTTTGTAAGGCCCTAGACCTTGAAAACCCTATATTTATGGGATCTTCTTTTGGAGGAAACGTGGCTCTTCAATTAGCTCTGAAGTATCCTAACAAATTTAAAGCTGTGATCCCTGTCGAGGCTGCGCATTACTCCCCTGGTTTTTATATTGATTGGTGGAGGCATCCTCATGCCAATGCAGCTCAAGTGTGTGGTAGTGGAGTTTGGGATTTAATGGCCCCACAATCTCCAGACATGGATAGATGGTTAACTTGGCATTATTACACTCAAGGATCAGAGGCTTTTAAAGGAGACCTTCATTTTTATTCAGTTGATCATGATTTAAGAGATGAGCTGCAAAATATCGATGGTCACAAGTGCCCTGTTATCATGCTGACTGGTACTTATGACTACCTAACCCCTCCCGAAGCAACAGAAGATACTGCCAGACAAATAAAAGGAGGAGTTTATATTGAAATGAGAGATATTGGTCATTTCCCGATGAGTGAAAACCATGAAGTCTTTAGAGTATATTTATTAGAGGCACTCAGAATTATTAAGGAAAAGACTGATTACAACTCTTAATTCAAGTTTGAGTTATGGTCTCTAATCTATATTGGTTTTTTTTCTTTCTTGTCCTTTATATAAGCTTTTGTCTTTTTTGGGGAGCTAGAACTCTTAGAAAAAATAAAACCCCTGAGGCTTACTATTTAGCAGACAGAAGTGTATCTCCCTGGGTATTCTTTTTCTCTGCAACAGTAACTACATTTGCAGGCATAACTATCATTTCTTTTCCATCATTAATTTATGCAGATGGTTACTCTTTTCTAGCTACTGCTGCAATTGTAATAACAATTCCTCTTGGAAGTATATTATTTTTTAAAAGGCAGTGGATGCTAAGTAGAAAATTTAATTTTATCACTCCTGGAGAGATGTATTACAAATATTATCAAAGTAATACTCTTAGAATTGTAGTCCTAATAATCGGATTATTTTTTGCTGTTCCGTTTCTTGGTATAATTATTGGATCAACAGGTAATGTTGTAGAGTTTATCAGCGGAGGTGAAATAACTAGAGACTCTGCAATGTGGGCACTAACTGCTGTTGTCTTGTTTTATATAGTATCTGGTGGATTTAAACCCATGGTGAGTGTAAGCGTTGTTCAATCATGGTTATTTTTTGTTTTTTTCTTAGCACTTGGAGTTGGTGTATTTAATTATTTAGGGGGTTTAAGTTTTTTTGAAGACCTATCTATGGCGAATAGCTTTATATCTTTCGGAACTTGGGGAACTACCGGAGGTTACGGAGGCGGCGATATTTCAGGATATTTCAACGTTCCTGGTGTAATTCAGTGGGTTGCAGGTATTGGAAAAAATAACCCTTTAGGAGGCCCTTGGACAGCAGTTATGATTTTATCCTTTACTCTCTCTTATATGGGTATTGTGCTTTCT